>NZ_CP009455.1:2048744-2731658 GCF_000759535.1 Pseudomonas cremoricolorata | reverse complement strand
CGAAGGGCCGTACAAGATCTGCCTGAACGAAGTGCAGATCGGCATGACCATGCACCATGCCGGCATCGAACTGGCCCGCGACCGCCTGCGCCGCTCTGCCTTCCACCGTGCGGTGATCAACGCCGAGGTGTTCGACCCCCATGCCGCCGTCGATGCCGGTTTTCTTGACCAGGTGGTGCCCGCTGCTCAGCTTCAGGAGACTGCACTGAATGTAGCCCGCGAGCTGAAAAAACTGAACATGCTCGCGCACAAGAACACCAAACTCAAAGTGCGCCACGGCCTGCTCGCAGCGCTGGATGAAGCGATCGTCCGTGACCAGGCGCACCTGGGCTGAGAATCGGAGACACCATGGGTCGAGTCGTTGCGGCGGCGGTATACAGCGCTGGCAGAAAGGTCACCAACATCAACCTCGATGAAGGCCGTGAATGGGCGCAAAAGCCCGGTCACTTCGTCTGGATCGGCCTGGAAGAGCCCACCGCTCAGGTGCTGCACACCCTACAGCAGCAATTCGACCTGCATGAACTGGCCATTGAAGATGCGCTGGAGAAACACAGCAAGCCCAAGCTCGAGACTTTCGGTGACGCGTTGTTCATCGTCACCTATTCCCCAGTACGCGATGAAGGCCGCCTGGCCTTCATCGAGACCCACATCTTCGCGGGCAAGGGTTACGTCATCACCTGCCGCAATGGTCATTCGCAATCCTACGCACTGGTGCGCCAGCGCTGCGAGGCGCGCCCCTTGCTGCTCGAGCATGGTGAAGACTTCGTCCTCTACGCCCTGCTGGACTTCGTGACCGAGAACTACCAGCCGGTCAGCGAAGCCATCCATGAAGAAATCGAAGCGCTGGAGCACACCGTGCTGACCAAGTCTTTGCGCGAAGCCGACATCCAGCGCCTGCACTGCCTGCGCCGCGACACCTTGCGCATGCGCCGCTACGTGGCGCCGATGGTCGAAATCGGCGAAGAACTGCAGCGGCTGAACTTCCCCTTCATCGACAAGAACATGCGCCCCTACTTCCGTGACGTGCAGATCCACGTCAACCGGCAGATGGAAGACTTGAGCACCATCCGCGACATTGCCAGCCAGACCATCGAAGTGGGCATGCTGCTGGAGTCATCGCGCCAGAGCGTGACTCAGCGCAAGTTCGCCGCCTGGGCGGCGATCCTGGCGCTGCCCACGGCCATCGCCGGTATCTATGGGATGAACTTCAAGAACATGCCGGAGCTGGACTGGCACTACGGCTACTTCACCGTACTGTCGGTCATCGGCCTGGGCTGCGCAGGCCTGTATGCCAGCTTCAAGCGCTCCGGCTGGCTGTAACGCAGCGAGTCGACCTTACGCCCTGGCCGGTGCGTGCTCGATGAAGCGCAGCATCCACTCGCCAACCAGATCGCCCTGATGCGCGGTTGCCAGGCTGGCCACCGCACGCTGGTACACCTCATCGCCCAGATGCTGCTGACGGGCATCGAGCAAGGCGCGGGAGTAGTCGTTGACGAACTCAGGGTGGCCCTGGAAGCACAACACCTGATCGCCGATGTGGTACGCCGCATTCGGGCAGAAATCGCTCGAGGCGATGACCGTCGCCCCCTCTGGTAGCTGGGTGACCTGGTCCTGGTGGCTGATGAGCAACGTCAGTTCGGTGACCTGGGGATCCATCCACGGCGCATGGGCGGCCAGGCGATAGCGATGAGTACCCACGCCCCAGCCTTGCTTGGCGCGTTCGGCCTTGCCACCGAGGGTCAGGGCCAGCAATTGATGCCCGAAGCACACGCCCAGCAACTTCTCGCCGCGCGCGTAAAGTTTCAGCAGGTAGGCCTTGAGCGTGACGATCCATGCATCTTCAGCGAACGAATCGGCTTTGCTGCCCGTCACAAGATAGGCATCGAATCGTTCGTCATCGCCTGGATAATTGCCGTTCATGACGTTGTAGACGACAAACTCGGCGGGAATGTGCTGGCGTGAGAACAATTGTTCGAACATCCGTCCGTAGCCCTGGTACTGCGCGATCAATTCCTCGCGCAGGACATCGGTTTCCAGGATGCAGATGCGTAGCGACATGGCGGTAGTCCTGAACGACATAGGTTAGGGATGGCCGTAGAGACTGCCGCGAAAGATCGGTACAAGCAAGTAGGCCGCACTGACGAGTGGCTATGCCGCCGCGCAAAAGGCTGCCAGGCGTTGCAGGTGTCTAGGCAGAGCCATTGCGCAGGCGTCAGATTAAAACGATAACTCAACGCAATTAAAAACCCGACAACTAGAACAAAGGGGTCTCTGACATGGATACGCTTGGCCCTACTGTTGAATATGCAAAGACACGCTCTGCGCGCGACGCACGGGTAGCGCCCATTACCCTTGATCCGACGCCACGCAAGGAAGCCATCGGGTATACAGGAATAACAACAAGAAGGCCGTCAGCCATGTTCAGACATTCCAAGTTCCGCCAGGCCGGACTCATCGTGTTTGCCACTACGCTGTTGCTCATTCTGCCCAACATGACCCGCCTGTTTGGTTGAAAGCAGACTGGTCCGACGCGTGCGGTGCGCGTAACCTGCCGAGCCTTTTCGCTCGGAGCCAGCCCATGCGCGTTTGTCTGCTGCTATTGACAGGGTTGTTCACCCTGCCCCTTTACGCTGCGCAATTGCAGCTCGACGCCGATGCATTGTCGCGCCAGTGGAGCACCGCCGAGTTGCTCGACCATCCCCAGGCCATGGTTATCGAGGTACCTGCAGACGTTTCCTATAAACGCGCGATGCATTACCGCGCGGTGCCTCTCGCAGCTCTGCTCGAAGGTCTGGGCAGCGACGACCACCTGCAAGCTGTGGCATTGGACGGCTTCGCCGCAGAAATGCCCGCCGCGCCGCTGTTGCAGGCAGGCCCCGCAAGGGCGTGGCTGGCGGTGGAAGACCCTGAGCAGCCGTGGCCGCCGCTGGCCGCCGGCAAGCCCAGCGCCGGGCCGTTCTACCTGGTCTGGACCGATCCTCAGCGCAGCGGTATTCGCCCCGAGCAATGGCCGTTCCAGATCGCCCGCCTGCGCCGCCTGCAACCGGTCGAGCAACGCTTCCCGCAAATGCGCCCAGACCCGGCGCTGCCTGCCAATGCGCCCGAGCGTCTGGGTTTTGCCCTGTTCCAGCAGAACTGCATGGCCTGTCACCGCCTCAACGGCGGTGGCGACGCCCAGGTCGGTCCGGACCTGAACCTGCCGCACAATCCTACCGAATACTTCGCCGCGCCCTGGCTACGTCAGCTGATTCGCGACCCACAGTCGCTGCGCCAATGGCCGCAGAGCAAGATGCCGGCCTTTAGCGAGGCAGTACTGAACGAAGCGGAACTGGATGCCTTGCTGGCCTACCTCGAGCATATGGCAGGCCGCAAGTCGTGAGTGTCAGTCAGACGATCAGGCGACGATACGCTCCTGCTTGACGCCCCACCCGTTGACCTCACCACCCAGGGGCGAGACGACCCGTTCGAGCGCCTGCTCGAACGCACCGATACCCCGATGCGTGGCATACATGACTTTGCTCAACTCCAGATGCCAGTCACCCTCCTGTGACTCATGCACCTGCGCCAGGGTCGACTCACCGCGAAACGCTTGCGCGGCGCGCCAGGCGTCTTCCTCGCTGGGAAGCACGGCATAGAACTCGATGGGATGGATACGCGTGAAGTCGAACCCGCCCTCCTTCATCTGGCGGAGTACGGTGCTGCTGATGTCGTCGTTGTGGCTGGTCATGAAACGTCCTCCTGCAATGCGATGGATAGACTTTTCTTACAGTACACGGTGGCCGGCGTGACGCCTTGGAGCAGCTTGGGTGGGGGGAAGAAGACAGGGGCCGGCGCACGACAGCGCTGACCCCAAGATCAAGCCTAGCGTCACCCGCGACGGCGCGCCAGGGGCCAATTCAGGGGCGTTCGACAATTTCGCTGATAGTCACGCCGCTGTTTTCCTTGAGCCAGCGCGCCGTGGGCGACACGCTGCGATCCTGAAAATCATTGAGGTCCAGCTCATCCATGACCGGGAACAGTACCGAACGAATCGCACGCGCAGCCTCTTCCTCACTCGGGCGCTGTTCAGCGCTGAGGTGCAACGTGGTCAGTTCGCCCTTCTGATCGGCAAAGATGATGTCCCACTCTTTCATTAACGAGCCCTCTGATGGTCACGGAACAGCGAGTACTGCCTGTTCTAGCTGACCCTGGGTGCCAGGGTTTTGTTCAGTCCGCCTGCCGGGGCGCAGGGCCCCGGCAGCGGTGCTTATTGCGGGGTGCCGTGGACGACTCCGGCGGTGTTGTCCAGCAGGCTCTTGGTAGCGGTCTGGATGAACGCTTCGAGGGTCTTGAGCAACTGTGGCTGATCGGGACTTTCGATCAGCTCGGCCTTGAACTCGCGGCCCAGCTGGTAACGATACAGGCGCGGCGACATGTCCTTGGACTCGATCAGCACGCGGTCACCGGTGACCAGACCGACGATCTGCTCACTGCCCGACGGCTTGATCATGCCCACCCCAGGATCGCCCGCTGGCAGGCTGAGCAGGTCACGCCCCCAGCATTGGTGGCGGGTTGGCCCACCCAGACGGCCCATGATGGTCGGCACGACGTCCACCTGAGTACCCACGGTGTGGCTGACCGCGCCGAACTTGTCCTGAATGCCCGGGGCGATCAGCAACAGCGGGATGTTGAAGCGGCCGAGGTCGAGCTCGGTGACCTGCTGATGGTTGCCGAAGCCGTGGTCGCCGACGATGACGAACAAGGTCTCCTTGAAATACGGCTCCTTGCGCGCCTTCTCGAAGAACTGACCGAGCGCCCAGTCCGAATAGCGCATGGCGGTGAGGTGTTCATCCAATCGGCCCTGGCCGGTGACCGGCGCCACCGGCAGGTCTTTGGGCAAGGCGTAGGGGGTGTGGTTGGACAAGGTCTGCAGCAGCGCATAGAACGGCTTCTTGCCGTAGTTGTTGGCCAGTTCCTGTGCGCCGCGATCGAACATGTCCTGGTCGGAGACGCCCCAGGTCGGGTCGGAGAACACCGGATTGACGAAGTCGTTGCGGCCGATGAAGGTGGTCATGCCTTGGTTGCCGAAGAAGCCGGACTGGTTGTCCCAGGCGAAGTCACCGTTGTAAACGTACACATCGTCGTAGTCACGGGCGCTGAGCAGCGCCGGCAGCCCGGAGAGTTTGTGCCCGCCCTCGGGCGTCTGCATCAGGTACTCGAAGCCCGGCAGGTTGGGGAAGCAGGCCATTGTGGCGAACATGCCCTGGTGGGTATGGGTGCCGTTGGAGAAGAAGCGGTCGAACAGCAGGCCCTCTTTGGCCAACTGGTCGAAATTCGGGGTGATGTCGTTGGGGCCGCCGAGGGCACCGACGGAGTGGCCGGCGAAGCTTTCCATCAGAATCACCACGACGTTCTTGATCGGCAGCGTCTTGTCCGCAGGCGGGACGAAGTCACGGCGGATCGCCGCCTGGTCGGCATCGACCAGGGTGTCGTGCTCGGTCAGCAGTTGCTTGCGCACGCTCTCGAGCGCCACCTGCGGGTCGAGGGTGGCTTTCCAGATGTTGGCGCGGTCTTCACCGAAGCGGCTCTTGGCGGCATCGATCAGGGTCAGCGTGCCGTTCAGACCCAGCTGGTTGACGAAATTGGAGTCGGTGGTGAACGCATCGCCCCAGCGCATCGGTGGGCCCTGGCGTAGGGTGCCACGGGCGGCCACCACGGCAACCAGCAGAATCACCATGAACACTGCCAGACGGTTGTACCAGGGCGTCGCGCGGCTTGCGTCGAGGGTGGCGTCTGGATTGCTGCCGCCGCGGGTGATGCGGTCGATGCCTTTGAACACCAGGCTCAGCAACCAGGTGCCGAACAGCCAGGCCAGCAGGTAGCGCACCACGGGGAAGCCATACCAGAGCATGCTCAGCACCGTCTTCGGGTCTTCCTTCACATACTGGAAGACCAGGCCGTTCAAGCGCTGGTGGAACTCGCGGTAGAAGTCCAGCTCCATCAGCCCGAGCAGCAGCACCACGCTGGAGGTCAGGGTCAGCCACAGGCGAAATAAGCCACGTCGGGCCATTGCCCAGGTACTGAGGGTGGCCAGCAGCAGCGGTACGCTCAGATAGACCACCACCCGCAGGTCGAAACGCAGGCCGTTGAGAAACCCTTCCGCCACCGTGGCGGTAGGGGTATCACCGACCATATCGCTGTTGTAGAGCAACAGCGCCAGGCGTACCAGACTCAGCATGAGCATGATTGTCAGGGCGCTGAGCGCGGTGTACGCCAGGTGGCGGGAAACGGTTGGGGTAAAGGGAGCGCGCACGCCCCATTGCTTCAAGGCATTCGGATGAGCCATGAATGGAGAAGTCCTAAGAATGCAGGTTTGCGGAAAAAGCTGGGTCGTCGACAGCGCCCGCAATGACAAACTGGCAGCGGACGGACGCAGCATTATGCGGCGCGGATTTTCAGGAATCGAGTGTGAAAATTATGTCACGCCGCCCGCTGCGTCCTGCGCTGGCTAGACCCGCGGATTGCCCCGCGGCCCGGCGATGGCCCAGATGATCAGCCCCACCACCGGCAGCAGCAGGATCAACACGATCCAGAGAATTTTCGCGCCAGTCGAAGAACTGCTTCTTGCCACACTGATGATCGCCCAGATGTCCAGGGCCAGAATGATCAGCCCCACCAGGCCGTTGAATGTCGAACCCATACCCTTGCTCCTTATGAATAGCTGCACCGCTCAGCATAGCGGGCTATCGAGGCTATAGAACGGAATCCTTGGCGTGAGGTTCAGGTCAATCGCTAGACTCGCTCATTGTTCTGATTCCGAGGTTCGCGATGCCCCCAGCCGATTCTTCCACTTCCGCCCTGCCCTCGCTGCTGGGCGCCTGGCGCATACAGGCGCAGCGCAACCCGTGGCTGAGCGCCGGGCTGGGCGTGAGCCTGCTGGCGATCATCGTGCTGCTGCTGGCGAGCATCTACAACGCGGTCAATGGCGATCACGCCGACAACCTGCATTTCGCGGTGCTCGGCGGCCTGGCAGGATTCGGCGCTACCGCACTGGGCGCGGTATTGGCGGTGATTCTGCGCGATGTCAGCACGCGCAATCAGGATGTCATGCTCGGCTCCGCTGCCGGCATGATGCTCGCGGCCAGCTCCTTTTCGCTGATTCTTCCAGGGCTGGACGCTGCGCGGGAAATCACCGGCAACGGCTCGGCTGCAGCCGGCACGGTGGTGCTGGGCATGGCCCTGGGCGTGCTGTTGATGCTCGGGCTCGACCGTTTCACCCCGCACGAACACGAATCCACTGGCCCCTGCGGCCCGGAAGCGGCGCGGGTCAATCGGGTCTGGCTGTTCGTGCTGGCGATCACCTTGCACAACCTGCCAGAAGGCATGGCCATTGGCGTGAGCTTCGCCAATGGCGACATGAACATCGGCCTGCCGCTGACCAGCGCTATCGCCATTCAGGACATTCCCGAAGGCCTGGCGGTCGCCTTGGCGCTGCGCGCGACCGGGTTGTCGAGCCTGAAGGCGGCGCTGGTAGCGATTGGTTCGGGGTTGATGGAACCCCTGGGCGCGGTGATCGGCCTGGGGATTTCCACCGGGTTTGCACTCGCCTACCCGATCAGCATGGGCCTGGCCGCCGGGGCGATGATCTTCGTGGTGTCCCACGAGGTGATTCCGGAGACCCACCGCAACGGCCACCAGACCTCTGCTACCCTCGGCCTGATGGGCGGCTTTGCGGTGATGATGTTTCTCGATACCGCGCTGGGCTGAGCGGCGCAGGATTTGCGGCAGTCAGGCGCTTGGCGGAGGGTTCGCGACAGCCGGTAGAGCCGGCCTTAGCGCCAGCTCTCCTTGACCGGCCGGCGGCGTGCGCCGAGGACCAGCCAACCGATCAGACGCAACAGGCTCTCCACCGCCAGCGACAACAGCAGCCCGGCGCCCACGCCCCAGGCGATGGCTTCGGGCACCAGCAGGATCTGGTAGCTGTAGCCTTTGAGGGTTTCTTCGCGCAGGTCAGGGTCGGGCTGCACCAGCACGTGCCAGGTGCGCACCCACCAGTTGCCCTGCAAGGTCTGCCACTCGTTTTCCAGCATCTGGTTGCGAATCAGCAGGCTCTCGATGCTGTTGGCATCGCTGTTGAACACCGGGTCATCGCTGCTGCGGTAATGCCGCACCAGGGCTTGCAGGTCACCGTTGAAGAAGCGTTCGGCGGTTTCCTTGAAGCCATTCAAAGCTTCGCGGGACTCCAGCACATGGGCCTCGACCCGCTGGCTGTAGCTGTTGATCAAACCCGGCACCTGGATGCCGGCCAGCAGGCCGACGGTGAACAGCAACAGACGCAGGTAGCTCATGAACATGCCGGGGCCTCCTCGCTGTGGCCGTGGGCGGTACACTCACCGTGGCGCCACAGCGCCCAGTCACCGGGCGCGTAACGGTTCCAGGTTTCGTTTTCGGTCAGCGGCTCGGTGGCGATCACCGTGACCACGTCGTTGGGGGTGGTTTCGGTGAGAAAGTCGACGATCAGGTCGACATCCTTGAGCCGCGCCGCACCAAACGGCGCGCGCCGGGTGATGTGCACCAGCTTGGTCGAGCAGAAACAGAACAGCCAGTCGCCGTTGCTCAGCAGGCAGTTGAACACGCCCTGGCTGCGATACCCGGCGCAGGCCTCGACCAGCACCGGCAAGAGTTGCTCGACGGCCACCGGTTCGGGAAATGCTGCGCGCACGCGGTTGAGCAGGTCGCAAAACGCTGCCTCGCTGTCGGTATCCCCGACCGGACGGTAGAAGGTCTTTTCGCCGCTGAACTCACGCAATTGACCATTGTGCGCAAAGCACCAATTGCGGCCCCACAGCTCGCGTACGAACGGGTGGGTGTTGGACAGGCAGACGGTGCCGACATTGGCCTGGCGAATGTGACCGATCACCACTTCGCTCTTGATCGGGTAGCGCTGCACCAGATTGGCCACCTCCGACTCGCTGCTCGCCGACGGGTCCTGGAACAGCCGCAGGCCACGCCCTTCGTAAAAGCCGATGCCCCAGCCATCACGGTGCGGCCCGGTGCGCCCGCCACGCTGCATCAGGCCGGTAAAACTGAAGACGATATCGGTGGGCACGTTGGCGCTCATGCCGAGCAATTCACACATGAGGCTCTCCTGCTACAGGCGCGGTTCGAGACGACTACCAGCGCTGCCCGAACGCGGCGCGGCCGGTTCGAAGCGGACGTGGTCGTCGCGGTAACGATCGACACGCTCGGCGGCAAGCGACGGGTGTTCCAGCTGCTGGTCTTCGGCAGCGCGGCGTTGCGCGGCGGCCTCGGCCTGGGCACGGCGCTCGCCGGCGCGGCGTTCCAGGGGCCAGCGAATCAGCACGAAGAGGACGTACAGGATGAAGGCGATCAGGCCATACATCGCCAGATCGGACGCCGCGCGCCAGGCGTTGTTGCCGACCTTGAAGGCGAGGTCGAGGGTACTGATGGCCACGGCCGGAGCGAAACTGTCCTTGGCCGGGTCGACGATGGTCGGGCTGAACAACAGCACCGCCAGCACGACGCGCAAGGGTTCGCGCAGCCACCGCCACATCCAGCCGGTGAGTTTGAAAAAGACCAGCAGGCAGCCCAGAGCGGCAAAGGCATACAGGCCCCACGCGAGGGTGTAGTCGTGTTCGGTCATGGTGTGGGTGCACGCCAGGGAAAGAGTTGCCTATGATAACGACTTTTCCGGGCGCAGGCGCCCCCCATGCCGGCCATGCACGGGTTGACCCGGCACAGCCCCAGCCAAGAGAATCCGATGCCCGCCACCGATCGCACCGCCCAGCCGCCCATCGCCCGCACGCGGTCCTCCGGCGATCCCTACGCCTGGCTGCAACAACGCGACGACGCTGAAGTCCTGGCCTACCTGGAAGCCGAGAATACCTACCAGCAAACCTGCCTGGCACATCAGGCCCAGGCGCGCGAGACGCTGTTCGAGGAAATCAAAGGGCGCATCCTGGAAACCGACCTGTCGCTGCCTTCGCCGTGGGGGCCGTACCTGTACTACACGCGCACCACCGCCGGAGACGAATACCCACGCCATTACCGTTGCCCAAGGCCGGCCGACGATTCCAACCAGGTCGACGAGCAAGGCGAGGAACTGCTGCTCGACCCCAACGCGCTGGCCGCTGGCGGTTTTCTGTCGCTCGGCGCCTTCAGTGTCAGCCCCGACCATCAGCGCCTGGCCTACAGCCTCGATACCAGTGGCGATGAGGTCTACACGCTGTTCGTCAAGGAACTGAGCAGCGGCGCCGTCACCGCCCTGCCCTTCGACGACTGCGACGGCAGCATGACTTGGGCCAACGACAGCCAGACGCTGTTCTTCAGCGAGCTGGACGACACTCACCGACCCTGGCGCCTGCGCCGTCACACCCTTGGCCAGGACACTGCGCAGACGGTGTTCGAAGAGCCCGACGGACGCTTCTTCCTGCACTGCTACCGCAGCAGTTCCGAACGCCAATTGGTGCTGCTGCTCAATAGCAAGACCACCAGCGAAGCCTGGGTGCTCGACGCCGGCACGCCCAACGCCGCGTTCACCTGCCTGGCCCCGCGCATCGAGGGCCATGAGTACTTCCCCGACCACGGCCAGCTCGATGGCCAGTGGCGCTGGTTCATCCGCAGTAACCAGCATGGCATCAACTTCGCGCTGTTCCACGCCCCGGCCGACCAGGTGCCGAGCCAGCAACAGTGGCAGGTGCTGGTAGCCCATCGCGAGCAGGTCATGCTCGAAGGCCTCAATCTCAATGCCGGCGCCTACACCCTGAGCCTGCGCGAAGGCGGCCTGCCGATCATCGAAGTGCACCCGCAGGGCCTGGAGGCGTATCGCGTCGAGTTGCCCGATGCCGCCTACAGCCTGTATGTGCAGGACAGCCTGGAGTTCGTCAGCGCGCGCATTCGCCTGCGGTATGAAGCGCTCAATCGGCCTGCCCAGGTGCGTCAACTGAACCTGGTCGATGGCGCGCAGACGGTGCTCAAGCAAACCCCGGTGCTGGGCGACTTCGATGCCGACGCCTACGTCAGCGAGCGCTTGTGGGCGACCGCCGCCGATGGCACCCAGGTGCCGATCAGCCTGGTGCGAAGGCGCAGCGATCTGCAGCGCACGGTGCCCCTGTACCTGTATGGCTACGGTGCCTACGGCGAGAGCCTCGACCCGTGGTTCTCCCACGCACGGTTGAGTCTGCTCGAGCGCGGCGTGGCCTTCGCCATCGCCCATGTGCGCGGCGGCGGCGAGCTGGGCGAGGCCTGGTACCGCGCCGGCAAGCAGGCGCAGAAGCAGAACACCTTCGATGACTTCATCGCCTGCGCCGAGCACCTGATCGACACCGGGGTCACCACCGCCGACCGCCTGGCGATCAGCGGTGGCAGCGCTGGCGGGCTGTTGATCGGGGCGGTGCTCAACCAGCGCCCCGAGCTGTTCGGCTGCGCCATCGCCGAGGTGCCGTTCGTCGACGTGCTCAACACCATGCTCGACCCGGACCTGCCGCTGACCGTCACCGAGTATGATGAGTGGGGCAACCCCCAGGATCCGGAGGTGCATGCGCGCATCAAGGCCTATGCGCCGTACGAAAACGTCAAGGCCCAGGCCTACCCGGCCATGCTGGTAGTCGCCGGCTACAACGACAGCCGGGTGCAGTACTGGGAAGCGGCGAAATGGGTGGCGCGTCTGCGTACGCTCAAGACCGACGACAACCTGCTGCTGCTGAAAACCGAAATGGACGCCGGACACGGCGGCATGAGCGGGCGTTACCAGGGGCTACGGGACGTGGCGCTGGAGTATGCGTTCGTGCTGGAAACACTGCAGGTTGCCTAATCGCGGCCTGGAAGCCTGGCCGACGGCGTCTGCGCCGGCTGCGCCAGCGGCTGATCCTTGGGCGGGCCAGGCAGCGGCATGGGCGGCAGGGCCGGCCCACCGGGCTTGCCGGCGCCTTGACGCGGTGGGCTGCTTGGGGTGATTTGCGGATAAGGCGAGGGCGTGGCCGTGCCAGGCGCGCCCGGCGCCGGATTGAGCACCTGCGGCTGGGGCGCGGCGGCGTGAGCCGAGGCCCAGCCCGTCAGTAATGCGGCGATCAACAAGACGCGCATGGGTGAGCTCCGTTTCCTGAAAACGCTCTACAGGCTACCTGCTGGTTACACATCACGCCTGTCCGGAGTGCCGAGAGGCAGGCTAGACTTCATCCAACCGTCATTCGACTGCACACAACAGAAAAGGTAACACCATGAGCTCGGCCTCTACTTCCGCCGCCACCGCGCGCCTCGACCGCATCCTTGCCGACGCCAAGCGCGACAAGGAAATGGGCTACCGCGACAAGGCCCTGAAGATGTACCCGCACGTCTGCGGCCGCTGCGCCCGCGAGTTCGCCGGCAAGCGCCTGTCGGAGCTGACCGTGCATCACCGCGACCACAACCACGACAACAATCCCCAGGACGGCTCCAACTGGGAACTGCTGTGCCTGTACTGCCACGACAACGAACACTCCCGCTACACCGACCAGCAGTACTTCAGCGATGGCTCGCTGAGTTCCCCAACGACCGCCAAGGCGACCCACAACCCCTTCGCGGCACTGGGCGATCTGCTGAAAAAGTGACACTGCCGGCCATGGCCCGAGCGCCAGCCGGCAACCCGGCTGAACGCCTGGCCGCAGGCTGCGGTCAGCTCCTGTACCTACCCTTTCAGGAGATCAGCCATGCGCGACATTCTTTCCAACGAGCATAACGTCCAGGGCATCGAGCGTATCGGCTCGGTTGCCGGCGGCGCCCTGATGATTACCAAGGGCCTGCGCAAGGGCGGCTTCCTCGGCCTGGTGCAGATCGCCATGGGCGGCTTTGCGGTAGCGCGTGGCGTGCGCGGGCAGTGCGCTGCCAAGACCTGGTTCCAGGAGCATCGCTCGGAGTACCTGCGCCTGCGTGAGGGCATCGAACATGACGCCGCCGAGCTGACCAGGCTCAAGGCCAGCGCCGACGCCGCCACCCGCGGCGTGACCGTCACCGGTAAAGATCCGCTGTAATCTGCCAGGGCCGCCGCTCCGCGGCCCACGCTTGCCGGGCTAGGGACGCAGCACTTTGCTCTGCAACACTTCCGAGCGACGTCCCAGCACGCTCTCGCTGATCTGCACGAATTCTTCGGTACTCACGCTGGACAAGCGCATCAGCGCGCGCACTACATCATCCAGCGACCGCTTGGCGTGGGTGTGGATACGGATCTCGCTGTCCAGCGCCTGCAACAGCAGTACGCCTCGTGCCACCTGAGCCGCAGAGGCCTGCTCGCCGCGCAAGGTGGTCACTGCACTGGCCTGCTTTTGCAGACGCACCTGCAGCACCTGATAGCGGTCATCGCTGATTCCGCCGGCCCGGCGCAGCAGCTCGACGGCGTAGTGCTGGTTAAGGCTTTCGCTCAGCCAGTCACTGCGCTCGCGGTCACGGACTTGGGTAAACACCTGCACCACATCGCGCAGCAGTGGGCTGGCGCCGCTGTCGTCGATCAGCGCGCGGTTGCTGTGCAGGAAGATCGATTGATACCCCACCGACGCGCCGCGCCACATGCCGTCACGGGCGCCGACCACCAACAGCTTGCCCGGGGTGCGCGGAAAGATCGCCTGGGCCTGCGGCCAGACCACGGTGAGCAAGGTCAGCGTGTCCATGCGCCGCATGCCCTGGCCTTGGGGTGCAGCGACGGTGACCTCGGTTTCACCCAGACGGGCACGGCGGCTGCCCAGATTGCCGGCCAGTATCCAGCCGGTGGGACGGTCGAACAGCCGTGACACGGTGTCGATGCGAAACTTGTGCTTGCCGATGCGCGGCCAGGCGGTCTCGACGCTTTTCCAACCCTCGGGAAGCGTGAAACTCAGACGCGCGACCAGCTCGGTGCCATCCTGCTGATCGAGGCGCGCGGTAGGCACCAGTTGCTCACCGCGAAACACTGCCCAGTGCGGGGTGATGCGGCTGGTGAACACGCCGTTGGCTGCTGGCTGATCCAGCCGCACACGGTAGCTCAGCTGGCTCTTGCCGGGGCCCGGCTGCCAGACCCCACGTGTGCCCTGGCGCTGCCATTGGCCATCGGCGTGAAAGTCGCTATAGAGCTCGCCGCTGCCCAGGTCGAAGTCCAGGCTGCGCACCGTGCGGCCGTCCGCCAGCGACAGTTGCACCTCGGCCTGCCCGCTTTGCGGCAACAGGCGCACGGCATAATCGAGGTCGACTTTCTTGGCGAAGGCAGGGCTGCTGAGCAGCAGGCTCAATAGCAACAACAACCGGACATGCATGCAGGGACTCCTTGTCGGGGCGGGTACGCAGGGCTTAGGTCAGCCGGCGCGGAAGATCAGGTGGTCTTCCCAGTCGTCTTCGTTGACCTCGGACTCGCTGAGCATGCGCCCGGCCTGGGAGATGCGCTGGGCATGAACCTGGCTGCGATCGCCGCAGACCAGCGGATGCCAGGCGGGAAGGTCCTGGCCTTCACTGACCAGACGATAGCCACACGTGGTCGGCAACCACTTGAACTGGTCGGCCTTGCCCGGTGTGAGCTGGATGCAGTCAGGCACGGCGGCGAAGCGCCCTGGGTAATCGCTGCACTGGCAGGTCTGCAGGTCGAGCAGCTTGCAGGCGATGCGCGTGTAGTACACGCCACCGTCGTCTTCATCCTCGAGCTTTTGCAGGCAACACAGGCCGCAGCCGTCGCACAGCGATTCCCATTCGACCGGGCTCAGTTGTTCGAGGGTCTTGCGCCGCCAGAACGGCGCGGTGTCTGCGTTCATCAAACAGGGTTCCAGCGATGGGTTTCAGACCGCCAGGCGCGGCGGCGCCAGTCTAGAGCCTGCCCGACCGCTTTGCCAGACCGCTTGTCAGCGCTGCGGCTACGCGCTAGCGTGCAGCCTTTCCTACCCAGCGCTGGGCGGAACCCCAGACTGTGGCGGGTTGCACCTGCGCCTGCCAGAGCCTCTTTGCCCCCTTTCTCGACAGGAGCCGCCATGAGTGCCAACCCTCGTATCACCGAGCATGCCATCGACGAGCAGTTCATCAATCGCTGGTCACCACGGGCATTCAACGCCGAACCGATCAGCGAAGACACCCTGCTCAGCTTCATCGAAGCCGCGCGCTGGGCGCCTTCGGCCTACAACTCGCAGCCTTGGCGTTTCCTCTATGCACGCCGCGACAGCGCCCACTGGGAACACTTTCTCGACCTGCTGGTGCCGTTCAACCGCAGTTGGGCGCAGCACGCATCGGCTCTGGTGCTGATCCTCTCCAAGACCACCTTCACCGCCCCCGGCGCCAGCGAAGAAAGCCCGGCCCTGTGGCACACCTTCGACACCGGCGCAGCCTGGGGTCACCTGGCGCTGCAAGCGAGCCTGAGCGGCTGGCACACCCATGGCATGGCCGGCTTCGACCAAGAGCGCACGCGCAGCGAGCTGAACATCCCTGACGACTACGCCGTGCATGCCTTCATCGCCATCGGCAAGCAGGGTGATAAATCCACCCTGGCCGAAGCGCTGCAAGCCCGCGAAGTGCCCAGCAGCCGCCTGCCGCTGAGCGCGCTGGCCGCAGAGGGCGAGTTCAGCCTGTAACGCACCTGACGCGGCGGCCTGCCCTCAGGCAGCGCCGCTGCCTCAATAGCCGCGCTGGAAATCCACCTCACCGCGCAGCGGCTCACCGTTCTGATACGCACGCAGATTCTCGACGAACAGCCGCACCAGCGCCGGCGGTGATGTTGGTGCGGCGCTGTGGCCGGTAAGCAGCAGGCCCCAGGCGGTCCAGAACGGGTGCTTGGGCGGCAGCGGCTCCTGGCGGCAGACGTCGATCACCGCCCCGGCCAGATGCCCTTGGCGCAGCGCCTCGACCAGGTCGGCATCGACGATCGCTGCACCGCGCCCGGCATTGATCAGCAACGCTTCAGGGTTGAACTGGCGCAGCAGCGCCGCGTCGAAGATGTCCTGCGTGGCGGGCGTGTCCGGCAGCAGGTTGAGCACGTAGTCGGCCTGCGCCACCAGCCGCGGCAGCGCATCCAGACCGGCCACCTCGGCGAACGGTGCCTGCGCCCGAGCGCTGTTGGCAACCCCGTGCAGAATCACCCCGAACGGCGCCAGGTACTGCGCCACCTGCTGGCCTATCTCGCCGCAGCCCACGATCAGCACCCGCCGCCCCTCCAGGCTGCGTCCAGGCCGCTCATCCCAGCGCCGCTCCACCTGACTCAGCAAACGCGACAGCACTTCGCGCTCGTGGCTGAGCATATAGGTGAGCATGTACTCGGCCATCACCTGACCAAACACACCCACCGCACGGGTCAGCCGATAGCTTCGCGGCAAGCCGTCGCGCAGCAGTGGCGTGATGCCGGCCCAGGTCGACTGCATCCAGCTGGGCAGCGCGCCGCTGCGCAGCAGGTTGGCCAGCAGATCGGGCTGACCGAGCCAGATGTCGGCATCCACCGCCATGCGTTGCAGTTCGGCGGGGTCGCCGCTGCTCAATACCTGCACTTCAGGTGCATGATCGGCAAGCAGACGGGCATAGGTGGCGTGAGCCTTTTCGGCGATCAGCACGGGCATGGCAGGTGAACCTTGGCAGGCGATGCGGCCCGGTGGCGGGCCAGCATCAAGGGCGGGGCGTAGACGAGGGCGAACTCAGACGGGATCGTTGCGGCGCAGCAGTTCTTCGGGCAGGTGCTCGATGTATTCCTCTTCGGCAGGCGGCATCTGCAGGTGATAGCCCTGGCTGTCGAGGTTCTCCAGCACCTTGGTGATGTCCTCGCGGGCCAGGGTGCGTTCGGGAGTCAACACCAGGTCGAAGGCGTGCACGGGGGTGCCAAAGAACGGCAACAGGCCTTCCGGCACACGCTCGAGGCCGTCGGCCTTGAGCACGTACAGGTACATTTCATTCTTGCGCGGGCTTTTGTAGATCGAACAGATGCGTTTCATGACGGGTCTCCGGCACCTGCCAGGTCATCGAGCAGGGCCTGGCCCATTCGCTCGCGGCGCCAGCCACGCAGCGAATCGGGCAATTGATAGGGGCCGTTCGGGTAGCCGCTCTTGAGCAGCGCTTCGAGGGTCTTCTTGCGCAGCATCAGTTCCGGAGCGATGCCCAGCCGCTCGCCCTCGGCCTGGCCGATGGCGCGCAGGCGCTTGAGGATGCCGGACGCTTCGATGGGCAGCGGCTCGGGTTGCGCCGGTGGCCAGTCCTCGGGGGGCAGGTTGCCGGCCTGCTTGAGCAGCTTGAGCAGGTGTTCGCCATCCTGGCGCAAGGTGCGCGGGTGGATGTCGTCGATACGGGCCAGGGCGGCGAGGCTTTCCGGTTGGCTCTTGGCCATCGGCCACAGCGACTGCTCGCGCAGGATGCGGCTGCGCGGCACATCGCGGCTGCGCGCCTCGCGCTCGCGCCAGGCGCACAGTTCACGTAATACGGCCAACTGCTGGCGCGACAGCTTCCAGGCCAGCTTGACGTCGCGGTACAGGCCCTCCGGGGGCACTTCACGGCGCATCTGCGCCACCAGCTCGGCGCCATCTTCCAGCACCCAGGCGAATTTATCCGCCGACAGGCGCGGACGCAGCGCCGCGAACAGCTCGGCCAGGTGCACGGCGTCTTCGGCGGCGTAACTGACCTGAGTGTCGGAAAGCGGCCGCTGCAACCAGTCGGAGCGTGTCTCGCCCTTGGGCAGCTCGATGCCGAGCACCTCGTTGACCAGGCGCGAATAACCCATCGAGAAGCCGATGTTCAGGTAGCCGGCCGCCAGTTGCGTGTCGAACAGCGGTTGCGGCAACTTGCCAGTCAGGCGCAGCAGCACTTCGAGGTCTTCGCTGCAGGCGTGCAGCACCTTGATCACCGCGGAGTCTTCCAGCAGTTCGCCAAGCGGGGTCCAATTGCTGATCGTCAGCGGGTCGATGAGAAAGGCGCGTTGCCCGTCACCGATCTGGATCAACCCGGCCTTGGGGTAGAAGGTATCGACGCGCATGAACTCGGTGTCGACGGCCACGAACGGCAGTTCGTGCCAGTGTCGGCAGTGTTCGGCCAAGGCCTGATCGTCACGGATCCAGTGTATTTCGATGGGCACGAGGCTCTCCTACAAACAGTGGCGCGCAGTATATACGTCGAGGCCCCTGCGGGTGAAACCCGCACCGTGGTAGCCGGTCACAAGGCAGTACGATGACAGTCCCGACTGCCCGGCGCTGCGCCAGGCCCGGCAAGTTCGCCAGGCACCGGCAGCGGGTCTATCCTCAGCCACACCACCCTGTACCCCTGAACCGAGGTGAAGAGATGCCAGTTCCGCACGATTTGCTCGCCGACCTGAACATGACTGCCGACACCTTCCAGGCGCTGATCGACCAGGATCAGAACCTGCACACCCTGCACAAACAGTACAACGCCAAGGACAAGGAAGTGCTGGTGGCCGAGCGCAACGGCACCAGCGACGAGGCCATCAACCGCATGCGCAAGGAGCGCCTGCTGCTCAAGGACCAGATCGAGCGCATCGTTCACCCAACCCAGAACTGACCCCTCGCCCATTGGCTGCGCCCGGTTTGGCCGGGCCAGCCATCGCTCACCCCGCCGCCGCAGCCAGCGCCGTGTCCAGGTCGTCGATCAGGTCGCGGTAGTCCTCCACGCCCACCGACAGGCGCAGCAGGTTCTCGCTGATGCCCATGCCGTGCTTCTGCTCGGCGCTGAGCGAGCAATGCGACATGCTCCAGGAGTGGTTGATCATGCTCTCGACCCCGCCCAGCGAGTCGGCCAGCACGAACAACTGCAACGCCTCCACCAAACGATTGAGCGCAGCGTGATCGCCCTTCACGCGCATCGCCACCACCGCACCGCCACTGCGCATCTGCCGCTGACAGAGCGCGTGTTGGGGATGGCTGGGCAGGCCTGGGTAGAACACCTGCTCGATCTGTGCGTGGTTTTCCAGAAAGCGCGCCACCTGCAAGGCATTGGCGCACTGGCGCTCCATGCGCACATCCAGGGTCTTCAGCCCGCGCAGCGCCAGGTAGCAGTCGAACGGCCCCTGCACTGCGCCAATGCTCATGCTGATCCGCCGCAGTCGCGCAAGCAGGGTCTCGTTGGCGGCGACGACGATGCCACCGGTCAGGTCCGAGTGGCCGCCGATGTATTTACTCGCCGAGTGCATCACCAGATCGACGCCGAGGCTGATCGGCCGCTGGTTCCACGGCGAGCAGAAGGTGTTGTCGATGCAGGTGAGAATGCCGCGGGCCTTGGCCAGCTCGCACAGCGCCTTGATGTCGACCAAGCGCAGCAACGGGTTGGTGGGCGATTCGATCCAGATCAGCTGGGTATTGGGCTGCAGGGCGGCAGCGACGGCGTCCAGGTCGTTGAGGTCGACATAACTCGTGGTCAGTCCTGAGGTGTGCCCGCGAAAATCTTCGAGAATGCGAAACGTGCCGCCGTAGACGCCGTTCATGACCACCACGTGGGCATCCTTGGGCAGCAGCTCGAGCACTGTGGCGGTGGCGTTGACACCTGAGGCACAGGCGACCGCACCGACGCCCTCTTCCAGCGCCGCGACGCAGCTCTCATAGGCGTGCCGGGTCGGGTTGCCGACCCGGCTGTAGGAATACTCAGGCGTGTCGTCGAGGCTGCGCTTGATGAACGAGCTGGCCGTGACGATGGGCGGGAAAATGGCGTTGTCGGCGACGCGGGACTGCTCGCCAGCGTGGATCGTACGGGTGGCAAAACTACGCGGCTTGTCGGCCATGGCGGGCTCCGGTGGCTGGGAAGTGGCATCACTATGGCACAGGCATCACTGGCAGCGACGCCGCCACACGCCAGGGGATGCTTTTTCCCGCCCAGACGGTAGTCTTGAGACCTTCACCCTCAGGATCGCCCGCAACACCATGGACAGTTTCGACCAGCACATCCTCACCCTGCTGCAGCGCGATGCCTCGATGTCGCTCAAAGACCTGGCCGAGGCCGTCAACCTCTCGACCACCCCCTGCTGGAAACGGGTCAAGCGCCTGGAGGAAGACGGCTATATACGCGGCCGGGTCGCCCTGCTCGACCCGGAGCGTCTGGGGCTGGGGCTGACGGTGTTCGTCCAGCTCAAGACCCAGCGCCACGACAGCGCCTGGCTGGAACGCTTCGGCGCCACCATCACGGCCTTCGAAGAGGTGATGGAGTGCTACCGCATGGCCGGTGACTGGGACTACCTGCTGCGCGTGGTGGTGGCCGACATCGCCGCCTACGACCGCTTCTACAAGAAGCTGATCAACTGCACCGAAGGCTTGTCCAACGTGACCTCGAGCTTTGCCATGGAAAAGATGAAATACACCACGGCCTATCCCGTACGTCGCAGTTGAACGCTGATAGAGGCGATCGATGGTACGGTCGGTGAAAGCGATTTGACGGCGCCCCGATTCACGCTATAGCGTGGCCCATGCCGGGACGCGCTGCATCAAGGGCTCCTGGCAACTCTTCTGGCAACACAGGCAACGACGTGAACGACGCTTTGATCGACGGTTTCAATCGCAAGATCGACTACCTGCGGATGTCAGTGACCGACCGTTGCGATTTCCGCTGCGTCTATTGCATGGCCGAAGACATGCAGTTCCTGCCGCGCCAGCAGATTCTTTCCCTCGAAGAGCTGTACCAGATCGCCGAACGCTTCGTTGCCCTTGGCACGCGCAAGATTCGCCTCACCGGCGGCGAACCACTGGTGCGCCAAGGCATCGTCGAGCTGTGCCAGCGTATCGCTGCCCTGCCCGGCCTGCGCGAACTGTGCCTGACCAGCAACGGCTCGCAACTGCCGCGCCTGGCCCAGCCGTTGTTCGACGCGGGTGTCACCCGGCTCAACATCAGCCTCGACAGCCTGAAACCCGAGCGCTTCCACCAGCTTACTCGCACCGGCGACCTGGCCCAGGTTGTCGCCGGTATCGACGCCGCGCGCGCCGCCGGTTTCCGGCGCACCAAGCTCAACGCGGTGGTGCTCAAGGGGCGCAACGATGACGAACTGGTGGATCTGGTGCGTTTTGCCATCGAGCGCGAGCTGGATATCACCTTCATCGAGGAAATGCCGCTTGGGGTCATCAGCGAGCATGAACGCGGCGAATCCTTCTGTTCCAGCGATGAAGTGCGCGAGCGCCTGGCCGAACATTTCACCCTGATCGAGTCGGCCGAATCTTCGGCCGGCCCGGCCCGCTACTGGCGCCTGGCCGAAGCCGCGCAAACCCGAGTCGGCTTCATTTCACCGCACAGCCACAACTTCTGCGCCACCTGCAACCGCGTGCGCCTGACCGTCGAAGGTCGCCTGTTGCTGTGCCTGGGCAACGAACATTCGCTGGACCTCAAGCAGGTCGTGCGTGCCCACCCTGGTGACTGCGCACGGCTCGAAGCGGCCATCCGCGATGCGGTTCAGCTCAAGCCTTACCGGCATCACTTCGAGGTCGGCGGTGATGTGCAGATTCTGCGCTTCATGAACATGACCGGCGGCTGACGCCGGCTGCGCACCCAAGTCATCGACGCCGCTCACCACACGATCAACGTGCTCTATTAGAGATGGCGGCAACCCCCGGACTTGGTTATGGTCACAGACCTACGCACGCGCAGGTTTTTCCATGGACATCAAGCAGCTCAAATTCCTTCTGGCCCTCGACCAGACCCGCCACTTCGGCCAAGCTGCCGCCCTCTGCCATGTCACCCAGCCGACCTTGTCGATGCGCCTGCGCAACCTGGAAGACGAGCTGGAGCTGACCTTGGTCAAGCGCGGCCAGCGCTTCGAGGGCTTCACCGAGGCCGGCGAGCGCATCCTGGCCTGGGCACGCACGCTGCTGGCGGCGCACGACGGCCTGCATGCCGAGGCCGCCAGCTGTCGCGGCCAGGTGGTCGGCAACTTGCGCTTGGGTTCGGTGCCATTGGCCAGCTTCAATCCCATGAGCCTGCTGGTGCCGCTGCGTGCCGAACACCCCGGCCTGCAGTTTCAGCTGTCCTCGCTCAGTTCCGAGCAGATCATCGATGGCCTGAGCCGTAACCAGCTGGATTTGGGCATCTGCTATCTGGATCAAGTCGACACCCGCTACTTCGACGTGCTCGAACTGGGTGTGACCACCATGGGCCTGCTGCACGACACCCGTCATCACCGCTTCGAGGCCGAGCAGTTGCCATGGGAGGCGTTGGGCAGCCTTGCCCTGGGCCTGCCGAGCAAAGGCATGCATTACCGCCAGTCGCTCGACTTGAGCCTGCGCAGCCGTGGCCTGGAGCCACGTGTGGTGCTGGAGAGCGACTCCACCTTCCAGTTGCTGCAGGCGGTCAGCGGTGGCTTGTGCTGCGCGGTGATGCCGCTGGACTTCGGCCTGGAGGATGCCAGCGAGCACCTGCGCATCGTGCCGCTGGAGGATGCGCGCATCCGCAGCCAGCTGGGCCTGCTGCTGCGCCGCAGCGAACCGCGTTCGGCCATCGCCGAGCAGTGCTTCGCCCAGGCGCAGAAACTCTTCGGCGCCTGATCAGCGCGCGACAAACTGCGTTAAACTCGCGCCTCTGCTGTCTGGAGCGACCTATGCGCGATGCCCTCAATGCCGGCCTGATCGATTTCCTCAAGGCCTCCCCTACCCCATTCCACGCCACCGCGAGCCTGGCCCAGCGCCTGGAAGCAGCCGGCTACCAGCGCCTTGACGAGCGTGACAGTTGGTCGACGGTGCCCGGCGGGCGCTACTACGTGACCCGCAACGACTCGTCGCTGATCGCCATCAGCCTGGGCCGGCAGGCGCCGCTGCGCGGCGGTATTCGCATGGTCGGCGCGCACACCGACAGCCCTTGCCTGCGGGTCAAGCCGCAACCTGAACTGCAACGCCACGGCTTCCTGCAACTGGGCGTCGAGGTGTATGGCGGCGCGTTGCTGGCACCGTGGTTCGACCGCGACCTGTCGCTGGCCGGGCGCGTGACCTTCCGCCGCGACGGCAAGGTGGAAAGCCAGCTGATCGACTTCAAGCTGCCCATCGCGATCATTCCCAACTTGGCGATCCACCTCAACCGCACCGCCAACGAAGGCTGGGCGATCAACCCGCAAAGCGAACTGCCGCCCATTCTGGCGCAGGTGGCCGGGGACGAGCGTGTCGACTTCCGCGCCCTGCTCACCGAGCAACTGGCCCGCGAGCACGAACTGATCGCCGACGTGGTGCTCGATTACGAGCTGAGCTTCTACGACACCCAGGACGCTGCCCTAATCGGCTTGAACGGCGACTTCATCGCCGGCGCCCGCCTGGACAACCTGCTGTCGTGCTATGCCGGCCTGCAAGCGCTGCTCAGCGCCGACAGCGAAGAGACCTGCGTGCTGGTGTGCACCGATCACGAAGAAATCGGCTCGGCCTCGGCCTGCGGCGCCGACGGCCCGATGCTCGAACAGACCCTGCAACGGCTGCTGCCCAACGGCGATGAGTACGTGCGCACCATCCAACGCTCGCTGATGATCTCGGCCGACAACGCCCACGGCGTGCACCCCAACTACGCCGAAAAGCACGATGCCAACCACGGACCCAAGCTCAATGCCGGCCCGGTGATCAAGGTCAACAGCAACCAGCGCTACGCCACCAACAGCGAAACCGCGGGCTTCTTCCGCCACCTGTGCATGGCCGAGGAAGTGCCGGTGCAAAGCTTCGTGGTGCGCAGCGACATGGGCTGCGGCTCGACCATCGGCCCGATCACCGCCAGCCATCTGGGCGTGCGCACGGTGGACATCGGCCTGCCGACCTTCGCCATGCACTCGATCCGCGAGCTGTGCGGCAGCCATGATCTGGCGCATCTGGTCAAAGTGCTGGCCGCGTTCTATCGCAGCCACGACCTGCCCTGATCGACCCGCCGCCGCGCAGTCAACTTTCGCCGCGCCGCGGCATCAAACCTTCAGACGCTGCCGCCGCCAAGCCCATGGCGGCGGCGCCCCACCTGGCTGCTCTGGAGGTTTCATGAAAACCCGCACGCTGCTTCTGCTTGCCTGTATCCCCCTCGCCCTGGCCGCCTGCAGTAGCAGCAGCGAACGCTCGGCCTCGGCCCCCGCGACCATGCAGGTCGATCTGCAACGCTACCAGGGCACCTGGTACGAACTGGCACGGCTGCCGATGTTCTTCCAGCGCAAGTGCGTACAGTCCGAAGCCCACTACGCCCTGCGCGAAGACGGTCGGATCGACGTCACCAACCGTTGCCGCGACAAGGACGGCGAACTCAGCGAGGTCAACGGCATCGCCGAGCCGCAGGTGGCCGGCCGTACCGACAAGCTCTGGGTGCGCTTCAACAACTGGTTCAGCCGCATCGCCCCAGGCCTGACCAAGGGCCAGTACTGGGTGCTCTACCACGATCCCGACTACAAGGTTGCAGTGGTCGGCCACCCCGACCGCGACTACCTGTGGCTGTTGTCGCGCACCCCCGAAGTCACCCCCGCGGTACGTGAGCAACTGCTGAAAGTGGCGAAGGATCAGGGCTATGACACGTCGGAGTTGATCTGGCGCAAGTGATGTGAAGAGTTGAGGGGGGCTGCAATGGCGTCGTGTTCTTCAGGACGGTCAGGCGCAGCCACCACACCCAAGACACAAAAAAACCGGGCCACTACTCAGTGGCCCGGTTTTTTTCATCTCGACGATACCGCTCTGACAGCGGCATCAGCTCGACGGTTTACAGCGCCATGTCGCGTGCCGGGTCGTTCTTGGCAGGCGCGTCGGCCGGGGCGGCTTCGACGCTCTGGTCGATGACCGGCGGCTTCTCCAGCTGCAGCACTTCGGCGGTGTAGTTCCACTCTTTCTGCACCGCGGCAGCCGAGTCGTTCAGCTTGGTGCCATAGCTCGGCACGATCTGATGCAGCTTGGCTTGCCACTCAGGGGTCGCGACCTTCTCCTTGAAGATGGTTTCGAGCACGTTGAGCATGATCGGCGCTGCGGTGGAGGCACCTGGCGAGGCACCCAGCAGACCGGCCAGGGTGCGGTCCTTGGAGGCCACCACTTCGGTACCCAGCTTCAGCACGCCGCCGTGTTCGGCATCACGCTTGATGATCTGCACGCGCTGACCGGCCTGCCACAGACGCCAGTCTTCTTTCTTGGCGTGCGGGAAGTAGGTGCGCAGCGCTTCGAAGCGGTCTTCGTCCGACAGCATCAGCTGACCAGCAAGGTATTCAACCAGTGGGTATTGATCGACACCGACCTTGGTCATTGGCCACACGTTGTGCAGCGTGGTGCTCTTGAGCAGGTCGAGGTACGAGCCGTTCTTCAGGAACTTGGTCGAAAAGGTGGCGAATGGGCCAAACAGGATCACCCGCTTGCCGTCCAGCACACGGGTGTCCAGGTGCGGAACCGACATGGGCGGCGCACCGGTGGAGGCAATGCCGTAGGCCTTGGCCATGTGCTGCATGGCCACGCTCGGGTTCTCGGTGACCAGGAACGAACCGCCGACCGGGAAGCCTGCGTATTCCTTGGCTTCTTCGATGCCCGATTTCTGCAGCAGCTTCAGCGCGCCGCCGCCAGCACCGATGAACAGGAACTTGGCGTCGGTGGCCGACTCGCTGCCATCCTTGAGGTTCTTGTACTCGACGTGCCACGAGCCGTCGTCGTTGCGGGTGATGTCCTGCACTTCGCTGGACAGCTTCAGGTCGAAGTTGTCACGGGTCTGCAAGTGCTTGACGAACTGGCGGGTGATCTCGCCGAAGTTGACGTCAGTGCCGATCGGGGTCCAGGTCACCGCGAGCTTCTGGCTCGGGTCACGGCCTTCCATCATCAGCGGAACCCACTTGGCGATCTGCGCGTGGTCTTCAGAGTACTGCATCGGGCGGAACAGCGGGCTGGCTTGCAGCGCGTCGTAACGCTTCTTGAGGAACTTGATGTTGTCATCACCCCACACGAAGCTCATGTGCGGCGTGGTGTTGATGAACGAGTGCGGGTTGTTCAGCACACCCTGACGCACCTGCCACGACCAGAACTGGCGCGAGATCTGGAACGCTTCGTTGATCTCGATGGCCTTGCTGATGTTGATGCTGCCATCCTGGTTTTCCGGGGTGTAGTTCAGCTCAGCCAGCGCAGAGTGACCGGTGCCCGCATTGTTCCAGCCGTTGGAACTCTCTTCAGCCACGCCGTCCAGGCGCTCGACCATCTCCATCGACCAGTTCGGCTCGAGCTCATTGAGCCACACCGCCAGGGTGGAGCTCATGATCCCGCCGCCGACCAGCAGCACGTCTACTTTCTTGGTTTCTGCGGCGTGCGCGTGCATGAAGCTCGCGGCAACAGCCAGACCCAGCAGGGTCTTGCCAGCTTTCTTGAACATTGATCAATTCCAATCGTTAGCACGTAAGGACGGCGAGTGCCTGACCTCGATTGTTTCTGTCCTTCAGCGCACGCTTGTTATTGATCATTGGAGTCGCCAGCCGGAAAACAGCAACGCTCAGCCAAGGGTCAGAAAAACCCTACAAGGCTGAAACGTTTTTCCGATTGTAACCGAAACTCTGGCGTAAACAAATTGTCTGCCGCGTCAAGGCGGCAGGTTGTCCCAGGGCTCGACGACTCAGGCGAGCCGTGCCATTTCTTCGGCGACAATGGCGACCGTCTCGCGAATCTGCGCTTCACTGTGCTCGCACGAGACGAAAAAGCGCACCCGCGCAGCCTGCTCCGGCACCGCCGGATAGACGATGGGTTGGGCATTGATACCCCGCTCGAACAGTGCACTGGACAGCCGTCCGGCCTTGAACGAGCTGCCGGTAATCACCGGAATCACCGCAAGCCCGGTGCTGGTGGCCGTGTCCAGCCCGGCGGCAATCGCCAATCGCAGGAACAGTTCGCCGCGTGCCTGCAACTGTCCGACCCTCTCCCCTTGATCAGCCTTGAGCAGGCGCACCGCGGCCAACGCAGCCGCGGTTACCGACGGCGGCATGCCGACACTGTAGAGAAAGCCTGGGGCGAAGAATTTCAGATGCTCGACCAGCGCGCTGCACCCGGCAATGTATCCGCCGCAACTGGCGAGGGTCTTGCTCAGGGTGCCCATCCAGATATCGACGTCATCGCCGGCCAGCTGGAAATGCTCGCGAATGCCTTGGCCGGTGCGCCCCATGACCCCCAGCGAATGCGCCTCGTCGACCATCAGGAAGACCTTGTGCTTGCGCTTGAGCTCGACGAAGCGCGGCAGGTCCGGGTAGTCGCCGTCCATGCTGTAGATGCCCTCAACCACCACCAGCACGCGCTCGAAGTGCTGGCGCTGCTCACCCAGCAAACGATCAAGGGCTTGCCAGTCGTTGTGGGCGAATGACAGCCGCCGTGCGCCAGACAACTGGATGCCTTGCAGCACGCTGTTGTGGATCAGCTCGTCATGCAGCACCAGGTCGCGCGGGCCGAACAGATAGCCGATGGTGGTGACGTTGGTGGCATGGCCGCTGACCATCACCACCGCGTCATCCACCTGGTACAGCTCGGCCAGCTCGCGCTCCAGCTCGCGGTGCAACGGACGGTCGCCGGAGACCGGGCGGCTGGCCGATACCGAGGTGCCGTAGCGATCGATTGCCGCCTTGGCCGCCTCGGCGACCTCGGCGTGCCCGGAATAGCCCAGGTAGTTATAGCTGGCGAAGTTGACGTAGCGGCGCTCGGCGATGTCCGTCTGCGCCCCGGCAGTGCCTTGGTGCAGGCGGAAGAAAGGGCTGCTCAGGCCCATTCGCGCACCGGTCTGTTGCATCACCCGCAGGTGCTGGTAACCCGGGTACTGGTCGAAGCGGTAGAAGGCCTCGGGGACTTTTTGCGCAGCCTGTTGTGCCTGCTCCAATGTGGCGCCGCTCGCCTGTTCCGGCTCACTGCGCCGGCGCGCCAGCGCTTGCTGGATCAGACGTTGCTTGGCATCCACACCGAGGCCCGTAGGCGTTCTTGCTGTCATCGAGGGCTCTTAGTCAATCAATCGGTTAGGCGCCGAGCTGGCATCGGCCAGGTCGGCGTTCAGCGCAGCCATCTGCGCGGCATCCAGCTCGCTGCCATGACGGGCAAGCAGGTTCTGCGCCAGGTTATCCGGGGCCGCCTCGTCGCTGGCGTCACCGCGCAGCAGCTCGAGCAGGCGCACGCTCAGTTTGTCGATGCTGGAACTGTCGCTGAGTTCCATGACCGGCAAGCGAATCCCGAAGCGTTCTTCCAGCGCCACCACCAGCTCGACACTCATCAGCGAGTCCAGACCCAGTTCCTGCAACGGCCGCTGGGTATCCAGGCGCGCCGCCGGCAGGCGAAGGATTTCACACACCTCGTGCTTGAGCATTTCGGCGAAGCGCTCGAGCAGCTCTTCATCACTGAGTTCTGCGAGCATGCGCTGGATGTCTTCGCCATCGTTGTCATCGTCCTGGTCACCGCTATGGGCGCGGGCCAGCTCGATGAAGCGCGGGCTGCTGGAGGTGGGCAGGAAGCGCGACAGCGCCTTGAAGTCCAGTTCCAGCACGCCGTGGCCATCTTCGCCCGCCAGCAGCATGGCTTCCAACTGGGCCAGGGCAACTTCGGCGCGCAAGGCTGCGCCGCCCATACGACTCTGCAAGGCATCCTTGATCTGCGAGTTGCGGGCCAGGAAGCCGACGTCGTCGATGGCGCCCCACAGCACTGCCGTGGCAGCCAGGCCCTGGGCGCGGCGATGGCGCGCCAGGGCTTCGAGCCAATGGTTGGCCGCCACGTAGTTGGCCTGGCCAGGGTTGCCGAACAAGGTCGTGGCCGACGAGAACATGACGAAGAAGTCCAGCGCCAGGTGCGCGGTCAGTTCGTGCAGGTACTGCGCACCTTGGGCCTTGGGTGCCAGCACGCGCTGCATCTGCGCCGCATCGAGGTTGCGGATCAGGCCGTCGTCGATCACCGTCGCGGCATGCACCAGGCCGCGCAGCGGCCAGGCACTGGCGTCGATCTGCTCGAGCACCTGGGCCAGCGCGGCGCGCTCGGTGATGTCGCAAGCCACGGCACGCACATCGAGGCCCGCCGCCTGCCACTGGGCAAGGCTGGGTTGTGCCTCGACGCTGTCGACGCCACGCCGGCCGAGCAGTACCAGGTGCCGCGCGCCCTTGTCGATCAGCCATTGCGCGGTGCGCAGGCCGAAGCCGCCCAGCCCACCGGTGACCAGGTAGGTGGCATCGTCCTGCAGGCGCAGTTCGCCGCTGATCTGCTCACGGGTATCGACGGTCTGCTCGATGGGGTTGCCGTAGGTGACGACGATCTTGCCGATCTGCCGCGCCTGCTGCATGTAGCGGTAGGCTTCGACCACCTGATTGGCATCGAACTCGCGGAACGGCAACGGGTGCAGGATGCCCTGCTCGAACAGGCCCATCATTTCGCCGAACAGGCGGCGGGTCAGCTGCGGGCGTTCGCTCATCAACTGGTCGGCATCGATGCCGAAGTAGCTGATGTTGTTGCGGAACGGTCGCAGGCCGATGCGGGTGTTCTGGTAGAAGTCGCGCTTGCCCAGTTCGAGGAAGCGGCCGAACGGCTTGAGCACGCGCAGGTTGCGGTTGATCGCCTCGCCGGCCAGGGAGTTGAGCACCACGTCGACGCCCCGCCCGTTGGTCGCTGCCAACACTTGGTCGGCATAGGCCAGCGAACGCGAATCGTAGACCTTGTCGACGCCGAGCAGGCGCAGGAAGTCGCGCTTCTCGTCGCTGCCAGCAGTGGCGTGGATGTCGGCACCGAGCCATTTGGCGATCTGGATCGCGGCGATGCCCACACCGCCTGCGGCGCCGTGGATCAGCACGCTCTCGCCGGGCTCCAGGCGCGCCAGGTGGTGCAGCGCGTAGTAGACGGTGAAGAAGGTGCTGGGAATGGTCGCTGCGGCTTCGAAGGACATGCCCTCGGGAATCCGCGCCACGGCATTGGCGTTGGTCACCAGGCGGTTGGCGAAGCTACAAGGGCCGAAGCCGACCACGCGATCGCCCGGGGCGAAGTCACCTTCCACGGCGCTGCCCTTGCCCTGCACCACACCGGCGAACTCGAAGCCCAGGGTCGGGCCAGAGAATCCGTTTTCGATGGCTTCATCGGACAACAAGCCGAGGGCGAACATCACGTCGCGGAAGTTCAGGCCCGTGGCGCGTACCGCGATGTCGAGCTGATCGGCGGCAGGCTGCTGCGGCTCACGCACTTCCCAGCGCAGGTTGCGCAATTGGCCGGGCAAGTCGAAGCCCAGGCATACCCAGCCCTGATGCTCGCTGTGATCTTGCGCCTGGCGCTCGAGCACACGCAGACGCGGCACGTAACGCCGGCCTTGGGCGTCGAGTGCCAGTTCGGTTTCGCCGTCGGCATGCAACAGCGCCGGCAGCATCTGCTCGATGGCAGTGCCCGCGGCCAGGTCGAGCAGGCGAATACGGCAGCTCGGCGACTCGTTGGCCAAGGTCCGGCCAAAGCCCCAGAACGCCGCGTCGGCCAGCCCTGGCAGGCTGCTGCTGGCCGCAGCGTCATGCCAGTGCTCAGCGGCGCCGCGACTGATCAGCCAGCACTGCGGGGCGATGCCTTGCGCTTCGCAGGCCTGCACCAGGGCCGCGGCCAGCAGGCAGCGCTCGGTCTGCCCATCGAGGCCAGCCGCGCTGTCCAGGCCTGCCAGGTGAATGATGTGCTGCGGCGCCTGGTCGAGCGCGGCCAGCTGCGCTGCCAGCGCCTGGGCATCGCCCGGTTGCAGCAGGCTGACCTGCTGGCCGGCGTCACTCAGGCCAGCCAGCAATGCCTTGCAGGCAGCCTGATCGGCCGAGCCTAGCAGCGCCCAATGCGCAGGTGCGGGGGCAGCCTGGACAGGCACGGCCTTGGCGCCACTGTCGGCGAGCAGCACGTAGCTGCCGCAGGCGGTGCCTGGTAGCGCCTCGAGGGTGCTGACCGCGCTCAGGCCATGGCGCTGCAATTCATGCATCCAGAAGCTCGGCGCCTGCTGACGCGACAGCGCCTGCTGCGGGCCGGCCAGCCACCAGTCGTTCTGCGCGCCGAACACGAAGTCGACCCAACGCGCCGGGTACTGCGCCAGCAGCGCCAGTTGACCCTGCGGGTTGAGCCGCGCCGCCGCCTGCGCCAAGGCATTGCCGAGCACGCCAAGGGCACCCAGATCGCTCGGCAACAGTACCCAGTCGAAGCTGCCCGCCTCGGCCAGTTGCTGCAGATCGATCACCTGCAAGGCGGGGCAATCGTCGCCCAGGCGCTGCTCCAGGTCAGGCTCGGCGACGCAGTAGCAATAGTCGAGGCGGTCAAAATCCAGCCCCGGGTACAACAGTTCGGCGAACGATGGCCCGCCGACACCGAATTCCAGCACCCGCAGACGCTGGCCTTCGGGCAAGTGCGCCAGGCGCTCGGCCAGGCTCGCGGCAATCCCGCTACGCAGGCGTTGCTGGCCGGCAGCGCCAAGCACCAGGCGTGCCAGGCTGGCGCCGCTGGTTTCGCGCGGCTGCAAGCTGTCCAGCGTGGCCTCGCCGTCGAGCAGGCCCTTGAGGTGGCGGCCAATGCGACCCACCGAATGGATGATCTGGAAGTACTCCGGGTAGCTCTGGAACAGCTCCTGCCAAATCGCTTCGCTGCTTGGGCGCTCGTCCAGCGCCGCCAGGCTCACGCTGCCGTCGTCACTGCGCAGCAGGCTGCCGTCCTGCTCGGCGTGGCGCAACAGGCTGGACAACCAGTCGCCGTGGCTCTGCGCCCACAGCGCCAGTTGCTCGGCACTCAGGCGGCCACCAGCCTGCTCGACCAGGTCGAGCACGAAGCTTGCGCACAGCATATCGAGCAACGGCTCGACCTCATTGAGGTAGCGTTGCTGCGCAGGTTCATCCTGCAGGCTGGCCATGGCTTCGACCAGCGCCGCAGAACCCGAGGCCGAGCGCTGCAACGGCACCACTTGGCCCGGCGCTGCGATACCGACATGGCCCAGGCGCTTGACCTGCACGGCACGGTCGTATTGCAGGCGCACGCCGCGGAAACGCGCATCCTTGATCGCCAGCACGGCAGCGCCGCTGGCGTCGAACAGAGTGAAATCCACCAGCAGCGAATGCTCGGTGCGCTTGCTTTGGCGCACCTCGACCCGCTCGGGCACGCCACCGGCAACGCTGAAGGCGATGCGCCCGAACTTGACCGGAATGAAGGCCAGGCCACGGTTGCGCCCAGGCTTGCTGGCCAGCAGCTCGGTAATCAGTTGGAATGCGCCGTCGAGCAAAGCCGGGTGCAGGTGCAACTGCGGCAATTCCTGGACGATGGCCGCAGGCACGCTCAACTGGGCAAGGATGCGACCCGGCTCGACCCAGGCAGCCGCCACCGACTGATAGGCCGGGCCGTAGTTCAGCCCTACCGCGCGGGTCAGCGCCAGGTGTTGTTCACCGGTGAAGTCGGCCGCACGCTCAGGCAGCGCCGGCGCGCGGGCTTCGAGCAGCACGCCACGGGCTTCACCGGGTAGACGCGCAACCACGTGCTGCACCCAGTCTTCCTGGTGGGCCAAGGTCCGCGAGCGAATGCGCAAGGTGCCGTCGGCTTCCTCGATCTGCACCCGCACTTTCTTGCTGCCGTCACTGCCTAGCAGCAACGGGTTGTGAATCTCCAGCTCTTCGATATCGATGAACTCGCCCGGCTGGTGCAGTTGCGCCGCCGCCATGGCCAGTTCGGTGAAGCCGGCGCCGGGGAACAGCACTGACTCGCCAACCTTGTGATCGCCCAGGGTGGGGAACAGCTGGGTATCGAGACGGCTTTCCCAGGTCAGCGGCTGATCCGGCAAGGTGTAGCCGAGCAGCGGATGGCTGCGCTGACGTTGCAGAGTACCGCCACTTTCGGCGCTGACCGGCAGCAGGAAGCTGTCGCGCTGCCAGGCGTAGTTGGGCAGGCGCACTGGCTGGCCAACCACCGGAAAGCGCGGCTGGCCCTGGGGTTCGATGCCGGCGATCAACAGACGAGCGACGCAGCGCTCGAGCAGCAGCGGGCTGTGCTCGTTGCGCTTGAGGGTGGCGACCACCTGGCCGGGTTGCTCACAGGCGTTGAGCACGTCAGTGACGTAGCTGCGCAGAATCGGGTGCGGGCCGATTTCGACGAACAGGTTCGAGCCATCGCGCACCAGCGCATCGATAGCGCCCTGGAACAGCACCGGCAGGCGGATGTTCTGCCACCAGTACTGGCTGTCCAGGCGTTGGCCGTCGAGAGCACCGCCGACCACGGTGGAATAGAACGCAATGTCGCCGCTACGCGGGGTGATATGGGCAAGATCGGCAATGACCTGCGGCTCGATCGGGTCCATCGCCGCCGAGTGGAAGGCGTAGTCCAGATCGAGGCGACGGGCGAACACCTGCCGCTCGGTGAGCACCTGTTCCAGCACGCTCAGCCCATCGACGTCGCCGGCCACGGTGGCGCCGCGTTCGCTGTTCTCGCCAGCGACCACGATACGCTCGCCCAGGCCCAGCTCGGCGATCAGCGCTGCCGTGGCTTCACCCGACAAGCCCACCGCGGTCATCCGCCCGCTGCCACGGGTCAGGCCCTGCAGACGACTGCGGTGATAGATCACTTGGGTCGCATCGCTCAGGCTCAGCGCACCACTGGCCCAGGCCGCAGCCACTTCACCGACGCTGTGGCCGACCACCGCCTGCGGCGTGAAGCCCTCGCTGCGCAGTACCTGGGTGACCGCCACTTGCAGGGCGAACAGCGCCGGCTGGGCGATCTCGGTACGCGCGTAGCGCTCGTCACCGTTTTCACCGCGAAGCTCGGCCTCCAGCGAGAAGCCTGCCAGCGGCTGGAACAGCGCATCGACCTCACGCACACCCGCGACGAACTGCGGATGCTCGAGCAGCGCGCGGCCCATACCCTGCCACTGCGAGCCGTTGCCCGAATAGACGAATACCGGACCGCTCGGCGCATCCAGCGCCTGACCGCTTTCGAGCACCGCGCTCAGTTCGCTGAGGCTTGGGTCCTGGGCGTAGTCATCCAGCGCCTGGGCCGCTTCGGCCGGATCGTCACTGATCAGCACCAGGCGCTGGGCGTGGGCGTCGCGGCGGAACATGGCCTGGTAGGCCACATCGTAATAGTCAGCCTGAGGCTGCTCGGCCAGGAAGGCAGCGAAGCGTTCGGCAGTGGCGCGCAGGCCCTGCTCGCTCTTGGCGCTGAGCAGCAGCGGTACACGGCGGGGTTGCGCCGGACGTGCTGCCTGGGCCTGAGGCGCGGGGCTCTGCAGAATCACGTGGGCGTTGGCGCCGCCGAAGCCGAATGAGTTGATGCCCACGGTCAGCGGGCCCTCGGCTTTCAGCGACAGCGGTTCGGTGATCACCTGCAGGTTGAGGTCGGCGAACGGGATAGTAGCGTTGAGCGCTTTCACACCAATGGTGGCCGGCACGGTACGGGTGTGCAGGCAGTGCAGCGCCTTGACCATCCCGGCCACCCCGGAGGCGGCCTCCAGGTGGCCGACGTTGCTCTTCACCGAGCCGATCGGCAGCGGATTGCCGGCAGCACGGCGCTGCGCCAGGGCCTGGCCGATGGCGCGGGTCTCGATCGGATCGCCGACCGCGGTGCCGGTACCGTGGGCTTCCAGGTAGTCCAGCTGGGAAGGTTCGATGCCCGCCTTGGCGTAGGTGCTGTCGAGCAGCGCAGCCTGGGCCTCGGCATTGGGCAGGGTCAGGCTCGACTTGCGTCCATCGGTATTGACCGCGCTGCCGGCAACCACCGCAAGGATGGTGTTGCCGTCTGCCACGGCTTGGTCATAGTCCTTGAGCAGGAACAGGCCACCGCCTTCGGAGCGCGCGTAACCGTCGCCGTTGTCGTCGAACGACTGGCAACGCCCGGTACGCGAGAGCATGGTGGCCTTGGCGAAGATCATGAAGCCGAACGGGTGCATGTGCAGGCTGATGCCGCCGGTCACCGCCTGATCGACATCACCGCTGAGAATCGCCTGACAGGCCTGATGGAAGGCCACCAGCGACGACGAACAAGCGGTGTCGATAGCCATGCTCGGACCGCGCAGGTCGTAGAAGAACGACAGCCGGTTGGCAGCGATGCTCATGGTGTTGCCGGTGGCGGTGGCGGCATCGATCGAGGCCAGGTCATCGACCAGGCGGTACGCCTGCTCCACGCCGGCGATGCCTAGGTACACGCCACAATTGCTGCCACGCAGGCTCGATGGCTTGATGCCGGCGTTCTCGAAGGTTTCCCAGCACATCTCCAGCAGCATGCGCTGCTGCGGGTCCATCATCGCCGCTTCGCGGGGCGAGATGTTGAAGAAGCCCGCATCGAACGCACTGATGTCGCCCAGCGTGCCGGCCGCGAACGTGTAACTGGTGGCGGGGTTGGCTTTGTCCGGGTGGAGGAACTCCGCCTTGTCCCAGCGGGACGGATCGACCTGGGTGACCAGATCGCGTCCATCCATCAGGTTTTGCCAGAAGCTGGCCGACGTCGAGCCGGGGAAGCGGAATGAAGAACCAACGATTGCTACCTGTCTACGCTTGATCAAAACCCATTCCTTCAAAACTCATCGGGGGCACCGACATCTGCGGCACGCCGCCAGCACGCTTGGCCGGCCGTCGTGTGGCAGGTCGCGAGGTCAATGATGATCGCCTGATTATCTGAAGCCAGTCGGCTCGCCACGGAAAGCTAGACACCTTCGTCCAATAAAGATGTCGGAAGTTTCCTAGATATGTGAATGAATGATACGCGGTCGGCGGTTTACGGAAAACCCTAAGGCTGCCTGGCCGGCCTGGATGGGCCAAACGGTTCACATTTTCGCCTATTCAAACGGCCTAAGTCGGGCCCGCCGGGCGCGCTGATGCCAAGACACGGCGTTATTGCAGGCTGCGCTCGAGGCAGGGCCGACAACCCAAACACAACCATTAGAGTGCAGTAAAACAGCAATAAAAGCAGATGTCTGATTGATACTTTTGGTAGGAAAAATCCGAACTCCTATCAGGAGAATTCCTAATAACGACTCATGGCTTGGACGTGCATTGAAAAATCAACCCCCAACTGCGACCCTCTGACATCAGTGCTTCAGTCGTGCAAGCAGGTTCGTGACGGATGCTGGCGCTTTAATCCGACGACGGCCGTTCGATAGCGCTGAAAATCTGGCAGATCGCTTCGCGAGCTACTTTAATCAACCTGGCCTGATCCACATCGATTCGAAAACCATTGAAGCCGGCTCTACTAAAGAAGAAAAATGAACGAACCCACTGTGATTGCGATTCTTCTTTGTACCTATAACGGCTCAGCCTACCTGCGTGAACAGCTCGACTCCTTCATTGCCCAGACCCACGAACGCTGGGTGATCTACGCGTCTGACGACGGTTCCACCGATGAGACGCTCGACATTCTTCGCCAGTATCAGCAGCGCCTGGGCGATCAGCTCGTCATTCTCGATGGACCCCGCCAGGGCTTTGCCAGAAATTTCCTTTCACTGATCCAAAACCCGGCGGTCAAAGGCGACTATTTCGCGTTCAGCGATCAGGACGACATCTGGCTTGAAGACAAACTGGCCAGAAGCCTCGCCGCACTCCGCCAGCACAGCCTGGACGGTCCGGCGCTGTATTGTTCGCGCACCGACCTGGTCGATGCACAGGGCAGGCACCTAGGGTTCTCGCCATACTTTCACAAGCCGCCCAGCTTCGAGAATGCATTGGTGCAGAGCCTCGCGGGGGCGAACACCATGCTGATCAATGCATGCACGCGGCAACTGCTCGCCGCCACCAGGCCCGGCGCGCACATCGTCGCCCATGACTGGCTCACCTACCTTGTCGTCAGTGGCTACCAGGGCGTGATCGTCTACGACGCACAGCCAACGCTGCTCTATCGCCAGCATCACACCAACCTGATCGGCTGTGACAGCAGCCTGCGTAGCCGGCTGACCCGCCTGACCTGCGCACTGCGCGGTCGCTTCAGCGAATGGAATGACATGAACCTCGCCCTAATGGCCATGTACAAGCCCAGCCTTCCCCAAAGAAACCGGCGCATCCTCGAACAGTTCGAGGTGGCCAGACGCAGCCCACTGCTCAAACGCCTGCGCCTGCTGGGGAGAACCGGTGTGTATCGACAGACGCTGGCCGGCAACCTGAGCCTGCTGGCGGCGGCAGTATTGAACAAACTATGAGGTCGCTACAGGGCCCTCGACGCCAGGCCTGGGCGTTCGTTGTAAGGGGTCAGACCCCATGCTAGTCTCGAACCCGCTCACAGCAGGCCCGACGCGGGCTGTAGGCGTCATTTGCCGTAATGCCCTGCTAGCCTCTACATGCCGTCGGGCACAATCGAATGGTTCCTGCGAGCTCTGCGCTTGCACTCCAGCACGCCATCCCGGGTCTCCAGCGAGGCGGTACAGCTGCGGGCTATCACCACTGTCCAATGCTTCGTCCAAGCCGCCGCGGGTAATCGGCAGGCACACGTACGGATGCCTTTTTCAACGCCAATCAGCAGCGCCGACTCACAGGCCCTGATCGCATATGGAGATATCTGAGCAATGAAAGCTACCCCCCTTGCAATCGCCGACGTCGTGCTTTTCGAGCCCAGGGTATTCGGCGATGACCGCGGTTTTTTCTACGAAAGCTTCAATCAGAAGGTCTTTGAAGACGCTATCGGCAGACCCGTGACCTTCGTCCAGGACAACCACTCGCGCTCGGCCAAGGGGGTGCTTCGCGGCCTGCACTATCAAATCAAACAGGCACAGGGAAAGCTGGTGAGGGTGACCCTCGGCGAGGTGTTCGATGTCGCGGTGGACCTGCGCAAGAGCTCGCCGACGTTCGGCAGGTGGGTCGGCGCTCACCTCAGTGCTGCCAATCATCATCAGCTGTGGATTCCGGAGGGGTTCGCCCACGGATTCGTCGTACTCTCCGAAAGCGCCGAGTTCCTCTACAAGACCACCGATTACTGGGCGCCCGAGCATGAGCGCAGCCTGGCCTGGAATGACCCGAGCGTGGCTATCGAATGGCCCCACGACGCCTTGCCCATACTCTCGGCCAAGGATGCAGTAGCGGTGAGCTTGAAAGATGCCGAGGTGTTTGCGTAGTGAATCCTCACCTCAGCCCCCATGCCGACCCCATGAGCTTGCTGTTTGGCCTGTGGAGGAACAGGTCGCTGATCTGGCAGATGACCAAACGTGAAGTGATCGGCCGCTATCGCGGCTCGGTCATGGGTCTGGCGTGGTCATTCTTCAACCCGATCCTGATGCTGGCCGTCTATACATTCGTGTTTTCCGAAATTTTCCAATCGCGTTGGGTGGGCGTCGACACTGGTAAAGGCGGTTTCGCGATTCTGTTGTTTGTCGGCATGATCGTTCATGGCCTGTTCGCCGAGTGTGCCAATCGCGCCCCAACCCTAGTGCTGCATAACGGTAACTACGTCAAGAAGGTGGTCTTTCCGCTGGAAATCCTACCGGTGATCACACTGGGCTCGGCCTTGTTCCATAGCTGCATCAGCCTGCTGGTGTTACTCATGGCGCAGTTTCTGGTGGTCGGCACGCTTGGCTGGAGTGCATTGCTCTTCCCGCTGATTCTGCTGCCGTTGATCCTCGCGACCCTTGGAATCAGCTGGTTTCTTGCCTCGTTGGGCGTCTACCTGCGGGATGTGGGGCACGTGATCACGGTGCTGACCACCGTCCTGCTGTTCCTCTCGCCGGTGCTGTATCCAGTCGCCGCGCTGCCAGAGGTCTATCAGCCATGGCTCAAGCTCAACCCGCTGACTTACATCATCGAGGAGAGCCGCAGGGTACTGCTGTTCGGACACCTGCCTGACTGGGGTAGCCTGGCCATTGCGATCGCCGTGGGCCTCCTCATCGCCGCCGCGGGGTACTGGTTTTTCCAAAAGACACGCAAAGGATTCGCTGATGTCATCTGATCAACCAGTAATCAGCGTCAGGAACATCTCGAAGTGTTTCTACAGCTACGACAAACCCCACGACCGACTGAAACAGGCGTTCATGCCACGCGTGCAGCGCTGGATGGGTGATGCCGTCACCCAGTACGGCAAGGAATACTGGGCATTACGCGACATCAGCTTCGATGTGCAGAAAGGTGAAACCGTCGGTATCGTCGGGCGCAATGGCTCTGGCAAGTCGACGTTGCTGCAGATCATCTGCGGCACCTTGACGCCCACCGAGGGCGTGATCGAAACCCGCGGCCGCATCGCGGCACTGCTCGAACTCGGATCAGGCTTCAACCCCGAGTTCACCGGGCGCGAAAACGTCTACCTCAACGGCGCCGTGCTCGGCCTTAGCCGTGAGGAAGTCAATCAGCGCTTCGACGCCATCGCCAGCTTCGCCGACATCGGGGAGTTTCTCGATCATCCAGTGAAGACTTACTCCAGCGGTATGGCCGTACGCCTGGCCTTCGCAGTACAGGCGCAGGTCGATCCGGACATTCTCGTCGTCGACGAGGCGTTGTCGGTCGGCGACGCTCGCTTCCAGGCCAAATGCTTCGAACGCTTGCGACAATTGAAGGAAAACGGCACCAGCATTCTGCTGGTCACCCACTCCAGCGAACAGGTGGTGACCCATTGTTCACGGGCCATTCTGCTGGAACAAAGTCGGGTCGAGATGATCGGCCTGTCGCGTCCGGTGATAAATCGCTATACCGACCTGCTGTTCGGACGAAAGAAGCAGGAAGAACAAGCCCTCAAGGCCGAGCAGTCCCCGGCGATAGACCACGCATTCTCGGCCGTCGAAAACCAGGTCAGCCTGCTGTTCGACGAAGATGGGTACATCACCCGCCCAGGCTACAACAAGCATGAATACCGATGGGGCGACGGTGCCGCGACCTTGACCGATTTCCACCTTCGCGCAGGCGGCAAGTCCTACCCTGCAAGCGTAGAGCCGGGTGAAGACGTCACCCTGACCCTGGCCTTCATCTTTACCCGTGCTGTCATCAATCCAATCCTGGGCTTCACTATCAAGACCAAGGAAGGCGTGACGGTGTATGGCACCAATTCCATTTTCCTCGACTGCAAAGAAGCCCGAGAAATGGGCACTGCCGGATCGCGGAACACGGCACGCCTGCGCTTCAAGAACCGGCTCGCTACCGGCGACTACTTCATCTCCATCGGCCTGGCTTCACGTGAAGGCGAGGATGTAATTCCCCACGATCGCCGATATGACGCCATCCATTTCGTCGTCGAGCCTACGCCCCGGTTACTGGGCCTGATCGATCTTGACCTCACCATGGAAATAACCCGGTAAGCCTGATGCACACACTCGAACGACATGGCTACAGCAAAGACCCAAACACAGGCGTATGGGTGCGCTCGGACTATCAGGGAATCGCCTACAGTGATGGCGATACGACCGAGACCGACCTCGCCAGAATCATCCGTGAGGCCAGCGACGTTTCCGTACTTTCAGATGAACTACCGGAATTCTGCACAGACTGGGCGAAGCTGTATCACCTGAGTGCGACCCGCAGCAACCTGCTGCGCCCCTTCGAACACCTGCTCAAAGGCCGAGTGCTGGAAATCGGTGCCGGCTGCGGCGCATTGAGCCGTTACCTGGGCGAGTGTGGTGCAGATCTGCTGTGCCTGGAGGGCAGCCCACGTCGCGCCGCCATTGCTGCCAGCCGGACGCGCGGCTTGGACAACGTGACAGTGCTGGCCGAGCGCTTCGATGACTTTTCGCTCGATGTCCAGTTCGACGCCGTCACCCTCATCGGCGTGCTGGAGTACGCCAGCATGTTCAGCAATGCGGAAAACCCGGCGCTGGCCATGCTCAAGCGTGTTCGCCAGTTGCTCAAGCCTGACGGCCATCTGTTCATCGCCATCGAGAACCAATTGGGCCTGAAGTACTTCGCTGGCGCACCGGAGGACCATGTCGGTATCGCCATGTACGGCATCGAGGGTCGCTATGAACACGGGCAACCCAAGACCTTCGGGAAGGTGGAGCTGGAACGTCTGATCGCGTCAGCTGGATTCGCCAGTTCGGCATTCATGGCGCCCTGCCCTGATTACAAGCTACCCAATTCGATCATTACCGATGCGGGATTCAAGTGCGAGGGTTTCGACGCCGCAGCCCTGGCCTGGCAGAACGTCAAGAAGGATCCCCAACTGCCGGAGTCGACCGTTTTCAATCTGGAAAAAGCCTGGCAAGTCGTATTCAACAACCGACTTGGCATGGACTTGGCGAACTCCTTTCTGATCGTGGCTGCCTGCAGCCAGTGTGAAACCCCCGATGACCCGGTGCTGGCATACCACTACAGCGTTGGCAGAAAAACCCTGTATTGCAAAGAGTCGCTGTTCGTCCAAACCGCCGACGGTATCCAGGTCGAGTACAAGAAGCTCGGTGGCCCTCCAAGCACCGAGTGTGAGCTCGACGAGGCTGGGGTATTCAACTACGTCCTGCCACGCATCGATGCGTACGCCAGCGGCAAGGTACTGAGCCTCGACTTTCTCGACAGCGCCGCCCGTCATGACTGGACCATCGACAGCTTCGCTCCCTTCGTAAGCAGGTACCTGGGCTACCTGCAGACGCTGCTCGAGGATGCCGGCACACCTGTCGATCTGCGCTCGGCAAAGTCGATTCTTCCAGGGCAGTTCATCGATGCCGTTCCGCAGAACATCGTCATTCAAGCCGATGGCACACCGAGGCTTATCGATGTCGAGTGGGAGATGGCAGGGGGCGTCGAGCTTGGTCATCTGATGATGCGCGCGCTTCTGCTGCTGATGGCTGCTGCCAACCCCTTCTATCCCAGTCGCGTCACGTTCAGTCGCCAGGAGTTCACCATCGGCTTGTTGGCCCGCGCCGGCCTGCACATCGAGCCTGATGACTGCGAGCGATACATCGCTGTCGAAGCTGCCTTCCAGGAGAAAGTCACGGGCAAGCGGGCCGATTGCTTTCTTGACTGGGCCCCTCAGGCGCCCATCCACAAACTGGGCTCGGCCGATCGACCTACGACGCTCGCGACACTGTATATCAGTGACGAAAATGGCACATTCTCCGAGGATCACGCAGTGCATCGGGAGGTGAGTGACGGCAACCAACGGATCAGGTTCAGCTTGCCCGAGCAACTGCCACCTTCGACGCTGTTGCGTTTCGATCCCGTCAATCAGCGCCAGGCATTTTCGATTCACCAGATAACCGTCTACGCTGACGCTGGCGTGCACTGGGAATGGCCAGGTGATCCGGCTCAACCCCTGGTCGTCGCTGGCGCATTGAGGGTTCCGCGCTCAGCCGATGTGCTCCATCTGGCCCTTGATGCCGACCCAAGCGTACGCATCCCTTATACCTTCGAACCGTCGCGGAGCAGCGGCGGGCTTGAGCTTGAGATACACCTCACTTTGTTCACGGACGAGCAATCGACTCAAGAGATCGACATGATGAATCAACCGGAATTAGTCAGACCTGGTACCGATTTGCAATACGCACTAGATCTGATCGTTGACTCCAGCAAGGATATCGTCGACGCGCTGGAGCGGGTCAAGGGCTTGCTGGATCATAACGGCAGTGCACCAGCCCACGCCGGCCCACACAACGACGCTTGCGCCGCCCCTCAGGCGGCTGAGCGCCAGGCCTTGCAACAGACGCAGATCGACCATCTCAATCAGACCCTGATCGACAAGGAGGCATGCATTGCTGGGTTGCGCGAGCAGTTGCGCGTGCAGCAGGTCGAGAAGGATACCCATATCCATAACCTCAACCTGCACATCATCGCCCTGCAATCGTCGACCAGCTGGAAGGTCACTGCCCCAGTACGCCATGCGGCAAGGCTGGCCCGCAGAGCGAAGACGGTGGCCAGGCTCCTGCCCTTGATCATCCGCCGCGGTGGCGGCTTCACCTCCACCGTGCACAAGGCGCTGGCGATCTGGCGCGAGCACGGCACGGTAGGTGTCGTCAGCCGCCTGCGCTGGTTCGCTGGCGCTGGCAACTTCGAGTTCGTTGGCCAGGAAACCCGGGAAGTGCTCGATCGGCACGACTACTCCACCTGGGTGAAGTATTACGACACCCTGGATGATCACGGTCGCTGGAAAATCAGCGAAGAAATCAGAAAGTGGGCCGATCGCCCACTGATTTCGATTGTCATGCCCGTGTACAACCCTCCGCTCGACCTGCTCCGAGAGGCCGTCGACAGCGTCAGGTCACAGCTCTACACAGACTGGGAACTGTGCATCGCCGACGACGCCTCCAGCGATGCGCAAGTGCGCGCCTACCTCACCACGCTGGAGAAGCAGGAGCGACGGGTCAAAGTTATTTACCGCAAGGAAAATGGCCACATCTCCAACGCCAGCAATTCGGCTCTCGAGCTGGCCACCGGCGAGTTTGTCGCCCTCATGGATAACGACGATCTGCTGTCCGAGCACGCCTTGTACTGGATCGTAAGGGCAATTCGCGATAATCCCAATGCCGGCATGATCTACTCTGACGAAGACAAGATCGACACTTTCGGCAAACGCAGCGCACCGTATTTCAAGTCCGACTGGAACGAATTCCTGTTCAGGTCACAGAACATGGTCTGTCACCTGGGCGTCTACAAGTTGGAACTGGTCAGGAAGCTGGGCGGTTTCCGCGTCGGTTTCGAAGGTGCCCAGGACTACGATCTGGCCCTGCGCTGCAGCGAGCAGTTGCAGCGCCAGCAGATCGTGCATGTCCCGCGAGTGCTGTACCACTGGCGCATTCACGCCGGCAGCACCGCGATGGCAGGCGGGGAAAAGCCCTATGCAGCGCTCGCTGGAGTCAAGGCGCTGGACGAACACTTGCAGCGCCAGGGCAACCTCGGCACGACCGAACTACTGCCGATGGGCATGTACCGGGTGCATTACACCCCGCCCGCGACACAGCCGCTGGTATCCTTGATCATCCCCACACGCAATGCTTATGGGCTGGTCAAGCAATGCATCGACAGCATCGAGCGGCTCACAACCTACAAGCACTACGAAATCATCCTGATCGATAATGGGTCGGACGATCCTGTAGCGCTGGACTATTTTGCCAGGCTCGACCAGCAGGACAATATTCACGTCCTGCGTGACGACGGCCCCTTCAATTACTCGGCCCTGAACAACAAAGCAGTGCAACTGGCCCGCGGAGAACTGATCGGCCTGATCAACAATGATATCGAAGTGATCACGCCAGAATGGCTGGACGAGATGGTATCCATCGCCATGCAGCCAACTGTCGGCGCAGTGGGTGCTCGCCTGTGGTATCCCGACGACCGCCTGCAACATGGTGGTGTGGTGGTGGGGGTGGGCGGCGTGGCTGGGCACTCGCACAAGTACTTGCCCAAGGGTGACTATGGTTACTTCTGCAGAGCCGCACTGATCCAGGAGTTCTCGGCCGTCACCGCAGCGTGCCTGATCATCAGGAAATCGATCTTCGAACAGGTCGAAGGGCTGGATGAAGAACACCTGAAAATCGCCTTCAATGACGTGGACTTTTGCCTGCGTGTGCAGGAAGCCGGATATTTCAATGTGTGGACCCCGTTCGCCGAGCTGTATCACCACGAATCGGCAACCCGAGGACTGGAAGATACCCCCGAGAAAAAAGAGCGATTCGCCAAAGAGGTGCAGTACGCCAAATCGCGCTGGCCGAAGATTCAGGAAGATTACACCTACAATCCGAACCTGACGTTGGATCATGAGGACTTTGGGTTGGCGTGGCCGCCGAGGGTCAAGATGTGAGTGCATTGTACATCGGTGATAGACAGTATGCGTCACCGCGCCGTTCGCAATCGTTCATACTGAATCCTGCCGAACAAAGTACGGTAAGCTCGGAATTTGGCCGCATCTCCCATAACAACATTTAGATGAATTAGCGATGTCAGACATAAATGCTAGCACTACAAAAATATCGGTCGTCATCCCGTCATATAAAGTAAAGCCACATATCCTCTCAGTGATTGAGGGAATCGGCGAAGAGGTCGAAAGGATTTACGTTGTGGACGACTGCTGCCCGGAACGCTCTGGAGATTATGTCGAGGAGCACTGTGTCGACAGTCGCGTCGCGGTAATCCGGCATGCTGAAAACCAAGGTGTAGGCGGCGCAGTGATGACGGGGTACCGAGCCGCCATTGCAGATGGCATGGACATCATTGTCAAAATCGACGGTGATGGGCAGATGGACCCAAGTCTGCTACCTCGCTTCGTTGAGCCCATCATCCAAGGAGAAGCCGATTATACCAAGGGAAATCGGTTCTTCGACCTGGAAGAAATCCGACAAATGCCGAAAATGCGACTGTTTGGTAACGCGATCCTGTCATTCATAACCAAACTCTCGTCCGGGTACTGGGATCTATTCGATCCGACCAATGGCTATACCGCAATCCATAAGGACGTTGCCCGGCTATTACCGTTTCACAAAATCAGTCGCCGTTACTTTTTCGAAACCGACATACTTTTTCGCCTCAACACGATTCGCGCCGTGGCCGTTGATATCCCGATGGATGCCAGATATGCGGACGAAGTCAGCAATCTCAAAATATCCAAGATCGTCGGCGAGTTCCTGATCAAACACTTGAGAAATCTCGGAAAGCGGATTTTCTACAATTATTACCTTCGGGACATGTCCCTGGCATCCATCGAACTGCCAATTGGCACATTCCTGATCACGATCGGAACGATATTCGGCGCCTCCCATTGGATCGACTCACTACAAACTGGTGTCGCGTCGCCTGCCGGGACAGTAATGGCATCTGCACTTCCCGTCATACTTGGAACTCAATTGATTCTTGCGTTTCTCGGGCATGACATCCAATCCGTACCAAAACGTGCACTTCATCCCGTAAAGCGACTACAACAGAGACCCCTTTAAAATGATCTACATTGTTGCTCTTATTTGCGTTCTCGGGATCGCGGCAGGACAGATTCTCTTCAAGGTCAGCGCCTCCGCACTGCACCGTGCCGGAAGCATCTTTGACTTCCAGTTTCTCGCCACCTTGTTCGCCGCCTTTGCGCTCTATGGAATCACCACGATTGCCTGGGTATGGGTGCTGCAAAAAATCGAACTCGGCAAAGTCTACCCACTCATGGCGCTGGCCTTTGTGCTGGTGCCGATAGGCAGCCATTTCATCTTTGGTGAAAAGTTCCAGATTCAGTATTTCATTGGAGTGGCGGTGATTATCGCCGGCATCGTCATTACCGTCAGGGCCTGAACCACGCCATGCATACCTCACCTGCAGCTCGGCCGCTCCTCAACCTGCCCAACGTCTTCTACATCACGCTGATCCTGCTAGTCATGTGTCTGCTGAGCCCCTGCGTATCCGCTGCATCCAATGCCGGAACCGGCTATGTGGATTCAGTCAAGGTAGCGGATAACAAACTTACTCTTCAAGGCTGGGCTGGGGCGGCCGCGCCGGCGCAGCAAATCGTAGCAATGCGTATCACTCTGGGTAACAGGCAGATCTATCAGGGCCCTTTCGAGCGAATGCAGCGCCCCGATGTTGCCAAATCGACTCAACGATCAGATTGGTTGCGGTCTGGGTGGCGCATTTCCATACCGATCAGTGATGACATGGCTCCCGGTAACCAGCCGATTCTCGTCACTGCGATCCCTGATGCCGGGCCGCACTTCGATCTTCCCAATAGTGAGTCAGCCGCTACGCAAATCCCCGCTTCCGATCACTCGAATCAAAAAAATCTGGTCCGGGCTACCAAAGCTATCCTCATCTTCGCCCTCGCATTCGGCCTGTTCGTATTCGTGTATGCCGAAAAACTCTCCTGCGCGATGCTCCGCACCGACTCTTACGCGGCGCAGCTGTTTGCGGGTGCAGTCGTCCTCTGCTTTGCGTCATTCGTTTCGCTTGGACTCACAGGATCATCCATAAACTTTGGCTTAAAAAACACTCCATTCATCAGTAGTGACATGGTGAGCATCTGGGGTGCTGAACAGCCTATCCGTAGCGATGAATGGCTGGTGCTTACACCGCTTGCAATCGCTCAGTACAACCACCAGCCTGCAAATCCGGTCATCAACACTCATCACGGCGAAGATGGGCAGAACATGCTCATCGTCGGTATGACGGGTGTCCCGGTGGCACATGTGTCGCAGCTCGCCAAGCCCGCCACATGGGGCTTCTACCTGTTCGACCTGAAGCGCGCACTTGCCTGGGACTGGAACTTGCCGTTATTCGGCTGCCTGCTGGCGCTGTGGGCGGTGTTTTGCGTATTGCTCCCAGGGCGGTGGCGCGGTAACTTTATCGCGTCACTGATATTCAGTCTATCGCCCTATGTTGTTGGTTGGTCCTTATGGCCCGCCTACGCAACACTCTTTCCGTGCCTTGTATTCTTGGCATTCGTTGGATTGCTCACCAGTAGGGCGTTACTGGCAAAGGCTACCAACAGTGTGGTTCTGGGTGTAGCATTCGCTGGCTTTGTGTTCATACTCTATCCACCATGGCAAGTTTCTCTAGGATACGTTTTCGTAGCCGTGACGATCGGCGTGGCCATCCGTGACCAGCTTTATAAAAAGCTGGACCTGATCACTCTAGGCTTTCTGTTTGTCTCGCTCACGTTAGGCGGGATTATCGTAGGACTGTGGTGGATGGATGCGAAACCAGCCATCGAGGCGATGGAAAACACGGTGTATCCCGGTCAGCGCACGACCGTACTGGGTGGAAATCTATCCCTGCCGTTCATCTTGCGCGGTTTTACCAACATACAAACATTGCAACAGCTCTCCAGTCCGGTAAGTAACCAAAGCGAAATAGCGTCTTTCTACTACGTGCTGCTTCCTCTGCTGACAGCGTTCCTGATAGCCGTACGCAGGAGAGTGCTAGGCGCGGTGGAAATTTCACTCGCTGTGTTCATCGCCTTCACGTTGACGTTCATGACTGTCGGTATTCCTGAGTTTCTCGCCAAGTACTCCATGTGGGGACGTGTTCCTGCTAACCGCGCTGATCTTGGGCTAGGCCTGAGTACGCTGATTCTTGCAGTCATGCTGGTGTCGCGCATAGCGCCTAAGCATCTGAGCAATCTGGGCAAGCTGGGAGCAACATTGACATGTGTGGTATGGGCCTACGTCATTTACAGAAGCATGCACCAACTCGATGAAAGTATAATTTCGGGCCTGTCGAGCGGCGTCGTGCTCGGTGTACTCATGACGACAGGCGCCATCGGCTACAGCTTAATCGCTGGAAATCGGAAAGACTTCCTCGTACTCAGCCTTGCACTCGCTGTCGCTACCACCGCAACGATGAATCCACTCAGCATTGCACCCAAAAGCATTTCAAATACAATCGCCGATGCCAGCGGCATCCCCATTTCCAGCTCCGACAAGATCATCACTCTAAACAACATGCTCCCATCGATGTTCCTGTTAGCCAGCGGTGCTCGCCTGCACAACGGAATTTATTACTATCCACAGCAATCGCTCTGGGCTGCACTTGACCCCAAGCATGAAAAGACTGATGTATATAACCGTTACCAGCATCTATTCTTTACCTCCACCAACGAACTCGGTGAAGAGCCTTTCGAAATCACCACCCCCCAGTCCGATATTGTAAGAGTCAACATTACAGCGCGCCGTTTCGATTTCAGAATGACCGGTGCAACCATATTGGCATCACCTTCGTCGGAAGACGCCGAACTTATGGCCAATCCTGGGCTGAGGAAGCTTATTAGCGCTGATGGATGGTCGTGGTACAGGATCTCTGACCGTTGATCCTGACGGTTGGATTGCCCTGCCAAATGATGCGAACCGGCATCGGCTGACGCAAGGGGGTGCCGTTGCCCCGAAATTGCGTACGTGATAAGCCTGACATACGTCGGGCGCTCTTGCTTGAGGTCACTTCAAGCAGGCTGCCGCTACAATGCAAAACACAGCAAATATCACCTGATCTCGCGAGCGCCTCCGACATTGTCTGGATTGAATGCCCAGCGCAGCGATTGCTCGCCTACCGGTAACTTGCGGTCGGTCCGAAATAGATTGACTCCCGAGACCGGCCGTCAAATTGCTGATCCTTCGTACTTGACCTAACCACCATCCGTCCGTCATCTTTTTTACGCGCCTGATCGCAGACTGCAGACCGGAGTTCACCCCAACCTGATTCTCGGTATGTTGACGATAGTCCATGCTTGGAATGGGATCGATGTTCCAAGTAAATCCCGCACTTCGTGCAAAGGCGTAACACAGCCAGTCATGTAAAGTTACACCTTGTATATTTTCCCAGTGCTTGACTACGAAGTCGCGGAATTTATTGGCCATTTTCAGCGTCAGGACATAGGTACAGCCGGGCCCAGCCGCTTCGAACAGATAATCCCACTTCACCTGTGGCTGGGCTTTGTCCACCAGCATGCGCCGCCCATCTGGCCAGAACGCGATGACGTTGCTTGAGTAGCCGTCGATCCGCCCAGACTTTAACGTGGTTACCGCACGGTGCAGTTTGTCGGGGTACCAGATGTCATCCTGATCGGAAAAAGCAACGTAATCGAAGGCAGAAAAGTCGACGTCACGAATCAGACGGAAGAAATTGCGCGCGGCGCCACCAAAGGGGCCCGCCGCAGGCAACAACTCGACGTTGGCGTGCATTTCAGCGCAGCGAGCACACCAGGCCTCGGTGCCATCATTGGATGGGTCGACGCTGATATAAATCCTGACATCGACCTGGCCTTGCGTCAGGATCGAGGCAATCTGCTCCTCAATCCAACGCATGCCGTTGTAAGCAGCCAGCAGCACGGCGACCTGAGGCTGGGTATCTGCCATGTCAAGGGCAGTGGGCTTGCCATGATCAAACTCGCTCAGAAGTCACCTGCCGCAAGCAGCTTCTGCAAGTACTGGCCATAGCCGGTCTTTTTCAATTTCTCAGCCTGGGCTGCGACCTGTTCCTTACAGACCCAACCGTTGGCCAGCCCGATCTCCTCTAGGCAGGCCACCTTCCAACCCTGACGCTGCTCGATGGTATGAACGAAATGACTGGCTTCCAGCAGCGACTCGTGGGTTCCGGTATCCAGCCAGGCAAAACCGCGCCCGAGCATCTGCACGGTCAACGCTTTTCGCTCAAGGTAGATGCGGTTGACGTCGGTGATCTCCAGCTCGCCGCGGGCGGACGGCCTGATGTTCTTGGCAATTTCGACCACATCGTTGTCGTAGAAATACAACCCGGTGACCGCGTAATTGGACTTGGGTTTGGCGGGCTTTTCTTCGATGCTCAGTGCCCGGCCCGTCTTGTCGAACTCGACGACGCCAAAGCGTTCCGGATCATTGACGTGATACCCGAATACGGTCGCGCCTTCGGACTGCTCGGCGGCTGCGCGCAAGTTGTCCGAGAAGTGCTGCCCGTAGAAGATGTTGTCGCCCAGAATCAGGCAGCATGGGTCGTCGCCGATGAACGCCTCGCCGATGATGAACGCCTGGGCCAGGCCGTCTGGACTCGGTTGTTCGGCATAGCTCAGCTCGATACCGAACTGGCTGCCATCGCCGAGCAACTTGCGAAATGCCGGCAGATCGTCAGGCGTCGAGATAATCAGGATTTCACGCATGCCCGCCAGCATCAGCACTGACAACGGGTAGAAGATCATCGGTTTATCGTAGATCGGCAGCATTTGCTTGGACACGCCCAATGTCAGCGGATGCAAGCGTGTGCCTGAGCCACCTGCCAATACGATGCCTTTACGGTTTGTTGTTTTCATGTGTGCAAGATTTCCATGAGCATTCGAGTTACACCGGTTTTCCAGTCCGGCAATTGCACAGCGAAAGCAGTGCGTAGCTTCCTCGTATCCAAACGAGAGTTCAGAGGTCGACGGGCAGGTGTCGGAAAGTGCGTGGTGGGAATTGGGTTGATGTTCTCCACTGCCAGCCGCTCACCCGTAGCGCGGGCAAAATCGATGACGTAGGTCGCGTAGTCGTACCAAGTGGTTTCACCAGCAGGCGCCAGGTGGTAAATGCCACACAGACGTGGGTCGATCAGCGTTTTCTGCAGCGCATGCACTGCGATGTCGGCCAGCAACTCGGCACCGGTCGGTACACCGTGCTGATCGGCAATGATGTTGAGGGTCGGCTTTTCTCTGGCCAGGCGCAGCATCGTCTTGGCGAAGTTGTTGCCCTTGGCCGCATACACCCAACTGGTGCGGAAGATCAGGTGCTTGCAGCCCGAGGCAACGATCAGGCGCTCCCCTTCGAGCTTGGTTTCACCGTACTGGTTCACAGGCGCCACGGCGTCGCTTTCCTGCCAGGCTGCGGAGCCGGTGCCATCGAACACGTAGTCGGTGGAGTAATGCACGAGCAGCGCATCGAGACGCCTGGCCTCCAGGGCCATCACCTCACAGGCCTGCGCGTTGATGGTCAGTGCCAGCTCACGTTCCGTTTCGGCCCTGTCGACTGCGGTATAGGCGGCGGCGTTGACGATGACATCTGGCTCGACGTTGCGGATCGTCTGGCGTAGCTGCTCAAGATTGGCCAGATCGCCGCAGAGCGTTCCGTAGGGTGTAGACATCGGCTCGCGACTCAGCGCGATGACCTCCCCAGCCGGTATCAGCGCACGCTGCAACTCCCAACCCACCTGACCGTCTTTTCCGAGCAAAAGAATCTTCATTGTTCGCCCGCACGCGCGTTGTAGTTCTTGTCGATCCACTGCTGATAACTGCCGCTCTTGACGTGGGCGACCCACTCCGCGTTTTCCAGATACCATTGCACGGTCTTGCGAATGCCGGACTCGAATGTTTCTTCCGGAACCCAGCCCAGCGCCCGCTGAATCTTGCTGGCATCGATCGCGTAACGCAGGTCATGCCCAGGACGGTCGGTGACATACGTCACCAAGTCAAAATGCGGCACGAATTCCGAATCGCTGCGCAACTCATCCAGCAATGCGCATACCGTGCGGACCACTTCGATGTTCTGCTTCTCGTTGTGACCACCGATATTATAGGTCTCGCCGACTTGGCCTTGCGTCACCACGGTGTATAACGCGCGCGCATGGTCTTCGACAAACAACCAGTCACGAATCTGATCACCCTTGCCGTAAATAGGCAGTGGCTTGCCTTCCAAAGCATTGAGAATCACCAGTGGAATCAACTTCTCGGGGAAGTGGAACGGCCCGTAGTTGTTGGAACAGTTGGTAATCAACGTGGGGAGGCCATAGGTGCGAGCCCACGCTCGTACCAGATGGTCTGAACTGGCTTTACTCGCCGAGTAGGGCGAACTCGGTTGGTAAGGCGTCGTCTCGGTAAACAGATCGTCCGGGCCTTCCAGGTCGCCATAAACCTCGTCCGTGGAAATATGATGGAAGCGAAACGCGGATTTGCCGTGCTCATCCAGCCCTGTCCAATAAGCGCGCGCGGCTTCGAGCAGGATATACGTGCCCATGATGTTGGTCTGGATGAATTCCGCAGGGCCGCTGATTGAGCGATCAACATGGGACTCTGCGGCTAGATGCATGACGGCATCAGGTCGATGCTCACAGAACACACGGTCGAGTTCATCACGGTCGCAGATATCGACGTGTTCGAAGACATATCGCGAGTCCTGCTCGATGGACTGCAGCGATTCGAGGTTACCTGCGTAGGTCAGTTTGTCGACATTGACTACCGAGTCGTCCGTATTGGCAATAATGTGTCGCACAACAGCGGAACCGATGAAACCTGCACCACCTGTAACTAATATCTTCACGAGAATTTACTACCCTTGGGGCTGAATGTAATCAAAAGAGGTCTGCCCTGTTGAAGGACGCAACGGCACGGTAAGCGCGACCGCCGACCCCGATGCCAATAGCACGAATCAATGGAGGCGACATTCCACACATCAACATGAGCGGCGGTACTGCTTTCGCATGCTTCGAACAGATATCTCCCCCGAGTCTACTGGCCTCGATCATTGGATCGACCTGCATGCCAGCTGGTGATTTCAAGAGTCCAGACGGCGTTGCGCATACATCCAGTCAACGATCTCACCATTGGGCGAATACCCGTTCACCGTTTCGCGCAATAGCAGCCTCACCCGACTGTAGTCGTCTGCGGTAATAGCCGCGAGCAGTGCCGAGAGTGTTTCCTTGAGCGACTCCCAAGGCAGATAATCTTCATGGGCGGACATGATCATAGGATGCTCTGTGCCAGCCACTTGATCGCCAATCAGCAGCTCTTCGTAGAGTTTTTCACCTGGCCGCAAACCGGTGAACTCAATGGCGATATCACCCTGGGGATCGCGCTCGGAACGCACACTCAGTCCGGAAAGATGAACCATCTTCTCGGCCAGCTCGACGATACGCACCGGTTCGCCCATATCCAGCACGAAGACCTCTCCCCCCGCCCCCATCGAACCGGCCTGGATCACCAGTTGGGCTGCTTCGGAAATGGTCATGAAGTACCGGGTGATCTTTGGGTGCGTGACCGTGATCGGGCCGCCCGATTTGATTTGCTTATGAAACAGTGGCACGACCGAGCCGGATGAGCCCAGCACGTTACCGAAGCGCACTATGGTGAAGCGCGTCTTGTTCATGCGCGCCACCTTCCCGCTGTCGGCGAACATGATGGGCGCCATCTCACGGCTCAAGGCTTGCAGGATCATCTCTGCCAAGCGCTTGCTACTGCCCATGACATTGGTGGGACGGACTGCCTTGTCGGTCGAAATCAGTACGAAATGAGCGACACCTGCCTGCAGCGCTGCTTGGGCAGCATTGAGGGTGCCTATGACATTGTTCAGTACGCCCTCAGCCATGTTGTGCTCGACCATCGGCACGTGTTTGTAAGCCGCGGCGTGATAGACCGTATCGACATGCCATGCCCTGAAGATGTCGAGCATCTGGGCTTGATTGCGCACCGTGCCGAGCATGGGCAGCAACCGGATCGAAAGCGACTCACGGACGATGCGTTGTTCGAGTTCGGTAACAATGGTGTAAAGATTGAATTCGCAATGATCGAACAGCAGCAATGTCCGCGGGCGCAGGCTGATGATCTGCCGGCAAAGCTCCGAACCAATCGAACCTCCGGCCCCGGTCACTAGTACAGTCTGATTCTCGATGCAACGTACAAGCAGATTCTGCTGCGCCGGTATGGCGTCACGACCAAGCAGATCGGCAATGTCCACGTTCTGAATGTCGCCGACCTTGACCCGTCCACTGGCCAGGTCAGCGAATGAAGGTACGCTGCGAACAGGCAGAGTGAATGTCTCGAGAAATCCCAGAATTTCCCTGCGTCGCGCCCTCGACGCAGAAGGCAGCGCCAGCAGAATCTCCTGGGCTCCCGTCTCCTTGATCAAGTGCTCAAGCCGCTTGGGCTGGTAGACCTGTAGACCAGAAATGACGCGCCCGGACAGATCCTCGTCATCATCGACGAACGCGACCGGTCGCATCAATCGCCCCATGCGCAACGCTGCAACCAGTTGATTGCCTGCCGTGCCTGCGCCATAGATCGCAACTTTGGTGAGACCTTCATCCCGCCCCGTGAATGACATGGCGTGAGCGCCTGCAAACCAGTCTCCCATGAAGTAGTGACGCATCAGCAATCGCAGGCCACCGATGATCACCAGACTCAACCACCAGTAATTGAAAATGATCGAACGGGGCACCACTGCCTGGTGATTGCTGTACCAGAACACCACCACCGAGAGGATCAGCGACGACAGACTCACGGCCTTGATGATCGCGACCAGGGCATCGTTGCCAAAATAGCGCATGACCGCACGGTACATGCCAAATCGTGTGAACAGAGGAATGGCCACTATCGGCGCGAAGACGAACAGCCAGGCATGCTCGCGCAAAGGGCCAGCAAGGTCTTCAATACCAAGCCGGACAAGAAATGAAAGCCACAAGGCCAACCAGATGAGCAGTACATCGGTGACGACTTGAATCAGTCTCTTCTGCCGCCTGGGTCGCTCGACCAGAAAGGTCCGCAGTGTGTCCAACGGGTTATCGCTGCTCATCTACATTTCTTCATCTGCACGTGACACGTGAATGACAGAGCTGTCCATATCCCGTCCATTGAAGCACCAATATCTGCATTTCGCCGCTTATCGTTCACGCGCATTCGTTTCTCGCTTTCCTGCATGGAATCTGAGGGCCAGGGCTACCAGCGGCGCATAGGCCAGAAGCACTGCCCATACTCCATTCAGAGCCGTTTGCGCGCACAGAACGGCTATTGGCAGCAGCCAGAACACATTAATCAACGCAACCGCCAGAGTGACAGGCAGGTGCCGGCCGTAATGACGCGAGGCATATTGGTAAGCATGGGTGCGATGCGCCTCGTAAACCTTGTCGCCGCGCACTAGGCGACGTAGCAGAGTCGCCGTCGCATCGACGACAAAAACGCCCAGCAACACCAGCCAGCACCAGAACAGCTCAGCTGCAAAGGACGCTGCATGGAGCGACAGTACGCCAAGCACGATGCCCAGAAACCCGCTACCCGCGTCACCCATGAAGATGCGCGCCGGTGGAAAGTTCCAGCATAGGAAGCCGCAGACCGCCAGCGCCAGGAATAGGGGAACCCAAAGCTCGGATGGGTACCCGTTAAGGCCGTAGAGCAGACAAGCGGAAAAGCATGCAGTCACGGCTTGCACACCCGCGATGCCGTCTATTCCGTCCATGAAATTGTAGAGATTGAGCATCCATACCAGGAACACCAAGCCCACCAGCGTACCGAGCACGCCGAGATCCACTGATATGCCGAATACTGGCAGCACGGGCATGCCACCCAACCAGTAGAGCGCCCAACCGGCCGCCAGGAAATGACCCAGCAGGCGCCAGCGCGCGGCGATGTGCCCGTGATCGTCGAGAAAGCCGATTACCGCTACCCCTGCGCCAGCGCCCATCAGGGCCAGAAAGAGGCTCGGTGAGATGAGTTCGAGTCTCCGCAGGGCCAGCAACATCAGCAGGAATGTCAGCACGACGGCGACACCTCCCCCGCGAGGCGTTGGGATGCTGTGAGAACTTCGCGCATTGGGAATGTCCAGCAGGCTGCGCGCCAATGCATATCGGCGCAGCGCAGCCGTCAGGCAGAAACTAACGGCCAATGCGACGGGGATCATCCAGAACTGGCTCATCGGTCACGAGTGTCCAGGAAAGCCTGCGCAGTGAATTTCAGGCCTTCACGCAGATCGGTAGGTGGGATCCAGCCCAGCAGCGCCTGGTTCTTTTCAATATCGACCTGCAGGGATCCCAACAAGCGCTGGGCTACATCGTCTTTCCCCAGGAGGCGAGCAGTCGTGCGTAAGAGCGGCGCAGGCACCGGCAGCAACAGTGCTGGCCGGCCCAGAGCATGACCGAGTTCGCGCAACAGTCGGGTTGTCGAGACGTCGTCTCCGTCGCTCGCCAGAAAGGTTTGACCGGCTGCGGCCGGATGGTCGATGCAGACCATGATCAGGTCGATCAGGTTAGCCAGCGATACCAGGCTGCGGCGATTATCGATTGCCCCAAATGGCAGGGGCACACGCCTGTACAGCCACGTCATCATAGTCAGGAAGTTGGCCTGCACGCCCGGACCATAGACCAAGGTTGGACGAATGATCACCAGTTCCATGGTGGATGACTTGGCCATGTCCAACAGTGCCAGTTCGGCTTCGAACTTGGAAAGGCCATAAGCATCGGTAGGCGCACCCACTGCATCGGCAACGAACGGCCCAGTCAAGTCGGTAGATTCACCATTGACCTTGATGGAACTGAGGTAGATGAACCTTTTCACGCCAGCCGCCTGCGCCTGCTGGGCGAGGTTCAGCGTCCCAAGCACATTGACTTGGCGGAACGCGTCGAGCGCATTGGGCGCAGTTTCATTCATTACATGCACCCGGGCGGCAGTGTGGACAACGATCTCTACGCCCGAGAGCGCCGCATTCCAATCGGTGAACTGGCCGATATCGCCCACGCAAGTTTCGTTGCCAACACCGCTCTGGCGGGGTTTTCGGACTGCCACTCTGACGCCCTTGGAAGACGACAGCCTCAATTGGCGGCCCAACGCACTGCCCACAAAGCCGTTGCCTCCCGTTACAAGTATCGAACCTCGTTCCAATGAGCAGACTCCGAGCAAGTCGATCTTCGATGAATTCACATGCCAGGCCGTCGACTCGACAAGCATGACGACATTGAGCCCTGGCTTGGCACTAGCGACTACACCGCGTCGTGCTTCGAAAAGAGGTCAGCCAGCAAACCTAGCACACTTACGGAATGACGACAGTTGTGCGCTGACCTGCCCGAGCACAACGCTCGATCAAGGCGTTCTTCAGTGCGCGCTTGGCCGGAGTTTCGCCGTGCACAAGAACGATCTTTTCAGGCCACTGCCCGCCACAACCAGCGAACTCCACCAAACCACTCTGATCTGCGTGTCCTGAGTACCCCGGCAACGTCATGACCTTGGCGCGTATCTCGTACATACAACCATCCAGGCCAACCTGTACGAAACCAGAGGCACCTTCGCTGGCCTGGATCATGGCCCCGGGAGTGCCTTTGACCTGATGACCCACAAACATCACCTCATGCCGCGAATCCTCCAGCATCGCCTTGAGATAATTCACGATTCGGCCACCCGAGCACATGCCATTGCCAGCTATGACGATAGCTGGACGACCAGTACTTTTGAGGTAGTTCACGACCTGCTGATGACGAGCGTGGGTATCGATGCTCACGAGTTGGCGAAAATCCAGCGGATTACGCCCTTCGCGTAAGCGTACACGCGCGTGGTCGTTCCAGTGGGGGTGCAACTCCCTGTAGACGTGGGTTAAACGCTGAGCCAGCGGGGCGTCGAGAATGATCGGTAATTGCGCCAAGTCCAGCGAACCATCGACTTCCAGGCCGCCCCCTCCCCCCAGCAGCGACTTGCGATGAAGTATGTCTTCCAACTCGCAAAGCAGCTCCTGGGTGCGGCCCAGGCTGAAGGCTGGAATGAGGATGATGCCGCTGTCTGCGAGCGCGCGGTCGATCGCAGCCTCAAGACGCGATTGTCGCTCACTGCGACCTGTGTGCAGGCGATCGCCATAGGTACTTTCCAGTACCAGCAGGTCGGCGCGCTCGGGGGGCTGAACGCTGCGCAGCAAAGGATTGCATGGGGCGCCGACATCTCCAGAGAACACCACTCTAGAGGCTCGCTCGACACCGGCGTAGTGCACGTCACATTCGACATAGGCAGACCCCAGCAGGTGCCCTGCGCGCTGCAGGCGGATGGAACAGGTCAGCGCTTGCTCATCAAGCACTCGATGCCATCGCTCGAATGGCAACGCGACGATGAGCTGACTCAGAAGTGTGGTAAAGCGGTCGACGTGCGCCGGATCGCTGCTGATGCTTAGCTTGTAGGCATCCTTGAGGACCAGGGGCAACAGTGCAGCGGACGGCTCGCTGCAGATGATCGGGCCCCGATACCCAGCCGCCAGCAGGGCCGGAATTCGCCCGACGTGGTCGAGATGCACATGGGTGACCACAAGTGCGGCTATTGCGAAGGTGTCGAAAGGAAGCGGAGCGGACTCTGCGCCCACTGAAACATCGACATGCTGCAGCAGGCCGCAGTCGATGAGAAGACTGTGCTCATGGTTCAGATGGAGCTGATGGCATGAGCCAGTGACGTCGTGGACGCCACCATGATGAGAAAGGCTCGGGAACTCCATACAACCGCACGCTCATGGGGCCAAAAAATGAAGTGCGTATTACTCCACTTCTACCCGCGCACAAGGAAGCAGGCGCTTCCCTTTTAGGTGTAGGATTTTTCTTCAGTTACCATTCAGCGCTGCTTGTCGTGCAGAGGCACGAATTCTGCGCTTGCTACGTTGCAGGCCATAGGCCCCCAACAGCGGACCGACGGCTAGGCCTAGCAGCAACGCCCCCAGCAGTGGAACTGCAACCGGCATCGCGGGCGCCGACCAGCCGAACAGCACCAGCGACACCGCCTGCTGGTTTTCCAGAACGAAAAACAGCACCACGGCCGCCAATAGCAGGACGAACAGCGCCACGATGAGGCGCTTGAGATTACGCATTGATCTGCTCCTTGTAAGCCTCAACCATGGGTGACTTCGTCTTCTTCTTCGTTGACCCGATCACGCAGTTCCTTGCCTGGCTTGAAGTGCGGCACGTACTTGCCATCGAGGCTCACCGACTGTCCAGTCTTGGGATTACGCCCTACTCGCGCTGAGCGGTAGTGCAGAGAAAAGCTGCCAAATCCACGGATCTCGATGCGATCACCGGTAGCTAGGCACTGCGACATCTGCTCAAGCATGGTCTTGATTGCCAATTCCACATCCTTGGGCGAGAGCAGCCCCTGATGGGTGACAATGCGTTCGATCAGCTCCGACTTCGTCATTTTTTTCCCTTCGTTATCAAGCAGCTAGATCATTGCTTAGTCAGGTTGTAGCACGCTCCGCAGCATTTGAACAGACCAGTTCTTGACTTGCCTGAAAAATTCAAGATCAACACTTTGATCATTGCTGTTCACCACCGCGTGCAAGCGCAGCGCTCAGGGTTAGTCACCGCACCTGGGGAAAGGGTCAAATTTCAGGCAAAAAAAAGAGCGACCGAAGTCGCTCTTTTTTCACCGAAGCAGAACTTAGTTCTGCTTAGCCATTGCTTCGCGCAGCAGCGCAGCCATGGTGGTGTCTGCAGCCGCTTCTGGAGCTTGTTTCAGGCTCTGGATGGCTTCGCGCTCTTCAGCGTCGTCTTTCGATTTGATCGACAGGCTGATAACGCGGGACTTGCGGTCGACGCTGATGATCTTGGCTTCGATCTCTTCGCCTTCTTTCAGAACGTTACGCGCGTCTTCAACGCGGTCACGGCTGATTTCGGAGGCTTTCAGGGAAGCTTCGATGTCGTCGCCCAGGGTGACGATAGCGCCCTTGGCGTCAACTTCCTTGACGATACCTTTGACGATAGCGCCCTTGTCGTTGACAGCAACGAAGTTGGAGAACGGATCGTCTTCCATCTGCTTGATGCCCAGGGAGATGCGCTCACGCTCTGGGTCAACCGACAGGATGACGGTTTCCAGCTCGTCGCCCTTCTTGAAGCGACGCACGGCTTCTTCGCCAGCTTCGTTCCAGGAGATGTCGGACAGGTGAACCAGACCGTCGATGCCGCCTTCCAGACCAATGAAGATACCGAAATCGGTGATCGACTTGATGGTGCCGGAGATCTTGTCGCCCTTGTTGAAGTGGCCAGAGAAGTCTTCCCATGGGTTGGACTTGCACTGTTTGATGCCCAGGGAGATACGACGACGCTCTTCGTCGATGTCCAGAACCATGACTTCCACTTCGTCGCCAACCTGAACGACTTTCGACGGGTGGATGTTCTTGTTGGTCCAGTCCATTTCGGAAACGTGTACCAGACCTTCAACGCCCTCTTCCAGCTCAGCGAAGCAGCCGTAGTCGGTCAGGTTGGTAACGCGAGCGGTGACACGAGTACCTTCTGGGTAACGAGCCTTGATAGCGACCCATGGATCTTCGCCCAGCTGCTTCAGACCCAGCGAAACGCGGTTGCGCTCACGGTCGTACTTCAGGACTTTGACATCGATCTCGTCACCAACGTTGACGATCTCGGAAGGATGCTTGATGCGCTTCCAGGCCATGTCGGTGATATGCAGCAGGCCGTCGACGCCGCCCAGGTCCACGAAGGCGCCGTAGTCGGTGAGGTTCTTGACGATACCTTTGACCTGTTGGCCTTCCTGCAGCGATTCCAGCAGCGCTTCGCGCTCTGCACTGTTCTCGGCTTCCAGGACACTGCGACGGGAAACGACAACGTTGTTGCGCTTCTGGTCCAGCTTGATGACCTTGAATTCCAGCTCTTTGCCTTCGAGGTGGGTGGTGTCGCGCACTGGGCGGACATCGACCAGGGAGCCCGGCAGGAACGCACGGATGCCGTTAACGTCGACAGTGAAGCCGCCTTTAACCTTACCGTTGATAACGCCCTTGACCACTTCTTCGGCAGCGAAAGCAGCTTCCAGAACAATCCAGCACTCGGCGCGCTTGGCTTTTTCACGGGACAGCTTGGTTTCGCCAAAGCCGTCTTCGACCGCGTCCAGCGCAACGTGAACTTCGTCACCGACCTTGATGGTCAGCTCGCCAGCTTCGTTGAAGAACTGCTCGAGCGGGATGACGCCCTCGGACTTCAGACCAGCGTGTACGGTAACCCAGTCGCCGTCGATGTCGACAACGATACCGGTGATGATTGCGCCCGGCTGAAGATTGAGGGTTTTCAGGCTTTCTTCAAAGAGTTCTGCAAAGCTTTCGCTCATTTTCATTCCTGTAGATTCGGGCGAAACAGACGCCCATCGCCACATTCCAGACAATGTGGGTTTCGTTTAAATAAAGAAAAGCAGGCAGGACATTGACTGGTGCCCCTGCCGGCTTTCCTGGTATCAGGCGATATCGCGCAGGGCGATTTCGCTTCTGATTCGTTGCAACACCTGCTCGATGGACAACTCGGTGGAGTCCAGCTGAATGGCATCGGCCGCCGGCTTGAGCGGGGCCACTGCGCGCTGGGTGTCACGTTCATCACGTGCACGTATCTCATCTAGCAGACTCGACAGACTAACATCTTCGTTCTTGCCCTTCAACTGCAGGTAGCGGCGGCGAGCTCGCTCCTCGGCGCTGGCGGTCAGGAAGACTTTCAGGGGTGCGTCGGGAAATACCACCGTGCCCATGTCGCGCCCATCGGCGATCAGCCCGGGCACTTCACGGAAGGCGCGCTGACGCTGCAGAAGCGCCTCGCGCACCGCAGGCAGCGAGGCAACCGCAGAAGCCCCAGCCGCCACGGTTTCGGTACGAATCACGCTGCTGACATCCTCACCTTCGAGAATGATCTGCTGCAAACGCCCAGGCGCCGCGGCGATGAACTGCACGTCAAGGTGTGCCGCGAGCCGGGTGAGCAGCTCTTCGTTGGTCAGGTCGACGCCATGATTGGACGCAGCGAAGGCCAGCAAGCGGTACAGCGCGCCAGAATCCAGCAGCTTCCAACCCAGCTCGCGAGCCAGCAGGCCGGCTACTGTGCCCTTGCCCGAGCCGCTTGGGCCATCGATGGTGATGACAGGTGCCGATACGATCACGGGTTGCCCTCTTCTGCTACACGAATACCGACTTCGGCGCACAGGGCCAGGAAGTTGGGGAACGAGGTGGCGACGTTGGCGCAGTCATGGATGCGAATCGGCGCGCTGGCGCGCAGTGAAGCCACGCTGAAGGCCATGGCGATACGGTGATCGCCGTGACCATGCACTTCGCCGCCGCCGATCTGGCCGCCGTCGATGATGATGCCATCGGGTGTCGGCTGGCAGCTCACGCCCAGCGCGATCAGACCGTCAGCCATCACCTGGATGCGGTCGGACTCCTTGACCCGCAGCTCTTCGGCGCCACGCAACACCGTGCGCCCTTGGGCGCAAGCTGCGGCGACGAACAGTACCGGGAACTCGTCGATGGCCAGCGGCACGAGGTGCTCGGGAATGTCGATACCTTTGAGCTGAGCGCCGCGCACACGCAGATCAGCGACCGGCTCGCCACCCACTTCACGCTGGTTCTCCAAGGTGATGTCACCGCCCATCAGGCGCAGGATATCGATGACGCCCGTGCGGGTCGGGTTGATACCGACGTGCTCCAGTACCAGGTCAGAACCTTCGGCGATGGAGGCCGCCACCAGGAAGAACGCTGCCGAGGAAATATCCGCCGGCACTTCGATGCGGGTGGCGCGCAGCGTGCCACCGGCCTGCAGCGAGGCCACCGGGCCATCGCTGTGCACGTCATAGCCGAAGCCGCGCAGCATGCGTTCGGTATGGTCACGGGTGGGCGCGGGCTCAGTGACGGTGGTCCGGCCCTGGGCATACAGGCCGGCGAGCAGCAGGCAGGATTTCACCTGGGCGCTGGCCATCGGCAAGGTGTAGTTCAGTGCCTTGAGGGTCTGGCCACCACGGATGGTCAGCGGGGGACGCCCTTCCGGGCCCGTTTCGACCACCGCGCCCATTTCCCGCAGCGGGTTGGCGACACGGTTCATCGGGCGCTTGGACAGCGAAGCGTCACCGGTCATGGTCACATCGAACGGCTGCGCAGCCAGCAGGCCCGACAACAGGCGCATCGAGGTGCCGGAGTTGCCCAGGTAGATCGGCCCCGGTGGCTGCTTGAGGCCATGCAGGCCGGCACCGTGGATGGTCACGCGGCCGTGGTGCGGGCCTTCGATGACCACACCCATGTCGCGGAAGGCCTGCAGGGTCGCCAGCGCGTCTTCGCCCTCGAGGAAACCTTCGACCTCGGTGGTACCGTCGGCCAGCGAGCCGAGCATGATCGAGCGGTGGGAAATGGATTTGTCGCCCGGTACGCGAATACGTCCGGACAGGCGGCCACCCGGTTGGGCCAGGAAAATCAGGTCGTTGGCGTTCATAGCGTCCACATAGGCCCGGCGGGCCAGGATTTTACTGAAATGCTCGCGGGCCACCTTGGCGCGGGTGAATACCCCCAGCAGTTGGTGCCCGTCCCCTGCATCGACCGCGTCGCGCAAGGCGTCGAGGTCGCTGCGAAAAGTGTCCAGAGTGCGCAGGACAGCCTCGCGATTGGCGAGGAAGATGTCGTGCCACATGATCGGATCGCTACCGGCGATCCGCGTGAAGTCACGAAAACCGCCCGCCGCGTAGCGGAAGATTTCCAGGTTCTCGTTGCGCTTGGCCAGTGAATCGACCAGGCCAAATGCCAACAGGTGGGGCAAGTGACTGGTGGCTGCCAGCACCTCGTCGTGGCGCTCGACCGGCATGTGCTCCACATCCGCATCCAGCGCTCGCCACAACCGATCGACCAGCCGCAATGCATCTGCATCGGTCTCGGCCAGGGGCGTGAGAATCACCTTGTGCCGGCGAAACAACGCCGCATTAGACGCCTCGACGCCGCTTTGTTCGGAACCGGCGATCGGATGGCCCGGCACGAAGCGCGACAGGCCCTTGGCGAACGCCTGGCGGGCAGCGCCGACCACATTGCCCTTGGCGCTGCCCACGTCAGTGATGACGGCGCGACCGAGATCGAGTTCGGCAAGCCGCGCCAGCAGTTTTTCCATCGCCAGGATCGGCACGGCCAGCTGGATCACATCGGCGCCGACGCAGGCCAGCACAAGGTCTGACTCACACCGATCGACCACGCCCAGGGCCACCGCCTGACGCCGCGACTCGGCATCCAGATCGACCCCGACCACTTCCCGGCACAGGCCGCTTTCGCGCACGCCCTTGGCGAACGAGCCACCAATCAGCCCCAGGCCCACGACCACCAGGCGCCCGACGATCGGGCCCGGCTCTTTTGCTACCGCTTCAACCACGCGTGGAAATCCTGTTCTGTACGACAATCGTTGCCAGTCGAGCCACCGTCATCCAAAGCCTAGAGCACCGCTTTCGGATAGGAGCCCAGCACCTTCAGCCCCACCGCTTCCTGCCTGATGCTCTCGAGTACGGCCTTGATCAGCGGATCGCGGTGATGACCGACGAAATCGATGAAGAACACGTAGGTCCATTTACCGCTGCGCGACGGCCGGGTTTCGATACGCGTGAGGTCGATACCGTTTTCGTGGAACGGCACCAGCAGCTCATGCAGCGCACCCGGTTTGTTGCTCATGGAAACGATGATCGAGGTCTTGTCGTCGCCGGTCGGCGGCACTTCCTGGTTACCGATCATCAGGAAGCGCGTGGCGTTGTCCGGTCGGTCTTCGATCTTCTCGGCAAGATGGGTCAGGCCATACAGGCTGGCCGCCATTTCGCCGGCGATGGCCGCCGAATTCCACTCACCCTTGACCCGCTTGGCCGCCTCGGCGTTGCTCGACACGGCAATTCGCTCGACGTTCGGGTAGTGCGCGTCGAGCCACTTGCGGCACTGCGCCAGTGACTGCGCGTGGGAATAGATGCGGGTGATGCTGTCGGTCTTGGTGTTTTCACCCACCAGCAGGTGATGGTGAATGCGCAGCTCGACCTCGCCGCAGATCACCATGTCGTGCTCGAGGAAGCTGTCGAGGGTGTGACTGACGGCGCCCTCGGTAGAGTTCTCCACCGGCACCACACCGAAGTTGACGGCACCGGCGGCCACCTCACGGAACACTTCATCGATGGCAGCCATCGGCCGGCTGATCACCGCGTGACCGAAGTGCTTCATCGCGGCGGCTTGGGTGAACGTGCCCTCAGGACCGAGATAGGCGACCTTGAGCGGCTCTTCCAGGGCCAGGCACGACGACATGATTTCGCGGAACAAGCGCGCCATCTCTTCGTTACCCAGCGGCCCACGATTACGCTCCATGACGCGCTTGAGTACCGCCGCTTCACGCTCGGGTCGGTAGAACACCGGCTGTTCACCCTCGGCCAGGGTGGCGGTCTTGACCCGCGCCACTTCCTGGGCGCAGCGCGCTCGGTCGCTGATCAGTTCGAGGATCTTTTCATCAAGGCTGTCGATGCGCACGCGCAGCGCCTTGAGCTCGTGTTCCGACATCAACCGTGCTCCTTCTCGAATTCGCCCATGTAGGCCACCAGTGCTTCGACTGCATCCAGCCCCAGGGCGTTGTAGATCGAGGCGCGCATGCCGCCGACCGAGCGATGGCCCTTGAGGTTGAGCAGGCCCCGGGCGTCGGCACCGGCCAGGAAGGCCTTGTCGAGACGCTCGTCCGCCAGGCGGAACGGCACGTTCATCCACGAGCGAGCATTGTGGCTGATGGGGTTGCTGTAGAAGTCGCTGGTATCGATGAAGCCGTAAAGGCGATCTTTCTTGGCCCGGTTGCGCTGCTCCATGGCCTCGACGCCGCCCTGCTCCTTGAGCCACTCGAAGACCAGGCCCGAGAGGTACCAGGCGTAAGTGGCCGGGGTGTTGTACATCGACGCGTTGTCAGCCGCGACCTTGTAATCGAGCATGGTCGGGCAACTGCTGCGCGCGCGGCCGAGCAGGTCTTCGCGAACGATCACCACCACCAGCCCGCTGGGGCCGATGTTCTTCTGCGCGCCAGCATAGATCAGGCCGTACTGGGAAACGTCGATGGGCCTCGAGAGGATGTCGGACGACATGTCGACCACCAGCGGAACATCACCGGTCTGCGGCACCCAGTCGAACTGCAGGCCACCGATGGTTTCGTTGGAGGCGTAGTGCACGTAGGCGGCATCGGCGCTGAGCTGCCACTCGTTCTGACCGGGAATGGCGAGGTAATCGTAGGGCTTGGCGCTGGCGGCGACGTTGACGTTGCCGAAGCGGCGGGCTTCTTCGATGGCCTTTTTCGACCAGATACCGGTCTCGATGTAGTCGGCGGTGCCGTTTTCCGGCAACAGGTTCAGCGGAATTTCGGCGAACTGCTGGCTGGCGCCGCCTTGCAGGAACAGCACCTTGTAGTTCGAGGGAATGGACAGGAGATCTCGCAGGTCCTGCTCGGCCTTCTGCGCGATGGCCACGTAGTCGTCGCTACGGTGGCTCATTTCCATCACCGACAGGCCCTTGCCGTGCCAGTCGAGAAGCTCGGCCTGGGCCCGTTGCAGGACGGCTTCAGGCAGCGCAGCAGGGCCTGCGCAGAAGTTAAAGGCTCGTTTGCTCACATCCACTCTCGCTCTGCTCTATTCAGTCAACGGGGCGACCTGTGTCGCCCCGCCGGGTTATCGCCATGTCATTCCTGCGGCAGGTCGCCCGAGGCCTGGAGGCCGTCGTCATCCTGGCCTTCAGCGGCATCCGGCAGCTCGCCCTCGCCACCCTCTTCGCCCAGCTCAAGCAGCTCGTCGAGGTCTTCGGATGGCTCCTGGATACGCTCCAGACCCACCAGCGTCTCGTCGCTGGCCAGCTTGATCAGGGTCACGCCCTGGGTGTTACGGCTGAGGCTTGAAACCTCGCCCACCCGCGTACGCACCAAAGTGCCCTGGTCGGAGATCAGCATGATCTCTTCGCCTTCGTGCACCTGGATGGCACCGATCAGATTGCCGTTGCGGCCCTTGGTGCCCATGGCGATGACGCCCTGGCCACCGCGGCCACGGCGCGGGAACTTGGACAGCGGGGTGCGCTTGCCAAAGCCTCGCTCGGAAGCGGTAAGGATTTGCGCGCCGGATTCAGGAATCAGCATCGAGATGACTTCATGGCCTTTGGGCAGACGCATGCCGCGCACACCACGGGCACTGCGACCCATCTGCCGGACCACGCTTTCGGCGAAGCGAATCACCTTGCCGGCGCTGGAGAACATCATCACTTCCTTGGCGCCATCGGTGATGGCTGCCGCGATCAGTGTGTCGCCTTCCTTGAGCTTGACGGCGATCAGGCCGCTGCTGCGAGGACGGGCGAACTGCGCCAGCGGGGTCTTCTTGACGGTGCCGAAGGCAGTGGCCATGAAGATGAACGCGCCGGTGGGTTCGGCCACCAGTTCGGGCGTGTCGCCGTCTTCTTCGTCGACTTCTTCAGCCTCGATGACTTCACCTTCGAGCACGACGTCTTCGCCGTCCTCGATGTCTTCGTCAGGGTCGGCATTCTGCTGCAAGGCTTCGAGGTCGATCTGCAGCATCGCGGTGATGCGCTCGCCCTCTTCCAGCGGCAGCAGGTTGACCATCGGCCGACCACGCGCGGCGCGCGAGGCTTCGGGGATGTCGTAGGTCTTGAGCCAGTACACCTTGCCCTTGCTTGAGAACAGCAGCAGCGTGGCGTGGCTGTTGGCGACCAGCAGGTGTTCGATGTAGTCCTCGTCCTTGACGCCGGTCGCCGACTTGCCCTTGCCGCCGCGGCGCTGGGCCTGGTAGGCGGTCAACGGTTGAGTCTTGGCGTAGCCGCCGTGGGAGATGGTCACCACGCGCTCTTCTTCGGGGATCATGTCGCCGTAGTTGAGGTCGTGACGGGCATCGAGGATTTCGGTACGGCGCACGTCGCCGTATTCGGCGCGGATGGCTTCGAGCTCTTCGCGAATCACTTCCATCAGACGCTGGGAGCTGCTGAGGATGCGGATCAGCTCGCCGATCTGGGCGAGGATTTCCTGGTACTCGGCCAGCAGCTTCTCGTGCTCCAGGCCGGTCAGGCGGTGCAGACGCAGGTCGAGAATGGCCTGGGCTTGCTCTGGCGACAGCCAGTACTTGCCATCATGCAGGCCGAACTGCTCGGGCAGGTCTTCGGGGCGGCACGACTCGGCGCCAGCGCGTTCGACCATCACCTGCACGGCGCTGGATTCCCACGGCGTGGAAATCAGCGCTTCCTTGGCCTCGGACGGCGTCGGCGAAGCTTTGATCAGGGCGATGACCGGGTCGATGTTGGACAGTGCAACGGCCTGGCCTTCAAGGATGTGCCCACGTTCACGGGCCTTGCGCAGCTCGAACACGGTACGCCGGGTGACGACTTCGCGGCGGTGGCGGACGAAGGCTTCGAGCAGGTCCTTGAGGTTGAGCAGGCGCGGACGACCGTCGATCAGGGCGACGATGTTAATGCCGAACACGCTTTGCAGCTGGGTCTGCGAGTACAGGTTGTTGAGCACCACTTCCGGCACTTCGCCACGGCGCAGCTCGATGACGATGCGCATGCCGTCCTTGTCGGACTCATCACGCAGTTCGGTGATGCCTTCGAGCTTCTTCTCTTTGACCAGCTCGGCGATCTTCTCGATCAGGCGCGCCTTGTTCAGCTGGTACGGCAGCTCGGTGACGACGATCTGCTGGCGGCCACCGACCTTGTCGATGTCCTCGATGGTCGAGCGGGCACGCATGTAGATGCGCCCGCGACCGGTGCGATAGGCCTCGATGATGCCCTGGCGGCCGTTGATCTGGCCGGCGGTGGGGAAGTCCGGACCCGGGATGAACTGCATCAGCTCATCGACCGTGATCTCGGCGTTGTCGATCAGGGCCAGGCAGCCGTCGATCACTTCACCCAGGTTGTGCGGCGGGATGTTGGTGGCCATGCCCACGGCGATGCCGCTCGAGCCGTTGACCAGCAAGTTGGGAATACGGGTCGGCATGACCGCCGGGATCAGCTCGGTGCCATCGTAGTTGGGCACCCAGTCGACGGTTTCCTTGTGCAGGTCGGCCAGCAGTTCATGGGCCAGCTTGGCCATGCGCACTTCGGTGTAACGCATCGCTGCGGCGTTGTCGCCATCGACCGAACCGAAGTTGCCCTGGCCATCGACCAGCAGGTAGCGCAGCGAGAACGGCTGGGCCATGCGCACGATGGTGTCGTAGACGGCAGTGTCGCCGTGGGGGTGGTACTTACCGATGACGTCACCGACCACACGGGCGGACTTCTTGTACGGCTTGTTCCAGTCGTTGCCCAGTTCGCTCATCGCGAACAGGACGCGGCGATGCACCGGCTTCAAGCCGTCACGCGCATCGGGCAGCGCTCGCCCGACAATCACGCTCATCGCGTAGTCGAGGTAAGACTGTCTCAGTTCGTCTTCGATATTGACCGGGAGGATTTCTTTGGCCAGTTCGCCCATGAGAAGCCTGATTCCTTTTTCTGGTGAAACTCCGCTGGATCCCTCCTGGGACCAACGAAGCTCGTCGCCGCGACCCTCGAGAGTGCGACGACTTACGACAAATCAATGAGTTGTGACATGGATCTGCGCAAAGAAGGCGGCCGTCATACGCCGCCTTGGAAACTGCCGGATGGTATCACAACGGCCGCGCCGATGGGAGATATGGCAGGATGCCACGCGGCGCGCCGAAACGCCGCGTTCACGCCTCAATGCAGGCGCTTGCGGCACACCATCTGCGCGATCTTGGCGGTGTCGGGACGCTCGATGATGCCGCGCTCGGTGACGATGGCGTCGATCAGGTCGGCCGGGGTGACATCGAACACCGGATTGATCGCCTCGACCTGCGCCGCCACCGGCGCACCGGCCAGTTCCAGCAGCTCGTTGACCGGACGCTCTTCGAGCGGAATGTCCTCGCCACTGGCAAGGTTCAGGTCGATGCAACTGCTCGAGGCCACGACCATCAAGCGCACGCCGTGGTGCATGGCGCAGACGGCCAGCTGGTAGGTGCCGATCTTGCTCGCGACATCACCATTGGCGGCAATGCAGTCGGCGCCGACCACCACCCAGGTGATGCCTTTGGTCTTCATCAGGTGCGCCGCCGCAGAGTCGGCGTTGAGGGTCACCGCAATACCCTCGCGCGCCAGCTCCCAGGCGGTCAGCCTGGAGCCGTGCAACCAGGGACGCGTTTCGCCGGCATAGACGCGCTCGACCATCCCCTCCAGGTGCGCGGCACGCAGCACGCCCAGGGCCGTGCCGATACCGCCGCTGGCCAACGCGCCTGCATTGCCATGGGTGATGAACGTCTGCTCGCTGCCCTGGTGGCGCCGAATCAGTTCGACGCCGAACTGCGCCATGGTCAGGTTGGCCTCGCGATCGCTCTGGTGAATCGCCACCGCCTCGGCCTCCAGGGCAACCAGCGGATCTTCCTGCGCGCGCAGACGCAACAGGCGCTCACGCATGCGCTGCAAGACCCAGAACAGGTTGGCGGCAGTTGAGCGGGCTTCGCCCAACAGCTCGAAATCCTGCTCCAGCGCGCGCTCCCAGTCGTCGCCTTCGGCCAGGCGTTCACGCAACGCCAGCACCACGCCGTAGGCGGCGCTGATGCCGATGGCCGGGGCGCCACGCACGGCCATGTCGCGAATGGCCGCAGCCACAGCAGCGACGTCGCTGCAGATCAGCCAGTGCTCCACGCCAGGCAGCAGCCGCTGGTCCAACAGATGCAGGGCACCGTCCCGCCAGCGGATACCGATTACCTGCTCCGCCGCCAAAAGTCGCTCGCGCATCCCCACTCCCCGTGCCTGGCTGGTAAAAAACGGCGAAGTATACCCAGCTGTATCGGCAGGCGCTCGGGAAACCTCCGGTCTGCCTTGCGCCAGACCGCCAGCGGGAAGCTCAACCTTCTGCCATTGCGGTATACTCGCCGATCCGCCAGAACCCAGGTACACCCTGAATGCCCAGCGCCGCACCTCCCCTCGACCTGCTGCTGATTCCTGACTGGCTGGTGCCAGTCGAGCCTGCCGGTGTGGTGCTGCGTGAACACGCGCTGGGCGTGCGTGACGGGCTCATCGCCTGGATCGGCCCGCGCGACCGCGCGCCGGCTGCCAATGAAGTGCGTGAGCTGCCCGACTGCCTGCTCACGCCCGGATTGATCAACGCCCACGGCCATGCCGCCATGAGCCTGTTCCGCGGCCTGGCCGATGATCTGCCGTTGATGACCTGGCTCAAGCAGCACATCTGGCCGGCCGAAGCGCGCTGGGTCGATGAAGCCTTCGTGCGCGACGGCACCGACCTGGCCATCGCCGAACAGCTGCAGGGCGGCATCACCTGCTTTGCCGACATGTACTTCTTCCCCCGCGAAGCCTGCGACCGCGTGCATGAAAGCGGAATTCGCGCGCAGATCGCCGTGCCACTGCTAGATTTCGCCGTACCTGGCGCGCGCACCCCGGAAGAAGGCCTGCATCTGGCCATCGAACTGTTCGGCGACCTGCGCCATCATCCGCGTATCAGCATCGCCCTCGGCCCGCACGCACCGTATACGGTGAGCGACGAAAACCTGGAAAAGATCCGCGTCATCGCCGACCAGCTCGATGCGCCGCTGCAAATGCACGTGCAGGAAACTGCCAGCGAGGTGGAGCAGGCGGTCGCCGCCACCGGCGAACGCCCCCTGGCGCGACTCGCCCGCCTCGGCCTGCTGGGCCCGCGCCTGCAGGCCGTGCATGTGACTCAAGTCAGCGACGATGACCTGGCCCTGCTGGTAGAAAGCAACACCAGCGTGATCCACTGCCCCGAATCCAATCTCAAGCTGGCCAGCGGTTTCTGCCCGGTCGAGCGCCTATGGCAGGCCGGCGTCAACGTCGCCCTCGGTACCGATGGCGCGGCCAGCAACAACGACCTCGACCTGCTCGGCGAGGCGCGCACCGCAGCGTTGCTGGCCAAGGCGGTCGCCGGCTCGGCCACCGCGCTGGACGCCCACCGGGCGCTGCGCATGGCCACGTTGAACGGAGCACGCGCGCTGGGCATCGAAACCTGTACCGGCTCGCTGGAAGTGGGCAAGGCCGCCGATCTTGTAGTGTTCGACCTGTCCGGACTGGCCCAGCAACCCGTGCACGACCCTGTTTCGCAACTGATTTACGCCACCGGCCGCGAGTGCGTCCGCCATGTGTGGGTCGAAGGTCAGCACCTGCTCGACGAACGCCGCCTGACGCGCATGGACGCCCAGGCCCTGGCCGCCACCGCGCGGGCCTGGGGCGAACGCATCCGTGCCGGCGATCAATGACCGCGTGCCAGCCGAGGCTGGCAGCGCTGACACCTTTTAATGAAGTTCTTCCGAGGAATGGTTCTATGAGCAACGTCGACCGCGCCGAAATTGCCAAGTTCGAGGCCCTGGCCCACCGCTGGTGGGACCGCGAGAGCGAGTTCAAGCCGCTGCACGATATCAATCCCCTGCGGGTCAACTGGATCGACGAGCGCGTCGGCCTGGCTGGCAAGAAAGTCCTCGACGTGGGCTGTGGTGGCGGCATTCTCAGTGAAGCCATGGCCTTGCGCGGGGCCAGCGTCACTGGCATCGACATGGGCGAAGCACCGCTGTCGGTAGCGCGCCTGCACCAGCTGGAATCGGGGGTCGAGGTGGAGTACCGGCAGATCACCGCCGAGGCCCTGGCCGACGAAGCGGCCGGTCAGTTCGATGTGGTCACCTGCCTGGAAATGCTTGAGCACGTACCCGATCCTTCCTCGGTGATCGAAGCCTGCAAGCGCCTGGTCAAGCCCGGCGGCCAGGTGTTCTTCTCGACCATCAACCGTAATCCGAAGGCTTACCTGCTGGCCATTGTGGGCGCCGAGTACATCCTCAAGATGCTGCCGCGCGGCACCCACGACTTCAAGAAATTCATCCGCCCGTCCGAACTGGGCGCCTGGAGCCGCAACGCCGGCCTCGAGGTCAAGGACATCATCGGCCTGACCTACAACCCGCTGACCAAGCACTACAAGCTCAGCAGCGATGTCGACGTCAACTACATGATCCAGACCCTGCGCGAGGAATGAGCATGCGCCTGAGAGCTGTACTGTTCGACATGGACGGCACCTTGCTGGACACCGCGCCGGACTTCATCGCCATCAGCCAGGCGATGCTTGCCGATCGCGGCCTGCCGGCGATTGCCGACAAGACCATCCGCGACGTGATCTCCGGCGGCGCGCGGGCGATGGTCGCGGCGACTTTCGCCATCAGCCCAGACGATGAAGGCTTCGAGGCGCTGCGCCTGGAGTTCCTCGAGCGTTACCAACAGGACTGCGCCGTGCACAGTGCGCTGTTCCCGGGCATGGCCGAACTGCTCGCCGACATCGAGAAAGGTAACCTGCTGTGGGGCGTGGTGACCAACAAGCCACTGCGCTTCGCCGAGCCGATCATGCAGCGCCTGGGGCTGGCCGAGCGCTCCGCGCTGTTGATCTGCCCCGACCACGTCAAACGCAGCAAGCCCGACCCCGAGCCGCTGACCCTGGCCTGCGCTACGCTCAAGCTCGACCCGGCCAGCGTGCTGTTCGTCGGTGACGACCTGCGCGACATCGAATCGGGACGTGACGCCGGCACCCGCACCGCAGCCGTGCGTTATGGCTACATCCACCCCGAGGACAACCCCAACAACTGGGGCGCCGACGTGGTAGTGGATCACCCTCTGGAACTGCGCAAGGTGCTCGACAGCGCGCTGTGCGGGTGCTGAAGGCACCCTCCCGCCCTCCGATCTGAAGGACTCATTCCATGTTTGACTACACCGCCCGCCCCGAACTGCTCAAAGACCGGGTGATTCTGGTCACCGGTGCCGGCCGCGGTATCGGCGCCGCAGCGGCCAAGGCCTACGCCGCGCTGGGCGCCACGGTGCTGCTGCTAGGCAAGACCGAAGCCAACCTCAACGAGGTCTACGATCAGATCCAGGCCGCCGGTCACCCTGAACCCGTGGTGATCCCGTTCAACCTGGAAACCGCCCTGGCACATCAGTACGACGAACTGGCGGTGCTGATCGAAAACCAGTTCGGCCGCCTCGATGGCTTGCTCAACAACGCCTCGATCATCGGCCCGCGCACCCCGCTGGAGCAGCTGTCGGGCGATAACTTCATGCGTGTCATGCACATCAACGTCAACGCCACCTTCATGCTCACCAGCACGCTGCTGCCGCTGCTCAAGCTGTCCGAGGACGCTTCGGTAGCGTTCACCTCCAGCAGCGTCGGCCGCGTCGGACGCGCCTACTGGGGTGCCTATGGCGTGTCGAAGTTCGCCACCGAAGGCTTGATGCAGACCCTGGCCGACGAGCTCGAAGGTGTGGCCACGGTGCGCGCCAACAGCATCAACCCTGGCGCCACCCGCACCGGCATGCGCGCCCAGGCTTATCCGGGTGAGAATCCGCAGAACAACCCACTGCCCGAAGACATCCTGCCGGTCTATCTGTACCTGATGGGCCCGGACAGCAAGGGTGTAAACGGCCAGGCCTTCAACGCGCAGTAACCCCCTTGCCGAGCGGCGCCCAGGCGCCGCTTGGCTTTGCCCCGCGACGCTGTCACAGCGATCCAGTAGACTCTCGCCCCGCCCTGCCTCCGGAGCCGTCCGTGCCCGCTACCGCACTCGTTCGCCTGTTGCTGCTCGCCGCCGTCTGGGGCGCGAGCTTTCTGTTCATGCGCATCATCGCCCCGCAACTGGGCACCGTGCCCACGGCGTTCTTTCGCGTCGCCATCGCCTGCCTTGGCCTGCTGGCCATCGTTGCTGTCTCAGGCGCAGGTTGGCGCTTCCACGGCAAGCTCGGCGCTTGCCTGCTGCTGGGGATGATCAACTCCGGCATTCCGGCCACGCTGTATTCGGTGGCCGCGCAAGTGCTGCCGGCTGGCTATTCGGCGATCTTCAACGCCACCACGCCCCTGATGGGCGTGCTGATTGGCGCGCTGTTTTTCCAGGAAGCACTCACCGCGGCCAAGCTGGCGGGGATCTTCCTCGGTCTGCTGGGGGTGGGCATTCTCAGCGGCGCAGGGCCCGTGGCGCTGGATGCAGCGCTGCTGCAAGGCGCCCTGGCGTGCCTGGCGGCCACGACCTGCTATGGCTTTGCCGGTTATCTGGCGCGGCGTTGGGTCAGCGGCCTGGACAGCCGGCTGTCGGCCTTGGGCAGCATGCTCGGCGCCACCCTGCTGCTGGCGCCGGCGTTCGTCTGGAGCGCTGCCACCCAGCCGCCCGCCAGCTGGGGCGGCTGGCAGGTGTGGCTGTCGCTGCTGGGCCTGGGGTTGGTCTGCACGGCTTTGGCCTATGTGCTGTATTTCCGCCTGCTGGGCGATATCGGTCCGGTCAAGGCCAGTACCGTGACCTTCATGATTCCGGTATTCGGCGTGCTGTGGGGCGCCTGGCTGCTGGATGAGCCGCTGTCACTGGCCCACGCCTATGGCGGCGCGCTGATCGCCGTGGCCTTGTGGCTGGTGCTACGGCCAAGTGTCGTTCGGCCCGGCAAGCCGGCATGAACACCGACGACGCTGGCACCTGCGGCGCGCGCAAGATCCTGGTACGCCTGGCACACGACCACAACGGTTACCCCACCGCTTCGGTCGAGGGTTTGTGGGCGCAACCGGTCGAGGGTGGCTATCGCATCGACAGCCTGCCCTTCCATGCCTACGACGTGGCGCCGGGCGATATCGTCGAGGTGCGCATCGACGGCGAAATGGCCTGGCTGGAACGCGTGCAACACAGCAGCGGCGCCTCGGTGCTGCGAGTGATCGTCAAGGCTGCAGATGAGCTGAACGAGGTGCTCGCTGCGCTGCAACAGTTCGCCTGCCCCTGCGAACTGGAGCGCTCGACACGGATGATCGCCGTGCACGTGCCGGCGCAGGTCGGCATCGATGCGCTGCTGTACTTCCTGCTGGTGCAACGCCAGGCGGGGGTGGTGGATTTCGAGGAAGGGGTGCTGCGGCACGCATTTTCGGCGGGGTTACCGCTGTAGCCGAGGCGATGCTCAGGCCGACAGCGGTAACGCTAGCGGCAAGAACTCAGAACAGCCAGCGATACAGCAGGTACGCCACCAGCACTGCCAGCACCGGGCGCAGCACGCGGTAGGCCTTGGGGTTGGCGCGCTTGAAGCGTTTGACGTGGGTGCTGAGCTTGTTGCTGAAGCGCTTGCTCCAGGCGTAGGCCTGGTTGATCCCGCCAACGCGCTCTTCATCGGTGTTCTGCGGCGCGGTGGCGCGGCCGAGGAAGGCACTGACCTTGCGATTGATGCGGGTCATCAGCGGGCTGGTCAGCGGACGCTCGACGTCGCAGAACAGAATCACCCGGGTCTGCTCGGTTTCGTTTTTCACCCAGTGCACGTAGGTTTCGTCGAACATCACGTCTTCGCCATCGCGCCAGGCATAGACCTGGCCGTCGACGTAGATGCGGCAGTCGTCGGAGTTGGGCGTAGACAGCCCCAGGTGATAGCGCAACGAACCGGCGAACGGATCGCGGTGCGGATTGAGGTGGCTACCGCCGGGCAGCAGGGCGAACATCGCGCCCTTGACGTTGGGAATGCTGCTGACCAGCTCGACGGTGCGCGGGCACAACGCCTCGGCCGAGGGCAGCGGTTTGTCGTACCACTTGAGGTAGAAACGCTTCCAGCCCTTCTTGAAGAACGAACCAAAACCGGCATCGTTGTCTTTCTCGGCGGCGCGAATATAGCCCTCATCGAACAGGCGCATGGCCTCGACGCGGATTTCCTGCCAGTTGTCCTTGAGCACGTCCAGTTCGGGGAAGCACTGACGGTCGAGGTAAGGCTTGGATGGCACGCCCGAGAACAGGTACATCAGCGCGTTGTACGGGGCGAACAGCGCCGAGTGGTTGACGAACTGGCGCAGCACCGGCAGGCGCGCCTTGCCGCGCAGGTGCACGAACAGCACGCTGGCGGAGAACACCAGCAGCACACCCGCCTTGGCGATGAAGGAAAACGTCATGCAGCACTCCTTGGAGAGAAAAACCGGCGATCGCAGGCAGATCGCGCGACATCATAAACCCATCCGCCCCTGGGGAAAAACAACCCTGGGGCGGGCGGTGGTTCGGGAGTGTGCCGTGAAACCGGCGCAGAGACGTTGCGGCGGATCAGTCGAAGGTCATCACTGCTGGTTTTCCTGCTCGCTGAACAGGTCACTGAAGAGCATGCTCGACAGGTAGCGCTCACCCGAGTCGGGCAGGATGACGACGATGGTCTTGCCCTGCATCTCCGGTTTCTCGGCCAGGCGCACCGCGGCGGCCATGGCCGCGCCGCAGGAGATGCCGCAGAGGATGCCCTCTTCCTGCATCAGGCGCAGGGCCATGGCCTTGGACTCGTCATCGGTGACCGTTTCCACCAGATCGACCAGCGAGAGGTCGAGGTTCTTCGGAATGAAGCCGGCGCCGATACCCTGGATCTTGTGCGGGCTGGGCTGCAGTTCCTGGCCGGCCAGGGTCTGGGTGATCAACGGCGAGCTGGCAGGCTCGACCGCCACCGACAGAATCGGCTTGCCCTGGGTGGTCTTGATGTAGCGCGACACGCCGGTGATGGTGCCGCCAGTACCGACGCCTGCTACCAGCACGTCCACCGCACCGTCGGTGTCATTCCAGATTTCCGGGCCGGTGGTCTTTTCATGGATCGCCGGGTTGGCCGGGTTCTCGAACTGGCCGGGCATGAAGTAGGCATCAGGGTCGGAGGCGACGATCTCGCCAGCCTTTTCGATGGCGCCCTTCATGCCCTTGGCCGGCTCGGTCAGCACCAGTTCGGCGCCCAATGCCTTGAGCACCTTGCGCCGCTCCAGGCTCATCGACGCCGGCATGGTCAGCAGCAGTTTGTAGCCGCGCGCCGCAGCGACGAACGCCAGGCCGATGCCGGTGTTGCCCGAGGTCGGCTCGACCAGGGTCATACCGGGGCGCAGCTTGCCGCTGGCTTCGGCGTCCCAGACCATGTTGGCGCCGATCCGGCACTTGACCGAATACCCCGGGTTGCGCCCCTCGATCTTGGCCAGGATGGTCACCCCGCGCGGCGCGATACGGTTGATCTGGACCAGCGGCGTGTTGCCAATGGAGTGGGCGTTGTCTGCGAAGATGCGGCTCATTGCAGGGTCCTTGAGCAGGCGGGTTAGGCGTTCAAGGGTAAGCCTGCCCCGGGAACCCGTAAAGCCCGTTCGAACTCGCCGCGCGGCAGCACGGTCAACCAGCTACCGCACTTGGGAGAGCCCCTGATGAAAGCCCGTTATCGCTGGCCGCTGCTCAGTATCGCCGGCCTGGTCGCGCTGCTGGTGGCCCTGCATCTGGCCCTGCCCTGGCTGGTACGCGACTACCTCAACGGCAAACTGGCCGACATGGGCGAGTACCGTGGCGAGATCACCGATGTCGACCTGGCCTGGTGGCGCGGCGCCTACACCATCAACGGCCTGAAGATCGTCAAAACCAGCGGCAAGGTGCCGGTGCCGCTGCTGGAAGCGCCGCTGATCGACCTGTCAGTGAGCTGGCACTCGCTGTGGTACGACCAGGCGGTGGTCGCCCAGGTGACCTTCGAGCGGCCGGTGATCAACTTCGTCGACGGTGGCAGCAAGCAGAACTCGCAGTCGGGTCGCGGCACCGACTGGCGCCAGCAACTGGGCAAACTGCTGCCCATCACCCTCAACGAAGTGCGTATCCACGACGGCAGTGTGCGCTTTCGCAATTTCCAGTCCAAGCCACCGGTACAACTACAGGCCACCCAGCTGGAAGCCAGCATCCACAACCTGACCAACGTGCGCGATCAGGAAGGCCGCCGCGACGCCAGCTTCGAAGCCAAAGCGCGCCTGTTTGGCGACGCCAAGGTGGAAAGCAGCGCCACCTTCGACCCATTCAGCGACTTCGATGACTTCCAGTTCCGCCTGCGCGCCAGCGACATCACCCTGCGCCAGCTCAACGATTTCGCCAGCGCTTATGGCAAGTTCGATTTCAACGCCGGCAGCGGGGACGTGGTGATTGAGGCGCAAGCCGAAAACGGACGACTGAATGGCTATATCAAGCCGCTGCTGCGCGACGTCGAAGTGTTCGACTGGCAACAGGACGTCGAGAACCCGAACAAAGGCTTTTTCCGCTCGGTCTGGGAAGCCCTGATCGGCGCCGGGCAGACCGTGCTGAAGAATCAGCCCAAGAACCAGTTCGCTACCCGCGTGGAATTGCGCGGCAGCGTGCATCAGCAGGACATCAGCGCGTTCGAAGCGTTCCTGCAGATTCTGCGCAATGGGTTCATCCAGGCGTTCAACGCCCGCTACGAGCAACCCAAGCCGGATGCCGAATGACGCGCGTTTGCAGGCCCGGCAACGGCGGTTATAGTCGCGGGCACCTTATTTGAAGCTTGCGAGGACCGCTGAATGAAATTCGAAGGCACCCGCGACTATGTCGCCACCGATGACCTCAAGCTTGCGGTCAACGCCGCAATCACCCTGCAGCGGCCGCTGTTGGTCAAAGGTGAGCCCGGCACCGGCAAGACGCTGCTGGCCGAACAGCTGGCGCAATCGTTCGGCGCGCGGCTGATCACCTGGCACATCAAGTCCACCACCAAGGCCCAGCAAGGGCTCTACGAGTACGACGCGGTCAGCCGCCTGCGCGATTCGCAGCTGGGCGTCGACAAAGTGCACGATGTGCGCAACTACCTGAACAAGGGCAAGCTGTGGGAAGCCTTCGAGGCCGATGAGCGGGTGGTGCTGCTGATCGACGAGATCGACAAGGCCGACATCGAATTTCCCAACGACCTGCTGCAAGAACTCGACAAGATGGAGTTCTACGTCTACGAGACCGACGAAACCATCAAGGCCCGACATCGGCCGATCATCATCATTACCTCCAACAATGAAAAAGAACTGCCCGACGCCTTCCTGCGTCGCTGCTTCTTCCACTACATCGCCTTCCCCGACCGCAGCACCTTGCAGCGCATCGTCGATGTGCATTACCCCAACATCAGCCAGTCCCTGGTCAGCGAGGCGCTGGACGTGTTCTTCGATGTGCGCAAGGTACCGGGGCTGAAGAAGAAGCCGTCCACCTCCGAGCTGGTCGACTGGCTCAAGCTGCTGATGGCCGACGACATCAGCGAAGCGGTGCTGCGTGAGCGCGACCCGACCAAGGCGATTCCACCGCTGGCAGGTGCTCTGGTGAAGAACGAGCAGGACGTGCAGTTGCTCGAGCGCCTGGCCTTCATGAGCCGTCGCGGCAACCGCTGAGGAGCCTGGCCATGCTCCTGAACCTGTTCACCGAACTGCGCGCGGCCAAGGTGCCGGTGTCACTGCGCGAGCTGCTCGACCTGCATGCAGCGCTGGAGCAGCACGTGGTGTTCGCCGACATGCAGCAGTTCTATTTCCTCGCCCGCGCCATCCTGGTCAAGGACGAGCGGCACTTCGACAAGTTCGACCGCGCCTTTGCCGCTTACTTCGACGGCCTGCATGACCTCGACCAGCACCTGGAAGCATCGATCCCCGAAGAGTGGCTGCGCAAGGCGTTCGAGCGCTCGCTGAGCGCTGAAGAGCGCGCACAGATTCAGTCGCTCGGTGGCCTGGACAAACTCATAGAAGCGTTCAAGCAGCGCCTGGCCGAGCAGAAGGAACGCCATGCCGGCGGCAACAAGTGGATCGGCATCGGCGGCACCAGCCCGTTCGGGTCGGGCGGCTACAACCCTGAAGGCATTCGCATCGGCGATGCCGGCGAACGTCAGGGCAAGGCGGTGAAAGTGTGGGAACAGCGCGAATACCGCAACCTCGATGACCAAGTCGAGCTGGGCACGCGCAACATCAAGCTGGCCCTGCGCCGCCTGAGGAAGTTCGCCCGCCAGGGCGCGGCGGACGAGTTCGATATCGCCGGCACCATCGACCAGACGGCCCGCGATGCCGGCCTGCTCAACATCCAGATGCGTCCCGAGCGGCGCAACGCGGTCAAGCTGCTGTTGCTGTTCGACATCGGCGGCTCGATGGACGCCCACGTGAAGGTGTGCGAAGAACTGTTCTCGGCGTGTCGCAGCGAGTTCAAGCACCTTGAGTATTACTACTTCCACAACTTCATCTATGAAACGGTGTGGAAGAACAACCTGCGTCGCAACAGCGAGCGCATGGCGACCTTCGACCTGCTGCACAAGTACGGTGACGACTACAGCGTCATCTTCGTCGGTGATGCGGCCATGGCGCCTTACGAAATCACTCAGCCAGGCGGCAGCGTCGAGCACTGGAACGAAGAGGCCGGTTATGTGTGGATGCAGCGAGTGCTGGATAAATTCAGCAAGGTCATCTGGATCAATCCGTATCCGCTGCGCGCCTGGGACTACACCGCCTCGACTCAGCTGGTACGCGAACTGATCGGCGAGCGGATGTTCCCGATGACCTTGCAAGGCCTGGAAGACGGCATGAAGTACCTGGCCAAGTGAGAAAGGCGCGGCCCTTCCCGACTCAGGCTCAGTCGTTCAGGGCCCTCACTGCGCCGCTTTCAATGCCTCCAGCGCAGGCTCGGCAGCGATGCCGACGTGCGCAGCCAGTTCCAGCACCCGCGGCAGGTCGTTTTGCCCGACGATGACCATCTGCAACGGGTCGTCCAGCAGTTGGCTGAAGTTAACCAGCACGTAGCCACCGGCTTCCTTGTTCAAGGCAGCCATCTGCACCTGGATACGGTTCAGTGCCGTCAGCGCTTCGGTACGCTGCAATTGCTTGGGCTTGAGGTTGAAACCGATGCTGGGATCGAACGACGCGCAGATGGCTTCGAACAACTGCGGGTAGCTTTCGGCCTGGAACAGCACGGTATCGGGCAGGCTGCCGACCACGACCCACTCGCCCAAAGGGATGGGGAAGCTGTCGTCGTAGTTGATATCGGGGTTGGCAGCGAGGAACGCGGCCGGGTCGGCATAGGCCTGGGCCGCTTCCTCGGCGATACGCTCGATGTCGGCCTCAGGCATGCAGCCTGCACCGATGAGGCTGATAAGTTCGCGCAGTGAATCTTTCATGGCAGGGGCCTGGCACCTTGGTAAAAGGTGCCAAGGATACCCCCCAGGCGGTCAGCCAGCCAGCGCTTGCAGACGCTCGACCGCTTCCACCGCACCCATGGTCTGTGCCGCCACCAGTGCCGTGGCGCCGCGAGCATCGCGATGCGTGGGGTCGGCACCTTGGGCCAGCAGGTACTCGAGAATTTCGCCGCGGTTGAACATGGCCGCCAGCATCAGCGCGGTACGGCCATCCTGCGCGGCGGCATCGACCGGTACACCGTTCTCGACCAGCAGACGAATCATCGGCAGATCGCCTTTGAACGCTGCACCGGCGATGGGCAGCTGATTGTTGTCGTTGGCGATCAGTGGATCTGCACCATGGCGCAGCAGCACCTTCACCGCCTCGACATGCCCGTGATAGCTCGCCAGCATCAGCAGCGTGTCGCCCTTGCCATTGCGCAGATCGACCGGCAGACCGCTGGAGACCAGACGATCGAGCATCTGGGCGTCACCTGCCCGGGCACAGTCGAACACTTGTGCGGCGAAGGCAGCGGTTTCTTCATCGGTCATGGCAGCGGGGGCAGCGTCTTGCATGGTGAACCTCCTGGCAGATTGTGGGCCCAATGATGTGTGAGGCTGCACGGCGCGGGCAAAGGTTCCGAATCTATCGTCGCGACAGAGGCAGGCTATCTATCTGCAGGGTTACCCGCGCTGGCGCTGAGCGCGGGAAAGCCTGGCATTGCAAAATGCACTGTGCAAAATGCACGACCTTGCAGACTGCATGGAAGCACTTCGATAAAAACAGTATAAGTTACTGATTTAAAAGGATTTTATCGAAATCAAAATACTGGCACAGTCACTGCAACTACTGAACATAGAATCTTCGACCCTTCCCGTTCAGGAGTTGACATGGACCTTATCCAACAGAAATTCACTTCGGTTTTCCCGGCGTATCAGGTCAACACCCAGCCCCGTCCTGATGGTGGTGTGCTGCTGACCCTGCGCGCGACCGACGGTAAAGTCAGCCGCCGTGTGCTGTCCTACAGCCAACTGCACAGTGCTGAGCAGCTGTCCTGGGCGATCAGCGCCATCCGTCGCGACCTGGCCGAACAAGCCAGCGAACTGCCAGTCATCTCGATGCTGCAAAGCCAGCAGCGCTTCGCACTGCCGACCTACCGCTGATCGCGACTCACAGCACTGCATCAATAGGGGCCATGCTTATGGCCCCACGAATGGCCTAGAGTTCATCCATTCCTGGAAACTCCTTGGCCGTCGAAGTCTCTTCGAATACTGGCAACACGCCCTCTTTTTCCAGCAATCGCAGCGCCAGGCAGAATGGCCGATCACCCAGACTCAGCCAGCGCCCTGCCCCTTGCGGCACCCGCAGTACATCGCCTTTCTCGCCCAGCAGCGCGCAGACCCAGTCGCCGCAGCGCACGTTCAACTGTGCTCGGCCGCTGACCACGACGAATACTTCATCGCAGGCGTAGCGGTGCTCATCGGCCAGCCACAGGTTCGCTTCGGTATCGCCATCGACGTCGATCACGGTGAAGGTCTGGCAGCGCTGCGCATCCAGCCATTGCCCAACCTGCTCGCCCAGCGCCTGCAGGGCCGCTTCACGACCGGTGCCTAGCCGCGGTGGCGAGGCAATCCCGGCGGGGCTGTAGTTCAGGCCATGCTCGGCCAGCGTGGTGCGGATGTCGTCGGCATGGGTCAGCACCTTGTAGGGTTGGTGCGGGTCAGTGTTGTGGAAGACGCTGAGGATGCTCATCGCGTTTGACTCCTGCGTGCGCTCAAGCCGAGCGCGGTGATGATGGCGGCGGCCAGAGCGGCGACGCTGGCCACGGCGAAGGTGAAAGACGGCGCCAACAGGTTCCAGCTATAGCCTGCATACAGGGCCCCCAGGGCACCGCCGGTGCCCGACAGTGCGGCGTACAGCGCCTGGCCCTGACCCTGCTGGCGCGCGCCGAAACTGGCCTGGACGAAAGCAATGCTGGCCGCATGGAAGCAGCCGAACGTGGCGGCGTGCAGCAGTTGGGCCAGCACCAGCAGCGCGGGAATGTCGGCCATTGTGCCGAGCAACAGCCAGCGTGCGCTGGCGAGCAGAAAGCTCACCAGCAGCACCGCCTGCACCGAACAGCGGGCGAAGATCCGGCTCATCAGCAAGAACATCAGCACTTCGGCCACCACGCCAAGCGCCCATAGCAAGCCGATGGCGCTGCGGCTGTAGCCCAGTTGCTCAAGGTGCAAGGTGAGGAAGGTGTAGTACGGGCCGTGGCTCAGTTGCATCAGCGCCACGCAGGCGTAGAAGGCCAGCACGCCCGGCGCACGCAGTTGGCGCAGGAACCCGTGCGCCGCCGGGCGCTCGCTGTGCTCCAGCGGTTGCGCCGAAGGTACCCAGAGACTGGCAACGACGATGGCCGCCATGATCGCCAGCACCGCCAGCGGATACACATCCAGGCTCAACCACTCGAACAGCCGACCCAGGCCGACCACGGCGAGGATGAAGCCGATCGAGCCCCACAGGCGCACCTGACTGTAGCGCGAGGTCTGCCCGTGCAGGTGCGCCAGGGTGATGACCTCGAACTGCGGCAGCACCGCGTGCCAGAAGAACGCATGCAGCGCCATCACCAGCGCCAGCCAGGCGTAGCTGTGCTCGACGAAGATCAGCGCGAAGCTCGCCAGCGTACACAGCGCCCCCAGGCGCACGATCAACAGACGTCGACCGCTGCGGTCCCCCAGCCAGCCCCACAGGTTGGGCGCCACGCAGCGCATCAGCATGGGAATGGCCACTAGCTCGCCGATGCGTGCCGGAGAAAACCCCAGGTGATGGAAATACAGCGACAGAAAAGGCGCGGTGGCGCCGAGCAAGGCGAAATAGCAGAGGTAGAAGCTGGACAGGCGCCAGTAGGGAATGGGCATGGGCAATTCGATCCGATCAGGTCGTGGCGGCCAACCGGGGCAACCCGGTCAGCCGTACACCGCCGAGCCGACGCAGACCGCCGTTATCGACAGCCAGCCCCGGCAGCGTAGCGTTCGCTCACCGCTCAGCGCTGACCCAATACCGGCGTCTCGACCCGCACATCCGCGTTCTGCCCGCGGTGACGCAGCAGGTGGTCCATCAGCACGATGGCCATCATCGCTTCGGCGATGGGCGTGGCACGGATGCCCACACAGGGGTCGTGACGGCCCTTGGTGATGACCTCGACCTCATTGCCATGCACGTCGATCGAGCGCCCTGGCACGGTGATGCTCGAAGTCGGCTTGAGCGCCAAGTGGGCGACGATCGGTTGGCCGGACGAGATGCCGCCAAGGATGCCGCCGGCGTTGTTGCTGAGAAAACCTTCAGCGGTCAGTTCATCGCGGTGCTCGGTGCCGCGCTGGGCGACACTGGCAAAGCCTGCGCCGATCTCAACGCCCTTGACCGCATTGATGCTCATCAGCGCATGGGCCAGCTCGGCGTCGAGGCGGTCGAAAATCGGCTCGCCCAGGCCAGGCATCACGCCTTCGGCGACCACGGTGATCTTCGCCCCCACCGAGTCCTGGTCGCGGCGCAGTTGGTCCATGTACGCCTCGAGCTCGGGCACCTTGCTCGGGTCGGGGCTGAAGAAGGCGTTCTGCTCGACGCTGTCCCAGCTCTGGAAGGGAATTTCGATCGGGCCCAGCTGGCTCATGTAGCCGCGCACGCGGATGCCCTGGGTGGCGAGAAACTTCTTGGCGATGGCACCGGCCGCGACGCGCATGGCAGTTTCCCGCGCCGAGCTGCGGCCACCGCCGCGGTAGTCGCGCTCGCCGTACTTGTGGTGGTAGGTGTAGTCGGCGTGGGCCGGGCGGAACAGGTCCTTGATCGCCGAGTAGTCCTTGGACTTCTGGTCGGTGTTGCGAATCAGCAGACCGATCGAACAGCCGGTGGTACGGCCTTCGAACACCCCGGACAGAATCTCCACTTCATCGGCTTCCTGGCGTTGGGTGGTGTGCCGGCTGGTGCCGGGCTTGCGCCGGTCGAGGTCGAGCTGCAGGTCGGCCAGGGAAATCTCCAGGCCCGGCGGGCATCCATCGACAATGGCGACCAACGCCGGGCCATGGCTTTCGCCAGCGGTGGTGACAGTGAACAGCTTGCCGTAGGTATTGCCGGACATGGACGCTCCGCGAATCTGCCTGATGTGAACGAGGCAGGCAGTATACGGAAAATGCCGCTGGCGGGTGTAGGCGCGATCAGCCGAGCCCACTGCGCCCTGGCAGAACCTTCATCGGGCCGTCAGGTCTGAGTGTCATCTCCCCACGTAGCCCCTGTCCATGAAGTCGCGCCTTGTCGCTGTAGTGCTGCTGTCGCTGTTCGCAAGTTTCGTTCATGCCGCCGCCCCCACCGTACTGCATCGCCCCATCGAACTGGACACCGGCGACGGTGTGCTGCACGGCAGCTTGCTGCTGCCACAGCTGGACACTCCACCACCGGTGGTGCTGATCATCTCGGGCTCTGGCCCGACCGACCGGGACGGCAACAACCCTGCCTCGGGCCGCGTCGACAACCTCAAGCGCCTGGCCCTGCTGCTGGCCCGGCAGAATATCGCCAGCGTGCGCTATGACAAGCGCGGCGTGGCCGCCAGCCAGCCGGCCACGCCGGACGAACGCGATCTGAGCGTGGAGCGCTACGTGGCCGACGCAGTGGCCTGGGGTCGCCAGTTACGCAGTGATCCGCGCTTCGGCCCGCTGATCATCGTCGGCCACAGCGAAGGTGCGCTGATCGCCAGCCTGGCGGCCCACGATGCCGGTGCCAGCGCCGTGGTCACCCTGGCCGGCAGTGGCCGACCGATTGCCGAGGTTCTGCGCGAGCAACTGGCCAAGCGCCTGAGCCCGGCCGACATGCTGCGGGGCAATCTGCTGCTCGACCACCTGCAAGCCGGGCAGACCAGCCTCGACGTCCCTGCCCCGCTGCGCCAAGCCTTCCGGCCCAGCGTGCAGCCTTATGTGATTTCCCTGCTGCGCCAGGATCCGGCAGCAGCGTTCGCCAGCCTCGAGGTGCCCGCGCTGATCATCCAGGGCCGCAACGACGTGCAAGTGGACGTGCTCGACGCGCAACGCCTGCAAGCGGCCAAGCCCGACGCGCAACTGGTGCTGATCGACGGCATGAACCACATGCTGCGGATCAGCCCGCGGGACATGAGCCAGCAGCGCGAGACCTACCGCAACCCTGAACTGCCCCTGGCACGGCAGCTTGGCGAAAGCCTGGTGAGCTTCATTCGCGGTCTGCCCCAGGCATGAACCCCTCAGGTTGCCGGGATTGCTGCCGATAGCCTGGCATTGATCCCGCAGCCGCAGCGTCTGAACGCCCCGATTGCGGTCCGGCTGGATTCGAGGACCACCCCATGAGCATTGACCCCACCCCCGCAGAGCCGGCCATCACGCCGCCTGCGCCCGACGCTGCGCCGCTGCCGTGGGCCGACGTCGCCTGCGAGCACTTCCAGTTACTACGCCTGAGCCCACAGCCCACCGAACGCACCGGCCCGCGGCCGCTGCGCTTCGTGCAGCTCGGCCACGCTGAACGCTACAGCAAGACCCACGCCCTGCTGCGTATGCGTATCAGCCTGCCAGGCCAGTTGACCCACAAGGAACAGAATCAGCTGGACGTGCGCGTCGACCATGCCGAGCGCAGGGTGCAGGTCGGCGCACCCTTGCAGCTCGAGCCAGTCAACCGTGGCCTGGGCCGCTTTTTGCTGGCCAAGGCCGCGCGTTGGCTACAGCAGCGCTGGCCGGATTACCGCGTGCAAGGCATGGAGCTGGCCAGCAACGAGGTGCTCAGCGACGACGCCCGCCAGCGTCGCGACCATCTGCTGCGCAATGCCGGCCTGGACCTCAACTATGCCGACGGCCCGGCAGCCAAGGCGAGCGTGCTGGATGCCGCCGTCAGCCAGCTGCGCTCGCACTGGAACGAAGACAAGGTGCAAGTCCTGCCGGTGCTCGACACTGCAGCGCTTCTGCAGCAGGCCGAGCAGCAGTTGCAGGAACTGACCGTGCAACTGCGAGAGCGCGACGAGCGCGTGGCGCGGGTAGAGCGTGAAGACAGCGGCCTGCGCTTCACCATTACCTGCCTGGTGGCCTTCGCCGTGTTTCAGGCCGGACTGCTGATCTTCATCGCCACGCGTTGAATCGCTGCGGGTCGATCAGAGCCGCGAGCGGAACAGCTCCTGATGCTGGCGGCACTGCTCGGCGCTGAGCATGAACACACCGTGTCCGCCACGCTTGAATTCGAGCCAGGCGAAATCGACTTCCGGATACAACTGCTCGACGTGCACCTGGCTGTTGCCGACCTCGACGATCAGCAGGCCCTTGTCGGTCAGGTGGTCGGCCGCCTCGGCAAGCATGCGCCGCACCAGATCCAGGCCATCCTGGCCGCAGGCCAGCCCCAGCTCCGGCTCGTGCTGATACTCGGCCGGCATGTCGGCGAAGTCTTCGGCATCGACGTAGGGCGGATTGGACAAGATCAGATCGAAGCGCTGCTTGGGCAGGCCGGCGAAACCGTCGCCCTGCACGGTGTACACGCGCTCTTCCAGACCATGGCGCTCGATGTTCTGGTTGGCCACTTCGAGGGCTTCGAACGACAGATCGGCCAGCACCACTTCAGCCTCGGGGAACACGTCGGCAGCGACGATACCGATGCAGCCCGAACCCGTGCACAGGTCGAGAATGCGGGCCGGCTCGCTGCCCAGCCACGGCTCGAGGCGCGCTTCGAGCAGTTCGCCGATGGGGGAACGGGGCACCAGTACGCGCTCGTCGACGATGAACGACAGGCCACAGAACCAGGCTTCGCCCAGCAGATAGGCGGCCGGAATGCGTTCGTCGATGCGTCGCTTGAGCAGATGCAGCAGGCGTACCCGCTCGTCGTCTTCGAGCTGGCAGTCAAGGTAGCCGTCGGCGATTTCGTACGGCAGGTGCAAGGCACCTAGCACCAGCAGACGCGCTTCATCCCAGGCGTTGTCGGCGCCGTGGCCGAAGAACAGGTCGTGCTCATGGAAGCGGCTGACCGCCCAACGGATATGGTCGCGCAGGGTGCGCAGGCGGGAAGTGATCACTATGAACTCCTTTTGAGACAGCGTGAAAGTCTACCAGCAGAGGCCGGCAAATGGGTCGTGCGCAGGGCCTCACAGATAGCCACAGGCCAGCAACCATGCTGGCTGCGCTGTCAAGCATTCCCATTGTCGTCGCGGCAGAGGACAATAGCCGGCAAAAGCCCTAGCCGAAGGAGCCCTTGATGTCCGTTCCAACCACGATGTTCCGCCTCAGCGGCCGCGACTACCCGCCGGCCAAGCTGAGCCAGGCCAGCCTGATCATCATCGATGCGCAGAAGGAGTACCTGAGCGGTCCTCTGGCGCTGTCGGGCATGCCCGAGGCCACGGCCAACATCGCCCGGTTACTCGAAGCTGCGCGCCTGGCGGGACGTCCGATCGTGCATGTACGCCACCTGGGCACGGTCGGCGGGCTGTTCGACCCACAGGGCCCGCGCGGCGAATTCATCCCCGGCCTCGAACCCCGCGAGGGCGAGGTGGTGATCGAAAAGCGCATGCCCAACGCGTTCAAGAACACCAAGTTGCACGAGACCTTGCAGGGTCTTGGCCACCTCGACCTGATCGTCTGCGGTTTCATGAGCCACTCCAGCGTCAGCACCACCGTGCGCCGGGCCAAGGACTACGGCTACCGCTGCACCCTGGTCGAGGACGCCTCGGCCACCCGTGACCTGGCGTTCAAGGATGGGGTAATTCCCGCTGCGCAGATCCATCAGGGTGAAATGGCGGTCATGGCCGACAACTTCGCCTGCGTGGCGCCCACCTCCAGCCTGATCTGACACGGCTTGTCTGCCGGCGCAAGCGGCTGCGCGACCGGCACCGCGCATGACGCCCACAGACCTGCCGCGGCCTGGTCGACTCACGTACACTACGCCGCCCAGCTGGAGGCATCATGCAAGACGACGATTTTTCCCTCTTTCGCAGCGAAGTGCGCGGCGTCAAGCCGATCAACCACGATCGCGCCGAAGTTGGTAAGCCCAAGGCCGACCGCCAGCAACTCGCCGGCCTGCGCCAGAAGGCGACCCTGCGCAGCGACCAGCCGCTGGTGATCGACGGTCTGTCGGATCAGTTCGTCATCGACGTCGGCGCCGAAGACGAGCTGTCGTGGCGCCGCGACGGGGTGCAGGAAGCCCAGCTGCGCAAGCTCAAGCTGGGCCAGATCGCCTTCGAAGGCAGCCTCGACCTGCATGGCATGAGCGTCGAGAAGGCCCGCGAAACCCTGTGGGATTTCATCGCCGAGGCCAGCAAACTGGAAGTGCGCTGCGTGCGCGTGACCCACGGCAAGGCCGCGCGCCTGGACGGCAGGCGTCCGATGATTAAGAGCCACGTCAACACCTGGTTGCGCCAGCACGCGCACGTGCTGGGCTTTGTCTCGTGCCAGCCACGCCATGGCGGCACCGGGGCGGTGTATGTGATGCTCAAGCGAACCATGCTCGAAGGCCGCGACGAGTAACATCGCGCTTGCAGCGCCGCGCCCCGAGACTTAACCTTCATTTTTGCGAAAATTCCCACAGGTAGATCCATGTCCCTGGAACAGAACTACACCGAGATCCTTGGCCAGATCGGCGAGGACGTCTCCCGCGAGGGCCTGCGCGACACGCCCAAGCGGGCCGCAAAGGCGATGAAATACCTTTGCCGCGGTTATGAGCAGACCCTCGAAGAGGTCACCAACAACGCGCTGTTCAGCTCCGACAACAGCGAGATGGTGGTGGTCCGGGACATCGAGCTCTACTCGATGTGCGAACACCACATGCTGCCGTTCATCGGCAAGGCCCATGTTGCCTACCTGCCCAAGGGCAAGGTGCTGGGGCTGTCGAAGGTGGCGCGCATCGTCGACATGTTCGCCCGCCGCCTGCAAATCCAGGAAAACCTCAGCCGCCAGATCGCCGAAGCCATCGAGAAGGTCACCGGCGCCGCCGGCGTTGCCGTGGTTATCGAGGCCAAGCACATGTGCATGATGATGCGCGGCGTCGAGAAACAGAATTCCAGCATGATCACCTCGGTGATGCTCGGCGAATTCCGCGCCAATGCTGCAACGCGCACCGAGTTCCTCAGCCTGATTCGCTGATGCGACCGCGTTGCCAAGCCGGCCCCTCGTGGGTCGGCTTTTTCGTTTATTGCTGTTGAGGAGTGTTCTCATGATCGTCAAAGCCCTGCGGGTCGGTCTCGGCCAGCTCATCGTGTTCGGCGACTGGATCAGCCGTCCGGCCAAGCGCAAGCGTGACGCAGCGGCCCAGGCCAAGGTCGAAGAACAGGCCCGGGATCTGGCCCTGTACCAGTTCCACGCCTGCCCGTTCTGCGTCAAGACGCGCCGCGCCATGCACCGGCTCAACGTGCCCGTGGCGCTGCGCGACGCCAAGCACGACCCGGTCCATCGTCAGGCGCTGCTCGAAGGCGGCGGGCGTATCAAGGTGCCGTGTCTGCGTATCGAGGAAGCGGGTCAGGTGCGCTGGATGTACGAATCCAACGACATCATTGCCTACCTCGATCAGCGCTTTGCCAATGCCTGACCGGCACAGTTAAACCGGCATTGAGTGTAGTGATAACTGTACGGCCAAACCTGCACTTGGCTGTACCGCCCCATGAAGCGGCGCGAGGGGTAGGCTGAAAGAACTGCTTACATTCGTTCAGAGAGCCGCCCTAATGTCCGTCGCCAAACCTGCTCGCCTACGGCCCCTGGCCGACTCCTCCCCCTCGGCCGTGGTCGCTGGTTTCATCGCCATGCTCACCGGCTATACCAGTTCGCTGGTGCTGATGTTCCAGGCGGGTCAGGCGGCAGGCTTGAGCAGCGCGCAGATTTCTTCGTGGATCTGGGCCCTGTCGATCGGCATGGCGGTGTGCAGCATCGGCCTTTCGCTGCGCTACCGCACCCCGGTCACCGTGGCCTGGTCGACGCCCGGTGCGGCACTGCTGATTACCAGCCTGGGCGGCGTCAGTTATGCAGAGGCCATCGGCGCCTACATCACTTGCGCGGTGCTGGTGGTGATCTGCGGCCTGACGGGCAGCTTCGAGCGGCTGATGCGGCGTATTCCCGCCTCCTTGGCGGCAGCACTGCTGGCGGGCATCCTGTTCAAGATCGGCAGCGAAATCTTCCTCGCCGCGCAGCACCGCACCCTGTTGGTGCTGGGCATGTTCTTCAGCTATCTGCTGGTCAAGCGCGTCTCGCCACGCTACTGCGTTCTCGCCGCGCTACTGGTGGGCACCGGGCTGTCCGGCGCCCTGGGCCTGCTCGACTTCAGCGAGTTCAGCCTGGAGCTGGCCACGCCGGTGTGGACCACACCGAGCTTTTCAGTCGCGGCCACCATCAGCATCGGTATTCCGCTGTTCGTCGTGGCCATGACCTCGCAGAACATGCCAGGCATCGCGGTGTTGCGCGCCGATGGCTATCAGGTGCCCGCCTCCCCGCTGATTACCAGCACCGGGCTGGCCTCGCTGCTATTGGCCCCGTTCGGCTCCCATGGGGTGAACCTGGCGGCGATCAGTGCCGCGATCTGTACCGGCCCACACGCCCATGAAGACCCCGCCAAGCGCTACACCGCAGCGGTCTGGTGCGGCCTGTTCTATGCCGTGGGGGGAACCTTCGGCGCAACCCTGGCTGCGCTCTTCGCCGCCCTGCCCAAGGAACTGGTGCTGTCGATCGCCGCGCTGGCGCTGCTTGGCTCGATCATCAATGGCCTGAGCGTCGCCATGGCCGAAGCGCGCGAGCGCGAGGCCGCGCTGATCACCTTCATGGTCACCGCATCGGGCATGAGTCTGCTGTCGATTGGCTCGGCGTTCTGGGGAATCATCGCGGGTCTGCTGACACTGCTGATCCTCAATCCGCGCAAGGGCTGAATGCACCGCACGCAAGCCTGCCCGGCGTGCACCGGACCGGGCCGACCGTCATGACCCTGAGGCGGTTGCATGAAAGATGTTTAATCGCCGTTTTATTTACTTAGCCTGCTATCAAACCCTATAACTAAGGCCTGCGACATCGTGTCGCAATCAACCAGAAGTGGAGTTTGACGATGACTGTTCAAGTAACCGAACGCGACGAATCGAAAATGTCCCACGAAGGCCTGGCCGCCGGTGTGCGCATCTGGGATGTGCATCAGCAAGGCGAGCTGGTGGGCATGTTCCATGACGAACAACAAGCCCAGCAATACCGCGCAGAGCTCGAAGGCTGGGAAAGCCAGCGCGACGAACCGCATTGAATCGTTCGCGGCCAAGGCCGCTGCCACCGGGTGAAATGCCCTCTCGTTGGCAGCGGCCTTGGCCGCGAAGCTATTACCACATCAGATCGTCAGGAATCTTGTACGCCGCATACGGATCATCCGCTTCATCCGCTTCTTCGACGTGGGTGTTGAGCAGCAGAATGCGATGCGCGTCGCGCTCCTGGATCTTCAGCGCGGCTTCGCGCGGAATCACTTCATAACCCCCGCCATGGGAAACCACGGCCAGCGAGCCATTGCTCAACTTGCTGCGCATCAGCGCGTTGACGGCAATGCGCTTGACCTTCTTGTCGTCGACGAAGTTGAAGTAGTCCTCGGTGGTCAGCTTGGGCAGGCGGGTGGCTTCGATCAGTTGCTTGACCTGCGCCGCGCGGGCCTTCTGCTCGGCCTTGTCCTGCTGGGCGCGGTTCAGTTCCTGATCGCGCTTGGCCTTCTCGGCCATGGCTTGCTTGGCCAGACGCTGCTGCGAATCGTCCGCCTCGGCCTGGCCTTTTTGCACCAGGCGTTTTTGTTTCTTCTCGGCCTTGTTGGTTTGGGAAACCTGTTTCTGGTTGACCAGACCGGCCTTGAGCAATTGGTCGCGAAGGGAAAGGCTCATCGATGTTCACTCACTTATGCATCGGCTCAGCCGCAGCTGGGCAGGTTCTTTTCCTGACGCTTGGCTTCACCCCACAGGGCGTCCAGTTCGTCGAGGGTACGATCTTCGATCGGCAGGCCCTGCTCTCGCAAGGCCTGCTCGATGAAACGAAAGCGTCGCTCGAATTTTGCATTGGCGCGGCGCAGGGCGTGTTCGGGGTCATGCTTGAGGTGGCGCGTCAGGTTGACGGTGGCGAACAGCAGATCGCCCAGCTCGTCCTGCACCGCATCGGCGTCGCCTGCGGCCATGGCTTGCAACACTTCATCCAGTTCCTCGCGGACCTTGTCCAGCACCGGCAAGGCCTCGGGCCAGTCGAAGCCCACCGTGGCCGCGCGCTTCTGCAGTTTGGCGGCGCGTGACAGCGCCGGCAGGGCCGCCGGCACGTCGTCGAGCAACGACAACTGCTGCGGGCTGCTGGCCTGCTCGGCGCGCTCTTCGGCCTTGATCGCCTCCCAGCGCTGCTTGACCTGTTCCTCACTGAGCCGCGGCGTATCGAGCGAGGCATGCAGATCACCAGTAGGGAACACGTGGGGATGACGGCGGATCAGCTTGCGGGTGATGGCATCGACCACGCCGGCGAAGTCGAAACGACCGTCCTCGCGCGCGAGCTGGCTGTAATACACCACCTGGAACAGCAGGTCACCCAATTCGCCTTGCAGGTGCTGGAAATCACCGCGCTCGATGGTGTCGGCCACCTCATAGGCCTCCTCCAGGGTGTGCGGGACGATGCTCGCGTAGTCCTGCTTGAGGTCCCACGGGCAGCCGTGTTGCGGGTCACGCAGACGGGCCATGAGGTGCAGCAGATCGTCCAGGGTATGCTTCATCGATACGTCCTTTATACGGCGCTCAGCCACGTCTCACGGGGTACGGTTACGCCGCGTTTCGATGATGTTGGGCAATTGCGAGATACGTCCGAGCAGACGACCGAGGGCGTCCAGGCCGGGAATCTCGATGGTCAGCGACATCAATGCGGTGTTGTCGTCCTTGTTCGAGCGGGTGTTGACCGCCAGCACGTTGATCTTCTCGTTGAGCAGCACCTGCGACACGTCACGCAGCAGACCCGGACGATCGTAGGCACGCACGACGATGTCGACCGGGTAAGTCTGCACCGGAATCGGGCCCCAGCTCACCTGGATGATGCGCTCGGGCTCCTTGCCGGCCAGTTGCAGCACCGAGGCGCAGTCCTGACGGTGGATGCTGACGCCGCGGCCCTGGGTGATGTAGCCGACGATGGCATCGCCTGGCAGCGGCTGGCAGCAGCCGGCCATCTGCGTGAGCAGGTTGCCGACGCCCTGGATACGAATATCGCCGCGCTTGCCCGAACGGCTGCTGGGCTTGCGGGTGATCAGCTCGACCTGCTCGCTGCGGTCCGGTTCGAGCAACTGCTGCGCGGCGTTGACCATCTGCGCCAGGCGCAGATCACCCGCGCCGAGGGCGGCGAACATGTCTTCGGCGGTCTTGACGTTGGCCTTCTCGGCCAGGCGCTCGAAATCGACCTGCGGCAGACCCAGGCGGCTCAGTTCGCGTTCCAGCAAGGTGCGGCCAGCAGCGACGTTCTGATCGCGCGCCTGCAACTTGAACCAGTGGACGATCTTCGCCCTGGCTCGCGAGGTATTGACGTAACCGAGGTTGGAGTTCAGCCAGTCGCGGCTGGGGCTGCCGTGCTTGCTGGTGATGATCTCGACCTGCTCGCCGGTCTGCAGCACGTAGTTGAGCGGGACGATGCGGCCATTGATCTTCGCACCGCGGCAGTTGTGGCCGATTTCAGTGTGTACACGGTAGGCGAAATCGAGTGGGGTGGCGCCTTTGGGCAAATCGATGGCATGCCCGTCGGGGGTGAAGATGTAGACCCGATCAGGCTCGATGTCGACGCGCAGCTGTTCGGCGAGGCCACCGATGTCGCCCAGCTCTTCGTGCCATTCCAGCACTTGGCGCAGCCAGGAGATTTTTTCCTCGTAGTGGTTGGAGCCACCCTTGACGTCGGTGCCCTTGTACTTCCAGTGCGCGCACACGCCGAGTTCGGCCTCTTCGTGCATGCCGTGGGTCCGAATCTGCACCTCCAGCACCTTGCCCTCGGGCCCGATCACCGCGGTGTGCAGCGAGCGATAGCCGTTTTCCTTGGGGTTGGCGATGTAGTCGTCGAACTCCTTGGGAATGTGCCGCCAAAGGGTATGGACGATACCCAGCGCGGTGTAGCAGTCGCGGATCTCCGGCACCAGCACGCGTACCGCGCGCACGTCGTAGATTTGGCTGAACTCCAGCCCTTTGCGCTGCATCTTGCGCCAGATCGAATAGATGTGTTTCGCACGGCCGCTGATATCGGCGTTGACGCCGGTGGCCAGCAGTTCGTTTTGCAGCTGATTCATCACATCGCTGATGAAACGCTCGCGGTCGAGCCGGCGCTCGTGCAGCAGTTTGGCGATCTGCTTGTACTGATCGGGTTCGAGGTAGCGGAACGAGAGGTCTTCGAGTTCCCACTTGATGTGACCGATGCCCAGGCGGTGAGCCAGCGGCGCGTAGATGTCGAACACTTCGCGCGCCACGCGCAGGCGCTTTTCGTCGTCGGCAGCCTTCACCGCGCGGATCGCGCAGGTGCGTTCGGCCAGCTTGATCAACGCCACGCGCACGTCATCGACCATCGCCACGAGCATCTTGCGCAGGTTCTCAACCTGGGCCTGGGAACCGAGCACCAGTGACTGGCGCGGGCTCAGGCTGGCGCTGATGGCGGCCATGCGCAGCACGCCGTCGATGAGCTTGGACACCACCGGGCCGAAGCGCTGGCCGACTTCGGCCAGGGTCACCTTGCCTTCGCGCACCGAGCGATAGATCAGCGCGGCGACCAGTGAATCCTGGTCGAGCTTGAGGTCGGCGAGGATTTCCGCGATTTCCAGACCCGCCTGAAAACTCGACGTGCCGTCGGCCCAGGAATGCTTGGCCGGGTTGCCGTTCTTCTCGACTTCCTGAGCGAACTCGCAGGCCAGGGCCAGTTCCGTCCGGTCGAGTGCCGCGTCGACACTCGTGACATGATCCAGCCATCCCTCGAGATTGATACTGCCGTCCGTGTTGACCGGCTGGTGCACTCTCACCTGTACCATCTGTGTTCCACCTTTCCATAACAGCACGTCACACGGACATGCTGGCTTTCATCTGCGTGGCTTCCATTCCCTGGAAGCCGCGCCCACGGACCAGGCCTTGGACCTAGCCCGCTTCGAATAACGCCATGGCTTCGACATGCGCCGTCTGAGGAAACATGTCGAGAATCCCGGCCCTCGTTAACCGGTACCCCTGGTTGACCAGCACCTGCGCATCGCGCGCGAGGGTTGCCGGGTTACAGGATACGTAAACCAGCCTTTTCGCATTGAGCTGTGCGATGTGTCGCACAACCTCAAAGGCACCGTCGCGCGGTGGGTCCAAGAGTACCGCAGAAAAGCCTTCGGCGGCCCACTCGGCGCCGGCTAAAGGCTGGGTCAAATCGGCCTGAAAAAACGCCGCGTTATGCACATCGTTGTCGCGCGCGTTGGCCGCAGCCCGTTCGACCATGGTCTGCACGCCCTCGATGGCCACCACCTCACGCGCCTGACCGGCCAGCGGCAGGGCAAAATTGCCCAGACCGCAGAACAGATCGAGCACACGCTCGTCAGCCTGCGGCGCCAGCCAGTCGAGCGCTTGCTTGATCATCGCCGTGTTGACCGCGGCGTTGACCTGGACGAAATCGCCCGGTCGCCAGGCCAGGCGCAGTTGCCAGGGCGTGAGCTCGAAACCGAGCGTGGCACCTGCCACGTAGGGCGCAGGCTCGCCCTCCCCGTGCAGCCAAAGCTGCGCGCCTGCCTGCTCGCAGAAAGCCTGCAACCGCTGCAGATCGGCCTCGGGCAGTGCGCTGACATGGCGCACCAGCAGCGCCTCGGCGGTGCCGCTGAACAGCTCGACGTGGCCCAGCGCCTGGGGTTTGCCCAGGCTGCGCAGCACCGTCGGCAAATGCCGGAGAATCGTCTGCAAAGGCTGTACCAGCACCGGACATTCTTCGATGGCGATGATGTCCTGACTGGCCTCGGCGCGAAAACCGACGGCCAGCTGCTGCGCCTTGGCATCCCAGCGAACGGCGACCCGGGCGCGACGTCGATAACCGAACGCAGGGCCGAACAGGGGTGGCGCCCAGTGTTCAGGCTGGACGCCCGCCACCCGTTGTAACTGCTCGGCCAAGGTGCGCTGTTTGAGCGCCAGTTGTTCGGCATGGGGCAGGTGCTGAAGGTTGCAGCCGCCACAACGGGCGTAGTGCCGGCACGGCGCCTCGACCCGCGCGGCACTGGCCTGCAGCAATTTTTCCAGGCGCGCTTCGACGACCTTGCCGCGGGCGTTGAGCACCCGCACCTCGACCTCCTCCCCGGCCAGGGCACCGCTGACGAACCAGGTGCGCCCTTCGAAGAAAGCGATGCCGCGGCCATCGCCGGCCAGACGCTCAATGCTCAGGCGTTGCTTCTTGCCCACGGGTAGCTGGGCTGCGCGGTCGCCACCGGTGGGCTGGAAGCGCAGGCTGCTGGAGGATTTCTTTCTGGACATCAGGGTGCGTCGAACAGGCCGGTGGACAGGTAACGGTCGCCACGGTCGCAGATGATCGCGACCAGTACCGCATTTTCCAGCTCACGCGACAGGCGCAACATGCCAGCCACCGCACCGCCGGACGAAACGCCGCAGAAGATGCCCTCTTCGCGTGCCAGACGCAGGGTGGTCTGCTCGGCTTCTTCCTGGGACATGTCGAGCACCTGATCGACGCGGCTGGCATCGAAGATCTTCGGCAGGTAGGCCTCGGGCCAGCGGCGAATGCCGGGGATGGCCGAGCCGTCCATCGGCTGCAAACCGATGATCTGCACGGCGGGATTCTGTTCCTTGAGGTACTGCGAGCAGCCCATGATGGTACCGGTGGTGCCCATCGAGCTGATGAAGTGGGTCACGCTGCCGTGGGTCTGCTGCCAGATCTCCGGACCGGTGCTGTGGTAGTGGGCGATGGGGTTGTCACCATTGCCGAACTGATCGAGTACCCGTCCACGGCCCTCGGCCTGCAGGCGCTCGGCCAGGTCGCGCGCGCCCTCCATGCCCTCCTCCTTGCTCACCAGCAATAGCTCGGCGCCATAGGCCGTCATCGCCGCCTTGCGTTCGGCAGTGGAGTTGTCGGGCATGATCAGGATCATCTTGTAACCCTTGATCGCCGCCGCCATGGCCAGGGCGATACCGGTATTGCCCGAGGTCGCCTCGATCAGCGTGTCGCCAGGCTTGATCAAACCGCGCAGCTCGGCACGGGCGATCATCGACAACGCCGGACGGTCCTTCACCGACCCTGCCGGGTTGTTGCCTTCGAGCTTGAGCAGCAAGGTGTTGCTGGTGTCCCCGCCCAGGCGTTGCAGGCGTACCAGGGGCGTATTGCCGACGCAATCGGCGATGGTTGGGTACTGCGAGGTCATGGCGTAATTCGCATTCCGGGCGACAGGGGCGCCTATCATACCGGCAAACGTTTCAGCGCCATATCTCGCAATCATTGGAGGTTATAGCGCCTGGCTATATGAGCGTCGTACGAGGGACCGATGCCGCTGCATAGCAGCGGTCTGCAGGTACTGGACCTTACTAAGTCAGTGCAACCGCCAACTGACCGGGTTACCTTTCCATTCAGCGCGCAAGCAAGCGCACTGGCACATGTACAGGAGAACACTGTGCTCGATCGTCTGGGAATTCGCAGCCGCGTGCTGTTGCTGGCGCTGCTGCCGGCCAGCCTGATGGCCCTGGTGCTGGGGTGTTATTTCAATTGGCAGCAACAGGCCGAGCTGCGCGTACAACTGCTGCAACGTGGCACGCTGCTCGCCGAGCAACTGGCACCGCTGGCAGCCCCCTCGCTGGCCCGTCAGGCACGCGGGCAACTGGAACGGGTAGCGGCCGAGGCGCTGGAGCAGTCCGACGTACGCGCCGTGACCTTCCTTGCCCCCGACCGCAGCCGCCTGGCCCACGCGGGACCGAGCATGGTCAACCCACCGCCCAGTGGTGGTACCGGCACGCAACTGCTCGAGCGCAGCGGCAACGACGCCACGCGTTACCTGATGCCGGTGTTCGGCCATCATCGCGACTTGGCCACCGACGCCGTGCAGGGCGAGTCAGAACGTCTGCTGGGCTGGGTCGAGGTGGAAGTGTCCCACGATGGCGCACTGCTGCGTGGCTACCGCAACCTGTTCACCAGCATGCTGCTGATTCTCGCCTGCCTGGGCCTGACGGTGCTGCTGGCACTGCGCATGAGCCGCGCCATCAACCAGCCGCTGCATCGTATTCAGCATGCGGTGAACCAGCTCAGGGACGGCAATCTGGAAGAACGCCTGCCGGCCATGGGCAGCCACGAGCTGGATGAGCTGGCCGCCGGCATCAACCGCATGGCGCAAACCCTGCACAGCGCCCATGAAGAACTGCAGCACAGCATCGACCAGGCCACCGAAGACGTTCGGCAGAACCTTGAAACCATCGAAATCCAGAACATCGAGCTGGACATGGCACGCAAGGAGGCCCTGGAGGCCAGCCGCATCAAGTCGGAATTTCTCGCCAACATGAGCCACGAGATCCGTACGCCACTCAATGGCATCGTCGGCTTCACCCACCTGCTGCAAAAGAGCGAACTGACCCCGCGCCAGCTCGACTACCTCGGCACCATCGAGAAATCCGCCGACAGCCTGCTGGGCATCATCAACGAGATTCTCGACTTCTCGAAGATCGAGGCCGGCAAGCTGGTGCTCGACAGTATCCCGTTCAACCTGCGCGACCTGATTCAGGACACCCTGACCATCCTCGCCCCCGCCGCCCATGCCAAACAGCTCGAGCTGGTCAGCCTGGTGTACCGCGACACGCCGCTGTCGCTGATCGGCGACCCGCTGCGGCTCAAGCAGATCCTCACCAATCTGGTCAGCAACGCGATCAAGTTCACCCGCGAGGGCACCATCGTGGTCCGCGCCATGGTCGAAGAAGACCACGAAGACAGCGCGCAACTGCGCATCAGTGTGCAGGACACCGGCATTGGCCTGTCGCCGCAGGATGTGCGCGCGCTGTTCCAGGCGTTCAGCCAAGCCGACAATTCATTGTCGCGCGAGCCGGGCGGCACCGGTCTTGGGCTGGTCATTTCCAAGCGCCTGATCGAACAGATGGGCGGCGAGATTGGTGTCGACAGCACACCGGGAGAGGGCTCGCAATTCTGGATCACCCTGACCTTGCCCAAGGCCCACGACGACCTCGACCACAGCCAGCCGCAAGCGCTGCTCGGGCGCCGCGTGGCCATCGTCGAAGGCCATGAACTGGCCTGCCAGGCGCTTGAGCACCAACTCGAAGACTGCGGCCTGAAAGTCACCGCGTTCAGCTCGTTCGATCAGTTGATCCATGCCGTCGAAGCTGCAGCCCAGGCGCAGTTGCCGTTCGAGTTCGCTGTGCTTGGGGTATGCCTGGCAACTCTTTCGCCAGAACATCTGGGCCACATCAACAGCCAGCTCGAGCAACACGGTTGTCAATGCGTGGTGCTCTGCCCGACCACCGAACAGGCGCTGTACCACCCCTATCTACCCAATGGCTATGGGCAGCTTCTGTCCAAGCCATCCTGCACGCGCAAGCTGCGCCGCTTGCTGCAAGAGATCGTCCAGCCGCGCCGCGCCCTGCTCGAACCACAGGCCCTGCCCGGGCAGCGTTCGCCGCGGGTGCTGTGCGTCGACGACAACCCGGCCAACCTGCTGCTGGTGCAGACGCTGCTCGAAGACATGTGCGCCACGGTGGTGGCAGTGGACAACGGCCCAGCGGCGGTGCAGGCGGTCAAAGACGAAGCCTTCGACCTGGTATTGATGGACGTGCAAATGCCCGGCATGGATGGCTGCGCCTGTACCGAACAGATTCGCCGCTGGGAAGCCAGCCAGGGCGAGCAGGCGCTGCCGATCGTGGCCCTCACTGCACATGCCATGGCCAACGAAAAACGCGCGCTGCTGCACAGTGGCATGGACGACTATCTGACCAAACCGATCAGTGAACGCCAACTGGCCCAAGTGGTGCTGAAGTGGACCGGTCTGAACCTCAGCGCCGCGCAGCCGACCGGTACCCCGGAGCCAACGCTCGACAGCAGCGAGCTGCGCGTGCTCGATCCGGAAGAAGGGCTGCGCCTGGCTGCGGGCAAGCCGGACCTGGCTGCCGACATGCTGGCGATGCTGCTGGCCTCGCTCGAAGCCGACCGCCAGGCCATTGGTGCGGCTCGCGAGGCCGGTGATCGCCAGGCGATGATCGAGCGAGTGCACCGCCTCAATGGTGCTTCGCGCTATTGCGGTGTGCCGCAACTGCGCGCCGCCTGCCAGCGCAGCGAAACCCTGCTCAAGCAGCAGCATCCGCAAATGCTGCAGGCGCTCGATGACCTGGACCATGCCATCACTCGCCTGGCCGCCCAGGCTCACCTCGGCGCCTGAGGCCAACCTTGGAGGAACACTGCATGCGCGTTCTGCTGTTCAGCAGCCAGGAGTACGACCAGGCCAGCTTCACCCGGGCCAACCGGCACTGCGCGCTGGACCTGCATTTCCAACCCGCGCGCCTGACCGTGGACACCGCCGCGCTGGCCGCCGGTTTCGAGGTGGTCTGCGCATTCATCAACGATGAGCTCGATGCCCAGGTGCTGCAGCGCCTGGTCGACGGTGGCACACGGCTGATCGCCCTGCGCTCGGCTGGCTACAACCATGTCGACCTGAGCAGCGCAGCACGCCTGGGTCTGGCAGTGGTGCGGGTCCCGGCCTATTCGCCGCACGCGGTCGCTGAACACGCCGTTGCGCTGGTGATGGCGCTGAACCGCCGCTTGCACCGCGCCTACAACCGTACCCGCGAAGGCGATTTCACCTTGCATGGGCTGACTGGCTTCGACCTGCATGGCAAGACCGTCGGCGTGGTCGGCACCGGGCAGATTGGCGAGGCCTTTGCCCGCATCATGGCCGGTTTCGGCTGCCAGTTGCTGGCCTGCGACCCCTACCCCAACCCGCGCCTGCTCGACCTGGGCGCACGCTACCTGGAACTGCCCGAACTGCTGCACCAGTCGCGCATCGTCAGCCTGCACTGCCCGTTGACCCACAGCAGTGAGCACCTCATCAACGCCCAGACCCTGGCGCACATGCAGCCGGGCGCGATGCTGATCAACACGGGACGGGGCGCGTTGGTGGACACCCCGGCACTGATCGAGGCACTCAAGAGCGGACAACTGGGCTATCTGGGGCTGGACGTTTACGAAGAGGAAGCACAGCTGTTCTTCCAGGACCGCTCCGACCATCCCCTACAGGACGACGTGCTGGCACGCCTGCTGACGTTTCCCAATGTCATCATCACCGCGCATCAGGCGTTCCTCACCCATGAGGCGCTGGATGCGATCGCCGAGACCACCCTGCAGAACATCACCCGCTGGGCAGCAGGCAAGGCGCAGAATCTGGTCAGTGGCTGATGCCAGGCCGTGAAAAACAGGCCTCGGTACGGTTGCGATGGAGCGGGAACAGCCCCTACGATACGCGGCATTTCTGGAGGACCCATGGTCGAGCACGATTTCCGCTACACCCTGTTCAACCCGCAACACACCCTGATCGAGTGCCGGGCGCTGGTGCCAGGGCGCTACCAAGTGACCGGCAACGGTGGCTCGATCAAGAAGGATGACGTGCTGCTGGTCAGCCTCAAGGGCAGCAAGACACTGTCCATGCGCCTGATCGTGCAGACCGTGCGCCATCTGATCAACCCGCAGGGGCAATGGGTGGCCGTCGCCAGCGGGCCGGCGTTCAAGGAGCTGGAAATCCTCGAGTGGCAGGTCAAGTGCGACAGCTGCGAAGCGCTGCTGGACTTCGAATTCGCCGTGGACTCTTCACTGGGCAACAAGGCGCGGCAACCGGCAGCCAGCGCACGTATCCACGAGTTGGGCTGGAGCAGCCAGGGCGAGCGCCACTTGTGCCCGAACTGCCAGCCAACGCCATGAAGGGCCTGTGCAGCGGCGCGCTGCTGGCCTTGCTGCTGGCCGGCTGCGCGACCCCACCCTCGCCCCTGCAACGCGAACGCGGCTACGTACTGGAGTGGATCGGCGAACGCCCCCTGATGGACTACAGCCATCTGAGCCTGACGCTGGGCAGCGATGGCCGCGCCTATGGCAATGCCGGCTGCAACCACTGGTTCGCCAGCTACACACTCAGCGGCCAGCAGCTGAGCTTTGGCAAGGTCGGCAAGACCCGCAAGCTCTGCGCGCCGGCGCTGATGGAGCAGGAACAGCGCTTCCTCGCTGAGCTGGAAAAAGTGCAGCGTTGGGATGCCTCGGCCCAAGGCCAGATCAGGTTCTGGCCGGCCAGTGGTCAGGCGCTGCGGTTCTGGCCTGAGGATGACTGATCTGATCGAGGCCGCACGCGGCGGCCCCGAGTCGTGAAAGCGATCAGGCCCCGCCTTTGAGCGCGGTGATCTTCTCTTGCAGGCCTTCCAAGGTCTGCTCACCGAGCAACTGCTCGCGCACCTTGCCCTTGTCATCGATGATGTAGGTCACCGGCAATGCCTCGCTGCGCGGCAGCTCGTAACGCTCGGCGGGGTCTTGCGCCAGCACCATGAATTCGATACCCAGCGCATTGGCGGCCTCCTTGAGGTCGGCGCCTTGCAGGCCATCGAAGTTGACCCCCAGCACCTCAATGCCCTGCGCCTGCCATTGCTTGGCGGCGGCATTCAGTTCAGGGATTTCCGTGCGGCACGGGCCGCACCATTCCGCCCAGTAGTTGAGTACCAGCCAATGGCCATCGATCTGCTCGGCCTTGACGGTCTTGCCGTCCTGGTCCACGCCATAGTCCGCGCCACAACCGGCGAGCAAGAGGCTCGCGGTGATGGCCAGTGCTACTGCCAAACGCCTTGCCATGGGTCAATCCTTCTCAAAGTTTTGCAGCCTGCCAGGCAGCCCGACGGGTAGAATAGCCGCCACTCCCGGCTGGAAGCGAGACCCTGTCATGCCTGAACTGACCCTCTACCATAACCCACGCTGCTCGAAATCCCGCGCCGCCCTGGAACTGCTGGAGGCCCGAGGCCTGGCGCCGACCGTGGTGCGCTACCTGGAAACCCCGCCCGATGCCGCTACCCTGCGCGACCTGCTCGGTCGCCTGGGCATCTCGGCGCGACAACTGCTGCGCACCGGCGAAGACGAGTACAAGGCGCTGAACCTGGCCGACGCCAGCCTGGATGAAGAAGCACTGATCGCCGCCATGGTCGAACACCCCAAGCTGATCGAGCGGCCGATTCTGCGCGCAGGCGAGCGTGCAATCATCGGTCGTCCGCCGGAAAACGTGCTGGAGATCCTGCCATGAGCGCCCCTTACATCCTCGTGCTGTATTACAGCCGCCACGGCGCCACCAGCGAGATGGCCCGGCACATCGCCCGCGGCATCGAGCTGAGCGGGCTGGAAGCTCGGCTGCGCACCGTGCCAGCGGTGTCCACAGACTGCGAAGCGGTAGTGCCTGACATCCCTGCCAGCGGCGCACCCTATGCCACCCTCGATGACCTGCGCCACTGCGCCGGCCTGGTGCTGGGCAGCCCTACCCGCTTCGGCAACATGGCCGCACCACTGAAATATTTCCTCGATGGCACCAGCAGCCTGTGGCTGGGCGGCGAACTGGTCGGCAAGCCAGCGGCGGTCTTCACCTCCACCGCCAGCCTGCATGGCGGCCAGGAAACCACCCTGCTGTCGATGCTGCTGCCATTGATGCACCACGGCATGCTGGTGCTGGGCCTTCCCTACAGCGAGTCGGCCCTGCTCGACACCCGCGGCGGCGGCACGCCCTATGGCGCCAGTCACCATGCCGGGGCCGATGGCAAACGCCAGCTCGACGAACATGAAACCGCCCTGTGCCGCGCCCTGGGCCAACGCGTCGGCGCCACCGCCAAGGCGCTGGAGGCGAGCCGTGGCTAAACGGGTCAAGCCGTTGCCAGCACTGGACTGGCTGGCCCCGCGCCTGCGCATTGCCCGCAGCGCCAGCCTGGCCTGTTTCCTCGCGCTGATCGCCCTGCTGAGCCTGAACAACCTGCTGTTCGCCGACCTGCACGGCGCACGGGTTGGAGTGATCATGGCCATCGAACTGTTGCCCCTGCTGTTGCTGCTGCCTGGCATGCTCAAAGGCAGCGCCCGCGCCCACGCCTGGACCTGTTTCGTGGTCAACCTGTACTTCATCAAAGGCGTGCTCGCCGCCTTCGACCCAGCCAGAGCCCTGCTCGGCTGGGTCGAGGTCGCCCTGAGCCTGGGACTGTTCGTCAGCGCATTGCTGTATGTGCGCTGGCGGTTTCAGTTCGATCGGCGGGTGGCGGGGGAAGGTGGCTGAGGCCTAGATACCCAGACCGGACGCGCAGACATCGTGTTGAACCTGCGCAACAAGCTCTGTGGCGTCGAGTGAACTGGGCTGTTGGCTTCTTGGGTGAACGAGTCCTTGCCAATGAACTGCCCCCACCCGCAGGTCGTAATCTCGATACCGGTTGTAATGCAAGCCTGTCTCGAAGTGGCTGGAGTCGCGCGGTCCTAGCTTCTGTCCGAGGAGCTGACCGTTGTGTGTCCATTGTTGCCGCTGGATCAGGCCATTACCTTGTTCGCGGGTGATTTCGCGTTGCAGGTCATCACGCCCGTAGCTGAGCAGTTCGTGCTCGTCGAATTTCAGGCCCTGCAGGTGTCCGCTACCGTAGGTCAGCCAGCTGACGCGGTGGCCGTCCGGGCGGGTGCTGGCGATGCGCTGGTTGAGGGCGTCGTACTCGAAGTGGGTGACGCGGCGGCAATCAAACAGGATTTGGCTGGATGGGTGCTGCGGGTGAGTGGTGCCTGGGCGACCCGCACAGGTCGCGCAATGAGCCTCAGTGATTGACGGTATGCGCCAACATGACCGACAACTGGCACAGCGGCCGGCCGCTTTCGGCGTGCCACTGGTTGAAGGCGTCCTGCACCGCAGCCAGATCGCGCTGGCTGGTCGGGGCCTTGTCGATGATCTTCTGCGCGATCAACGCCGCCGAGGTGTCCTGGGTCGGCACGAAGGTGTCCTTGCCCACCATGCGCAGGAAGCGCGGCGCAGATAACCCGCCCAACTGGTTACCGTGCTTGGTCAGGTACTTCCACAGGTTGACGATATCAGTCACCGGCCAGTCGGCGATGAAGGTGCCGACGCTGCCGTGGCTCTTCTCGATGTCCAGCAGCATCTGCGCGTTGCGCGGCACGCTCTTGAGCTTGCCCAGGTGGCGGATGATGCGGGTGTCCTGCATCAGTCGCTCGAGGTGCTCGGCGCTCATCAGCACCACTTTTTCCGGATCGAAACCGAAAAACACCTGTTCGAACGCCGGCCACTTGGCGTCGACCAGGCTGTGCTTCAAACCTGCGCGAAACACGCGCAACGCCAGTGTCGACAAGTAGCGGTCGATGGGCATGGCGCGCAGTTGCGCAGGCGTGCGCGGTTGCGGCAACTGCGCTTCCAGGGCCTTGGCCGAACCGAAACGGTTCAGACAGAACTCATGCAGCCAGCGATAGTCGCGCATCGGTCAGAGGTTCACGACATCGAGAAAGCGCGGCGTGGCGCTCTGGTCGATGCTCAGGCTGGTGAAGTCGAACAGGCTGCGGTCGGCCAGTTGCGAGGGGGCGACGTTCTGCATCGCGCGGAAAATGCTTTCGGTACGGCCGGGGTGCTTGCGTTCCCAGTCGATCAGCATGTCCTTGACCACCTGACGCTGCAGGTTTTCCTGCGAGCCACAGAGGTTGCACGGGATGATCGGGAACTGCTTCATGTCCGAGTAGGCCTGGATGTCCTTCTCGTTGCAGTAGGCCAGCGGGCGGATGACCACGTTGCGGCCGTCGTCGGCACGCAGCTTGGGCGGCATGCCCTTGAGCGCGCCGTTGAAGAACATGTTGAGGAAGAAGGTCTCGACGATATCGTCACGGTGGTGACCGAGGGCCATCTTGGTCGCGCCGATTTCATCGGCGAAGGTGTACAGCGTGCCGCGGCGCAGGCGCGAGCACAGTGAACAGGTGGTCTTGCCCTCTGGGATCAGTTCCTTGACCACCGAGTAGGTGTCTTTCTCGACGATGTGGTACTCGACGCCGAGGGACTTTAGATAGGCCGGCAGCACATGCTCGGGGAAGCCCGGCTGCTTCTGATCCATGTTCACGGCCACGATGTCGAACTTGATCGGGGCCACCTTCTGCAGGTGCATCAGCACATCGAGCATGGTGTAGCTGTCCTTGCCACCAGACAGGCAGACCATGACCTTGTCGCCCTCTTCGATCATGTTGAAGTCGGTGATCGCTTCGCCGGCGAGACGACGCAGGCGTTTTTGCAGTTTGTTCTGGTTGACCGAGAGGGTGCCCATGGCGCTTGAATCCGCGAGGTGTGACAAAAGCCGGCTAGTTTACCGGCAAAGGCTGCCGAGGCGTAGCCCATCCGACAAAGACTACAAGTGAATCGTTTCGCCCCGGCACAGCGCGATTTGCTCTAAACAGCAGCGTTACTGATGGGATCGGCTTTCTATACTGCGTCATATGGCCACCCTGCCCCGCGGCATCCTGGCCGTATGGCACGGGCGCGTCGCCCAGGCCGCCTGCCCATGAGCAGAGGAGGCATCGACATGATTCATCACGTTCTGGGGCTGTTCACCCATCCTGACCAGGAGTGGAAGCAGATTCGTGGCGAGCAAGAGTCCATCAGCCATCTTTACCTCACCCACACCTTGATCCTGGCAGCGATTCCAGCCATCTCGGCATTCATCGGCACCACCCAGTTCGGCTGGGTGATCGGCGGGCGCGCAGCCGTGATGTTGGCAGTGCCTGGTGCGCTCTGGATGAGCGTGATGTCGTACATCGCCATGCTGCTGGGGGTAGCGGTGATGGGCGCGTTCATTCACTGGATGGCGCGCACCTACGACGCCACGCCGTCGATGGCGCGGTGCATCGCCTTTGCCACCTACACGGCCACGCCGCTGTTCATTGGCGGATTGGCCGCCCTGTATCCGCATGTCTGGCTGGGCATGCTGATCGGCATCGCGGCGGTTTCCTACACGGTGTATCTGCTGTACGTCGGCCTGCCGACGTTCATGGCTATTCCGGACGACGAAGGATTTCTGTTCTCGAGCTCGGTGCTGGCCGTCGGCCTGGTGGTACTGGTAGCGATCATGGCAGCGACGGTGGTGATCTGGGGCATGGGCGTGGGGCCTGTGTACATCAGCTAGCCTGCCGGACACGCTGACCAACGGTTTCTGTGCCGGCACCACGGGTGCGGCATAATGCCCGGCCAGGAGACCTCCCCTTTATGCCCGAGCAGCTCAAACAACGGGTGGAGGCCTGCTACGCGCAGGCCGAAGCCTTTTTCAAACGGCCCTTCACGCGCCCCGACGTCAGCTTCAAACTGCGTGGGCAGAAGGCCGGCGTTGCCCATCTGTACGACAACCTGCTGCGGTTCAATCCGCAGTTGTACCAGGCCAACCGCGAAGACTTCCTCCGCCAGACCGTGCCACACGAGGTGGCGCACCTGATTGCCCATCAACTGTTCGGTGCGGGTATTCAGGCCCATGGCGAGGAATGGCAGCTGATCATGCGCGGCGTCTATGAACTGCCGCCACTGCGCTGCCACAACTATGCCGTGCAGCGTCGTATGGCGACCCGCTACATCTACCGCTGCCCCTGCCCCGACAGCGACTTTGCCTTCACTGCCCAGCGCCACAAGCTGGTGCATCAGGGGCGTCGCTACCTGTGCAAGCGCTGTCGTCAGGTGCTGGTGTTCAGCGGCCAGACTCGCCACGAGTAAACCCCCGGGCCTTCCTGCCGCCCCGAGCCCAGCCCAAATAAAAAAGCCTGTCCGAAGACAGGCTTTCTCATACCACTAGCACGAACTTAGCGAGCCGGACCTTCGGCAACGCCCAGGTCGTCGGTCGGGCGGGTGTCTTCCAGCGGCGCGCCACCGGAAGCCAGCTCCGACTGCAGCTTGTTCTCGTCAAGCTCCTTGACCCACTTGGCCACGACCACGGTCGCTACCGCGTTGCCGACCAGGTTGGTCAGGGCGCGAGCTTCGGACATGAAGCGGTCGATACCGAGGATCAGTGCCAGACCGGCAACTGGCAGGTGGCCAACAGCCGACAAGGTTGCGGCAAGCACGATGAAGCCGGAACCGGTCACGCCTGCAGCACCTTTGGAAGCCACCAGCAGCACCAGCAGCAGGGTGATCTGGTGGGTGATGTCCATGGTGGTGTCAGTGGCCTGGGCGATGAACACCGCAGCCATGGTCAGGTAGATCGAGGTGCCGTCGAGGTTGAACGAGTAACCGGTAGGAATGACCAGACCGACCACCGACTTCTTCGCGCCCAGGCGCTCCATCTTCGCCAGCATGCGCGGCAGGGCCGATTCCGAAGAGGAAGTACCCAGTACGATCATCAGCTCTTCACGGATGTAGCGAATCAGCTTGAGGACGCTGAAGCCGTGGGCGCGGCAGATACCGCCGAGCACCACCAGCACGAACAGCAGGCAGGTGATGTAGAAGCAGGCCATCAGGTAGCCCAGTTGCACCAGCGAGCCAACACCGTACTGACCGATGGTGAAGGCCATGGCGCCGAAGGCACCGACCGGAGCGAGCTTCATGATCATGTTGATGATGTTGAACATGACATGGGCAAAGCGATCGATCAGGTCCAGCACCGGCTTGCCGTAGCTGCCCAGACGATGCAGGGCGAAGCCGAAGATCACCGAGAACATCAGCACCTGCAGGATGTCGCCGTTGGCGAAGGCGCCGACCACGGTGTTGGGGATGATGTTGAGCAGGAAGCCGACGGTGGTCTGCTGGGCGCCGGCGGCGGCATAGGCGGCCACGCTGCTGGCGTTCAGGGTGCTGACGTCGATGTGCATGCCTGCGCCAGGCTTGACCACGTTGACGACGATCAGGCCGATGATCAGGGCGATGGTGGACACGATTTCGAAGTACAGCAGCGCATAGCCACCGGTCTTGCCGACCGACTTCATGCTTTGCATGCCGGCGATACCGCTGACCACGGTGCAGAAGATGATGGGCGCGATGACCATCTTGATCAGTTTGACGAAGCCGTCGCCCAACGGTTTGAGGGCAACACCGGTTTCAGGATAGAAGTGACCGAGCAGGATACCGATGGTGATGGCGACCAACACCTGGATATACAGAGACTTGTACAGCGGCTGACGTTTCGTCATGGCGTGAATTTCCTCGAGTATGCCGGCTTCACCCTTCCCAGGGCGATGGCACCTGAATCGCTAACCCTCCTGCACATGGAGGGATTTGTCGTTGTGTTCGAGCTGCATGGCGCAGGCCTCTGCAAGCTGATTAGCAAGGGCAGTGCCAAGATGCCCAGGCACGGTGCAAACCCGTCATTCATGCGGGTGGAATGCGCCGCAATGGCGCAGAAAGCGCCCTCAGACATGGCGGAATTCCGCCCGGTGGCGGGAATTGAACAGGGGCGGTGGCGGGAATCCGCCCACCCCGGCATTCAGTCGAGGATGAACACCACACGAAATGCGGCACCACCGAGCGGCGAATCATCGAGGTGCAACCGGGCGTCATAGCTGTCGACGATATCCTTGACCACCGCCAGCCCGATACCTTGCCCAGGATGCTGCCGGTCGAGGCGCTCCCCACGCTGGAGGATGCGCTGGCGCTGATCAGGGGGGACACCCATGCCGTCATCTTCGATGCACAGCTCGAGTTCCCCGGCAGCGCCGCGCAGGCTTACACGCACCTGTTCCAGACACAAGCGATAGGCGTTTTCCAGCAGGTTGCCGAGCAGTTCGAGCAAAGCACCCTGCTCCATGGGCACCCGCGCCCGATCCGGCACGTCCACGGTGATCTGCACGCGCTTGTCGCGGTAGACCTTGGCCAAGGTGTTGCACAGGCTTTCAAGCAGGGGCTTGAGCTCGACCTGGTGGCGCACCAGACCACTCTTGCGCAAGCTGGCGCGCTGCAACTGGTAGTCGATCTGCTGGCTCATGCGCTCGATCTGACTTTGCAGGATGCGCGCCTGCTCGCGCTGGTCACCGCCCTTGCCCATGCTCTCGCCGACGCCTTGCAGTACCGCCAGCGGCGTCTTGAGGCTGTGCGCCAGATCATCCAGCGAATCACGGTAGCGCTGGCGCTGTTCACGCTCGCTATGCAGCAGGCGGTTGAGCGATCCGGTCAGGCGCAACAGCTCGCGGGGGTGCTCACGGCTCAGCCCCTCGCGCGCGCCAGACTCGACCTGATCCAGCTCGCGGCTGAGGTGGCGCAACGACCGCAGGCCCCAGGTCAGGCCCGCCCAGAGCAGCACCAGCAGTGCCAGCAAAGCAGCGCCGAAGCCTAGATAGAGTTTTTCCCGCAAGCCGTCGAGGGTGTGCTGGTACTCGCGCACCGGTTGCAGGGCGACGATGCTGTAGGCCGCGCTCTTGCCACCCAACAGCTTGATTTCCACGTCATAGACGAAGAACTCTTCACCATCACTCTGCCGGGCGCGGGCGAATTCGTTGCCGCGGCCGTCGTAGCGAGGGCGGTAGTCGATGTGCTGGTCGCGGGTGGCGCGGGAACGCCAGACGAGGGTGCCGTTGCGGTCGAAGATATAGCCGAGCAGACCGCTTTCGGGCAGTTTGAAGCGCTCGTCGGGCAACAACGCCGGCATCTTCAACTGCCCGCGCTCGATCCGTGCGGCCGAGATCAGCGTGGTGACATCCGAGGCCAGTCGTTGCTCGATGGACTCCTGCAAGGCCAGGCTGAACGCCTTTTGCAGCGCCGGCAGCAGCGCCAGCATGAACAATACCGCCAGCACCGCGGCGGCCAGCATCAGCCGCACGCGCAGCGAGCGAATCACCGGCAGCGCTCGTTGAACAGGTAGCCCAGGCCGCGCACGGTATCGATGGGCTTGAACCCGCCAGCCGCTTCGAGTTTGCGGCGCAGGCGGCCGACCAGCACTTCGATGACGTTCGGGTCGCGCTCGTCATCGTCGGCATACAGCTGCTCCATCAGCCGCTCCTTGGCGACCACCTGCTGGTGATGGCGCATGAGGTATTCCAGGATGCGGTATTCATAAGCGGTGAGCGCCAACGGTTGCTGGTCGAGGCTGGCCTGTTTGCGATTGATGTCGAGCAGCAGTGGACCGGCTTCGATGGTCGACTGGATGAAACCGCTGGAGCGGCGCAACAAGGCGTTGAGCCTGGCTTCGAGCTCCTCGAACTGGAACGGCTTGACCACGTAATCGTCGGCACCGGCCGCCAGGCCTTCGACCTTGTCCTGCCAGTTGCCACGCGCGGTGAGAATCAGGATCGGGAAGGTCTTGCCCTGGCGGCGCAGCTCGCCGATCAATTCCAGGCCGCTCATGCCGGGCAGACCGAGATCGATCACCGCCAGGTCGTAGCTGAACTCGCCAGCCTGATACAACGCCTCTTCGGCGTTGGCCACGGCCTGCACCACATGGCCGCTCTCGCCCAGGCGCGTGAGGAGGTGATGGCGCAACAGCGCTTCGTCCTCGACCACCAGCAGTTTCATGCATCTCTCCTCGAAGGCTGCGCCGGCGTTGGTGCGGCGGCCGGCACAGGATATCAGCCGAACGCGGCCCTAGAAGCGGTAGTTGGCCGACAGGTAGGTCTGCGCGCTGCTGGTCAGGCGCAGGGCGCCAGCCTTGGGTTCGCCATGGGGCGAGACTTCCACGCTGGCATTGCTGCGCAGGTAACGGTAGCCCAACTCCACCGAGGCGTTGTCGGTGACTTGTTGAATCACCCCGCCCTGCAGGCCAACCGCGTAGCCGTAGTCGGTATCGCGGCTGACGCCGGAAGATTCCTGGGTCAGCTTGGTCATGCCAAGGCTGGCACCGCCGAACAGCTTGGTGGTGTCACCGACCGGGTAGAACAGGTCGTAGCTGCCCAGCAGGTTTTCCTGACGCAGCTTGAGGCCGCTGTGGTCCCCCGAGACGTTGTCGTAGGTCATGTAGTAACGGGCCTGGTCGTTGATTTGCCCCAGACGCACACCCCAGGTGCCATCCTTACCGATGATGCCATCGGTGTTGAGGTTCTCGGTGTTGCGCTGCAGCAGGCCGGACTTGCGAACCTTGTCGCTGGTCTGGCCATAGGTGAGGCTGGCGAAGGTGTCGTCGGCCTGGGCGGAAGTGGCCAGGCCAGCGGCGCAGACAGCCACGGCGGCGAGCAGACTATTGAGTGTTTTCATGGGTAGGTACTCCAGTTTGGATGCGCTGAGTGTCTCTGCGGGCTAGAGTAGTGAGCGGCGCCTGAACCGCCGCTGAACCCTGGCTGAACCTGCGCTGAACGAACCTGACCCTGACCTCGATAGGGAGTACCGACCATGCGCTTCGCGCTTGCCGTGGCATTGATGTGCAGCGCTGCCTTCACCCAGGCAGCGGTGCAAACCCGCGAGATTCCTTATCAGGACGCCGACGGCAATCGCCTGATCGGCTACTACGCCTACGACGACGCACTCACCGGCAAACGCCCCGGCGTGGTGGTGGTGCATGAATGGTGGGGCCTGGACAACTACGCCAAGCGTCGCGCCCGTGACCTCGCGGCGCTGGGCTACAACGCGCTGGCCATCGACATGTACGGCGACGGCAAGCACACCGAGCACCCGGCCGACGCGCAGGCCTTCATGGCCCAGGCGATGAAAGACCCCGCCGCTGCCGTACGGCGCTTCGATGCCGGACTCGACCTGCTGAAAATCCAACCCGGCACCGACAAGCATCGCCTCGGCGCCATCGGTTACTGCTTCGGTGGCAAGGTGGTGCTCGACGCCGCCCGGCGCGGCGCCAAGCTCGACGGCGTGGTCAGCTTCCACGGCGCACTGGTCACTCAGACACCGGCGCAGGCCGGAGCGGTCAGGGCCAAGATTCTCGTCGAGCACGGCGCCGACGACAGCATGGTGACGCCGCAACAGGTGGCCGATTTCAAGCAGGAAATGCAAAACGCCAACGCGAGCTTCGAGTTCGTCAGCCTGCCCGGTGCCAAGCACGGCTTCAGCAACCCCGATGCCGACCGCCTTGGCCACGGCGAGCATGGCGGGCCGGACATTGGTTACAACAAAGCTGCGGACGAGCGTTCATGGGCTGACATGAAGCGGTTCTTCAAGGAGGTCTTCAGCAGTGATCAGGGATGACCGGAACATTTGACACCACCGTGCGCCTGCTCCACTCGATTACGCGTGCGCACCCTGCCCCCAAACCGTCAGGTTGCTCCAGGCGAGGCGGTACTGAGAGCACGGAGAAATCCTGAAACACAGATACGAAAAAGCCCCGCAAGTGATTAACTTGCGGGGCTTTTTGATATGGCGGAGAGATAGGGATTTGAACCCTAGGTACTGTTGCCAGTACAACGGATTTCGAATCCGTCCCGTTCGACCACTCCGGCATCTCTCCAGTGGCGCGCATGATACCAGCGTTTTCTCGGAAGGCAAACCTTTTGTTGAAAAAAGTCACGTGGTATCAGGCGCTTGCGTGCCAGTGCAGGTTACAGCGGCACGCCGAGACGCTTGGCGACTTCTTCGTAGGCTTCGATGACGTCGCCCAGACCCTGGCGGAAGCGGTCCTTGTCCATTTTCTTGCGGGTTTCCTTGTCCCACAGGCGGCAGCCGTCGGGGCTGAATTCGTCACCCAGCACGATCTGGCCGTGGAATACGCCGAACTCGAGCTTGAAGTCCACCAGCAGCAGGCCGGCGTCATCGAACAGCTTGCTCAGTACTTCATTGACCTTGAGCGACAGCTTCTTCATCTCGACCAGTTGCTCGGCGGTACCCCAGCCGAAGGCGACCACGTGGGATTCGTTGATGAACGGATCACCCTTCTCGTCGTTCTTGAGGAACAGCTCGAAGGTGGACGGCTCGAGCTTGATGCCCTCTTCCACGCCCAGGCGCTTGACCAGGCTGCCGGCGGCGTAGTTGCGCACCACGCACTCGACCGGAATCATGTCGAGCTTCTTGACCAGGCATTCGTTGTCGCCCAGCAGCTTGTCGAACTGGGTCGGCACGCCGGCTTCTTCGAGCTTCTGCATGATGAAGGCGTTGAACTTGTTGTTCACCATGCCTTTACGGTCCAGCTGTTCGATGCGCTTGCCGTCGAACGCCGAAGTGTCGTTGCGGAACAGCAGGATCAAGCGGTCGGCGTCGTCGGTCTGATAAACCGATTTGGCCTTGCCGCGGTACAGTTCGTCGCGTTTTTCCATGATGGGCTCCGCTTGCAGTGTGGGTGGGCTAGGCGATGTGGCGCCAGTCGAGCCCAGTGTCCTGGTTGGCCACCTGGAGCCAGTCCGGGTCGCACCCAAGGGTGTCGACGAAGCACTGACGGGCCAGATGTGGCAGGTTGTTCTTGCTGCTGAGGTGGGCCAGCACCAGGTGCTGCAAAGTATTCCAGCCCAGCTCGGCCACCAGGCTGGCGGCCTGGTGGTTGTTCAAATGCCCCTGATTGCCGCCGACCCGCACCTTGAGAAAGCGCGGGTAGTGGCCTCGGGCAAGCAGATCACGGCAGTGATTGGCTTCAATCAACAGTGCATCGAGGTCGCGGTAGCGCTCCAGCAGGCGAGCATCGTAGCTGCCCAGATCGGTCAGCATGCCGAAGCGACGACTGCCGTCACTGATCACGTACTGCAACGGCTCGAGGGCATCATGCTCGACGCGGGCGGCGCTGACCTGCAGGCTGCCGATGCCCAGTGTGGCACCGCATTCCAGAAAACCGGCGACCTCCACCGGCTTGCGCATGCCACGCAAAGTGCCCTGGCTCAGGTACACCGGCACATTGTAGCGCCGCGCCAGCAACCCAACGCCATGCACATGATCGGCATGTTCGTGGGTCACCAGCACCGCACTGAGATCACTGGCCGACACGCCAAGCAGCGCCAGGCGCCGCTCGGTTTCACGCAAGGAAAACCCGCAGTCGACCAGAATGAACGTGTCACCGCTGGCGATCAGCGTGCCGTTTCCCTGGCTACCGCTTCCCAGTACCGCGAAACGCACTTAACCCAGGTGGTCCTGAATGAGGCTCAGCACACGGCGAGCGACATCAGCCGGGGCGACGGTGTTGATGTTCTTCTCGACCGTGACCTGGACGTTCTCGCCGACCTTGCTCAGGCGAACCTGGTAACGCTCGGCACGGGCTTCACGCTCCTGCTCGGTCGGTTTGCTGCCGAACATGCGGCCGAAGAAGCCAGGCTCGTTCTGCTTGTCTTCAGGTTTTTCCGACAGGTTGATGTAGTACAGGCCCAGGCTGCGGTTGATGTCCTCCACGCGCCACTGGCCTTGCTCGAGGGCGCGGCCGACGCCAGACCAGGCGCGATCCAGATCGGAGCCCATGTAAAGCACCGGGTTGCCGCTGCCGTCTTCGCTCAGGCTGACACGGCTTGGGGTGTCGAAGTCGCGTTCGGCGAGCAGCGAGACCGAGCCGCCCTTCTCGGCGCTGCGGTTCATGCTGGCGAGCATTTCATCGACCAGCAGAGCATCGACACCGGCGTTGCGCGAGGTCGAAGGGAATGCCGGGTCGGCCGTGCTGCCAGCCGGACGCTCGACACTGACGATGTACACCTCACTGGTGTTGCGCTGCACGCCCGGTTCCATGCGCACGCGCACGCGGACTTCGCTGTCGCCGCTGCTGGCCGAACTGGCCAGGCGCTGGCCGAGCGAGGCGGACAGTTCGTCGAAACGCTGCCAGGTGGTGTTGAATTCGCCGGTCTGAGGACGCTCTTCGGCGATACGGAAGCCGTTGTCCTCGAAGAACTGGCGAGCCACCGGCCAGACTTCGGCAGGCGAGCGTTGGGCCAGCACCCAACGGCTGCTGCCGCTGCGTTGCAAGCTGTAGTCGGCGGTATCGGCAGCGGCATTGAGCGGCTGCGGACGCGGTACTTCGAATTCGCCGCTGATGTTGTCGTCGGCGACGTTACGCGGAATCGGCAGCAGTGGGTCGAGACGTTTGACGTGGGTGGCGTCCTGCGGAACCTGCATGGGCGCTGTGGTCTGCGCTTGCAGGTAGTCGCTGCCGCGATCACGGAAATAACCTTCGTCGCCCCACAGCCAGCCACAACCGCTGGTGCTGGAGATGATCAATGCCAGGGCGGATAAACCTGCCAGTCGCTTCATGCGGTGTACTTCCTCGATTAAACCAGTACGCCGGACTGGCGCAAGGCAGTACGGACTCGTTCGTGACAGCCTTCGCTCAGCCAGGTCAGGGGCAGGCGAATGCCTTTGTGCATGAGGCCCATTTCCACCAATGCCCATTTCACCGGGATCGGGTTGGCCTCGCAGAACAGATTCTTGTGCAAGGGCATAAGTGCGTCGTTGATCGCGCGGGCCTTTTCGGCATCGCCGGCAAGGGCGGCTTCGCACAGGTCGGCCATCTCGCGCGGGGCGACGTTGGCAGTGACGGAAATATTGCCTTTGCCGCCCAGCAGGATCAGCTCGACTGCGGTTGGATCATCGCCGGACAGAACCAGGAACGCTGGGTCGACGCCTTCGATGATGGCCTTGGCCCGGTCGAGGTCGCCGGTGGCTTCCTTGATGCCGATGATGTTGTGAATGGTCGAGAGGCGGATCACGGTTTCGGCCTGCATGTCGCAGGAGGTACGACCGGGCACGTTGTAGAGGATCTGCGGGATATCGACCGATTCGGCGATCAGCTTGAAGTGCTGGTACAGGCCTTCCTGGGTGGGACGGTTATAGTACGGCACCACCAGCAGGCAGGCATCGGCTCCGGCGCTTTTGGCATTCTGCGTGAGGTGAATCGCTTCGGCGGTGGAGTTGGCACCAGTGCCGGCGATGACCGGGATGCTCCGATTGCTGCGCTTGACCCGCTCGACCACGTGCTTGATGACCAGGATGTGCTCTTCGACATCGAGCGTGGCGGATTCGCCAGTGGTGCCGACCGCGACGATGGCGTGCGTGCCTTTTTCCAGGTGGAAATCGACCAGTTTGTCGAGGCTGAGCCAGTCGACGCGCCCTTGTGCATCCATGGGCGTGACCAATGCCACCATACTGCCCGCGATCATTAAGCTGCTCCTGCCGGAAAAAGAGAGCGGTAATGGTACTGGCGCCATCGACCTTGCACAAGCGAAGCTCTCGGCTGGAGCATTCCCCTGCAGCCCGGATTTCGCTACCCTTCCTCCTTTGCTCGGTAGCACGCGGCTCCACAGGCCGCCGACCCTGTTCTGCGCCAGCCGCAAGGGCTCGGTTCGATGCCGCAGCCCGGCCTCGCGCACGTTTCGTGCCGACCACTCATCGCTTTAGGAATGTTGCATGTCCACCCCAACCGTCCGTGAACAATTTCTCGTCATCAGCGCCCTGGGCCCCAACCCGATGGAGCTGGCCAACATTCTGAGCCGTGCCGCCTTCGACAATCGCTGCGCGGTGGTCACCTCGCGGCTGAGCCGCCATGGCGAAACCAGCGCCCTAGTGCTGCAGGTCGGCGGCAACTGGGACGCCCTCGCGCGCCTAGAGTCCACCTTGCCGGGTCTGGCGAAAAAACATGGCATGACCATCGATGTGGTGCGCAGCGCCGAGCAGGAGGTACGCCCCCAGGCCCTGCCCTACGTTGCCTATGTCAGCGCCGCCTATCGCCCGGACATCATCAACGAGCTGTGCCAGTTCTTCCTCGACCACCGCGTCGAGCTCGATGCCATGACCTGCGACACTTACCTGGCGCCACAGACCGGCAGCAGCATGCTCAACGCCCAGTTCACCGTGATCCTGCCGGCCGGCACGCAGATCAGCTGGCTGCGCGACCAGTTCCTGGACTTCGCCGACGCCCTGAACCTCGATGCCCTGATCGAGCCCTGGCGTCCACAGAACCCTGTTTGAGGAGACCCTGCATGAGCGTTGCCATCGACCAGGCGGTGCCTGACTTCCAGGCCCAGGCCACCAGTGGCCAGACCGTCCATCTCGCCGAGCTCAAGGGTCAGCAGGTGGTGCTGTATTTCTACCCCAAGGACAGCACGCCGGGCTGCACCACCCAGGGCCAGGGTTTCCGTGATCAGGCCTCGGCCTTCGCCGCCGCCAATACGGTGGTCTTCGGCATCTCGCGCGACGGCCTGAAATCCCATGAAAACTTCAAGGCCAAGCAGGGCTTCACCTTCGAGCTGATCAGCGACAAGGACGAAGCCCTGTGCCAGCTGTTCGATGTGATCAGGCTCAAGAAGCTCTATGGCAAGGAATACCTGGGCGTCGATCGCAGCACTTTCCTGATCGACAAGGATGGCGTGCTGCGCCAGCAGTGGCGTGGCGTGAAGGTACCCGGCCATGTCGATGCCGTGCTGGCAGCGGCCGAGGCGCTGGACAAGGCCTGACCGCCGACAGGGGCGCCGCCCTACAACAGCGGCGCCACACTTGGCTCCTGACGCGGCCAGGCATCGAGCACCGCCTTGAACAGTGTCGCCAGGGGAATGGCGAAGAAGATTCCCCAGAACCCCCACAGCCCGCCGAACAGCAGCACCGCGCAGATGATCGCCACCGGGTGCAGACTCACCGCCTCAGAGAACAGCAGCGGCACCAGCACGTTGCCATCGAGGGCCTGGATGATCGCGTAGGTCACCATCAGGTAGATGAACTGATCGCCCCAGCCCCACTGGAACAGCGCAATCAGGGTCACCGGCACCGTCACCACCACCGCGCCGACGTAGGGCACCACCACCGACAGGCCCACCAGCAAGGCGAGCAAGGCGGCGTAGTTCAGCCCCAGGCTGATGAAGGCAATGTAGGTGGCGATGCCGCAAATCAGAATCTCGATACCCTTGCCGCGGATGTAGTTGGCGATCTGGCGGTTCATCTCGTCGCCGACCCGATTGAGCAAGGTGCGCTCACGCGGCAGGTAACCGACCACCCAACGCGCGATCAGCTCACGGTCCTTGAGGAAGAAGAACACCAGGATCGGCACCAGCACCAGGTAGATCATGGCACTGACCAGCAGCGGCAGGCTCGACAGGGAAAACCCCAGCGCCCATTGGCCAAACTTGCCGATCTCGCCACGTACCGATTCGATGGCGCGCAGTACCTGCTCGTCCGACACCAGGTGCGGGTAGCGCTCGGGCAACAGCAGCAACAGCGACTGCCATTTGCCGAGCATGCCCGGCAGCTCGTTGAACAGGGTAATCAACTGATGCCAGAGCAGCGGCACCAGCACCAGCAGAAATACCGCCAGCGCACCCATGAACAGGGTGAAGACAAGACCTACCGCCACCCCGCTCGGCACCTTAAGACGCTCCAGAGCGTTGACCAGCCCCTGCATGAGGAAGGCCAGCACCATGCCCGCCAGCACCGGCGCAAGCATGCCGCCAAACGTCAGTACCACGGTGAAGGCGAGGAACAGCAGGACGGCCAGCACCACCGCCTGCTCGTCAGAGAAGTAGCGCTGCACCCAGCCGCGTAGCACGTTGAACATTACGGATCCTTGGAAAACTCAGGCCTTGCGCAGCCAGTAGGTGTAGACGCCAGCGTCGACCTGCTCGTCGACCAGGCTATGACCTGAGAGGCGGGCAAAGGTGTGAAAGTCACGCTGGGAGCCCGCATCGGTGGCGATCACCTTGAGGACCGCGCCGCTGGCCAGACCATTGAGCGCCATCTTCGCCTTGAGTAGCGGCAACGGACAGTTCAGGCCACTGGCGTCGAGTTCGGCAGCGCAGGTCAGGGGTTCGCTCACGGGGGGTCTCCACAGGGCAGGACACAAAGGCCGCCTAGGATAGCGCCACTGGTCGGCAAGGTGCGAGGCGGCTACAGTAGGAATCTTTCACTTCACGCGAGCCTACTGCATGAATTTACTGCGCCCCACCTTGCTGGCGCTGGCCTGTCTGCTGGCTGCGCCGAGCCAGGCCGACGATCTGCCGTCGTTGGGCGATTCCAGTTCCTCGATCGTCTCGCCCAAGCAGGAGCATGATCTGGGTCGCGCCTGGCTGAGCTTGTTGCGCGGCAACGTCAAGCAGTTGAACGATCCGCAGTTGAAGGATTACGTCGAGACCAGCGTGTACCGGCTGGCCGAAACCAGCCAGTTGCAGGATCGGCGTCTGGAATTCGTACTCATCGACAGCCGCGAACTCAACGCCTTCGCCGCTCCCGGCGGCATCGTGGGGGTCAACGGCGGGCTGTTCCTCAACGCGCAGACCGAAGGCGAGTACGCCTCGGTGCTGGCCCACGAACTGGCGCACTTGTCGCAGCGCCACTTCGCCCGCGGCGTCGAGGCCCAGCAGCGCATGCAATTGCCGATGATGGCCGCGCTGCTGGCCGGTATCGTGCTGGCCGCTGGCGGCGGTGGCGACGCCGGTATCGGCCTGATCGCCGGTTCCCAGGCCGCCGCGATCCAAGAGCAACGGCGCTTTTCGCGGCAGAACGAGCAGGAGGCCGATCGCATCGGCATCCAGAACCTGGAAAAGGCCGGTTACGATCCACGCAACATGCCCACCATGTTCGAGCGCCTGGCGCGGCAGTATCGCTACGACGGCAAGCCGCCGGAGTTTCTACTGACTCACCCGGTCACCGAATCGCGGATCGCCGACACCCGCAACCGCGCCGAACAGGCGCCCAAGGGTGGCGTGGAAGACAGCTTGCGCTATCAACTGATTCGCGCCCGCGTGGCACTGACCTACGAAGGCACTCCGGGCCTCGCCGCCAAGCGCTTCCAGGCCCAGCTCGATGAAGATCCGACCCTGGACGCAGCGCGCTATGGCCTGGCCCTGGCGCAGATCAAGAGCGGCAGACTCAACGAAGCGCGCGCCAACCTCAAGCCGCTGCTGGCCAAGGCACCCAACGACATTACCTACAACCTCGCGCAGATCGACCTGGAGATCACCAACAACCGCCTGGCCGAGGCCCAGCAGTTGGTGGAGCGCTTGCAGGTCCTGTACCCCGGCAGCTACCCGCTGAACCAGGTACGTGCCGACCTGTTGATCAAGCAGGGCAAGCCAGCCGAGGCGCAGAAGGTGCTCGATGCACTGCTGAAGAATCGCCCGCAAGACCCGGACGTCTGGTATGAAGTCGCAGAAGTGCGTGGCCTGTCAGGCGACACCATCGGCCTGCACCGGGCGCGGGCCGAGTACTTCACTCTGGTCGGTGATTTCGATCAGGCCATTCAGCAACTGGACTTCGCCAAGCGCCGCGCCGGCAGCAACTTCCCGCTGGCCGCGCAGATAGACCAGCGTCAGCGCGAGATCATGGAGCAGCAGCGCATGGTCAGGGACATGATGGGGCGCTAGTGAGCCTAGCGGGGGCAGCGCTCAATCGCCCCCTACAAGCGTTGCTCTGCCTGGTCAGGCATTGCCCGAGAGTTTCAACCGCGCTGCCTGGGTGAAGTCCAGCATCCGCTGCAACGGTTTGACCGCTCGCGGAATCAGCGCCGGGTCGACGCTGATCTCGTTGCTGCCGGTGCGCAGGCAATCGAGGGTGCGCTCGAGGGTGTTCATCGCCATCCACGGGCAATGCGCGCAGCTGCGGCACGCGGCGCCGTTACCGGCCGTTGGCGCTTCGATGAAGGTCTTGTCCGGGCACAACTGCTGCATCTTGTAGAAAATGCCGCGGTCGGTGGCGACGATGAAGGTGCTGCTGGGCAGGGTCTGCGCCGCTTTGATCAGCTGGCTGGTAGAGCCAACGGCATCGGCCAGCTCGATGACCGACTCCGGCGATTCGGGATGCACCAGCACCGCCGCGTCCGGGTAAAGCGCCTTCATGTCGGCCAACTGGCGTGACTTGAACTCTTCGTGAACGATGCAGGCACCGTCCCACAGCAGCATGTCGGCGCCGGTCTGCTTCTGGATGTAGCGACCCAGGTGCTGGTCAGGGCCCCAGATGAAGGTCTCGCCGTTGTCCATCAGGCTTTCGACGATCTCCAGCGCGCAGCTGGAAGTCACCACCCAGTCGGCCCGCGCCTTCACCGCCGCCGAGGTGTTGGCATAGACCACCACGGTGCGCTCGGGATGCTGGTCGCAGAAGGCCGAGAACGCCTCTACCGGACAGCCCAGATCGAGCGAGCAGGTCGCTTCCAGGGTCGGCATGAGGATGCGTTTGTGCGGGGTGAGAATCTTCGCCGTTTCGCCCATGAAGCGGACACCGGCCACCACCACCGTGTCGGCTTCGTGCTGCTTGCCGAAACGGGCCATCTCCAACGAGTCGGAAACGCAGCCACCGGTTTCCTCGGCCAGGGCCTGGATCACCGGGTCGCAATAGAAGTGGGCAACCAGCACGGCATTCTGCGCCTTGAGTTCGGCGGCGATGGCTGCGCGGTAGTCAGCCTCCTGCTCGGCCGTCAAGGGCTGGGGCTGCTTGGCATCAAGGTGGGCTTGAACCAGGAGACGTTCGGAAATCTGGGTCATGATCACGGGACCTGCGCGCGCGCGTCAATCGAGAGTAGCACCGCGTCCTGGCAGATCGGCTAAAGGTGCCGGACGGCGTGCCGTCGCGGCCCACCTGCGGGCGCGGATTGTTATCGGACGCCGAAGGCTACAGACAATCGGATCAATTCAAAAGCGATTTTTCCGAGCAGTGGTACGCCCCAGGGCACGCGGGCCTGGGGCATCGAAGCACGCCACGCACGGGCCTGGGCAGGCACCGTGCGCTACTGCCGATCAGCGCTGTGGAACCAGCGCCTGGAGCATCATCAGGAACTCTTCGACGGTCATCTGCTTGCCGTTGAAGTCGACCTGGCCGGCGGCGTAGTCCAGGCTCGAGACCACGTCATCGCCCTGCACCGTGGCCAGCCCGCTCTGCACCGCCATCATGCCGAGCATTTCACCCGCCTGGTTGGACTGCTGGGCGATCGCCTGGGCGTCGGTCTCGCCGCCGAGCAGCGCCTGCAAGGTGGCCAGGTCACCGACCATGGGCTTGGACAGCGACAGCTTGCCACTGAGCTTGGCGATGATCTGCCGGGTCAGTTGGTCAGCCGGCAGGTCGAAGGACGCCGGATTGGCGAAATCGACATCGAGTTTGAAGCGACTGGTGCCACGCGCGGTCTTGAACGACAGGTCTTCGATGGATGCCGTCGGCTTTGCCGCCAGCAGTTTCTGCAGATCACCGTGCACCTGGGCGCGCTCGGCATCGGTCATCTGAATCTGGGGCATTGCCTGGCCGTCGGCGGCTGCCGCCTGGATCTGCGGCATCTTACCCTGGTACCACTCGCTCAGCGCCAGGGTCGACGGAATGTCGAGCGAGCGGAAGGTCATGACCATCTGCCCGCTACCGACGGCACGGTTGGCGTAGGTGATGTCGGACACCTTGTATTCCAGGCGCCCGCCCAGACGGTCCTTGCCTTCGAGGTTGTACAGGTTGTTCTGCTCGATACCCTTGGCGACCAGCACGTCCTGCTTGGGCCCAAGGGTCGCCTGCAGTTGATCGAGGAACAGGTCGAGCTTGCCGACGTAGATCTTCTCGTAGTCGGTCTTGCTCAGGTCGCCACCGACCTTGAAACCTTCGAGCACGAAGGTGGCCGGTGGACGATCACCGACGATCTTCACTTCCAGCCGGTCGAAGTTGCCGTGAATCTTCATGGCGTTGCCATCGCGGTCGCCATCGACGTTCAGGGTCATGCCGGCAAAGTCGAACAGGCCGCCATTGTCCTGGGTGAACTTCAGCGGGGCGACATGCGTTTCGGTGTCGATGCTGCCACCGTAACCCAGCGTGCCGGTAGCGCTGACGGGCATCTTGCCGCCCGCTGCCTCGAACAGCGGCGCGAGCTGATCGGACTTGACCAGCTCGCTGTTGCTGACCGCCATGACCGGCAGCAGCTTGAGCGACTTGACCCGAGTCCAGGGGAACGGCCCGTGCTCGATGTGATCGGTCGCACCCAGTTCAAAGTTGAGCGGCTCACCCTGACCGATCTGCACATCCTTGATGACGATGCGGTAGCGCGCATCACTGGTGAACCAGTGCTGCTCGAGCGACACCAGCTCCATCGTCATGCTGCCACCCGTGCCGGCAACAGCGTTCTTGAACTCGGCGTTGGCACGGGTGACCGCGTGCTCCAGCTCGCCCGGAATCTGCTTGCCGGTGAACCAGGCACCAGCGGTGGTGATGGCGGCGATGGCGACGGCCAGACCGCAGAGAATACCTACTGATTTCTTCATGAATAAAACCGAATGCTGTCCATAGGGGCGACGCGGACGGCCGCGTGGACGGGAAGGATATCACCGTGGGTGGACGGTACAAGCGACCCGCGTCACGCCATCGAGTCAGCCCTGTACCGCCAGCACCATGGACCGTTCGCGCTGCCGCCGGTTCGCTGCCGCTAGTCAGCAGCCTGCGCGCCAGCCATCATATCGCCCCGCGCCCCTTCCACGGATCTTCTAATGAGTGCACCCGCCCCTTGCCTGGCCGAGCCGAGCCGCTGCAAACGCCTCAAGGCGGCCAGCAGCCGCGACCACGACAGCGTTGATGTGCAGGTCATGGCGGCTCGGCCCTTTGCCGATCTGCAACGCTATGCCTGTTTCCTACAGGTACAACACCGTTTTCATGGCAGTTTGCTCGGCCTCTACCACGACGCCGAACTCAATCGGCTGTTGCCCGGGCTCGCCGATCTGTCGCGTTTCGCTGCGGTGCGCAAAGATTTCAACGACCTGGGTCTGGCGTTGCCGGAGACACCGGCAGCCGTGCAGGCAAGTGCGGCCCACGCGCTGGGCTGGCTGTATTGCAGTGAGGGATCGAATCTGGGCGCAGCGTTTCTGTTCAAGCACAGTCAGCACCTGGGGCTGGATGCTTCACACGGTGCTCGGCACCTGGCGGCGCACCCCGAGGGACGGGCGCTGCACTGGCGTGCGTTCGTTGAACAGATCGATGCTTTGCGACTGACCGAGCAGGAGGAGTTACAGGCTCAGCAGGGTGCGATCGCAGCGTTCGACAGTTACCGCGCGCACCTGCACGCGGTGTTCGACGCCCGTCGCTGACGGGGCTGGCGGGCAGCCCCATCGGCAATGACTGGCCGCTTACTTGCCAGTCCACTCCTTGACGCGCTCTGGGTGCTTGGCCACCCAGTCTTTGGCCGCGGCATCAGGCTTGGCGCCATTCTGGATGGCCAGCATCACTTCGCCGATCTCATCCTTGGACTGCCAGGAGAACTTCTTCAGGAACTCGGCCACTTCCGGCGCTTTGGTCGCCAATTGCTTGCTGCCGATGTTGTTGACAGTTTCGGCTTCACCGAAGACTTTCTTCGGATCTTCGAGGAATTTCAGTTGCCACTTGGCGAACATCCAGTGCGGCACCCAGCCGGTCACGGCGATGGATTCTTTCTTGTCGTAGGCCTTGCCCAGTTCGGTGGTCATCGCCGCACCGGAACTGGCGACCAGTTTATAGCCGGTCAGGTCGTAGTCCTTGATGGCCTGTTCGGCCTTGATCATCACCCCGGCACCGGCGTCGATGCCGACGATCTTCTGCTTGAAGCTGCTGTCGGTCTTGAGGTCGGCGATGCTGTTGGCCTTGACGTAGTCCGGCACGATCAGACCGATCTTGGCGTCCTTGAAGTTCGGGCCGTAGTCGACCACCTTGTCCTTGTTCTTGGTCCAGTACTCGCCGTGGGTGACGGGCAGCCACGCCGACAGCGTCGCATCGAGTTTGCCGGTCGCCACGCCCTGCCACATGATGCCCGCGGCGACAGCCTGGAGTTTGACGTCATAGCCCAGCTTTTGCTTGATCACTTCGGCGGCCACGTTGGAGGTCGCGACACTGTCGGACCAACCATCCACGTAGCCAATGCTTACTTCCTTGGCCATTGCTTGCGCAGTGCTCATGGCCAGTACCAGGGCCGTTCCCACACCCAGTAAACGTCGCATTTTCATCAAAGCATCCCCGCGTCAGGTCTTATTGAGGTTCCATCATCAACCTGCGACGAGCATAGACCTGCTCCAACTGCGACCTGCACCACCGCCATATGCGACAGCACTTCGCCATTAGCGCCATTTACTCACACGGGTCTGCGCGATCCTTGCATGCCAAAGGATTGACGACGGGCTACTATCACCCGGCGTGCAGTTTCGACCCTGCACGCCACCTGAACCCCGTGCGTCTCGCCTCATCGCCTGACCGCCCCCCTGCCCTGCGCACCTGACGACGGAACGCCCGATGCCCCGCTCCACCCGCCTGCTCCTGCCACTGTACGCATTCGCCATTATCGTCGCCCTGCTCGGGCTGTGGGGCTTGTGGTACGCACTGGGTCAGCCTGTGCGCCTGGCCGACGCCGCCAGCCCCACTCACAAGCTGCAATGCGCCTCGTACACGCCCTTCGACAAGGACCAGTCGCCGTTCGACCAGCCTTTCCAACTGCGCCCGGCACGCATGGATGCCGACCTGGCCCTGCTGGCCGAGCGATTTCAGTGCATCCGTACCTATTCGATGACCGGTCTTGAAGCCATTCCAGCACTGGCGCGCAAACATGGCCTGAAAGTCATGCTCGGCGCCTGGGTCAACGCCAATCCCCAGGACACCGCACGGGAAATCGACCTGCTGATCGCCTCGGCCAACGCCAACAGCGATGTGGTCAGCGCGGTGATCGTGGGCAACGAGGCGCTGCTGCGCAAGGAAATCACCGGCCGCGCGCTGGCTGCGGCGATCACTCGGGTCAAGGCGGCGGTGACGGTGCCGGTGACCTACGCCGATGTCTGGGAGTTCTGGCTGCAGCATCCGGAAGTCGCACCGGCCGTGGACTTTCTGACCATTCACCTGTTGCCTTACTGGGAAGATCAGCCGCGCGACATCGACGCCGCGCTGGCGCATGTGGCCAAGGTACATCAACGCTTCGTCAAACGCTTCGCGCCCAAGCCGATCCTGATCGGCGAGACTGGCTGGCCCAGTGAAGGTCGCCAGCGCGAGACTGCCGTGCCAAGCCGAGTCAACGAAGCGCGGTTCATCCGCGGCTTCGTCACCCAGGCCGAGGCACACGGCTGGAACTACAACCTCATAGAAGCCTTCGACCAACCGTGGAAGCGCGCCAGCGAGGGCGCGGTGGGCGGTTACTGGGGCCTGTACGATGCCGACCGCCAGGACAAGGGTGTGCTCGAAGGGCCGGTCAGCAACCTGCCGCTGTGGACGCACTGGGCGCTGTCGAGCAGCGCGCTGATGCTGCTGACCCTGCTGCTGGGCGGACGCCCCCGCACGGTGCTGGCCGCCCTGGGCCTGCCACTGCTGGTGGCGTTCGGGGCCGGCTGCCTGGGGCTGTGGGGTGAACTGCTGCGCACCGATGCGCGCTTCGCCGGCGAGTGGCTGTGGGGACTGGCATTGGCGCTGCTGAACCTGGCGTGCCTGAGCTACACCGCCCTGGCGTTAAGCCAGCGTGCGGCATGGCGGCAACGGCTGTGGCTGCTGATCCAGCACCAGGGTCGCTGGCTGGTGCTGGCGGCCGGCTTCGCAGCGGCGGTGAGCATGCTCGGGCTGGTTTTCGATGCCCGCTACCGCAGTTTCCCCAGTGCCGCACTGGCCCTGCCGGCGCTGGTGTTGTGGCTACGTCCGCTGCCTGCGCCGCGCGGCGAAGTGGCGTTGCTGGCGTGGATAGTGGGTCTGGGGATCGTGCCGCAGTTGTATCAGGAAGGCTTGCAAAGCCAGCAGGCGTTGATCTGGGCTCTGGTCAGCGGGTTGATGACCCTGGCTCTGGTGCGTTGCCTGCACCTCACGGGCAGACAGCGCGGCAAAACCGTTTAACCCTGGGCGCGAACCACGCGCAATCCGCCGAGCACCACCGCGAACACCGCCAGACTCGCGGTGTACAGCACCAGCGCAGGAATGCCCAGCAGCAAGGCCAGCCCACCCAGCGCGCGTCCACTGCGGCCTTTGACCATCTGAGCCAGCACCGCGCTGCCCAGGGCCAGCCAGGCCAACGTCTGAAAATGAATGGTCAAGCCCAGCCATGACCGCGCCTGACACTGCCACTGGGCATCGACAGTGCTGCACAGGCCGACCCAGCGGGCGTCCTCCATCAGTCCATAACGCACGCCGTAACTGGCTGCCAACAGCAGGCCCAAGGCGAGTATGACGCTCAGTACAGCAGTGGTCCGGGTCATCCGTGCCCTCCGGGCAGCGCAGGGTTCGACATCGATAGTGGCCATTTACAACATCACTACAGACACAGCGCCACCGGGCGACTATGTTGCATGAAAACCCGCTTGCCGCGCCATTGATCCGTACGGCAATCTTTTGGGCGATAAACAGCTGCGCGGGCTGGCAACTTTGCCTCAGGCGCAGTGGTCGTAGACGTGTACGGAATGGAGTTGCATGCAGCCAGAGGGGTAGGCGCGAAGTTCGGGCAGCGCACAGCGCTGGACCATCTCACAGGTGGCCCTTGTCAGCTTCGCCCACCTTGCCGGCGCCCACCTACAGCTCCTGCACACACTAACAACGCAACGCCTTGCTGCTCTTCCCTGGGGACACCTGATGCTTCGATCATTGCGCCTTGCCGCCGTGCTGTGCGGTTCGCTTCTGGCTGCGGCCGCCTCGGCGCGGGATATCGACGCGGCCAGCTACGGCTTTCCGCTGACCAACCCGTTCGAGGCGACCATCGCCACCACACCTCCTGAACAACGTCCGACGCTGCCCAGCGACGATGACATCAATCAAAAAGACTACAGCCTGACGATGCGCCCCGAGCGTGCCTTCACCCTGCCGGACAACTTCTGGCCGGTGAAGAAGCTCACCTACCGCTTGGCCCGTCAGGACCACGCCGCGCCGTTGATCTTCATCATCGCCGGCACCGGCGCGCCGTATTCCTCGAGCATCAACGAATACCTGAAAAAGCTCTATTACCAGGCCGGCTACCATGTGGTGCAGCTGTCTTCGCCCACCAGCTGGGACTTCATGAGCGCCGCCTCGCGCTTCGCCACACCGGGCGTCAGCCAGGAAGACGCCGAAGACCTGTACCGCGTCATGCAGGCCGTGCGCGCCCAGCACGCGCGCCTGCCGGTCAGCGATTTCTACCTCACCGGCTATAGCCTGGGCGCGCTGGACGCAGCGTTCGTCAGCAAACTCGACGAGACCCGGCGTAGCTTCAACTTCAAGAAAGTGCTGCTGCTCAACCCACCGGTGAACCTCTACACCTCGGTGAACAACCTCGACAAACTGGTGCAGACCCGCGTCAAGGGCATCGACCGCAGCACCACCTTCTATGAGCTGATGCTGGAAAAGCTCACCCGCTACTTCCAGGACAAAGGCTACGTCGACCTCAACGAAGCCTTGATCTACGACTTCCAGAAGTCGCGTCAGCACCTGACCAACGAGCAGATGGCGATGCTCATCGGCACCTCGTTCCGCTTCTCGGCCGCCGATATTGCCTTTACGTCCGACTTGATCAACCGCCGCGGCCTGATCATTCCACCCAAGTACCCGATCACCGAAGGCAGCAGCCTCACGCCGTTCTTCAAGCGTGCATTGCAGTGTGATTTCGAGTGCTACCTGAACGAGCAGGTGCTGCCCATGTGGCGTGCGCGAACCGATGGCAACAGCCTGCTGCAACTGGTCGATCAGGTCAGCCTGTACGCGCTGAAAGATTATCTGCACACCTCGCCGAAGATTGCCGTGATGCACAACGCCGATGACGTCATCCTCGGCCCAGGCGACCTGGGCTTCCTGCGCCAGGTGTTTGGTGAGCGCCTGACCCTCTACCCACACGGCGGCCATTGCGGCAACCTCAACTACCGTGTCAATGCCAACGACATGCTGGAGTTCTTCCGTGGCTAATCGACTGCTGATCATCACTGCCCTGCTGCTGGCCGGCACCGTCCAGGCAGCGGAAGTCGCACCCCGTACCAGCGTGGTCGAAGCCGACGTATTCGACGCGCCCGAGCCGCAGCCTGTCGCCGGCCCGGATGGCTTTCTCAACCCATTGCGCGAGCTGAAGTTCAACCCAGGTCTGGACCAGCGCGAGTTCGAGCGCTCGACCCTGACGGCGCTCAACGTCTACGACCCCTGGGAGTCGATCAACCGGCGCATTTACCATTTCAACTACCGCCTCGACCAATGGGTGCTGCTGCCTGCGGTCGATGGCTACCGCTACGTCACCCCGCGCTTCATTCGCAGCGGCGTGACGCACTTCTTCGAAAACCTCGGGGATGTGTCGAACCTGTTCAACAGCGTGCTGCAACTCAAGGGCGAACGCGCCGGGCAGATCACCGCACGCCTGCTGTTCAACACCATCATCGGGGTCGGCGGCCTGTGGGACCCGGCGAGCAAGATGGGCCTGGCCCGGCAGAGCGAAGACTTCGGCCAGACCCTTGGCTTCTATGGCGTGCCGGAAGGTCCGTACATCATGTTGCCGCTGTTCGGTCCGTCGAACCTGCGCGATACCACCGGACGCGTGGTGGACTACGTTGGCGAGCAGTCGGTCAACTACCTCAACGTTGCCGACGCCAGCAGCCGTCACCCGGAGATCTTCGCCTTGCGCGCGCTGGACAAGCGTTACACCACCAACTTCCGCTACGGCCAGCTGAACTCGCCGTTCGAGTACGAGAAGGTGCGTTACGTGTATACCCAGTCGCGCAAGCTGCAGATCGCCGAGTAATCGCCTGGCCTGCCGCGACGCGAACCCTCCAGGTTCGTGTCGCGCGCCTGGTGCATCAACGCCGGCGCTTGTCGTACAACGGCGCGGCACCTTCGGGACGTGACTTGAAGCGCCGATGCGCCCACAGGTACTGCTCCGGACACTCGCTCGACACCCCTTCCACCCACTGGTTGATGCGCAGGCAGTCGGCCTCTTCGCTTTCACCCGGGAACCCCTCGAGCGGCGGATGCACCACCAGTCGATAACCGCTGCCATCGGCCAGGCGACGCTGGGTGAAGGGAATGACCCGGGCCTTGCCCAGGCGGGCGAACTTGGTGGTGGCCGTGACGGTGGCGGCAGGAATGCCGAACAGCGGCACGAACAGGCTTTGCTTGGCGCCGTAGTCCTGGTCGGGCGCGTACCAGATCGCACGACCTGCGCGCAGCAATTTGAGCATGCCACGCACATCTTCGCGCTCCACCGCCAGGGCATCGAGGTTGTGCCGTTCACGGCCGCGACGCTGGATGAAGTCGAACACGGCATTGTTGTGCTCGCGGTACATGCCGTCGATGGTGTGCGCCTGACCGAGCAACGCTGCACCAATCTCCAGGGTGGTGAAGTGCACCGCCATGAGAATCGCGCCCTGGCCGTCGCGCTGGGCGGCCTGCAGGTGTTCCAGACCCTCGATGTGCGCCAGGCGTGCCAGGCGCGCCCTTGGCCACCACCAGCTCATGGCCATTTCGAAGAACGCGATGCCTGTCGAGGCAAAATTTTCCTTGAGCAGACGCTGCCGTTCGTCGATGGACAACTGCGCGAAGCACAGCTCCAAGTTGCGCTCGGCCACGCGCCGGCGCTCACCGGCGAGGCGATACATGATGGCGCCCAGTACGCGCCCCAGGCTCAGCAATACGCGGTAGGGCAACTGCACGACCAGCCATAGCACGCCCAACCCCAGCCACAGGGCCCAGAAACGCGGATGAAGAAAGGCTTTACGAAAACGCGGGCGTTCCATTGAAACTCCGGCAAGACAAAGGCCGGGCATTCTACAACCTTTGGCCGCCGGTTGCGGGCCCTTGCAGTTTCTCGCTATAAGTCAGGGCACTTTTTCCGCAACAAGCCGTCTATGCAGACCATGAGCCCGAACCAGCCCCCCGACACCTCCAGCGTATTCCAGCTAAAAGGCAGCATGCTTGCCATTACCGTGCTGGAACTGGCGCGCAATGACCTGGATGCACTTGACCGGCAATTGGCGGCAAAGGTAGCCCTGGCGCCAAACTTCTTCAGTAATACACCACTGGTATTGGCCCTGGACAAGTTACCGGCCAATGCTGGCGTGCTGGATTTACCAGCCCTGATGCGCATTTGCCGCCATCACGGCCTGCGCACGCTGGCCCTGCGCGCCAGCCGCATCGAAGACATCGCCGCCGCCATCGCCATCGACCTGCCGGTACTGCCGCCTTCGGGCGCCCGCGAGCGGCCCATCGAGCCTGAGCCGGAAGTGAAAAAGCCAGAGCCGGCACCGTTGCCGCCCGCTGAACCTGAAATCCGCCCAACCCGGATCATCACCGCCCCGGTGCGCGGCGGCCAGCAGATCTACGCCCAGGGCGGCGACCTGGTGGTGACCACCTCGGTCAGCCCGGGCGCCGAACTGCTCGCCGACGGCAACATTCATGTGTACGGCGCCATGCGCGGCCGTGCCCTGGCCGGCATCAAGGGCAATACCCGTGCGCGTATCTTCTGCCAGCAAATGACCGCCGAAATGGTTTCCATCGCCGGGCAATACAAAGTCAGCGAAGACTTGCGCCGCGATCCATTGTGGGGGGCCGGGGTGCAAGTCAGCTTGTCCGGAGATGTGTTGAACATCACTCGACTTTGATTGATACTTGCCGGCATTTTCAACGAACACTCTATATAGCAACTTATTCATCGTTGCCATTTTCTGTATTTGCTGGGACACCTGTCCCGTTTATTTAGGGGTGAGAGACCTTGTCCAAAATTATCGTGGTGACTTCGGGCAAAGGGGGTGTGGGCAAGACCACCACCAGCGCCGCCATCGGTACCGGCCTCGCGATGCGTGGATACAGGACCGTCATCGTCGACTTCGACGTCGGCCTGCGTAACCTCGACCTGATCATGGGCTGCGAGCGCCGCGTGGTGTACGACTTCGTCAACGTGGTCAACAATGAAGCCAACCTGCAACAGGCACTGATCAAGGACAAACGCCTTGAGAACCTGTTCATCCTCGCCGCGAGTCAGACCCGCGACAAGGATGCCCTGACCCAGGAAGGCGTCGAGCGCGTGCTCAACGAGTTGAAGGAAACCTTCGACTACGTGATCTGCGACTCCCCTGCCGGCATCGAAAAGGGCGCCCACCTGGCGATGTACTTCGCTGACGAAGCCATCGTGGTGACCAACCCTGAAGTCTCTTCGGTACGCGACTCCGACCGCATGCTGGGCCTGCTTTCAAGCAAGTCGCGGCGCTCGGAAAACGGCGAAGACCCGATCAAGGAACACCTGCTGATCACCCGCTACCATCCCGAGCGCGTGGAAAAGGGCGAAATGCTCAGTGTGGCCGACGTCGAGGAAATCCTCTCGATCAAGCTCAAGGGCGTGATTCCCGAATCCCAGGCCGTGCTCAAGGCTTCCAACAGCGGCAATCCGGTCATCCTCGACGACCAGAGCGATGCCGGCCAGGCCTACAGCGATACCGTCGACCGTCTGCTGGGCAAAGAAAAGCCTCTGCGGTTCATCGAAGCGCAGAAGCAAGGATTCTTCGCGCGTCTGTTCGGAGGCAAATAAACCATGAACCTTTTTGACTTCTTTCGTGGCAGACAGAAAACCGCCAGCGCGTCGGTAGCGAAAGAGCGTCTACAGATCATCGTGGCGCACGAGCGTGGCCAGCGCAGCACCCCGGATTACTTGCCTGCCATGCAGCAAGAGCTGCTGGAAGTGATCCGCAAATACGTCAACATCGGCAACGATGATGTGCAGGTCGCTCTGGAGAATCAGGGCAGTTGCTCGATTCTGGAACTGAACATCACCCTGCCTGATCGTTGATCGGCCCTTGAAGAGCGGCACCGCGCCGCTCCGCAGCCCACCTTCCTGAAGCGAGTGCCGACTGTGGCGCGCGAGCAGGTATAGTGACGAGCTGTCGGAGTGGCGTGGTGCCGCTCTTTTTCGTTCGCGCCCGCCGGCTCCTGCAGCCGGCCTCTGCCGAGACTTTGCAATGCCGCTGTCGAATGTCCAGATCCTTCACCAGGACGCCGCCATCCTGGTGATCAACAAGCCCACGTTGCTGCTGTCGGTGCCGGGTCGTGCCGATGACAACAAGGACTGCCTGATCACCCGCCTGCAGGAAAATGGCTATCCTGACGCGCTGATCGTGCACCGACTGGACTGGGAGACTTCCGGCATCATCCTGCTGGCGCGAGACGCCGACAGCCACCGCGAACTGTCCCGGCAGTTCCATGATCGCGAAACCGAAAAGGCCTACACCGCGCTGTGCTGGGGGCAACCGACCCTGGACAGTGGCAGCATCGACCTGCCATTGCGATACGACCCGCCGACCAAGCCACGCCACGTGGTCGACCACGAGCAAGGCAAGCATGCCCTGACCTTCTGGCGCATCCTCGAGCGCTGCGGCGATCACTGTCGGGTAGAGCTGACGCCGATCACCGGTCGCTCGCATCAACTGCGTGTCCATATGCTCTCCATCGGCCACCCGCTGCTGGGCGACCGCCTGTACGCGAATCCAGAAGCACTGGCCGCCCACGAGCGGCTGTGCCTGCACGCCAGCATGCTCAGTTTCACCCATCCGCGCAGCGGCGAGCGGCTGCGTTTCGAGTGCCCTGCCCCGTTCTGATCTACCCGCGCGGCTGGCGTATGAAGGCGCCGGCTTGATTCCAAGGACGTTTCACACAAGGAAGTTGTCGATGTCTCCATTCATGCTTCACCTCCTGCCCATCGTCGCCGGCCTGCTGCTGCTGACACTTGGCTTCAGTCTGCGCGAGCGCAACAGCGGTGTACTGATGATGTGGATCGGCACCATCGCGGTGTTCGGCACCGCCTGCTGGAAGATCCTCGAGAAACTGGCCTGAAAAATCTCTACACTCGGGCAGTCGTTCATCCTGAGGTCGTTTTTCCAGTGCCAGCTCTTCTGCGTTGCCTGACTCTGCTGCTGTTGCTGTTCGTTGTTCCGGCCCAGGCGGCCGGCCTGCCTGGCCTGCTGGGTTCAAGCAGTACCCCGCAGCAACCCGAGGCCAGCGAGCCGCTGGGCAAGTCCCTCGACGAGGTGATCAAGAACCTTGAGAACGACCAGCAACGGGCCAAACTGCTGGCTGACCTGAAAAAACTGCGCGATGCCTCGCGTCAGTCGCAACCCAGCGTCGAGCAGGGTGTGCTGGGGCTGATCTCTGGCGCGCTGCACGATTTCGAAGAGCAGTTCAGCGGCGACTCCAGCCCCTTCGTGCGCTGGGCCGATGAATTTCACCAAGCCAAAGCCGAGCTGATCGACCGCGTCGTACCGATACAGCAGTGGCCGGCCATTCTGTTCGGCTTCGCTGCAGTGATCGCGGTGTGGAGCCTGCTGGCCTTCGCCTTCAACTGGATCAGCCATCGTGTGCGCCTGCGCTTTGGCCTGAGCGAAGAACTGCCGCAGCATCCGCGCACCTGGGACCTGGTGCGCTTCGCCCTGCGCAAGCTCGGCCCTTGGCTGGTGGCGCTGATCTTCACGGTGTACCTGAGCTTCGTCCTGCCGCCTTCGCTGGGCAAATCGCTGGCGATGGTACTGGCCTATGCACTGGTGGTGGGCACCTGCTTCTCGGCGATCTGCGTGATCGCCTTCTCTCTGCTCGACGGCCCGCACCGCCACCGCGCGCTGCACATTCTGCGTCATCGCGCGTTCAATCCGCTGTGGCTGATCGGCAGCTTCGCCGCATTTGGCGAGGCCATGAGCGATCCACGCCTGACCAGCGCCCTGGGCGTGCACCTGGCCCATTCCATCGCCACCGTGGCCAACGTCCTCGCAGCGCTGTGCACCGGGCTGTTCATCCTGCGTTTCCGCCGTCCGATCGCGCACCTGATCCGCAACCAGCCACTGTCCCGGCGCCTGACCCGACGCACGCTGAGCGACACCATCGAAGTGCTCGGCAGTTTCTGGTATTTGCCGGCGCTGGTGCTGGTGGCGATTTCGCTGTTCGCCACGTTCGTTTCGGCCGGCGACACCAGTACCGCTCTGCGTCAGTCACTGATGTGCACCGTGCTGGTGGTGGTATGCATGGTGCTCAACGGGCTGGTGCGTCGCCATGCGGCCAGAACTGCACTGACGACACGGCGTCAGGCGGCCTACACCGAACGCCTGCAGAATTTTGGCTACGCCCTGGCGCACCTGTTCATCTGGCTGCTGTTCATCGAGCTGGGCTTGCGCGTCTGGGGGCTGTCGATGATTCGCTTCGCCGAGGGCGATGGCCACGACATCAGCATGCGCCTGCTGGGCCTGATCAGCACCTTGATCGTCGCCTGGCTGGTGTGGATTCTTGCCGATACCGCCGTGCACCACGCGCTGGTGCGCTCGCGCAGGGGCATGGCCAACGCCCGCGCGCAGACGATGATGCCGCTGATCCGCAACGTGCTGTTCGTCGCCATCGCCATCATCGCGCTGATCGTCGCGCTGGCGAACATGGGCATGAACGTCACCCCGCTGCTTGCCGGTGCCGGTGTCATCGGTCTGGCAATCGGTTTCGGTGCACAGTCGCTGGTGGCCGACCTGATCACCGGTCTGTTCATCATCATCGAGGACTCGCTGGCGATCGACGACTACGTGGATGTCGGCGGCCACCTCGGCACGGTCGAAGGCTTGACCATCCGCACCGTGCGCCTGCGCGACATCGACGGCATCGTGCATACCATTCCGTTCAGCGAGATCAAGAGCATCAAGAACTACTCACGCGAGTTCGGTTACGCGATTTTCCGCATCGCCATTCCGCACAACATGAACATCGACACCGGTATGACGCTGATCCGCGACGTCGGGCAGAAGATGCGCAACGATCCGCTGATGCGCCGCAACATCTGGTCGCCGCTGGAATTCCAGGGCGTGGAGAGTTTCGAGTCGGGCGCCGCCGTTCTGCGCGCGCGCTTCAAGACTGCACCGATCAAGCAGTGGGAGGTGTCGCGGGCCTTCAACCTGGCGCTCAAGCGCCAACTCGACGAGCAAGGCCTCGACCTCGCCACGCCGCGCCTGTCGGTGCAAGTGGTCACGGCGGGGGGCGGCAAGCCGTCCGAGCCGATGCCGGCAGCCGCGACGGATTGACTTCAGCACAGATGCGAATCGCATCGTGACGCCAGTACTCCAGGTCACAATCGATCAGCCGCCCGTGCTGATCGCTGTTGCTGCGCAGCACGTGCAGCCCGGCGCTGCCACTGGACACGCGCAAGGCGCTGGCGGCTGCGGCGGGCAAGGCCGTGGGAAGGATTTCGAAGCCGACCTGGCCGTAGAAGATGCCGTATTCGCTGGCGTATAGCCGAGTCAGTGACTGGCTCAGGTCAAGTTGCAGGATGCCGGGAAAATACTGCGGGTTGAGGTAATGCTCGGCGTACAGCACCGCGCGTCCATCGATGCGCCGTACACGGCAGATGCGCACGACGCTCGACAGCGCCGGCAGTTGCAGGTGCGCGCAGATCAGCGCCGATGCCGGCTGCAGACCGGCCGACAGCAGTTGCGTGGCAGGGCTGCGTCCCTGTGCGCAAACCATCGCGTGAAAATGGCTACGCTCGATCAGGTCGTAGGTCAACCGCGCCGGCGAAACGAACCAGCCGCGGCGCTCTTCACGGTAGATCAGGCCCATGGCCTCGAGCTGCACCAAGGCCTCACGCAAGGTGATGCGGGTGGTGGCAAAGACTTCACTGAGGTGACGCTCGCCAGGCAACCTGTGGCCGGGCGCCAGCAGACCGTGTTCGATCTGCTCCTGCAAGGCATGGCAGATGGCTGTTACTGCGCGCGGTGGCGTTGACTGCATCACAAGTTACCTTTCTGGACTAGTCCAACGCACCTGAACAGGGCACCGGCTCAAGCCAGCAGCCTAAGCAGCGGCGATGACCAAGCTGTGACAACCCTCGTTGCAGTCACCGCCTGCAACCCCGCTGAGCCGCTCAGTGCTCCGCGCCGCTTGGTCTACGCTGTATTTCCAGGGTAGCGATCGATACCACCGCCCCCGCCGGCTACATCAAATTGTCACGCAACCGGCCTACCTTGGCTCGGGAGTTGCTGACCTAGACCAACCTGTTCGCAAGCACGCTTTCCTTTACCCAATCGAATGCACGGCATCCCTATAAAGGAGCTTCGGATGAAACAGTTCTTCATGGCCTCACTGCTGGGCGCAAGCATCGCCCTGTGTACTTCGGCGATGGCCGCTGACACTGATTTGAAAACCCTGGAGGACGCGGCCCGCAAGGAAGGCGTCATCAACAGCGTGGGCATGCCCGATGCCTGGGCCAACTGGAAAGGCACCTGGAACGACCTGACGCAGAAGTACGGCCTCAAGCACAGCGACACCGATATGAGCTCGGCCCAGGAAATCGCCAAGTTCGAAGCCGAGAAAGACAACGCCAGCGCCGACATCGGCGACGTTGGCGCCGCCTTCGGCCCCATCGCACTGGCCAAGGGCGTCACCCAACCGTACAAGCCGAGCACCTGGGAGCAGATCCCGACCTGGGCCAAGGATCAGGACGGTCACTGGGCCCTGGCCTACACCGGCACCATCGCTTTCATCATCAACAAGGATCTGGTCAAGGAAGAAGACCGGCCCAAGACCTGGCATGACCTGGAGCGCGGCAAGTACAAGGTCGCCATCGGCGACGTCGGCACCGCCGCCCAGGCCGCCAACGGCGTCCTGGCTGCCGCCATCGCCTACAAGGGTGACGAGAGCAACGTCCAGCCGGGCCTGGAACTGTTCACCAAACTGGCCCAGCAAAAACGCCTGTCGCTGGCCAACCCGACCATCCAGACCCTGGAAAAAGGCGAGGTTGAAGTGGGCGTGGTGTGGGACTTCAACGGCCTGAGCTACCGCGAGCAGATCGATCCGAAGCGCTTCGAAGTGCTGATTCCGTCCGACGGCTCGATCACCTCCGGCTACACCACGCTGATCAACAAGTACGCCAAGCACCCCAACGCCGCCAAGCTGACCCGCGAATACATCTTCAGCGATGCCGGGCAGATCAACCTGGCCAACGGCCACGCCCGACCGATCCGCGCCGAGCACCTCAAACTGCCCGCCGAGGTCCAGGCCAAGCTGCTGCCCAACGAGCAGTACGCGCCGGCTCAGCCGATCAAGAACGCCGACGCCTGGGAGAGCACCTCCAAAGAGCTGCCGCGCAAGTGGCAAGAGCAGGTCATCTTGGAAATGGAATAACCCCCCCGCTCGACCGGGGGCGCCTGGCGCCCCCACCTCTTCCCGGTTCGGAGCCCCCGAATGAAACATAACGTCATCCTGGTCTTGCTCGACGGCCTCAACTTCCACGTGGCCCGGCACGCCATGGGGCATCTGCATGCCTACGTCGAAGCCGAGCGCGCCGCCCTGTACCGCGTGGAATGCGAATTGCCGTCGCTGTCGCGGCCGTTGTACGAATGCATCCTCACCGGCACGGCGCCCATCGACAGTGGCATCGTGCACAACAACGTCAACCGCCTGTCCAACCAGCGCAGCGTCTTCCACTACGCTCGCGAAGCCGGCCTTGGCACTGCGGCGGCGGCCTACCACTGGATGAGCGAGCTGTACAACCGCTCGCCCTTCGACCCCCAGCGTGACCGCCACACCCATGCGCCGAAGCTGCCGATCCAGCACGGCCTGTTCTACTATGCCGACCATTACCCCGATTCCCACCTGCTGGCCGACGCCGAATACCTGCGCCGCCGGCATGCGCCAAACTTCCTCCTGGTGCACCCGATGAGCATCGACGATGCCGGCCATCACCATGGCCTGGACAGCAGCCAGTACCGCAACGCTGCACGCAGCCTCGACATTCTGCTGGCCGACTACCTGCCGCGCTGGCTCGAAGAGGGTTACCAGGTGCTGGTCACCGCAGACCACGGCATGAACAACGACCGCTCGCACAATGGCCTGCTCGCCGAAGAACGCGAGGTGCCACTGTTCGTGTTCGGCGAAGGCTTCAGCCTCGACCTCAACGCCAAGCCCTTGCAGACGCAACTGTGCGGCACCATTTGCGAGCTGCTCGGCGCAGCGCACGACAAGAGCGTATGCCGGGAGCTGCTCAAATGAGCGCGCAACCGCGTGGGCGCTACCTGGCACTGCTGTGTCTGTTGCCCTTTGCGCTGTTCTTCCTGGTGTTCCAGATCGCCCCGCTGGCGTGGGTGGCGGTCAACAGCCTGCAAAGCGAGGCTGGCTGGGGGCTGGACAATTTCATCAAGGTATTCAGCTCGAAGTTCTATCTGCAAGCGCTGCAGCGCAGCCTGGAAATCAGCTTCTGGTCGAGCCTGTTCGGCATCGTCATCGCCATCATCGGTGCCTACTCGCTGCGTCAGGTCGACTCGCGCCTGCGCGATTTCGTCAGCGCCTTCGCCAACATGACCAGCAACTTCTCCGGTGTGCCGCTGGCCTTCGCCTTCATCATCCTGCTCGGCTTCAATGGCGCGCTGACGCTGCTGCTCAAGCAGATGGGCCTGCTCGGTGATTTCAGCATCTATTCCAAGAGCGGGCTGATTCTGGTGTACACCTACTTCCAGATCCCCCTCGGGGTGTTGCTGCTGTACCCGGCCTTCGATGCCCTGCGCGAAGACTGGCGCGAATCGGCTGCCCTGCTCGGCGCAAACGGCTGGCACGTCTGGCGGTACATCGGCCTGCCGGTGCTGACCCCGGCGCTGCTGGGTACGTTCGTCATTCTGCTGGCCAATGCGCTGGGGGCCTATGCCACGGTCTACGCCCTGACTACCGGGAACTTCAACGTCCTGCCGATTCGCATCGCCGGCCTGGTGGCGGGCGATATCAGCCTCGACCCGAACCTGGCCAGTGCCCTGGCGATGGTGCTGGTGGGGCTGATGACCGTGGTCACGGTGGTTCATCAATGGCTGTTGCGAAGGAGCTACCATGCGCGCTGAACCCGGCAAGGGCGGCTGGTACCACCGTCTGGTGGTATACCTGCTGTTCGTCATTCTGCTGCTGCCACTGGCCGGCACCCTGCTCTACTCGTTGTCGACCAGTTGGTCGGCAAGCCTGCTGCCCAGCGGCCTGACCTTGAAGTGGTACGTGGCGCTGTGGAGCGAGCCGCGCTTTCTTGCTGCGTTCGGCCAGTCGCTGCTGGTGTGCGTCGGCGCGCTGCTGCTGTCGGTGGTGCTGATCCTGCCGCTGCTGTTCGTGGTGCACTACCACTTCCCGCGCCTGGATGCGCTGATGAACATTCTCATTTTGCTGCCGTTCGCAGTGCCGCCGGTGGTGTCGTCGGTGGGCCTGTTGCAACTGTATGGCAGCGGGCCGCTGGCCATGGTCGGCACGCCGTGGATTCTGATCGGCTGCTACTTCACCGTCGCCTTGCCATTCATGTACCGGGCGATCACCAACAACCTGCAGGCGATCAACCTGCGCGACCTGATGGACGCGGCCCAGCTGCTTGGCGCCAGCCCCTGGCAGGCCGCGCTGCAGGTGGTGCTGCCGAACCTGCGCAAGGGGCTGATGGTGGCGCTGCTGCTGTCGTTCTCGTTCCTGTTCGGCGAATTCGTCTTCGCCAACCTGCTGGTCGGCACCCGCTACGAGACCCTGCAGGTGTACCTGAACAACATGCGTAACAGCAGTGGCCACTTCAACAGCGCACTGGTGATCTCGTACTTCACCTTCGTGCTGGTACTGACCTGGGTCGCCAATCGCCTGAATAAGGACAAGACCTGAAATGAGCTACGTCAGCGTAAAGAACCTGCGCAAGCGCTACGCCAGCAGCACGGTGTTCGAAAACATCGACTGCCAGATCGCCCGCGGCGAATTCGTCACCCTGCTCGGCCCCTCCGGCTGTGGCAAGTCGACCCTGCTGCGCTGCATTGCCGGGCTGACACCGGTCGATGGTGGGCAGATCCTGCTCGATGGCCACGACCTGGTGCCGTTGAGCCCGCAGAAGCGCGGCATCGGCATGGTGTTCCAGAGCTACGCGCTGTTCCCCAACATGACCGTGCAGCAAAACGTCGCCTTCGGCCTGCGCATGCAGAAAGTGCCGGCCGAGCAGAGTCGCCAGCGGGTTCAGGAAGCATTGGCGCTGGTCGAACTGGGGGCGTTCGCCGAGCGCTATCCGCACCAGTTGTCCGGTGGCCAGTGTCAGCGCGTGGCCCTGGCCCGCTCGCTGGTGACCCGGCCCCGCCTGCTGCTGCTCGATGAGCCGCTGTCGGCGCTGGATGCGCGCATTCGCAAGCACCTGCGCGAACAGATCCGCGCGATCCAGCGTGAACTGGGCCTGACCACGATCTTCGTCACCCACGATCAGGAAGAGGCGCTGACCCTGTCCGACCGCATCTTCCTGATGAACCAGGGGCGTATCGTGCAAAGCGGCGATGCCGAAACCCTGTACACCGCCCCGGTCGATCTGTTCGCCGCAGGCTTTATCGGCAACTACAACCTGCTCGACGCCGACAGCGCCAGCCGTCTGCTGCAACAGCCGGTCAGCCAGCGCCTGGCGATTCGCCCCGAAGCCATCAGCCTGGGCCTTGATGGCGAGCTGGATGCGGTGATCCGCAGCCACAGCCTGCTAGGCAACGTGATCCGCTACCGGGTCGAGGTGCGCGGGATCGAGCTGGTGGTGGATGTGCTCAACCGCTCGCCGGCCGATCTGCATGAGGCGGGCAAGCGGGTATCCTTGGCGATCGATCCAACAGCGCTACGGGAAGTGGCTTAGGAGTTTCAGCAACATGGCACTGGCAATCTTCGATCTGGACGAAACCCTGATTCACGGCGACTGCTCATCGCTCTGGTGCGCGCAGATGGCGCGGCTGGGCTGGGTCGACGGCGAGTCGTTCCTGCGCCGCGACGCCGAGCTGATGCAGGCCTACGGCAAAGGCCACCTGCGTATGGAGGAGTATATGGCCTTCAGCCTGGAGCCGATCGCAGGGCGTACGCTGGAGGAAGTCGATCATCTGGTGGAGCCGTGGGTGGAAGATGTCATCGAGCCGATCATCTTCGGCGATGCCTGCCGCTGCATCGCCGAGCACCGCCAGGCTGGCGACCGGGTGCTGATCATTTCCGCTTCGAGCGCGCATCTGGTCGGGCCGATCGCGGCGCGCCTTGGGGTCGAGCAATACCTGGCCATCGACCTGGAAACCGCCCACGGCGTGTACACCGGCAACACCCGCGGGACGCTTACCTACCGCGATGGCAAGGTCACCCGACTGCTGGAATGGCTCGATCAGGAGCAGGAAAATCTCGAGGGCGCCAGCTTCTATTCCGACTCGCGCAACGACCTTCCACTGCTGCTGCGGGTCGACAACCCACGGGTGGTGAACCCAGATGCCGTACTGCGCGAACATGCCGAGCGCAATGGCTGGCCGATTCTCGAGTGGAAATGATGGGGGTCGAACCCCACCCGGCAGGCTGCCGGGCGGGGTCTGCGCAGAGTGATCAGCTCAGGCTCGGGTCGACCACCAGCACCAGCTTGCCCGACACCTGGTTGCTCGCAAGCTCGGCATAGGCCGCCTCGGCGAATGCCACCGGATAGGTATCGACCAACTGCGCACTGAGCCGGCCTTCGCCGAACAACGGCCAGATGTGCTGACGCAGGTCGCTGAGCAACTGCGCCTTGAACTCATCGCTGCGATTGCGCAGGGTCGAGCCGGTGATCTGCAGACGCTTGCTCAGCACCTGGGCCAGATCGATTTCCGCTTTGCGCCCGCTCATCAGACCGATGATGACCCAGCGCCCATCGCGGGCCAGCAGGCTTAGATTGAGCTCGACGTAGCCCGCACCGACTGGGTCGAGTACCACATCGAATGGCCCCAGTTGCTCCAACTCAGCCAAGTTGTCGTTACGCACCACCCCACCGCTGGCACCCAGCGCCTGGCAATGAGCGAGTCTCTCCTGCGAGCCGACGCTGACCCATACCGGGTTGCCGAACGCCTTGCACAATTGAATGGCAGCCGAACCCACACCACTGGCGCCGGCATGCACCAACACCTTCTCGCCCGCCTGCAGGCCGGCGAGCTGGAAGATGTTCAGCCAGGCCGTGGCGTAAACCTCCGGCACCGCAGCCGCTTCGTGCAGGCTCAGGCCATCGGGCACTGGCAGCACGTGACGCGCATCCACTACCACCTCTTCAGCGACCCCACCGCCGGCCAGCAGCGCGCAGACGCGGTCACCGACGCGCCAGTCGCAACCGGCACCGACTTCCTCGATCACTCCCGAGCATTCCAGGCCCAGATAAGGGCTGGCACCCGCTGGCGGCGGATAGAGGCCGGCGCGCTGCATGAGGTCGGCGCGGTTGAGTCCGGCGGCCGCCACGCGAATGCGTACCTGCCCCGCATCACAGGCCAGACGCGGTGCGTCGACCCAGGCTACATGTCCGTCAACGCCTTGCAATGCCTTCACAGTGCCTCCATAGTTGATTCATGACTGAGCCCGGGAAACCATGCCCGGGCTTTTTGCAGTTTCAGACCGGCTCGATGGAACCGGTGAACGGAAAAGACGGCCTACTATGCGTGATCAATTGCACCCACGTCGAATCAGCATGAAGCACTTCCTGCCCCGCACCGCACTCGCCCTGGTCGTTGGCCTGGGTACCCTTGCGCTGGGCAGTACTGCCTCGGCTGCCAACAAGTGGGACTCTCTGCAACCGGACCGCGACGAGGTGGTCGCCAGCCTCAACGTGGTCGAGTTGCTCAAGCGGCATCACTACAGCAAGCCGCCGCTCAACGATGCACGCTCGGTCATCATCTACGACAGCTACATCAAGTTGCTCGATCCCTCGCGCAGCTATTTCACTGCGGCCGACATCGCCGAGTTCGACAAGTGGAAGACGCAGTTCGACGATTTCCTCAAGAGCGGCAACCTCGACCCCGGCTTCACCATCTACAAACGCTACCTGAATCGGGTCAAGGCACGTCTCGACTTCGCGCTGGCCGAGTTGAACAAGGGCGTCGACAAGATCGACTTCACCACCCACGAAACCTTGCTGGTCGACCGCAAGGACGCACCGTGGCTGAAGAACGACGCCGAGCTCGATGACCTGTGGCGCAAACGGGTCAAGGATGAAGTGCTGCGCCAGAAGATCGCCGGCAAGGACTTGAAGCAGATTCAGGAAACCCTGACCAAGCGCTACAAGAACCAGCTCGCGCGTCTCGACCAGACCCGCGCCGAGGACATCTTCCAGGCCTACATCAATACCTTCGCCCAGTCCTACGATCCGCACACCAACTACCTGTCACCCGACAACGCGGAAAACTTCGACATCAACATGAGCCTGTCGCTGGAAGGCATCGGCGCGGTGCTGCAAAGCGACAACGATCAGGTCAAGATCGTCCGCCTGGTCCCGGCAGGTCCTGCCGCCAAGACCAAACAGGTCGCACCTGCCGACAAGATCATCGGCGTCGCCCAGGGCAACAAGGAAATGGTCGATGTGGTCGGCTGGCGCCTGGATGAAGTGGTCAAGCTGATCCGCGGTCCGAAAGGCTCGGTGGTCCGTCTGGAGGTGATTCCGGCCAACAACGCGCCGAACGATCAGACCAGCAAGATCGTTTCCATCACCCGCGAAGCGGTCAAGCTCGAAGAGCAGGCAGCGAAGAAGTCGGTGCTCAAGCTCAAGCAGGATGGCCGCGACTACAAGCTGGGGATCATCGAGATTCCAGCGTTCTACCTCGACTTCAAGGCCTACCGCGCGGGTGATCCTGACTACAAGAGCACCACGCGCGACGTGAAGAAGCTGCTCACCGAGTTGCAGAAGGAAAAAGTCGACGGCGTGGTCATCGACCTGCGCAACAACGGCGGTGGCTCGCTTCAGGAAGCCACCGAGCTGACCAGCCTTTTCATCGACAAGGGCCCGACCGTGCTGGTGCGTAACAGCGACGGCCGCGTCGACGTGCTTGAAGATGAAAATCCCGGGGCGTTCTACAAAGGTCCGCTGACGCTGTTGGTGAACCGCCTTTCTGCCTCTGCTTCGGAAATTTTCGCCGGCGCCATGCAGGACTATCACCGCGCGCTGATCATCGGTGGGCAAACCTTCGGCAAGGGCACGGTGCAGACCATCCAGCCGCTCAACCACGGCGAACTGAAGCTGACCCTGGCCAAGTTCTATCGGGTTTCTGGGCAGAGCACCCAGCACCAGGGCGTGCTGCCGGACATCGATTACCCGTCGATCATCGACACCAAGGAAATCGGTGAAAGCGCGCTGCCCGAGGCCATGCCGTGGGACACCATCCGCCCGGTGGTGCGGCCTGCGGCCGATCCGTTCAAGCCGTACCTTGCGCAACTGAAGGCGCGGCATGAAGCGCGCAGCGAGAAAGACCCCGAGTTCGCCTACATCCGCGATCGGCTGGCGCTGACGCAAAAGCTCATGAACGAGAAGACCGTCAGCCTCAATGAGCAGGAACGCCGCACCCGTCACGACGAGATCGACGCCAAGCAACTGGCCCTGGAAAACGTTCGTCGCAAGGCCAAGGGTGAGGAGCCGCTCAAAGAGCTGAAGAAAGAGGACGAGGACGCGCTGCCGACCGAGCCGGATGACACCAAGCCCGAGGACGATGCCTACCTGGCAGAGACCGGGCGCATCCTGCTCGACTACCTCAGCCTCAGTGGCGCCAAACGCTGACGCTGCAGGCAAAAAAGGGCCGAACGTGAAGACGTTCGGCCCTTTTGCTTCGTGCTGAAGATCAACAGTCCGCTGAGCGTTCCTCGGGGTAGCTGTACTCGAACACCCGCACCACCTCGGAGGCATGCCAGGAGGCCGCCTCCAGCCCATCGACCGGGCCGCTGAAACGGCCTAGACGCTCGACGCAGGCAAAGAAGCCGGTACGCGGCAGTCGACTGGCGCCCTGGCTGATCACCAGCGAACTGCGCAGTGGCTGCTCGGCCCGCGCGTCGAGCACCGCCAGGTACTCCAGCGCTGCGGTCAGGGTCTGCATGGCCGGGGTGGGAAGTTGCAGGCGTTCGATCAACGCGCGGTAGGTGAGCAAGTGCCGTTGCCGGCGGGCCAGATCGAGCTCGCCCAGCAGGCTGTGCCAATGCTGACGACTGATCCGCACCTGGCTCATGACGGCTGACTCCAGCCAGGAACACCCAGATGCCAGGCCAGGGCACGCAGGATGGCATCACCCGGCTCGCGCTCACCGGACTCTATCATTGCCAGATAGGCCGGGCTGATACCGACATTGCGCGCCAGCGCCTCGGGGGCAATGCCCTTGGTCACGCGCAGATGCGCCAACTCGCTCAGGGCCGGCAAGGCCACCTGCTCTGGCGCCAGCGCTGACGCTTCCTCACTGTGCTCGTCGCTCTTGGCCGGAGCCTGGCCTGCGGCCTTCAACAACGCCTGGTACTGCTCCCAGGGCACGACGGCGTACTCGGGCTGACCGTCCCGGCTGATGACCTGAATACCCATTGCTTCATCCTCTTGGCAGGATCACAGCATGCAATCCATCGACATGATCGTGCTGGCAAGTATAAGTCCATGCACGCGGATGTGTGCAGCGCAGGTGAATCAAGGGGCAGATCTTTCCAGGCGCAGCGCTTCTGGGCTGTCGGGGAGACGCTCGACCTTGCGCAGACGCTCTGGACTCTGGCTGTCGCGCCAGGCCTTGAAGCGGGCCAGCTCATCGGCCACGGTTTTCATCACCCAACCGAGCACGGCGATGTCGTCGAGAAAGCCGACACCCAGGATCCAATCGGGAATGGCGTCGATGGGGCTGACGAAATACAACAGGCCCGCGACGATGGTCACCAGTGCCTTGGTGCTGATCGCGCGGTACTCGCCGCGCCACCAGGCCAGACACAGCGACTGCATCAAACGCAGGTCGTCGCGCATCTTGCCAAGCTTGGGGCCTTTGCGCGCCACTGCGAAGAGCAAGGCAGGCAAACGCCCGCGACTCAGCAGGCGTTCAGCCAAAGGCAGGAAACGGGCGAAATTCCACGGTGCGCTCATGATGCCTCCGTTAGGCAGGAAGGTTATCCACATTTATTGTGGATAACCTTGTGAACAGGGGGGCGTTTTGCGTGTGATGCGCCCACAGGGCAAGGGCCGAGCTTAGATCGGGTATTTTTTACACAGTGATTTCAGCCGCGCAAAGCTTTTGCGACCGACCGTTACGGCCGTTGCCAAGGTCGTACTGCGTGGGACAGTACCTGACGCTGAGGGTTCGTTGTACCGGCATGGGCGCCAGCCAGGGCCGGATACGCGAACGCCCCGTCGAGACGGGGCGTTCGCGGTGAAGCGCTGAACTTACTGAGCCGGAGCGGCGGGTTCGGCGCTCGGCGAGTCTGGCGCCTGCTCCTGAGCCTGAGCCGGGTCCTTGATACCGAGCAGTTCGAGGTCGAACACCAGTACCGAGTTAGCCGGAATCTGTGGGCTTGGGCTTTGTGCGCCGTAGGCCAGCTCGGCGGGAATGTACAGCTTGTACTTCTCGCCAACGTGCATCAGTTGCAGGCCCTCGACCCAGCCTGGGATCACACCGCTGACCGGCAGATCGATGGGGCTACCGCGCTCGACCGAGCTGTCGAACACTTTGCCGTCGATGAGTTTGCCTTCGTAGTGAACAGTGACCACGTCAGTCGGCTTGGGCTGCGGGCCATCGGCCTTTTTCACGACTTCGTATTGCAGGCCGGAAGCGGTGGTGACGACACCCTGCTTCTTGCCATTTTCTTCGAGGAATTTCTTGCCAGCGCTGGCGGCCTCTTCGCTGGCCTTGGCCAGACGCTCTTCGGCGCGCTTTTGCAGGGCGGTGAACGCTTCTACCAACTCTTCGTCCTTGAGGCGCTGATCTTTCTTGCCGACCGCATCTTCGATACCCAGGGCCACGGCCTTGGAGTCCAGGTCGTCCATGCCTTCCTGAGCCAGGCTCTTGCCCATGTTCAGGCCGATGCCGTACGAGGCTTTCTGCGAAGGCGTCTTGAGCTCGACGTCGCTGGTCTTCGCGTCGCAGCCTGCAAGCACCAGACCTACCAGGGCAACCGCAGCCGCCAGACGATGTTGTTTCATGCTGATTCCTTGTTCATGCGCCAGAGGGGCAAATCAGGTAAAGCCGCGAGCTTAGCAGGCGGTCATGACCAATGGCTACCGGCATGAGAGCTGCTTGCGGCCATGAAGTTCCTTGGGTGAAGGCTTCTTCATGGGAACGGCGGCCAGTCAACCGACAGTGGCGCGGCAGGAGTGCCAAACGATATGCTTCGCATACGCTTCATATATCAGGGAGTACTTCAATGGGCATCGTCAAGATCTGCGACGCACTGCATCAGGACCTTCGCGTGGCGAGCACCGCCCTGTCACGCTCGATCAACGCCCAGGCCGAGCACTGGATTCGCCTGGGCATGCTGGCTGAACTGCATCCGGACTGCACCTATCAGCAACTGCTGCGCCAACTGCTGCGCCAGGAACAGGCCAACCTCAAGGAATTGCTGCAATGAGCAACGTGATCGTCAAAGATGCCGCGCAGATGGCGCTGATGCGCCATGCCGGGCGCCTGCTGGCGCAGGTGTTCGCGGACCTCGACACCTTCATTGGCCCAGGTGTCACCACCTTGCAGATCAACGACCGCGCCGAGGCCTTCATCACCGAGCAGCTCAAGGCGCGCCCCGCCAGCAAGGGCCAGTACGGGTTTCCCTATGCCCTCAACACGTCAGTGGACAACGTGGTCTGCCACGGCATGCCCAAACTCGATGAAGTGCTGCTCGAAGGCTCGATCATCAATGTCGACATCACCCTCGAACAAGGCGGCTATATTGCCGACTCATCGAAGATGTACTGCATCGGAACTATCGGCGGCGAGGCACGGCGCCTGGTCGAGACCACCTACGAGGCCCTGCGCAAAGGCATCGAGCAGGTGCGCCCCGGCGCTACCTTGGGCGATATCGGCCATGCCATCCAGAGCCATGCCGAAGCCGCTGGCTACAGCGTGGTGCGCGAATACTGCGGGCACGGGATCGGCAAGCAGATGCATGAAGCGCCGCAGGTGCTGCACTACGGCCAGCGCGGCATGGGCATGCGCTTGAAACCCGGCATGGTGTTCACCATCGAACCGATGATCAACCAGGGCAAGCGCGGCACCCGCACCCTGCGTGACGGCTGGACCGTGGTCACCCGCGATGGCGCACTTTCAGCCCAGTGGGAACACACCGTGGCGGTCACTGAGAGTGGCTTCGAAGTGCTGACCTGGCGCGAGGAAGAACGTGACGTACTGCCCATCACCGGCTGAAACCAGGCTGGCCGCGGCACCAAGTCGCCCTGCGAAGGTCTGACCCAGGTGCCATGGCCCTGCTGGCCTGGCGCCATCCCTGTTTTCCACTGCCTCAAGCCTGAGGCTCGCCTGGAGCCCGCTCATGGACGAATCCGCGCAGCACTGGCTGCACCTGCTGTCCGCCCCCATGGCCGCCCTCAACGGTGCCAGCCTGACCGCCGCCGACTACCACGAAGGCGAAGACAAGACCGACCTGGAGCGCTGGTGGGGTTTGAGCAATCGCGCTCAGTTGCTCGATATCCTCAACATGGCCGACAACGGTCATGCCCTTGAACTGGCCGACGCCTACTGGCAGTTCCAGCGCTGTCTGCCCCAGCAATGGCAGCGACGTCTGGCTGAGCTGCCGCTGCGCGAGCGCATCAAGTACCAGTACGCCGCGCGCACCTTTCCCGAATGCGGCCCCGGTGGCACCCGCGCCTGGGACCTGGGGCGCATGAGCTTTCTGCTGCGCAATGGCGTGAAGAAAGCCTGGATCACCTACGAAGAAAGCCTGTGGCTGCACTATCGCCTGGCCTTGCGTGCGCGGCATTACTACAACCACTGGGACAGCTACATCGCCGGTTACCTGTTCGGTAAGGCGCTGTGGAATGCTTCCGACTGTCCCGACGAGCAACTGGCGGCCGAGCTGCAGCGCCAGGGCAATGAGCACTGGAACCGCTGCATCGCGCTCAATCTGCGCTTGAGTGCTCAGCAACTGCTGGCCGACGTACCGTGGGACATGCCACTGCCCGAGCCCTACCGCCCCAACTCTCTGGAAGAGGACTGCTGGTCATGAGCTGCTGGATTCGCCTGGGTCTGGAACCGACCCAAGACCTCGACGCCATCCGCCTGGCCTACCGCACGCAGTTGCCGTCGCACCACCCCGAGACCGATCCGGAAGGTTTCCAGGCGCTGCGCAGCGCCTACGAAGAAGCCTTGCGCCTGGCCCGCGAGCACGAGGCGCTGGATACGCAGGCGCCGGTTGACGATGCAACCCCCACCGCCGACGCGTTGCATCCGACCCTGCAAGCCTTCCATCACCTGCTCGAAGAGCCGAGCCTGCGTTTCGACCCGCAAGCCTGGCAAACGCTGATCGACGAGCTCGACGAGTTGCCGCTCGAGCAGTTGGACGATGTCAGTTGGCAGATACTCGGCGGCCTGCGTGACTGCGGACCGATTTCGCACCGCTGCGTGGGACTGCTCGCCACCCGCCTGGGCTGGGCCGACCAGTTGCTGCGCATGGAAAACCCGCAGGAAGTCGAGGCCCTGCTGCAACGCCTGCAAGTGCCCGACCCGTTCGACACCGTACTGATGCGCGACTGGCCGCCGATGCTGCAGATGGAGGCCCTGTGGTACTTCCGCAGCCTGGAATTCATCTTCCAGAGTCGCCCGTTGTTCGAGTTCGAGCAGTTCGTCGAACAGCACACCTGCGTGGCGATGCCCAACGACCCGACCCTGATCGAACGCCTGTACATGCAGTTGAGCATGGCCGGTATCGCCAGCCCGACGGTGCATGCGCACTGGCAGGCAGAGCTAAAGGCCAGCCCGGACGATCCGGACCTGCTGTACCTGGTCGGCCGTCAGGCCGAACTGCTCGGCGACCAGACGCAGGCACTCACGTGCAACTTGCGCCTGCTGCGTGAACACGACTACCCCCAGGCCGAGCGCTGGCTGCTCGAATACTGCGCCCGCCATCAGCCGCAATGGCTGCCGTTGCTGATCCAGTCGCTCGATCAGCAACCGTTGCCCGACACCTGGCCGACCGAGCTCAGCGATCCTCTGCTGGGCATCCCGGCGCAGAACCCGCAGACGCTGGCGCGCTGGTCGGAAGCCTCCCGCGAAGGTCTGGGCGGTATTGCCGCGACCTTCATCGACTGGCGTCTGGACGGCGACGATGAGCTACCGTTGCTGGCCTGGCTGCTCGACGAGCAGGACGATGCCCTGCTGCACCGTCGTTACTGGCAGGCCTGGGCCTTGCAGCGTGGCGAAGCCGGGTTGCTGCAACAGATCATCAGTGCCACGCCGACCGACGACGCGCTGGATGCGTTGATCCTCGAAGGCTTCCAGCGGCAGGCCAATCAGCAGTTGCACTGGCTGTGTCAGTCCGAGGTTGCCGCGACCCTGACCGAGTATTCGGACCGCGACGACGCCGGCCTCGATCTGCCAGGTAGCCTGCTGACCCTGGAGGTGCATCCCGCCTGCCGTGAATGGCTGCGGCGCATGCGGGTCTATTCAGCGCCTGCGCTGCTGGGCCTGAACCGCCAGTTCCAGATGCGCCAGATGTTCACCGTACCCTTCGCCATGGCCTTGCAGGGGCAGTTGGCCGAGCGCGGCATCGTCCTGCCGCCAATGCCCGGCGGTGAGGCGCTGTGGGACTGGCACCGCCAGCAGTTGTTCATGCTGGCCATGCTCGATCAACCAGCGCGCTGGATGGAGCTGGTGTCGGCCCACGTCTCGCAACGCCTGCACTACCCACCCGAGCACCCGTTCCACGGCCTGCATCAACAACTGATCAGCGCCCAGGCCCACGCCGAGGGGGGCCTGCTGCAATGGCTCGATCACAGCGATCCAGTGCAGGAAATGGTCGCTGGGCGCCTGCTGCATTTCGGCAACGCCCTGGAGCTGGCGCGCCTGCCCAGTACCGCGCAGCTTTACGCCTGCCTGCAACAGGACACCGTGCTGATCAATGACTACCCCTTTGGCTATTCGCTGCTGTGTGCGGTGCTGCTGCACGATCTGTCGCTGGACAGCGAGCAGCGCGCCAAGCTGCTCGATCGACTGCAGGGAGCGCGAGTGGTTGCCGGATGGTTCGACGGCTTCCGCAAAGGATTGATCGAAGGCAAGCCAAAGCCCCCGGCTGCACAGGACATCAACGCACTGGGGCTCGACAGCGATCTGCTCAAACGCGTCGTGGAGGCCCTCGATCGTTTGATCAACCGCGGTCAGCCGCCCTCGACCCGGGCGCTGCGCGCGCTGCAGAGGGCCAAGGACGACGAGCACCAGAACCCTGGGCTGCGTTGCGCGATCATGGCCATTCTGAGCTGGTCGGAACGGATGCTGCGCAACCGCGCGCAACAGCCCGCGGCGCCAGCCTGGCAAGCGTGGAAGCTGCGCAGTCGGCTCGATCGCAAAGGTTATGCGCTGACGCTTGGCGCGGTAATCTTCGGCGCGGTGGCGCCGGGCTTCGTCCCTGATGTTGGTATACCGGTCATGCTTGGCGATGCCGGCAGGGTGCTGATCGTGCTGCTGCTGATCAGCGCGTTGCTGCGCAGAATGCGCGACCTAGACCAAGGCGTGTGGCTGATGATTGGGGTATTGGTACTCAGCCGCCTGATACCGTTCCTGCCGCTGGTTGTCATGGCGCTTCCCGGCGACAAGCTGCCTAACCAGTACGGCCCGCCGCCGGGCCGGTCCGAACCGTTGCAAGACGGCCTGCAAGCCGCCCTGCGCCGGCTGAACGGTCAGTAGCGCAGTTCGTCCAGCGCCTGGCTGAGCGCCTGGCGCTGGCGATTGATCTCGCTGCTCTGCTGTCCGGCGAGGACGCCGTTGAAGGTGTCCAGCCAGTTGCCGATCAACTCCCGCTCATCACCTAGCGCCTGCATCCAGGCGCGCTCCAGGCGTGCCAGCAAGGTGCGGTTGGGCAAGGTATCGCGCGGGTGGATCTTCAGGCCAGACAGGCGTTCGTGGCTGGCCTGACGCGCTTCGGGATCCAGACCGGTGGGGCTGCGGTCGATGCTGTGGCTGTGCTTGAGTCCGGTCTCGATGAAGGTGACGTCCACCTCCAGCAGGCCGTTGATGTCATAACTGAAACGCACGTCCAGCGACTGGATTTGCCCGGTCGGCTGCAACGGGATGTCGAAGCTGTCGACCAGAATGTTGTCACGCACCCACGGCCGTTCGCCCTGATACACCGCGATGCGCACACTCTTCTGCTCGGGATGAGCGCTGTAGAAGCGCTGCACCTTGGAAGTGGGGATGATGGTGTTGCGCTCGATGATCGGCGAGAACGCGCCCGGCGCATCTTCGCCGCGCTGCGAGGCCACACCCAGGGTGTACGGGCACACATCGGTGAGGATCAGTTCGTCGATGGCTGCGTCGCGCGCCTTGCAGGCCGCCTGGCTGGCGGCGCCGAGGGCGACGATGGTATCCGGGTCGAGGTGCCGATACGGCAGCTTGCCAAACAGCTTGGCCACCAGTTGCTGCACTTGCGGCATGCGCGTGGCGCCACCGACCAGTACCAGGCTGTCGAGCTCGCGCGGGCTTAACCGGGCATCGCGCAGGGCCTGCTCGATCGGCGTGCGCACACGCGCCAGCAACGGCGCCCAGATACTCTGCAAGGTGCTGTCGTCGATCTGCCATTCACGCGCCTGACCATCACCGTTCCAGTGCAGCACGCGACTGCCCTCACCGGCCTGACACTTGAACTGCTCGATGGCGTCATGCAGGCTGGCCAGCACCTGTGGCGACAGGGTCTCGAGGGTCAGCCCCCACTCGCGCAGGCAGGCCGCCAGCAAGGCGTCGGTGAAATCCTCCCCGCCCAGGTAGTTGTCGCCGGTGGAGGCATGCACCTCGATCAGCGGCAGGGCGTACTCCAGCACGGTCACGTCGAAGGTGCCGCCGCCCAGGTCGAACACCAGTGTGCGCTCGAACTTCTGCTCGTGCAGGCCGTAGGCCATGGCAGCGGCGGTCGGTTCGTTGATCAGGCGCTGCACCTTGAGCCCGGCCAGCTCGGCGGCGAACACGGTGCGTTTACGCTGCTCGTCGCTGAAGTAGGCCGGCACCGAAATCACCGCCTCGCTGACGCTGCAACCCACATGCGCTTCGGCGTCCTGCTTCAATGCCCCAAGCACCAGCGCGGACAGCTCTTCCGGGGTGAAGCGCTGATCGCCCAGCTGGAAATGCTTGTCACTGCCCATGAAACGCTTGAACGCAGCAGCCGTACGGTCTGGGTGAGTGGTCAACCGCGCACGGGCAGCCTTGCCGACCAGGATACTGCCGTCATCATCGACGCTGACCACTGAGGGCGTCAGCACCTCACCCAAGGCGTTGGCGATCAACTGCGCCTTGCCGTCCTGCCAGATGGCAATAAGGCTGTTGGTGGTGCCCAGGTCGATGCCCAGGAGGGGTGACGTGGATGTGACGTTCGGCGTGTCTGGGGCGAGGGCATCCTGCATGGGTCGGTCTCTGGCATACGGTGAATGGCCGGGAAGGTGCTCCGGCCGATGAAAACGATTGTGACGCAATGGGCGGAGCAGGTGAAGGCGTCGTAAGGTTTAGAGGCCTGCCGGTGCCGGATTGCTCAAGAGAAAATCGGAGATCACCGCACTCTGCGTGCAGTAGTGTTAACTGGGTCAGTGCTCACACACCGTCTCTCGCAACACCTCAGGTTTTGCCATGACGTCGGATAGCGAGAAACAGTGGCCGAGTCAGAGATTCATCGGGGTGGATTCAAGGGTACGCCAAGCCGCTCTGGCGAGGGTAATGAAGCGCCTAGAGCCAGTACTGCCGTAGTGCGCGGTACGATCAACCATCGCGGTGTAGACGCGAGCAGATGCTCTGTCATGCGCTTCAGCACGTCACCGCTATTACGCCAGTAATGCCAGTACAGCGGCACATCAATGGGCGTATCGGCAAAGAGCTCTTGAAGGCGTCCGTCCCGCAGTTGCTCGAGGATCTGCAACTCAGGCACGAGCCCCCAGCCGACACCCGCCTCGGCCATGCGTATGAAGCCCTCCGACGACGGGCAGTAGTGATGCTGAAAGCCGCCTTCATAACCCAGCGAGGCCAAGTAGCGGTGCTGAAGATAGTCGTCTGGACCAAACACCAAAGCCGGGCTGCAGGCAATCTGCTGCGCGGTGACCGGACCGGTGAAGTGGCGCAATCGGAACCCTGGACTGGCCACTGCACGATAGCGCATGGCACCGAGCAACTCACTGCGAGCCCCACTGAGTGGACGCTCGTTCGCACAGACGCAGGCCGCGACTTCGCCAGCGCGCAAGCGCTTGAGGCTTACGGCCTGATCATCAACCACTAGGTCCAGCAGGATTCGCTGTTCGAAGCAGAATTGTCCAACCGCTGCTGCCCACCACGTCGCCAGGCTGTCGGCATTGATCGCCAAGCGCAAACGCTCGGGTGCGCCGTCTTCATCCAGCGTGGGTACGTATTGACGTAGATCGCGCTCCAGCAGAAGCACCTGTTGAACGTGATACAGCAAGCGCCGGCCAGTTTCAGTCGGCACCGGCGGGGTGGCGCGCACGAGCACCGGTCGGCCAATCCTTGCCTCAAGCAATTTTATGCGCTGTGACACAGCAGGTTGAGAAAGCCCGAGAACTTGCGCAGCGCGTTCGAAACCAGCCTGTTCTACAACGGCGGACAAAGCGGCAAGCAGTTTGTAGTCAAACATCCATTTTCCTTATGAGCGATCACGATTTTCTTTTTTACTTCCCTGTCGGACCTGCGGAAAATCAGCGCACAAACATGACCCTGCCGAACACATGAACGTGCAAGATCAATAATTAACCATGCGCTGTTGAATCTTGCACATCGCTGGCGAGAAAAATACCGCAGGACCTACACCAACAGTTAACACGAGATCCCTCCGAAAACATATGAACTCAAAATAAAAATTGTGCAGCACCACTGGCCGCAGTAACAGACAATTCTCAATGGAGTGAACCGTGCAAAAAGCCACGACCGACGGACTGGGCAGACTCTCGCTGTCCGATATAAAAAGCAAATCCAACGATGTGACCTTCGCCTTGAAGTTCACCCTGTATGCAGCCTTGATAGGGATGGGTGGCTGGATGGCATTGAACGAACACATCGGAGTGATGCTAGGAGGTATGGTACTGCTGGGCTGCATGTTCGCCCATGGCGTTGAGCTTCAACATCAGGTACTACACGCGCAGGGTTTTCGTAACAAAAAACTGAATGAATGGATCGGCGTACTATTGGGCCTGCCCATGCTGGTATCGTTCGCTGAATACAGGGCAAGTCATATGCACCATCATCGCTTCCTGGGCACGCCCCAGAATGAGGAGTTCTTCGATTATGGCGACCAGTACGGCAAATTATCACTGCGCTCATTAAGTTCGATGCTGATCCGTCTATTCATGCTCACACACTACCTTCGGCTGCTAAGAAATATGTTTTTCAGCCTGACTTCGGAGCACCGAAAGTTCAGCCTCAACGTATCCAGACGCATCAAGCGCGACCACATTGCAATGTTGCTGATGATCGCGATGTTGAGCCTGCTCTCGGCAGAATTTGGCGTCCGCCTAGTACTCTGCCTATGGCTGCTGCCATTGCTATTCATTGCAGCACCGATTCATGCACTGATCGAGATGCCGGAGCACTTCCGCTGCGCGACCGACTCGACTGACCCGTTCCAGAACACCCGCACGATTAAAAGCAACGCATTCATGAACTGGTTCACCAACGGTAATAACTACCACGTCGAGCACCATTACATGCCGGGCCTCCCGATCGATCGACTGCACGATCTGCATGAAACTATTCATCAGCGATGCGCGTATGTGGAAACTTCATACACCGCATTTTATTCGCAACTGCTGAAGTCTGCATTCAAGCGCTGAACTCTCTAACCGACATGGCATGGCCGGTACTGGCCGAGATCGTGTGCAGCTCGTCGTCTCCCTTGAGGACTCATCATGCTTCACCACAATGAACTGCAACCCCAGATGTCGTGGCAACTGCCAACCTTCAATACCGTCCCCACGCAGCAAGTCCTGAATGATTTCTATCTTCGTGAAATCGCAGAGCCTTGGGATTTTAAAAGAGCCCCAAGGAACGACGAATACATCACAATTCATCGCCTTGAGCATCAATGGAATCAGTATGAGGAAGGTCGAGCCGACTGCGCGAACTTACCGAGCACCGCGGCCGAATTTCTCATCTGGTACCAAACGCTGCATCAAGAACACCGTCGTGAAGTAGCGCCGTTCTTCGAGTACCTCGCCGAGCGCTCATCCCTGGCAGAGCTCAACTTCTACATTGCCATGGAAGAGCAGGTTGATGGACGTTTTGACGATGTCATCGCACTCGCTCAACTGGGCATGTCCGGTGACATGAAGATGGCGTTGGCGGAGAACTTCTGGGACGAGATGGGCCTGGGCCAACTCAACGAGATGCACACGCTGTTATTCAAGGATTCGGCTCAGCGCCTGCAGGCGTTTTCCGCCTTACCAGAAACGGTTGTTGAAGCACCCTTCGAAGCCTTGAAGAACGGCAACATCCTGCTGATGTATGCCCTGCGCCGGCAATATCATCCGCGTCTGCTGGGTGCACTGACGATCCTGGAACACACTGCCCCTTATCGGTTCTCCCGCACCGTCAAGGCCATGCGTCGCCTCGGGGTGCCTGAGCAAGCCATCTACTACCACCACATGCATGTAAAGATCGATGCCAACCATGGCAAGCAGTTGCTCAACCGGGTCATCGTCCCGCTGATCGAAGCATCGCCGGCTGCGCTTGAAGAGATCTGCAGGGGTTGCCTGATTCGCTACAACATCGCTGCCGATTACTACCGCAGTATCGCGCAACGCCTGAACTTTCCGGCCAGCCTGGCCCAATAAAGACTGAAACAGGAATGCTCATGACCCTGCATGCCACTTACGACAAGGCCATCTTTGGCCTGAAAAACAACCGCTTCGTCACCGGTTCGACCAACCAACTGCTTGCTACTGACTTCGCCACATCGCCAAGCTGGCCGGCGTTTCAAGACTATTGGAACCATCTGGAACTGGACAAGTTCATGAATGATGGGGGCAAGTACCGTTACCGTCGCTTTGGCCGCTTCAAGTGGTTCGCAGACGGTAATCGCCTGGAGCAACAAGCTCACACCCCGTATTCCCAACCGGAGTATTTCAACCCGCTGAATGGTGGCATGGAACGGCACTTCGCACCCGTGACGGAGGACATGGCGAATAACTGGGTATTGCGCACCTTGCTCCTCGAATTGGCCAATAGCTATGCGCAGATCGAGGATGTGCAGAGCTGGAAGATTAATACCTATTTCAATCGCATCATCACCACTGCCGATATGCAAGGCTCACCGGTGCCGGAAGGTCGCCACCGGGATGGTGTGAAGTTCAGCTGCCTGTTCATGGCGGACTGCCAAAGCATCGCTGGCGGAGAGACGACGCTGTTCGACATCATGCATCAGCAACCCATCCATGTCGGCACGCTCGCCGCAGCAGGTCAGATGTTGGTGTTCCGGGACGACACGGTATTTCACGACACCACGCCGATTAAAATTAGCGGTGAGGCGCAGCAGGGCCATCGTGATCTGTTAGTCATCGAATTCTACTGACATTACGAGCCGAACATGACGCACTCATCAAGTCCCACAATCAGCGATCATACGACCTCCCGGCCAGCCGCGCAGGTGATTCGGATACTCGAAAAACATGAACTACCCAGCACCCTGCCATTGCTCTGCAGCGTCTACCCGTACTTATCTATCGACACACTTCAGACACGGATGGACGTTATTGCCAACGCGACATGGCAATGTGCTGGCGTGTTTCAGGACGGGCAACTGGTAGCGCTTTCCGGGTTTTGGGTGAATACCCGTTTGTATTGTGGCAAGTACCTGTACATCGACCACTTCATTGTTCAGTCGGAACAGCGCTCACTGGGTGTTGGCAGCCACCTGCTCGCCTACATGAAGCAGCAGGCTGAAGCGCTAGAGTGCGAGCAGATCTGCCTCGACACCTTCGTCACCAATCGCGTTGCCCAGCGTTTCTGGAGCCGTCATGGCTTCCACATCGTCGGCTTTCATTACGTATCCGAGTGAGGCATCAATAGTGACTCAAACCAATGATTACCCGCGCGACATCATCTACAGCCGCATGCTGGGTCTGGTCAGCGAACAGGAACTCGACACACTGGCTGGCAAGACAATTGCCGTACCGGGTTGCGGCGGGGTGGGGTTTACTCATGCGGAGACGCTGGTGCGCATGGGTGTGGGCGGCATCAAGATCGCTGACTTCGATACTTTCGGACCGGAAAATTTCAATCGTCAGTTCGGAGCAACGACCCATACGGTAGGACTGAAGAAAGCCGAGGTACTGCGCGAGCGCCTGCTGTCGATCAATCCGGCGCTGCGCATCGAAGTATTCGACGGTATCAGTGCCAATACCCTCGATCATTTCCTCGACGGTGTTGACGTACTCTGTGACGCCCTGGATTATTTCGTCATCGAACCGCGCATAAAGATGTACCGCAAAGCGCGCGAATTAAATATTCCAGCCGTCGTGTCATGCCCGATCGGCTTCGGCGGCACGCTCCACCACTTCAGCCCACAATCGATGGCATTCGAAACCTACTTTGCGCTGAGCGACGCGATGAGTGAGACCGATAAGTTGTTGAACTTCGGAATCGGTCTTGATCCGCTGCGGCTGCATCGCGCTTATTTACAGGATGCGCAGTTGGACTTTGAAAAACGCAAAGTAGCGTCGTTAAGCTCTGCCTGCCTGCTTGCCACGACATTGACCGCAACCTTCACGTTGGCCAAGCTATTGGGCCGGGAGCTATTTTTCAAGCCTGTGCCGTATGTTTACCAAATAGACTATCTCGCTGGAAAGTTTGAGGAAACTTATGTTGCAGACGGTGTGACCGGCCTCCTCAATCGTATCCATGAGACTCAGCCTTAGTATCCAATTGGATGGTTATCAACAGTGCGCCGAGATCTGTGTTAGGCTTTCGGCACATCCACTATCGCGATGATTTTTCAATATGAAGCCACTTATCTTTATCGACGGGGAAACCGGTACAACTGGCCTTCAGATACATGCGCGTCTCACGGGCCGTACTGACATCGAGCTGCTGCAATTGCCCCATAGCGAACGCAAGGATCCGGTCAAGCGTAGCGAGGCCCTGAATAGTTGTGATATCGCCATCCTCTGCCTGCCGGATGATGCAGCGAAAGAAGCCGTATCGTTCATTGAAAACCCCAGTGTACGCGTGCTTGACCCAAGTTCAGCACACCGCACCACGCCGGGATGGGTATATGGTCTTCCGGAGCTTACCGCAGGCCAGGCAGAGCGCATCGCGACCGCCAAGCGGGTGTCTAATCCTGGGTGCTACCCCACCGGCGCGATCTGCCTACTGAGGCCGTTGACCCAGGCGAGCGTTCTGCCGAAGGACTATCCAGTTAATGTGCACGCCATCTCGGGCTATTCGGGCTCCGGGCGATCCCTGATTGATGCCTATGAGTTGCCAGATCATCCCCAGCACACCACTGCGCCCTATCGTGGCTATGGCCTGAACCTCAAGCACAAGCATATTCCAGAGATGAAGGCGGAAGCATTGTTGACGCATCCACCCATCTTTACGCCGGGTTATGCCAAATACCGCCAAGGCATCGTACTCTACGTGCCACTGCACTTACGCCTACTGCCTGCTGGTGCGTCGACCGAGCAGATTCACGCGTGCCTGAGCAAGCATTACGAAGGTTGCGAGTTTATCAACGTAGTGCCACTGGACCAATCGGCTACTGTTGCACAACTGGACCCGGAGTATCTAAACGATACAAACAAACTGGATATTTACGTTTTCGGCAACGAGCAGGATGACCAGGTCATCCTTGCGGCCGTCTACGACAATCTCGGTAAAGGCGCCTCGGGCGCGGCAGTGCAGAACCTCAACCTTATGCTCAAGGGTCAGGCCTGACCACGTGACAGACTCAGCTCAGTGACTTAGCTGTTGCAAGCCAAGTCAACGTTTGCGCGTTAAATGCATGGGGCGAGGACTGCCGGGATAGCCCTGCGCTCAAACGCCCTATCTATTGTTTATTCGAACCGCTCGCGCCGCTGCTTTACCCGCAGCGGACGGGTTTCGCTTGTCTGCGATTTCTGCTGGAGAAACTATCCATGTCTGTCATGGCGCAATTCGACCTGGTCAAACCCAGGTACTCACGACTCGACCCTCGCATCGCCGAGTTCTATGCCGCAACTGAATACGTCAATGGCTTGGCTGAGGCTCATCCGGGGTTTCTCTGGCGCGAGACCCATGACAATCAGGTGCTGCTCGATGAGCTCTTTGGGGAGGGTTACCTTTACACACTGTCGGTCTGGCGCAGCCCGACGGCACTAAAGGATTTCCTCTACCGAACGCCACACAACGATTTCCGTGTGCGCGGCGCTGAATGGTTCCTGCCGATCGACGAGCCGCGGGTGGTGATGTGGTGGGTAGATGACCACCACACGCCGGACCTGATTGAAGCCAAACAGCGACTGATGCAGTTGCGCAGTGTAGGGCCTGCCGCCGACGCCTTCGACCTCAAATCAAGTCATCGATGGCATATCTCGACCGACGCTGAACTATCGAAAGGTAAGATGGAGACGTCAGAGCATTTGATGCGCAGACCTTGACGCGAGATAGACCAGGTCAACAGAATCTGCCCGACCTAAGCAGTTTCCGCCAGGCACAAAAAAAGCGACCCTAAGGTCGCTTTCTCTGTTGCTTCAAGGGTGTTCAGTGGGCCCTTGAAACTTAATATGGCGCAGCGGACGGGACTCGAACCCGCGACCCCCGGCGTGACAGGCCGGTATTCTAACCGACTGAACTACCGCTGCGCTATACATCGAGTGGTGGGTGATGACGGGATCGAACCGCCGACCCTCTGCTTGTAAGGCAGATGCTCTCCCGGCTGAGCTAATCACCCTTTCGTCTCGGTGTGGCGCGCATTCTACGGAGGAGGCCCTACCCTGGCAAGTACTTTTTTCAAAAAATTTTCGATCTTTTTCAATGACCTAGCGGAGCACCTATTTAAGCAGCGCATTTGCCCCTGATGGCTCGGTGACAGGGCTGGCATGAGATCGTCCCTCGGAGAATAATGCCCGGCTCACGTATCAATGAAGAGACTGTCCCGCATGTGGTTCAAGAACCTGCTGACCTACCGCCTGACCCAGCCCGTCGAATTCGAGCCTGAAGCGCTCGAGGCCGCCCTGGCCAGCAAGCCCGCCCGCCCCTGCGCCAGCCAGGAACTGACCACCTATGGCTTCGTCGCCCCCTTCGGAAAAGGCGAAGATGCGCCGCTGGTGCACGTGAGCGGCGAGTTTCTGCTGATCGCCGCGCGCAAGGAAGAACGCATCCTGCCCAGCAGCGTGGTCAACGATGCGGTGAAGGAAAAGATCGAAGAGATCGAAAACGAACAGATGCGCAAGGTCTACAAGAAGGAGCGCGAGCAGATCAAGGACGAGATCATCCAGGCCTTCCTGCCCCGCGCATTCATTCGCCGCGCGATGATCTTCGCCGCCATCGCCCCGCGCCTGGGCCTGGTGCTGGTCAACTCGGCCAGCGCCAAGCGTGCCGAAGACCTGCTGTCGACCCTGCGCGAAGTCATGGGCTCGCTGCCGGTGCGTCCGGTCACGGTCAAAATTGCCCCAAGCGCCACACTCACCGAGTGGGTCAAGTCGCAGCAACCGGTCGCAGACTTCCATATCCAGGATGAATGCGAACTGCGCGACACCCATGAAGACGGCGGCTCCGTGCGCTGCAAGCGCCAGGACCTGGCCAGCGAAGAAATCCAGCTGCACCTGAGCACCGGCAAGGTGGTCACGCAACTGGCACTGGGCTGGCAGGACAAACTGTCGTTCGTGCTCGACGACAAAACCGTCATCAAGCGTCTGAAGTTCGAAGAACTGCTGCAAGAGCAGGCCGAGCAGGACGGTGGCGAGGAAGCGGCTCAGCAGTTCGATGCCAGCTTCCAGCTGATGATGATGACCTTCACCGAGTTCCTTCCGGCCCTGTTCGAAGCCCTGGGCGGCGAAGACATTCCCCAAGGCGTCTGACCCGGCCCTGAAGCCGCGGGTCAGCGCTGTGCGCCTGGCCCGCCCTGCCCCCACTGCGCAAGCGCCGCTGACAAGACTCACCGCTCGATAACAACAAGGAATCCGCCATGCGTGCACTGGCTGCTCTAAGCCGCTTCGTCGGCAACACGTTCGCCCTGTGGGTGCTGTTGTTCGCCTGCCTGGCGTTCTGGCAACCGCAATGGTTCATCGGCCTGAAGGTGGCCATCGTGCCGTTGCTGGGGCTGGTGATGTTCGGCATGGGCCTGACCCTCAAGCTCGACGACTTCGCCGCCCTCGCCCGCCAGCCCTGGCGGGTGATGCTGGGGGTGGTCGCGCACTTTCTGATCATGCCGGGCGTGGCCTGGTTGCTGTGCCAGGTCTTTCACCTGCCGCCAGAGATCGCCGTTGGAGTGATTCTGGTCGGCTGTTGCCCGAGCGGCACGTCATCGAACGTGATGGTCTGGTTGTCCAAGGGCGATCTGGCGTTGGCGGTTGCCATCGCCGGTGTCACCACCTTGCTGGCACCGTTGCTGACCCCGGCGCTGATCTGGATGCTGGCCTCGGCCTGGCTGCCGGTCTCGTTCATGGACATGTTCTGGTCGATCCTGCAATTGGTGATGTTGCCTATCGTGCTGGGGGTGCTGGCGCAGCGTCTGCTGGGCAGCAAGGTCCAGGCGGCAGTGCAGGTGCTGCCGCTGGTGTCGGTGGTGAGCATCGTGCTGATCGTCTGCGCGGTGGTGGCGGCCAGTCAGGCCAAGATCGCCGAATCCGGGCTGCTGATCATGGCGGTGGTGGTGCTGCACAACGGCTTCGGTTTCCTCCTGGGCTACCTCACCGGCAAGCTGTGCAAGTTGCCGCTGGCCCAGCGCAAATCGCTGGCGCTGGAGGTTGGCATGCAGAACTCCGGGCTCGGCGCGGCGCTGGCAGCGGCGCATTTCTCGCCGTTGGCGGCAGTGCCCAGTGCGCTGTTCAGCGTGTGGCACAACATTTCCGGTGCGCTGCTCTCGACCTGGTTCCGCAAGCTCGAAGAACCGGCTGACACGGCGCGGACAAACGCCCGTGCAGAGTGAAGTCAGGGGTTGCCCTCGCCGCCGAGCATCGGCAGGATAGGCAACCACAGTTGAGGACGACCTCACGACGCACTGCGTGATCATCCGGGGACGGCCCCATCATTCCGTTATCGATGGAGGTGTCTTATGTCCTGGTTCATCCTGTTTTGCGCAGGTCTGTTCGAAATTGGCTGGGCAGTCGGTCTGAAGTACACCGATGGCTTCACCCGGCCACTGCCCACGGCGCTGACCATCGGCGCCATGGTCATCAGCATCGGCTTGTTGGGCATGGCTGTGAAGGAGCTGCCGCTGGGCACGGCTTATGCGGTATGGACCGGCGTCGGTGCGGTCGGCACAGTGATCGCCGGCATCATTCTGTTCGGTGAGTCGATGGCAGTGATTCGTCTGGTCAGCGTGGCACTGATCGTGGCCGGGCTGATTGGCCTGAAGGTCAGCGCCAGCTGATCTAAAGGCCTCTATCTGGTTTCAACGGCGGTCGCCGCGCAACGCGCTGACCCGCTCACGCAACAGCGCAGGCTGCGCCGCCTCCACCTCGATGGGGGCGCCAGCCACCACCGTCACCCGCGACCACAACCGGCGAAACACGCCCTTGTTCGGGTCACGGCTGAAGAAGCTCCCCCACAGACCTTGCAGCGCCAGCGGAATCACCGGCACCGGGGTTTCGCGCAGGATGCGCTTCACGCCACTCTTGAACACATCGATCTCGCCATCGCCGGTCAGCTTGCCTTCCGGGAAGATGCACACCAGCTCGCCCTGCTGTAGGCACTGGGCGATCCGCGCGAAGGCCTGCTCGTAGGTAGCAGCGTCCTCGCCCCGCCCGGCGATCGGAATCGCCCCAGCGGTGCGGAAGACGAAGTTGAGCAGCGGAATCCGATAGATTTTGTAGTACATGACGAAACGGATCGGTCGACGGATCGCGCCGCTGAGCAGCAGCGCGTCGACGAACGACACGTGGTTGCACACCAGTAGCGCGGCCCCTTCGTCCGGAATGCGCTCCAGCTCGCGGTGCTCGACGCGGTACATCGAGTGGCTGAGCAGCCAGATGAGAAAGCGCATGGTGAACTCGGGCACGATGCGGAAGATGTAGGCGTTGACTGCGATATTGAGCAGCGACACCACCAGGAACAGCTGCGGGATGCTCAGCTCGGCCAAGCTCAACAGGGCGATGGTCACCAGCGCCGAGGCCACCATGAACAGCGCGTTGAGGATGTTGTTGGCAGCGATTACCCGCGCCCGTTGCTCGACCGGCGTGCGCGCCTGAATCAACGCATACAGCGGCACGATATAGAAACCGCCAAACACGCCCAGACCGACGATCGACAGCATGATCCACCAGGCCTTGCTCAAGCCCAGCAGCGCCAGCCAGTCATACGGCACCTCGGTGCTCGGCACATCGCCCGAATGCCACCACCACAGCAAGCCGAACAGGGTCAGGCCGAACGAGCCGAACGGCACCAGGCCGATCTCCACCTTGCGCCCGCTGAGCCGTTCGCACAGCAGCGAACCCAGGGCGATACCCACCGAGAACAGGGTCAGCACCAGGGTCACCACGGTTTCGTCACCGTGCAACCAGTCCTTGGCGTAGGCCGGAATCTGCGTCAGGTAGATCGCGCCGACGAACCAGAACCACGAGTTGCCGACGATCGAGCGCGACACCGCAGGCGTCTGTCCCAATCCAAGGCGCAGGGTCAGCCAGGATTGCTTGAAGATGTTCCAGTCCAGCTTCATCTGTGGCGCCGCAGCGGCGGCGTGGGGAATCCAGCGGCTGGCCAGGTAGCCGAGCAGCGCCGTACCCACCACCCCGACCGCCACGACCACGGCATAGCTGCCCGACGACATCATGATCCCTGCCCCGATGGTGCCGGCCAGAATCGCCAGGAAGGTGCCCATTTCCACCAGCCCGTTGCCGCCGACCAGTTCTTCGTCGCGCAGCGTTTGCGGCAGAATCGAATACTTCACCGGACCGAACAGCGCCGAATGCGTACCCATGGCGAACAACGCCAACAGCATCAGCTCCAGATGACTGGTGAGGAAACCGGTGGCACCGATGGCCATGATGACGATTTCCGCCAGTTTGATCACACGGATCAGCGTGTCCTTGGCAAACTTTTCGCCGAACTGCCCAGCCAATGCCGAGAACAGAAAAAACGGCAGAATGAACAGCAGCGCACAGAGGTTGACCCAGATCGAGCGGTCGCCCTCCAGGCTGATCTTGTAGAGAATCGCCAGGATCAGCGACTGCTTGAACAGGTTGTCGTTGAAGGCACCCAGCGACTGGGTGACGAAAAACGGCAGGAAACGCCGGGTGCCGAGCAGGCTGAACTGCGAAGACTGACTCATCGTGCAGGGTCCTAAGGGCCTGATGCAGCAGGGCCCGTCATTGAGAAAGGGTCAAATCTGCATGCATCGCGCCGGTCTGGCAAGCCGCTCGGGCACATTGGTACGTTAGCTCGCCTAGCGCGGCATGTAGCCGCGCTGCCAGGCACGCGGAATGAACAGCGTCACGCAGGCCAGCACCAGGGTCAGTCCGGCGCACCCGACCAAGGCTGCGATGCCCAATCGCGCCTGCAGCCAGGCGCCGAGCACTGCGCCCAGCAGCATGCCGGCCCACGGCACCAGCTGCACCCGCCAGCCGCTGCGCCGTTCGCCCATCAGCCAGCGCCCCAGGCCACGACCGAAGCGCGACAACGCACCGGTCACGTAGGTCAGGCCAATCGGCAGGCCATTGACCTGCTCGACCACCGCATTGAGCATGCCCATGGCGATGATCGCCAGCGCCATCGCCAGTGGCGTCCACATCCCCGGCAATGCCGCGAGGGCGAGCGATGCGCTGATCAGCAGCAGCAACGGCGCTGCACGCCGGCGCAGGCTACGGGCGAGTATGACGCCCAAGGCGTTACCGACCACGAAGCAGACGATCGCCAGGGCCAGACGCGCGAGTGCCGAAACATCGCCGACGCTGACCGCCACCGCCAGGCGGGTAGTGTTGCCGCTCATGAACGAGACGAAATCACCGGTGGCGAGAAAGCCCACGGCGTCGGTCATCCCGGCCAGGAACGACAACGCCGCCACCAAGCCCAGGCCGACACGGCCATTGATCCGGCGCAGGCGAGCGCGGGGTGAGGTTGCAGAGTGGGGTCTATCGGGCAGCATGGATCAGGTCCGAGGGCACGACGAACGGGAAGACAACGAGGCGCCGGACGGCACCGACCAGGTATATACAGAGCTTTCCTACAGACAAGCGTAAAGATTTGCACATGATAGGGCACCTCAGCGAAGCGACGATACTACCGCTCTAGGGCTCACTCATGATCAAACTGCTGCAACCGTTCAAACAGTATCGCTACCAGCGTACTGTCCGCGCCCACGGCGGCAAGCTGGCGGCTGGGCCTACTGCATTCCAGGGTCGCGCCAGCGCCACCATCGAAGCGTTCGTCGAACTTGGGCATGTACGTATCCGCGCCGAGCATCTGACCATCGGGGCCCATACCTACATTCGCAGTCGCTGCCGCCTCGACGTCGTCTCATCCATTGGACGTTTCTGCTCCATCGGCAGCGATTGTGTGATCGGCCAGGAAAAACACACCCACCCCATTGACTGGGTCAGCACCCACCCCTTCCAGTACGAAGGGGCGCAGGCGCAGGCGTACAGGCCTGAAGAAGTCCCGTGCACCATCGGCCATGATGTGTGGATCGGTGAAGGCGCGACCATTCTCGCAGGGGTCAACGTCGCCACCGGCGCAATCGTCGCGACCCGAGCAATGGTGACCAAAGACGTGCCGCCGTATGCCATCGTTGCCGGCAATCCTGCAAGGGTCATCAGGTTTCGCCACTCGCCCGAGCTGATCGAGCGGCTGCTTGCCAGCGAATGGTGGACGCTGCGCAGCACCTTGCTGACGACCCTGGATGGCGCGCGGCCCGAGCAGTTTCTCGAGACACTGAAGGCGCAGCCGCTATCACCCAAGGCGACGTATCGCGTACTGCGTCTGGATCGGTACAAAGTCGACGTCCAATGACGTAGGCCGCTTCGTATCGATTACGGTCAAAACGACGGGCACAAAAAAACCCGCCATCAAGGCGGGCTTTCTGTGCAGAGAAGCGACATTGACTGCCGCCTCACAGGCTTGCGGGATACTTCAGCGTTGAACGCTTTCCGTCAACCATTGCAGATATGGTGGGTCGTGTAGGATTCGAACCTACGACCAATTGGTTAAAAGCCAACTGCTCTACCAACTGAGCTAACGACCCGTTGGATGGCGCGTATAATATAGAATTTCAGAGCTAAATCAATACCCTACGCGCAAAAAATTAAAAATAAGGGGTTGGATCAGCTACGCCTACGGCATGAAAGCCTTCGGCACGCAACCTGCAGCTGTCGCATTTGCCACAGGCACGCCCTTGGTCGTCGGCTTGATAGCACGACACGGTCAAGGCGTAATTCACACCACGCTCGATACCCGCCTGGATGATCTGCGCCTTGCTCATGTTCTGCAGCGGCGCTTGAATCCGAAAGCCCTGCCCTTCCACGCCGGCCTTGGTGGCAAGGTTGGCCATGGTCTCGAAGGCCTCGACGAACTCGGGGCGGCAATCTGGATAACCTGAGTAATCCACCGCGTTCACACCAATGAAAATGTCGCGCGCCTGCAGCACCTCGGCCCAGCCCAACGCCAGCGCCAGGAACACGGTGTTGCGTGCTGGCACGTAGGTGACTGGAATGCCCTCTGTGGGTGCTTCAGGCACGTCGATGCTGTTGTCGGTGAGTGCCGAACCGCCCATGCCATTGAGGTCCAGTCCAATCACTTTATGCTCGACCACGCCCATGTCGCGGGCAACCCGCGCAGCGGCGTTCAGTTCGGCGCGGTGACGCTGGCCGTAGTCGAAGCTCATGGTGTAGCAGCTGTAGCCTTGCGCTTGGGCCATGGCCACGACGGTCGCCGAGTCCAGGCCACCAGAGAGCAGAATGACTGCGCGTTTTTCAGTATTCATCAGCTAATCCTCTAATCAACGTCCGGGCTCGTCGTTCCACAGCAACTTGTGCAGTTGCAGCTGGAAACGCACGGGAAGGTTGTCGGCAACTATCCAGTCGGCCAGGTCGCGTGCATTGACCTGAACATGGCTGGGCGAGAACAGCACTTCACCAGCACGCTGAGCGAGATCGAACTCGATCAGTTTGGACACGGCCCAGTCGTAGTCCTCACGTGAGCAGATCACGAACTTGACCTGATCGTTAGGGGTGAGGTGCTGCATGTTCTCGTAGCGGTTGCGGTGACACTCCAGCGACCCCGGCGTTTTCAGGTCCACTACCCGGCTGACGCGTACATCAGTGGCAGAGATATCCAGGGCTCCGCTGGTCTCCAGGTTGACCTCGTAACCTGCATCGCAAAGCCGTTGCAGCAACGGCAGTGCGTTGGGCTGGGCGAGCGGCTCACCGCCCGTCACGCACACATGCCGCGGCTTGAACGAGGCCACCTGCTCCATCAACGAATCCAGGGTGCGCTGGGTGCCGCCAGTGAAGGCATAGGCGCTGTCGCAGTATTGGCAGCGCAGGGGACAGCCGGTGAGCCGGACGAATACGGTCGGCAGGCCTGCCGTCCGTGTTTCGCCCTGCAGCGAATAGAAGACTTCGGTAATACGTAAAGTGTCTTGCATGGTCCGCCTAGGGCAAGGCAGCGACACAGGCTGCCCGCCTCCGTGAGGCACTGATACGGACTCGACATAGCGTTATCCGCAACAGCGTGGTGGTTGAAAAGGGCGCAGAGTCTAACGAAAAAACCCGCGACAGGCGCGGGTTTCTTTCCGACGGTACCGCTTACAAACGCTGCAAGTCGCGTTGTGCCAGTTGTGCGGCAGAGGTGCCGGGATACTGGTTGACCACCTGCTGCAGGATACCTTTGACCTTGTCGGTATGGCCCAGACGTCGCTCGACATCGGCCAGTTTGTACAGTGAGTCAGGCACCTTGCTGTGTTTCGGATAGGCCTGGGCGACCTTGGCGAACGCCTGGCTGGCGCCTTGCAGATCACCTTTGGCCAGATTCACTTCACCCAGCCAGTACTGCGCGTTACCGGCATATTGGCTGCTGGGGTACTTGCGCAGGAACGCGGCGAAGGCCTGACTGGCCTTGTCGAAATCCTTTTGCTTGATCAGGTCGAAAGCAGCGTCGTAGTACAGCTTCTCTTTCGCAGGATCGCCGGCCTCGTTGCTTGAAGCTGACGGTTTGGCGTTGGTGCCCGAGTCACCACCCGCCGAGCCCGCGGCAGCGCCGCCGGCAGAAGAATTATCGGATGCCGCCGCAGGCGCAGGTGCGCTGCTGATGCGTCGATCCAGGTCCTGATAACGCTCCAGACCCTCTTGCTTCATGCGCGCAACATCGTTCTGCAGCTCTTCGATGATGCCCTGCTGGCGAGAGATCTGGTCTTGCATCTGTTGCAACTGCATGAACAGCTGCCCTTGTGCCGAAGCAGGGGTCGAAGCCCCTGCGCCGGCATAAGCGCCGCTCGTGCCATAACCCGCAGGTGGGTAGCCACCGGCGTTGTCATCAACGATAGGAACCGCAGCCAGCGCAGAAAGCGGCAGGCTGAGGGCGAGGACGGTTACAGCAAGGCGGCACTTACGCATAGGAACTTACTTACGCAGTTCTACGCGACGGTTCTGGGCCCAGCTCTGCTCGTCGTTGCCGGTAGCAACTGGACGCTCTTCGCCGTAGGAAACCAGTTCCAGCTGAGCAGGGGAAACGCCCTGCAGTACCAGGTAACGCTGAACGGCCTTGGCACGACGCTCGCCCAGAGCCATGTTGTACTCACGGGTACCGCGCTCGTCGGTGTTACCTTCCAGAACGACACGGTTGCCGTTGGCTTTCAGGTCCTTGGCGTGAACGTCCAGAGCGCGCATGGCTTCTGGCTTCAGGTCCGAGCTGTCGTATTCGAAGTAGAAGGTGGTGATTGCGCGCAGAGCAGCTTCTTCGCTCAGGCTGCCGTCGACCGCACCAGTGTTGGCACCGTAGCCAGCGTTAGGATCAACAGCAGCGCCGCCTTCACCTGCGTTGTCACCGCCCTTGGAGGAGCAACCTACCGCTACGGCCATGGCCAGAGCCAGCGCAGCGAATTTACCAAACTTCAGCATTTCCATCGTGAAACTCCTAATGAAACCCCAGTGTGTTAAGCAAAAGTATTACGCCGCAATCAGTTCAGGTAAGGGGACCAGGACGGTTCTCTGACTTCGCCTTGAGCGGTAGGAAGCGGGAGCCTCGTGCGTCCGTTTAGGGACACGAGCATCAAGACTCCCCGGCCCTGCTGGCGGGTGGCGTAGATTAGCATGGTGCCGTTGGGCGCAACAGTAGGCGACTCATCAAGACTGGTCTCGGAGAGAATCTTTACACTTCCGCGCTGCAAGTCTTGTGCCGCCACCTTGAAGTTGGTGAAACCTTGCTGGCGATGGATCATTACCAGGGTTTTTTCATCGGCGGAAAGTTTCGGGTTGGCGTTGTAGTTACCCACGAAAGTGACACGCTCGGCGCCACCACCGGAAACCGAACTTTTATAGATCTGCGGTTTGCCACCACGGTCGGAGGTGAAGTAGATGGTGTTGCCATCCTTGCCCCAGAACGGTTCAGTATTGATGCCAGGACCTGCGGTGACACGGCTGATCTGACGCGAACCCATGTTCATCACGTAGATGTCCGGGTTGCCGTCCTTGGACAGCACGAACGCCAGGCGCGAACCATCAGGCGACCAGGCCGGCGCGCCATTGAGACCTTCGAAGTTGGTGATCTGCTCGCGGCGGCCGGTGTCGATGTGCTGGACGAAGATGCGCGGACGCTTCTGCTCGAACGAGACATAGGCGATACGCTTGCCATCGGGCGCGAAGCGCGGCGACAGGATTGGCTCACGCGACTGCAGCAGGGTCACGGCCCGAGCACCGTCGTAATCGGAACGTTGCAGCGTGTAGCGGGTATTGTTGGCCGAGAAGCGTTCGGCAGTCACGTACAGCATGCGGGTGGAGAACGCACCCTTGATGCCGGTGAGCTTTTCGAACGACTGGTCGGCGATGTAGTGCGACATGTCGCGCAGCTGGTCGACCGTGCCGGAGACGCTGCCGGTCATGACCTGCTGCTCAGTGGCCACGTTGAACAGCGCGTACTGGACCTGCAGACGACCACCCGACGGGGTGATGCTGCCGACCATCACGTACTGTGCACCGAGCGCTTTCCAGTCACGGAAAATGACTTCGCTGGCCTGGCTTGGCTGGCTGATCATGTTCTGCCGGGGAATCGGCGCGTAGTAGCCGGAGTTGCGCAGGTCGTTGCCGATGATCTCGGCCATGTCCTCGGGCAACACGCTGCCGCCCTGCAGACCGAACGGCACGACCGCGATCGGAGTGGCCCGGTCGCTACCGCTGGTGACCAGGATGTTCTTTTCATCTGCCACTGCCATGCCTGCCACGCAGCAGAGCAAGACGAGCAGTCCTCTCAGACGTTTAATCACAACGCAAGATCCTCAGGTGTAAATGTCATCTTGAATGACCGATACGGGTTGAACTCGTTCGGCTTCAAGCCTTGCATTTCGGTCAGACGACCAATGTTCTTGACGGCCGCCACGGCTGAGCTGTCGAACGGACCATCGCCGCTGGACTTCAACACCTTGACGCCGGTCACCGTACCATCAGGCAGCATGTTGATCTGCAGCACCACCGTCATGCCCTTGCGTGCCGATGGTGGTCGAGCCCATCCTTCTGCCGCTCGCATGCGAATCAGGTCATCGAAATCACCTGCCACCTGGTCGCCCTGCTCGTCAGCCAGGGCCTGCTGGCGCTCGGTATTATCGGACAGCAGCTCGGCCAGGGCCTGCGCTTTCTTCTCTTCAGCCGACTTGCGTGCAGCCTCCTGGGCCTTTTTCTTCTGAGCATCTGCTGCGGCCTTTTTCTTGGCCTCTTCAGCTGCCTTCTTCTTCGCCTCTTCGGCCGCCGCTTTCTTCTTGGCGTCCTCTGCAGCTTTCTTCTTGGCGTCTTCAGCCGCCTGCTTCTTGGCGTCCTCGGCCGCCTTCTTCTTGGCCTCTTCGGCGGCCTGTTTCTTGGCCTCCTCTTCGGCTTTCTTCTTGGCCTCTTCCTCGGCCTTTTTCTTGGCGATATCGGCCTGCTGCTTTTCAGCGGCCTTCTTCGCCTCGTCAGCCTTCTTGGAGTCGTCGGCCTTCTTGGCCTCAGCCGCTTTCTTCGCTTCGTTGGCCTTGGCAGCCTCCTCGGCCTTCTTCGCCTCGGCGGCCTTGGCAGCTTCTTCGGCTTTTTGAGCAGCGTCGGCTTTCTTTTGTTCCGCGGCCTTCACGGCCTCCTGCTCGACCTTTTTCTGCTCGAGCTGCTCGACCTCGGTCTGACGCGAGGCGGTCTTCTTGGCCTCCCCGGCAATCTTCTGATTGGTCTGGGTGGTGGCCTGGCTCTTGGACTTGAGCTGATAGAGCGTAGCCTGAACGATGGGTTTGGACGGCGGCAGTTCAGGCGTCATGGCAAAGCTGACGAACAGCATGCCGAACACCAGCACATGCAGGCCAATGGCCCAGACGCTGGGCCAGAAGTAGCTTTCCGAGGCGGAGGGCTCTCGCTGCTGCATCAGGGGGCCTCGGTAATCAAGCCAACGTTACCGACACCGGCTTTCTGCAGTCCGCCCATGGCACCCATTACCGCACCATAGTCCACGGCCTTGTCGCCACGGATGAACACCTGCGTCTGCTTGCCCTGATCACGGCCTGCGGCAATGATCTTGGTCACGGCATTGGTCATGTCGGGCAACGTCATCGCCCGGTCCATCTGCTTGTCGGTGTCGACCTCGCTACCCAGATTCCAGTAGTAGGTCTTGTCGGCTTTGATCGAGATGGTCAGGATCTGCACGTTGTTGTCTTGAGGCAACGCCTCGCTGGACACTTTCGGCAGGTCTACCTTCACGCCCTGATTGAGCATGGGGGCAGTCACCATGAAGATGACCAGCAGCACCAGCATCACGTCGATGTAGGGCACCACATTCATCTCGGCGACCGGCTTGCGTTTGTGGCGAACTCGGGCCATGGGTTTCTACCTGATTACTCTTCGCTGGTGTGTACTTTGCGGTGCAGGATGGCCTGGAACTCATCGGCGAACGTGTAGTAACGGCCGATCAGTGTCTCGCTGCGGGCAGCGAAGCGGTTGTAGGCGATCACTGCAGGGATGGCTGCGAACAGGCCGATTGCCGTGGCGATCAGCGCTTCGGCGATACCTGGCGCTACGGTAGCGAGGGTCGCTTGTTGGGCGCTGGCCAGGCCGCGGAACGAGTTCATGATGCCCCAGACGGTACCGAACAGACCGACATACGGGCTGGTCGAGCCGACGGTGGCCAGGAACGGCAGGCCTTGCTCGAGCTTTTCTTCCTCACGGGAGATGGCCACGCGCATGGCCCGACCAACACCTTCCATGACCGCATCCGGGTCGACCCCAGGCTGCTGGCGCAGACGGGAGAACTCCTTGAAGCCGGCGCGGAACACCTGCTCGACACCCGAGTCCGGGTCAGGATTGCTGCCAGCCTGACGGTACAGCTTGGACAGGTCGATGCCAGACCAGAAACGCTCTTCGAACGCGTCCAGCGCACGACGGCCGGCGCGCAGCATGTTGCTGCGCTGGAAAATCATGATCCACGAGGTCACCGAGGCGGCCACCAGGGTCAACATGACCAGCTGCACCACGACACTGGCATTGGCGACCAGGCTCCACATGGAGGTATGGTCGACGACGTTTGCTTCCACGCTTATTCTCCTGCGTTCGATTGATTACCCGAGACGTCTGCCACAAAGGCATCACGCAGCGCTGGGGGGATGGCCCGGGGTTTGAAAGTTTCGGCGCGCACGGCCGCTATCAGAAATTGCCCTTCGCACAGCAGGGTCTGATCTGGCTCACGCCACACCTGCTGAGTGAAACGCAGGCTGGCCCGCCCCAGCTCCGACACGTGCGCAGTGACCCGCAGCTCGTCGTCAAGTCGGGCCGGCGCAAGATACCGCGCTTCGCTCGAATGGACCACGAACAGGAGATCCTGTTCTGCCAGTTGTGATTGGGAAAAACCAAGATGACGCAGCCGCTCGGTGCGCGCACGCTCCATGAACTTGAGGTAGTTGACGTAATACACCACTCCGCCGGCATCGGTATCTTCGTAATAGACGCGACAGCGGTGTGCGAACGGTGCCAGCTCATTTTGCGCGCGCATACTCTAGTGCTTACTCCTCAGCTTGCCAATCCGGCGAGACAACTGTTTTTTCGCCGATCATGTCGGATTGCCAGCCCCGCCTTGAACTGCCAGCGGTAGGACCACGAAAAAAGCGTTTTGATCGTTCACTGGTCGTCAGGATCGGAAAACTCCCCACCCTCGGCGAAACGCCCGGGTATGTTCAGACCAAAGTGCAGATAGGCGTGCCGGGTCACCACCCGACCGCGCGGTGTACGCATGATGTAGCCCTGCTGGATTAGGTACGGCTCCAGCACATCCTCGATGGTGTGGCGCTCTTCGCTGATCGCTGCGGCCAGGTTGTCGACGCCCACCGGACCACCGTCGAACTTCTCGATCATGGTCAGCAGTAGACGGCGGTCGGAATGGTCGAAACCGCGCTCGTCGACATCCAGCAGGTTCAGCGCCATATCGGCGATGGCCTTGGTGATGTGGCCCTTGCCCCGCACCTGGGCGAAGTCGCGCACTCGTCGCAGCAAGCGGTTGGCGATCCGCGGAGTACCCCGGGCACGGCGGGCGATCTCGAAGGCGCCCTCGGGATCGATGGGTAGCCCAAGGATGCCGGCCGAGCGACTGACGATGGTGGTGAGGTCCTTGTTGCCGTAGAACTCCAGGCGCTGGACGATGCCGAAGCGGTCGCGCAGCGGGTTGGTCAGCATGCCGGCGCGCGTCGTGGCACCGACCAGGGTGAAAGGTGGCAGGTCGAGCTTGATCGAACGTGCCGCGGGCCCTTCGCCGATCATGATGTCGAGCTGGAAGTCCTCCATGGCCGGATACAACACCTCCTCGACCACGGGGGACAGCCGATGAATCTCGTCGATGAACAGCACATCGTGAGGTTCGAGGTTGGTGAGCATGGCTGCCAGATCGCCAGGCCGCTCGAGGATAGGCCCCGAGGTGCTCTTGACCGAAACGCCCATTTCGTTGGCGATAATGTTGGCCAGGGTGGTCTTGCCCAACCCCGGAGGACCGAAGATCAAGGTATGGTCGAGCGACTCGTTACGCCCTCGCGCCGCCTGGATGAACAGGCCCATCTGGTCGCGTACCACGGGCTGGCCGATGTAGTCGTCCAGCCGCAGCGGACGGATCGCACGATCCTGCACCTCTTCGCGGTCGCGGCCACTGGCGGCGATGAGACGGTCAGCTTCGATCACTTGACGATCATCCCCTTGAGGCTGCGGCGAATCAGCTCTTCGCTGCTCAGGCCGGATTTATCCTTGATGGCGCCAATGGCCTTGCTCGCTTCCTGCGGCTTGTAGCCGAGCGAAACCAGAGCACTGACGGCATCGGCCTCGGCGCTGGAGTCGGCAGCGGCCGGCAGCGGGCCGTCGGAGACCAGCGTGAACATGGCCGGCGAGGTTTCCCAGGCCTTGAAGCGGTCCTTGAGTTCGACCAGCAGACGCTCGGCGGTTTTCTTGCCCACCCCAGGCACACGCACCAGCACCGAGGCATCCTGCGCCTGCACGCAGCGCACCAGTTCATCCACTTCGAGCCCGGACATCAACGCCAGCGCCAGCTTCGGCCCGACGCCATTGAGGCGGATCAATTCGCGGAACAGTTCGCGCTCGCGCTTCTCGAAGAAGCCGTACAACAAATGGGCGTCTTCACGCACCACCTGGTGCGTATGCAGCGTCACGGTTTCGCCGAGTTTGGGCAGACGATAAAGCGTGGTCATCGGCACCTCCAGCTCGTAGCCCAGGCCATTGACGTCGATAATCAGGTGCGGCGGCTGCTTTTCCGCCAAGGTGCCGCGCAAACGTCCAATCACGTGTCTTTCCTTCATTCGTGGGGGCGACTGTGCGACGCCTCACCCTATCAGCAAATGCCCAGGGTTAGCGTTCCCTAGGCACAAAAAATGTATCAGCGCATGAAGTGGCTAAAGGCGCAAGCGCCCGCCACGCCGGCGTGCCGTACTCAGTCCATGGGGGACCAGGCTGGAACGGGTGTGGGCGTGGCACAGGGCGATGGCCAGGGCATCGGAGGCGTCGATCTGCGGCTTCTGGGTCAGCTTGAGCAGGTGCATGACCATCAACTGCACCTGCTCCTTGTTGGCCCCGCCGGTGCCGGCCACGGCCTGCTTGATTTGTGTCGGGCTGTATTCGGCTACTTCCAGCCCTGCTTCAGCCGCCGCGACGATCGCGGCGCCTCTGGCCTGCCCAAGCTTGAGCGCCGAGTCGGGGTTGCGCGCCATGAACACCCGCTCGATGCCCATGGTCACTGGCCCGTGCTGGCGAATCACCTCGCTGACACTGCGAAACACAACCTGCAGTCGCTCAGGCAATTCACCAGAGCCTGTGCGAATGCACCCCGAGGCTACGTATTCGCAGCCACGGGCGGTCTGGCGGACCACACCGTAGCCGGTAATCCGCGAGCCGGGGTCGATACCAAGAATCAGAGTCATAGCGCCTGCAATGGAAGATGGGCGCGCGAATGCGCCAGGCAAGGGTAGAAGCTGCTCGAGGCGGCGCAGACACGCAAGCCATCGCCCCCGCGCATGCACCGCATCTCGGCAGTGGAGATCAGCCTAGCTGCGCCATGACCTCATCGGAGATCTGCGCGTTGGAATAGACATTCTGCACGTCATCGAGGTCTTCGAGCATGTCGATGAGCTTGAGGACTTTCTCGGCGCCCTCCTGGTCGAGCTCGGCGCTGGTGGTCGGCAGCATGACGATTTCCGCGTCGGCAGCCTTGAAGCCCGCTTCTTCCAGGGTGTTGCGCACCGCGTAGAAACTGTTGAACGAGGCGAAGACATCGAACGAGCCATCGTCGTTGGCGACCACATCGTCGGCATCGGCCTCCATGGCCGCTTCCATCAGCGCATCTTCATCGACCCCCGGGGCGAAGCTGATCTGGCCTTTGCGTTCGAACAGGTAGGCCACCGAACCATCGGTGCCCAGGTTACCACCACACTTGGAAAACGCGTGGCGTACGGCGGCTGCGGTGCGATTGCGGTTGTCGGTCATGGCCTCGACCATGATCGCCACGCCACCAGGGCCGTAACCCTCGTAGCTGAGCTCTTCGACGTTGTCGCTTTCATTGGTGCCGGCACCGCGTGCCACCGCACGGTCGATGATGTCGCGGCTCATGTTCGCACCCAGCGCCTTGTCCAGCGCCAGACGCAAGCGCGGGTTGGAGGCCGGATCGCCACCGCCCTGCTTGGCCGCGACGGTCAGCTCACGAATCCACTTGGTGAAGACCTTGCCTCTCTTGGCATCCTGGCGCTCTTTGCGGTGCTTGATGTTCGCCCACTTGGAATGACCAGCCATAACGACTCCAAATCCTTCATACAGAAACAGTCCCGCCCCTTGACGGGGCGGTACGGGAAAACTGCGAGACTGCACGGGACGCCTGCCAGGCACGCGCCCCTGTCACCACGCTTACTCGACTTTGGTCTGCTCACGCAGACGGATGTGCAGTTCACGCAGAGCCTTGGCATCCACCAGACCCGGCGCCTGAGTCATGACACACGCGGCGCTCTGGGTTTTCGGGAAGGCGATCACTTCGCGGATCGACTGCGCGCCGGTCATCAGCATAACCAGACGATCAAGACCGAACGCCAGGCCACCGTGCGGCGGCGCACCGAACTTCAGGGCGTCGAGCAGGAAGCCGAACTTCTCTTCCTGCTCGGCCGCGTCGATACCCAGCAGACGGAACACTGCCTGCTGCATTTCCTTGCGGTGGATACGAATCGAACCGCCACCCAGCTCGGTGCCGTTCAGAACCATATCGTAGGCACGCGACAGAGCGCCGGCAGGATTGGCTTCCAGTTCTTCAGGCGAGCACTTGGGCGCGGTGAACGGGTGGTGCAATGCGGTGAAACTGCCGTCTTCGTTCTCTTCGAACATCGGGAAGTCGACGACCCACATCGGTGCCCACTCGCAGGTCAGCAGTTCGAAGTCATGACCCAGGCGGATACGCAATGCGCCCAGGGCCTCGCTGACCACTTTGAACTTGTCGGCGCCGAAGAACACGATATCGCCATCGACCGCACCGACGCGATCGAGGATCACGTTGAGGTTGGCCTCAGGAATGTTCTTGACGATCGGCGACTGCAGGCCTTCGACGCCCTTGGCACGTTCGTTGACCTTGATGTACGCCAGACCACGCGCACCGTAGATGCCGACGAACTTGGTGTACTCGTCGATCTTGCTGCGTGGCATGGCCGCCCCGCCCGGCAGGCGCAGGGCCGTGACACGGCACTTGGGATCGTTGGCCGGACCTGCGAAGACCTTGAAGTCGACATCCTTGAGCTGGTCGGCGACATCCACCAGTTCCAGCGGGTTGCGCAGGTCGGGCTTGTCGGAACCGTAGCGACGCATGGCCTCTTCGAAGGTCATGTGCGGGAATTCGCCGAACTCCAGGTCGAGCACTTCCTTGAACAGCTTGCGGATCATGCTCTCGGTCAGGCCCATGATCTCGTCTTCGCCGAGGAAGCTGGTTTCGATATCGATCTGGGTGAACTCGGGCTGGCGATCGGCGCGCAGGTCTTCGTCACGGAAGCACTTGGCGATCTGGTAGTAGCGATCGAAGCCGGCGACCATCAGCAGTTGCTTGAACAGCTGTGGCGATTGCGGCAGGGCGAAGAAGCTGCCGGCGTGGGTGCGGCTAGGGACCAGGTAGTCGCGAGCGCCCTCAGGCGTTGCGCGGGTCAGGATCGGCGTTTCGACGTCAAGGAAGCCATTGTCGTCGAGGAAGCGGCGGATGCTGGTGGTGATGCGCGAACGCAGGCGCAGCTTTTCCGCCATTTCCGGGCGACGCAGATCGATGAAACGGTAGCGCAGGCGGGTTTCTTCGCCCACGTCGGAGTATTCGTTGAGCGGGAACGGAGGGGTTTCCGCCTCGTTCAGCACCTTCAGCTCATAACCCAGCACCTCGATGGCACCGGAGGTCATGTTGGCGTTGACGGCGCCGGCCGGACGCAGACGCACCTTGCCGGTGATCTGCACGACGTACTCGCTGCGAACGCGATCGGCTGCGGCGAAGGTGTCGGCGCGATCAGGATCGAACACGACCTGGGCCAGGCCTTCACGGTCACGGACATCGAGGAAGATCACCCCGCCGTGGTCGCGGCGACGATGGACCCAGCCGCAAAGGGTGACTTCCTGGCCGTCCAGGCTCTCGTTCAGTAGGCCGCAATAATGGCTGCGCATCATGATGGTGGTTCGCTTCTCGTGATCGTGTATTCGGTGAGGTCTCAGGCCCAGGGCCGGTGCTGCGAGACCAGGTCACTGCCAATTGAGCTCAGTCGGGCTTGTCGCCGCTGGCAAGATTCTTCTTCGCCCCGGTCTTGAAGTCGGTCTCGTACCAACCGGCCCCGCCCAGGCGGAAACCCGGTACCGACAGCTGCTTCTGGAGTTCAGGCGCCTGGCAGACCGGACAGTCGGTCAGAGGCGGTGCGCTGATTTTCTGCAACGCCTCCAGTCGGTGACTGCAGGCGGCGCATTGATAGTCATACAGGGGCATCGATGTCTCTCGTCAACCACAACGCAGACTGCCTGAGCAGCCAAAAACCGCGATTATATATGGTTAGCCGAAGCAGTGCAGCCCGCCGATCAAGGTGTGTGCGGTGGGTCGAGCAACCAGTTGACGCATACCACGCGCACCAGCCCACTGAAGTTGCGTACCCCGCCGTGGCGCAAATGCACCTCTCGGTCCAGATACGACAGCACAGCGCTGACCGAGCAGCGGTTGGCTTCGGCAATCCGCTCGAGAATATGCCAGTACACCCGCTCCAGCCTCAAGCACGTGGAAAAGCCGTTGAGCCGCACCGAGCGCGATACCGGACACGCACGCTGCATATCGAAATCGGTGCTGAATGGATCGATGCACTGCTTGCCTGGCCAGTTGCGCTGCAATGCTGTTGGACGTCCGATTGCAACCCTTGCCTCCATCGCCTACCTCCATAGTCTGAAAACCCGCCAGGAACGCGGGCGCTCATCCATGAGGCCTTCATGCTGCCGACCGATGCAGCGGGAAGCACTTGCGCCGGAGACGACAGTGCCCGGCCAGATCGCTCGGGCCGGGCACTGCAGGTAACGCCTGGAAATTACTTGCCTTCGAGCAGCGCGCGCAGCATCCAGGCGGTCTTTTCATGGACCTGCATGCGCTGGGTGAGCAGGTCGGCAGTCGGTTCGTCGCTGACTTTCTCGACCACCGGGAAAACGCTGCGCGCGGTGCGCGTGACCGCTTCCTGACCCTGAACCAGCTGGCGGATCATCTCGTCGGCCGAGGGCACGCCCTCTTCTTCGCTGATCGAAGAATGACGAGCGTAGAACGCGTAGGAACCTGGCGCCGGGAAGCCCAGTGCGCGAATACGCTCGGCAATCGCATCGACCGCCAGCGCCAGCTCGGTGTATTGCTCCTCGAACATCAGGTGCAGGGTGCGAAAAGCCGGCCCGGTGACGTTCCAGTGGAAATTATGGGTTTTCAGGTACAGCACGTAGGTGTCGGACAGCAGACGCGACAGACCATCGACGATGGACTTGCGATCTTCTTCACTGATACCGATATCAATTGCCATGAATCTCCCCTTTTGCATGAAAGCTTGATGATCAAGCAGGCGACACACACTGTATCAAGACTTGCACTGCCGTGCCGGGTTGCGCAACGCACGTGGCGAGTCGGCCGGGCTGGTTTGAGAAGCCTGCGCCTTTACTGTTAAATAGGCAGCGTGCCACCCGTGCGGACTACAAATGCCGGGTGCATAGGCTGGACCGTCACGTGATCGCGCCTACACCTGCGCACCGCGTCACCAGCTCTTCCTGTGATTGACCTTATCAATGTGAGCCAACCCATGTTCAAGATCGTCCATCTGGTGACGGGCGTTGCAGCTTTGCTGCTCGCCTCGATTCCAAGCCTCAGAACCGAGGCGATTGCGTTCCTGCAAAACCCCCAAGCCGTGTACCTGGCCCTGCTGGGCCTGCTCAACCTGCTCCTGGCGCCGGTCGTGCCGCTTTACTACCGCGCGGGGCGCCAGCAACTGCAACGCCTGGCCAGTGCACTGCTGGTGATCGCCGTGGTGCTGCAGACCGTTACCCTGCTCGCCCGCCCGGAACTGGGCACCCTGCCCGCGCTGCTGTGCGCCGCCCTGGCCGTTGCCGTGCATCTGGCAGCGGCGTTCGCACGGGCGCCGCGCAAGTCTCAGCACCCGCAGTCGGCTGCCAGCAGTGACAGCGCGCGCGATACCGGCACCGTCAAGTGGTTCAATACCTCCAAGGGCTTCGGCTTCATCTCCCGCGACTCGGGCGATGACATCTTCGTGCATTTCCGTGCCATTCGCGGCGAAGGGCACCGCGTACTGGTCGAGGGACAGCGTGTCGAATTTTCGGTGATGCACCGCGACAAAGGCTTGCAGGCCGAGGACGTGGTCGCCATCAACCGACGCTGACCGGCAACCCGACCCAAGGCGCAGACCCGCTGGCGTCTGCGCCCTTGTCCGACTCAATAATGCGGCGGCGGTGCCTCATCTTCTTCGCTGCCCACCTGCCCGACCAGATCTTCATAGCGTTTGAGCAGTTGCTGCATCTGCGCTTGCAGGCGTTCGATCTGCCGACCCTGCTCGAACACCACCTCGTTGAGCGACTGCAGCGTATCGTCCTGAAACGCCTGCCGACTTTCCAGTTCGACCAGCCGAACCTCAAGCGTCATGTGCAACCTCGGTGAACTGGGTGCCCAGCGCCTCACGCAGCCGCGCGCGGACCTGTGCCACTTGCCCAGCCTCATACGCCTTGGCCGGCACTCGCCCCCACACGGGCGCGGGCCAGGCAGCGTCGTCGCGCATGCGCACGATGACGTGCATGTGCAACTGGCTGACCACGTTTCCGAGGGTCGCAACGTTCATCTTGTCGGCGGCGTAGGCACGTTTCAGCACTTGGGCCAGCAACTGGGTTTCGACCCACAATTGCTGCTGGTCGGCTTCGTCAAGATCGAAGATTTCGCTGACCTCGGCGCGTTGCGGCACCAGGATGAACCACGGGTAGTTGGCGTCCTTGCTCAGCAGGACGCTGCACAGCGTGAGCCGACCCAGCTCGATGGAATCCTGCTGCAGGCGCGAATCCAGAACAAACACGGCGATCTCCTCAATGATGCCCGCCAGGCGGGGGAAATGAAGCGCAGAGGATACCGCGGCCATCCGACGATGGCACCGCCTAAACCCTACCCTGTCGATCTGCGCCCCATGGATGCGCACAGAACTGAGCCCGTGAACCTGGCACAAGTAACACTGCGCTACTTTTCGCACCACGATGGCGCGCCTTCGCTCACCGCTTGGCCATGACGGAGCACAAACTACTCAACTTCAATAACCCCAGGTAACACATTGACTTTGCACGCCACTCGCCTGCGTGCCGACCAGCGCATTCTTGGTACACCAGAGGCCGCTGTGGCGCCCGTAATCACTGGGGTTGTGGGCGAGAACGCAGGCGGATGTGAAAAAAGCATCAACAAAACGTGAAAATGAGCACGCTTGTTGCATTGCCTTGCAACCAGACTGGCAGGTCGCTGCTTCAGAGCAAACGAGGCAACCCGCCAGGAATCGCACCGTGAAAAATCGCGGTGATTTGCAGTACCGCAACACCGTGAGCGACAACCGAATTCAGCAATAAAAGGTTGATTTAGCCGTATCGCCAAGTACAAGTCGGCGTGCTATACCTCCACGCCGACATAACAAGAAAGAGCTGCCCCAATAACTAAAAACCCGGGTGCAGCGGTACTCTTCCTAAAACCAAAGGAGCAAATCACGATGCGCGTGATGAAGTGGAGCATGATCGCCCTGGCCGTTTCGGCGGGGACCTCGCAGATGGCATTCGCCTCTGCGCAAGACGAATCCAAGGGTTTCATCGAAGACAGCAAGCTCAACGTCAAGACCCGCATGCTGTATTTCAGCCGCGACTTCCGGAACAACGATTCCGGCAAGAGCCGTGTTGAGGAAACCGGCCTGGGCTTCCTCGGCACCTACGAATCGGGCTTCACCCAGGGCACCATCGGTGTCGGCGTCGATGCCATCGGCATGCTTGGCCTGAAACTGGACAGCGGCAAGGGCCGCGCAGGCACCGGCCAGTTCCCTGCCGGCTCCGACGGTCGCTCGCAGGATGAGTTCTCCGAAGGCGGCGCCGCCATCAAGTTCCGCGTATCCAACACCGTATTGAAAGTCGGCAACCAGTTCACCGCGCTGCCAGTCTTCGCCACCGACGACAGCCGCCTGCTGCCGGAAGTCGCCGAAGGCGCATTGATCACCAGCAGCGAAATCAAGGGCCTGACCCTGAACGCAGGTCGCTTCACTGGCCTGAACGCGCAGAACCGCACGGGTCACGACAGCCTGAACCTGAAAGAAGCCAACGTCCTGGGTGGCACCTACGCCATCAACGATGCGCTCAGCGCCAGCGTCTACTACTCCAAGGTCGAAGACTACTGGCGTAAATGGTACGGCAACCTGAACTGGGCACTGCCGATCTCCGACGACCAGGGCCTGGTCTTCGACTTCAACATCTACAACACCCGCGGCGAAGGCTCCAACGAAATTCGCGCCTACGACGGCGACAAGCTGAACAACACTGCCATGAGCCTGTCGGCAGCGTACAAGGTCGGTCCGCACACCTTCACCCTGGCGCATCAGCGCGTCAAGGGCGACGGCGACTATGCCTACGGCGTAGACGGCGGCGGTACCATCTTCCTGTCCAACTCCGTGGCCCGTTCGGACTTTAACGCCGAGAACGAAAAATCCTGGCAAGCTCGTTACGACCTGAACTTCGCTCAGTTCGGCGTTCCAGGCCTGAGCTTCATGACTCGCTACGTCTACGGCTACGACGCTCACGTCGCAGACAGCAGCAAAGGCAAGGAATGGGAACGCGATGTGGACATCAAGTATGTCCTGCAGGAAGGCCCGGCCAAGGACCTCAGCTTCCGCGTCCGTCAGGCTACCTATCGCTCGTCCGATGGCGTCTACTACGGTTCGGCTTCGATCGACGAACTGCGCCTGATCGTCGAGTACCCGCTGAGCATCCTGTAAGCTCCGGCTTGCACCGTTCAGTTGAAAGGGCCCGGCATTCGCCGGGCTTTTTCTTGGGCTGACAACGCCCTCCCCCATGGGGCATCCTGTACGCCTCTCCCTCGACCCCGTACACTAGCGGGTCATTTCAACTCCTCAGGCAATCGACACGGCTCCCCATGCGCACCAGTCAATATTTGCTCGCCACCCAAAAAGAAACCCCTGCCGACGCAGTGGTCATCAGCCACCAGCTCATGCTGCGTGCCGGCATGATTCGCAAGCTGGCTTCCGGCCTGTACACCTGGCTGCCGATGGGCCTGCGGGTGATGCGCAAGGTCGAGAACGTGGTGCGCGAGGAAATGAATGCCGCCGGCGCCCTGGAAGTGCTGATGCCAAGCATCCAACCCGCTGAGCTGTGGCAGGAGTCCGGTCGCTGGGAGCAATACGGCCCCGAACTGCTGCGCGTCAAAGACCGCCACAACCGCGAATTCTGCGTCGGCCCGACCCACGAGGAGGTCATCACCGACCTCGCTCGCAACGAGCTGTCCAGCTATAAGCAGTTGCCGCTGAACCTGTACCAGATCCAGACCAAGTTCCGCGACGAAATCCGCCCGCGTTTCGGCCTGATGCGTGGTCGCGAGTTCATCATGAAGGATGCCTATTCCTTCCATGCCGATCAGGCTTCCCTGCAGGAAACCTACGACCGCATGCACCAGGCCTACACCAACGTGTTCACCCGCCTGGGCCTGGACTTCCGTCCCGTGCAAGCCGACACCGGCTCCATCGGCGGCAGCTACTCCCACGAATTCCACGTCCTTGCCTCTTCCGGCGAAGACGATGTGATTTTCAGTGACAGCTCCGATTACGCGGCAAACATCGAGAAGGCCGAAGCCATCCCACGGGAAAGTGTGCGCCCCGCGCCTACCGAAGAGCTGCGCCTGGTCGACACGCCGAACGCCAAGACCATCGCCCAACTGGTCGAGCAACACGGCCTGCCGATCGAGAAGACGGTCAAGACCCTGATCGTGCGCGGCGCCGAAGAAGGCAAGCTGGTCGCCCTGATCATTCGCGGCGACCATGAGCTCAACGAAATCAAGGCGGTCAAGCTCGAGCAGGTCGCCGAGCCGCTGGTCATGGCCACCGAAGACGATCTGCGCCAGGCCATCGGTGCCGGTGCAGGCTCGCTGGGCCCGCTGAATCTGCCGCTCGAGTGCATCATCGACCGCTCGGTGGCCCTGATGAGCGACTTCGGCGTCGGCGCCAACATCGACGACAAGCACTACTTCGGCGTCAACTGGGAGCGTGACCTTCCGGTTCCGCAGGTGGCTGACCTGCGCAACGTGGTCGAAGGCGACCCAAGCCCGGATGGTCAAGGCACCCTGGTCATCAAGCGCGGCATCGAAGTGGGGCATATTTTCCAACTCGGCACCAAGTACAGCGAATCGCTCAAGTGCCAGGTGCTGGGTGAAAACGGCAAGCCGGTGGTGCTGTCCATGGGCTGCTACGGCATTGGCGTATCCCGCGTGGTCGCCGCCGCCATCGAGCAGAGCCATGACGACAAAGGCATCATCTGGAACGATGCCCTGGCGCCGTTCCAGATCGCCCTGGTGCCACTGCGCTATGAGACCGACGCCGTTCGCGAAGCCACCGACAAGCTCTACGCCGAACTGACGGCTGCTGGTTTCGACGTTCTGCTCGACGACCGCGACAAGAAAACCAGTCCCGGGATCAAGTTCGCCGATATGGAGCTGATCGGTATTCCACACCGCATCGTCATCAGCGATCGCTCGCTGGCCGAAGGCAACCTGGAGTACAAGCACCGTACCGAACAGGACGCCCAACCGCTGGCCGTCAACGAAGTGCTGACCTTCCTGCAAGCGCGCATTCGCCGCTGATAACCAATGCTCGAGTGAACATGTTCAAGCGAAGTACCTTCAACCTGAGCCGGGCCGCCGTTGGCGGTGCCGCGCTCAGCGGTGCGCTGCTGCTCAGTGGCTGCGCCAACCAGATGTCGCAGCGCAGCGAACACGAGGAACGTGTCGAGCGCAAGCTGCTCGAGCACAGCCTGCAGATCGACGTGGGTGAGCCCAAGGTCCTGGAATTGCCCCAGAGACGGGTGCGGGTCAGCGAGCAGAAGCGTTTCGAAGTCACCGAGTTCGAGGTGACCCGCCGCTATGATCGCTATACGCCCTACCAACCCTGGCGCGAACTCTATGAGATTCCGCTGGGCGCGGTGGCCATCGTCGCTGGGGTCGGCGCCAACGTCGTCAACGTGATCGCTCTGGGCAACCTGCCCGAAAGCGTGACCCACGACTGGCTCGAATATGGCATCGCTGGCGTCAACCCGTTCATGAACGTGCAGTCCAACGGCCGCGCGCAACAAAACCTGGCCGGTATCAGCGAGGTGCGCAAGGATCAGCGCGAAGAGTTCACTCGCCTGCCGTGGAGCGAGCGTCTGGTGGACGTCAAGGCGGGCAAGACGACCCACGCGCTGACCACCGACCGTGCAGGCATCCTGCGCCTTAACCTGCTGGACAGCCCGTTCTCGGAGCAGAACCTCAATCAGGTCGGCACCTTGCACCTGCAGGTGTTCGATGAAGACAACGGCGTACGCGGCGATGCCAGCCTGCTGGTCAGCAGCGGCCTGCGCGGCAAGCTGCGCGAGGCACATGAGCTGATCTTCGACGACCTCGAAGACGACGACGTGGGTCAATGGGTACACCGGGTCAAAAGGCTCTCCGAGCTTGGCCTGGAAGAAGAAGCCAGCGAGTTGGAGCAGAGCCTGATCGAGCTGACCCGCAACGACCCGGAACTGCAGAGCGAATTCGTTCGCACACTGGCAAAGCAGACAGGCCGCCTGGTCGCCGATCCCGGCGCACAGTAGCTGAATGACAAGCAGGGTTGCAGCGATGCAGCCCTCGCTGGCTTACATAAGGTCGGTGAACAGGTCCAGCTGTTCATGGGCACCGCGCAAATCCTGCAACCTGACCCCCACCCCCAACAGGCGCACCGGCTTAGAGCCGCGGGCGAACGCCTGGCTGAGCAACTGCTGGTAGCTGTGCAAGTCGCGACCGGCATTGGCCTGTTCCAAGGTGGTCTGGCTGAAGTCGTGGAACTTGACCTTGACGAACGGCTTGCTTGGCCGATAGCTGCTGTCCATTCGCGCAATACGCTCGTTGAGGCTGTCGAGCAGTTCAGGCAGTCGCGCCAGGCAACTGGCCAGGTCTGGCAGGTCGGTATCGTACGTATTCTCCACACTGACCGATTGCCGCCTGCTGTCGCTGTGTACGACGCGATCATCGATTCCCCGCGCCAGCCCCCACAGCCGCTCGCCGAAGCTGCCGAATTCACGCACCAACGCCAGCCGCGTCCACTCACGCAAATCCGAACAGGTATCGATACCCAGGCGACTGAGCTTGTCTGCGGTCACCTTGCCGACACCGTGCAGACGCGCGACTGGCAGCGCGGCCACGAACGCCTCGACCTCACCGGGCGTAATCACGAACAGCCCATTGGGCTTGCGCCAGTCACTGGCGATCTTGGCCAGGAACTTGTTCGGCGCTACGCCGGCCGACACCGTGATGTGCAAGGTCTGCGAGACACGCCGACGGATATCTTCGGCAATGCGCGTGGCACTGCCGGCGAACCACTGGCTGTCGGTCACATCCAGATAAGCCTCGTCCAGCGACAACGGCTCGATGAGGTCGGTGTAATCGCGAAAAATCTGCTGGATCTCGCGGGACGCCTCGCGGTAGGCCTCGAAGCGCGGCTTGACGATGATCAGGTCGGGACACAACTTGTGGGCGTGCCGGGAAGACATGGCCGAGCGCACGCCATATGCCCGAGCTTCATAGTTGCAGGTGGCAATCACCCCGCGGCGATCGGCCGAGCCGCCCACCGCCATGGGGCGACCGGCGAGCTTAGGATCGTCGCGCATCTCGATGGCTGCATAAAAGCAGTCACAGTCGACATGGATGATCTTGCGCAGAGACATGGATGACAACCGACACTGTAAATTCATACAGATACTAGCTCAGGGGCCATTTGCCACACCAGCGCTTCAAACACCTGAGCACACTGCCAGGCACGCTGCGCAAGCGTTAGACGACACGGCTAACAGCCTGACGGAGAAAGGGTTTTCCAGGGAAATTGCTTGACACGGGGAAAGATATCCGTACAATTCGATCTCACAGGCGCGGGATGGAGCAGCCTGGTAGCTCGTCGGGCTCATAACCCGAAGGTCGTCGGTTCAAATCCGGCTCCCGCAACCAGATTCAGAAAAAGGCCACTGCACATGCAGTGGCCTTTTTTATGCTCTCGGCGAAAACGCTTGTTAAATCAAGCAAATAAATCTTGCCAGTGCGCTGAACATCTGTAGAATGCGCCCCACAGACGCGGGATGGAGCAGTCTGGTAGCTCGTCGGGCTCATAACCCGAAGGTCGTCGGTTCAAATCCGGCTCCCGCAACCAAATATTGAAAGGCCACTGCTCATGCAGTGGCCTTTTCTTTTGTGGGTAGGCAACTGTCTAAAGCACCACTTGATAGCATCTGCGAGGAAAGCGTTTGACAAGCGCACACGAATCCGTAGAATGCGCCCCTCTGACGCGGGATGGAGCAGCCTGGTAGCTCGTCGGGCTCATAACCCGAAGGTCGTCGGTTCAAATCCGGCTCCCGCAACCATATTCGTCAGAACAAGCCCCGCCTGTCGCAAGACAGTGCGGGGCTTTTCGTTGTGGCCGCTCCATAAAGCCTCAACCCGCGAGCGGCACCCTCCTTTGAATGAACTATCTTTAACGCTGCCGACTTAGAGCCGGAGTAGTATCTGGATACTTTTTCAAAGGGACTTTCACTTGGCCGCACCACGCCCCCCACTCGCGCGCTCTGCACGAGGCAACTCATGACCTCCCCTACTCCAGAATCGCCGACGCCGCTGACTGCGGCATTACCGGCCGCTGCCCAGCGTCTGCCGTGGCTGGAACGGCTGAGCAAGTACCGCCAACCGCTGGGCCTGGCACTGACCCTGGTGCTGTTCGCCATGGCACTGGTCGCTTGCCGACACCTGCTCAGCGAGCTGGATATCTATGCCCTGCATGACGCCATGCTCAGTGTGCCGACCAGCGCCCTGGCAGGCGCCTTGCTGGCGACGGTGGCAGGCTTCGTCATCCTGCTGGGTTACGAGTGGTCAGCTTCGCGTTACGCCGGCTGCCACCTGCCCGCACGTACCCTGGTGATGGGCGGCCTGAGCGCATTCGCTATCGGCAATGCCATCGGCCTGTCGATGCTGTCCGGCGGATCGGTGCGGTATCGGCTATATGCTCGGCATGGCCTGAGCGCTGCGGAGGTCGCGCGAATGACGGTGTTCGCCAGCCTCTCGCTGGGCTGTGCGCTGCCGCCGCTGGCAGCCTTGGCGACCTTGAGCGACCTGGGCGCCGCGTCGGCGGCACTGCGCCTTTCGCCGACGTTACTCGGTGGCATCGCCACGGCGGTGCTGCTGCTCAGCGGAGTGCTGATCGCAGGCCTTTATCGCCGGCGCCTGGCCGAGCAACCTTCCAGGGATAACCTGCTGGTGGCCTTGGGTCGTCGCACCCTGCGCTTGCCCAGCGGCCGCCTGGCCGCGCTACAGCTGCTCATCACGGCACTGGATGTTGCAGCCGCCGCTACCGTGCTGTACCTGCTACTGCCAGAAGCACCGCCCTTCGGCGCTTTCCTGATGGTCTACCTGCTGGCCTTGGCCGCCGGCGTGCTCAGCCATGTCCCTGGGGGCGTGGGCGTGTTCGAAGCCATCCTGCTGGCCGCTTTCGCCAATCAGTTGGGGGCCGCGCCGCTGGCAGCGGCGTTGCTGCTGTATCGCCTGATCTACGTCGTGCTGCCGTTGCTGCTGGCCTGTGTGGCGCTGCTGATCAACGAAGCTCGCCGCCTGCTGTTCGCCCAGCACGCGATCCGTGCAGCGTCCGGCCTGGCCGCGCCAGTACTGGCGATTCTGGTGTTTCTGTCCGGGGTGGTGCTGCTGTTCTCCGGCGCCACGCCTGAGATCGACACCCGCCTGGAGCACATGGGCTTTCTGGTGCCGCACCGGTTGATCGACGCTTCGCACTTCGGCGCCAGCCTGATCGGCGTGCTCTGCCTACTGCTTGCCCAGGGCCTGCGTCGACGTCTTTCGGCCGCCTGGCTGCTGACCACCGTGCTGCTGCTGCTGGGTGCGCTGCTGTCGCTGCTCAAAGGTTTCGACTGGGAAGAAGCCTGCATCCTGATCGCCACCGCCGCTCTGCTGGCCTTGTTCCGCCGCTCGTTCTATCGCCCAAGCCGGTTGCTCGAGCTGCCGTTCTCGCCGGTGTACCTAGTGGCCAGCGCGTGCGCGGTCGGTGCTTCGATCTGGCTGCTGCTGTTCGCCTACCAGGATGTGCCCTACAACGCGCAACTATGGTGGCAGTTCACCCTCGACGCCGATGCCCCGCGGGCACTGCGTGCAGCCATGGGCAGCGCGGTGTTGCTGGTGATCGTCGCGCTCACCTGGCTGCTGCGCACCGCGCGCCCGGTCATCCACCTCCCTGACCAGGCCGAACTGCAGCGCGCCAGCAACATCCTGATGGCCTCCGATCAGCCCGATGGCGGTCTGGCGCTCACGGGTGACAAGGCGCTGTTGTTCCATCCTGACGACAACGCTTTTCTCATGTACGCCCGCCGGGGACGCAGCCTGGTGGCATTGTACGACCCCATCGGTCCGGCGCAGGAACGTGCCGAGATGATCTGGCAATTCCGTGACCTGTGCGATTTGCACCACGCGCGCCCGGTGTTCTACCAGGTGCGTGCCGAGAACCTGCCGTTCTACATGGACATCGGCCTGACCGCGATCAAGCTGGGCGAAGAGGCCCGGGTCGACCTGCGCCGCTTCGACCTCGAAGCCAAGGGCAAGGAGATGAAAGACCTGCGCTACACCTGGAACCGCGGCGGGCGTGATGGCTTGGCCCTGGAGGTACATGAGCCGGGTCAGGCGCCGATGGAGGCGCTCAAGGAAATCTCCGACGCCTGGCTCAGCGGCAAGAACGTGCGCGAGAAAGGCTTCTCCCTGGGTCGTTTCAGCCCAGACTACCTCAAGCATTTCCGCATCGCCCTGATCCGTTTTCAGGGCCGCCCGGTGGCCTTCGCCAACCTGCTGGAAACCCACAGCAATGAACTGGCCAGTCTGGACCTGATGCGCGCGCACCCGGATGCGCCGAAGTCGACCATGGAGTTCATGATGATCGGCCTGATCCTGCACTACAAAAGCCATGACTACGGGCGCTTCAGCCTGGGCATGGTGCCGCTGTCCGGACTGCAGCCACGCCGGGGGGCACCGCTGACCCAGCGCCTGGGTTCGATGGTGTTCCAGCGCGGTGAGCAGCTCTACAACTTCCAGGGGTTGCGACGCTTCAAGGACAAGTTCCAGCCCGACTGGGAACCCCGCTACATGGCAGTGCCCGCCGGACTCGATCCGCTGGTGGCATTGGCCGATACCGCTGCCCTGATTGCAGGCGGCCTGACTGGATTGGTGAAACGCTGATGATTCGACGTTACTGGTTGTACCTGGTCATTGCCTTGGCCGTGGCCGCTGCAGCGGCGAGCCTGGCGTTCTGGCTGTGGACTCGCCCAGCCCCGCAAGCCCATGCCGAGCACCTGACCTTGAGCGATGGCAGCAGCGCGGTGCGAGCCACACCTGGCGTTCACGCCAAGGCCCTGGTGGCCATCGGTGTGCCGCAGGAGCAGGCGCTGAGCGAAAAACAACTGCTCGATCTGAGCCAGGCCGGCGAAGCGCAGTTGGTCCAGGTGATTCTGCCTGCTGGCGATTGCACCCAGCAGCAACAGGCGATGACCCAGGCCATCGCGCAACTGGCCGGAGCGCCCACCGTGGTGGCCGGTATCGGCCCGGGCGCGGCCCAGGCCTGGCGCTGGCTGGCCGCGCAGAACGATGACAAGGCCCGGGCCATTTCGGTCGACTTCACCCTGGAACAACCCGGCTGCACGGCACCGCTGCCGAAATCTGCCGCCCATGGCCACTGGAACGTGGCCTGGAACGACAACCCGGACGACGCCAGCGCGGGCTTCGTGCGCGATCAGCCCAACGCTGAAACCAGCATCAGCGATTACGATATTCACCTGCCGCAAGTATTGAAGTCGCAACTGACCCAGGTACTGGTCGGCCAGGATGGCACGGCGCTGAGCATCCCAGTCGTGGAGGTACCGGCAGGCCAGGCCACTGATACGGTCACCTTGTTCCTCTCCGGTGATGGCGGTTGGCGCGACTTGGACCGCGACGTGGCCGGCGAGATGGCCAAGCTGGGTTACCCGGTGGTCGGCATCGATACCCTGCGTTACTACTGGCAGCACAAGACCCCCGAGCAAAGCGCCGCAGACCTCTCGGAACTGATGCATCACTATCGTCAGAAATGGGGCACCAAGCGCTTCGTGCTGACCGGCTATTCGTTCGGCGCCGACGTGCTGCCGGCTATCTACAACCGCCTGTCCAGCGAAGACCAGCAACGTGTCGACGCCGTGATCCTGCTGGCCTTCGCCCGCAGCGGCAGTTTCGAGATCGAGGTCGAGGGCTGGTTGGGCAAGGAAGGTCAGGAAGCCCCTACCGGACCGGAAATGGCCAAGCTGCCGGGTAACAAGGTGGTGTGCATCTACGGTGTCGAGGAAACCGACGAGAGCGGTTGCACCGAGGCCAGCGCGGTGGGCGAACGCATGAAGCTGCCCGGCGGCCACCATTTCGATGAAAACTACCCGGCCCTGGCCAAGCGCCTGATCGATGCCATCGAAGTGCGCCAGGGCAAGTCGAGCGTCGCGACCCAGCCCTGAACCCCTGCCAGCGCCCGCGCAGCACAGCTGCGACGGGCGCTGGCCGCATGCGGGTCAGATCTCGACCTGAGTGCCCAGCTCGATCACCCGGTTTAGCGGCAGGTTGAAGAAGCGCAGATTGCCGTTGGCGTTCTTCAACATGAAGGCGAACAGGTTGCTGCGCCAACGCATCATCCCCTCCAGGCGCGAGGCGATCACCGTTTCCCGGCTGAGGAAGTAGGTGGTGCGCATCGGGCTGAAGTCCAGGTTCTGCAACGGGCACAAGGTCAGCGCCAACGGCACGTCGGGCTCGTCCATGAAGCCGTAGTGCAGCAGCACGCGGAAGAAGCCATTGCCATAGTCCTCGACTTCGAAGCGTTCGTGCACCGGCACCCGTGGGCGATCTTCACTGACCACCGTCAGCAGCACCACCTGCTTGTGCAACACCTGGTTGTGCAGCAGGTTGTGCAGCAAGGCATGGGGCACAGCATCAGGCCGGGCGGTCAGGAACACCGCCGTGCCCTCCACCCGGTGCGGCGGTTGCACGCCGATGCTGGCGATGAAGATCGGCAACGGCAGCGCAGCTTCGTCGATGCGCTCGACCAGAATCTGCTTGCCACGCTTCCAGGTGCTCATCAAGGCGAACAGCACAATCGCCGCCAGCACCGGAAACGCCCCGCCCTGTAGAACCTTGGGCAGGTTGGCAGCAAAGAACAGACCGTCGACCAGCAAAAAACCCAGCAAAATCGGCACGGCCAGCAGCGGCGGCCACTTCCACAGCAGCAGCATCACCACCGCCACCAACAGCGTGGTCATCAGCATGGTTCCGGTCACCGCCACGCCATAGGCCGCAGCCAACGCACTGGACGACTCGAAGCCCAGCACCAGCAGCACCACACCGACCATCAAGGCCCAGTTCACCGCGCTGATGTAGATCTGCCCCTGCTCATCGCTGGAAGTGTGCTGGATGTGCATACGCGGGATATAGCCCAGCTGAATTGCTTGCCGGGTCAGGGAGAACGCACCGGAAATCACCGCCTGCGAAGCAATCACCGTCGCCAGGGTGGCCAACGCCACCAGCGGTAGCAGCGCCCAGCTGGGCGCCAGCAAGTAGAACGGGTTACGCGCCGCTTCCGGGTTTTGCAGCAGCAGCGCCCCCTGGCCGAAGTAGTTCAGCACCAGCGCCGGCAGCACCAGGGCGAACCAGGCGCGAGCGATCGGCTTGCGGCCAAAATGTCCCATGTCGGCGTACAGCGCCTCGGCACCGGTCAGGGCCAGCACGACGGCGCCGAGCACGGCCACGCCGATACCCGGATGGACCACGAAAAAGCGTACCGCCCAGGCCGGGTTGAAGGCCTTGAGCACTTCCGGACTCTGGCTGATGCCATGCACGCCAAGGGCGGCCAGCACCACGAACCAGGTCACCATCACCGGGCCGAACAGCTTGCCGATCTTCTCGGTGCCGTGCTTCTGCACCACGAACAGCGCCACCAGCACCACAAGGGAAATCGGCACCACCCAGTGGTCGATCCCGTCGAACGCCAGGCCCATGCCCTCGACCGCCGACAGCACCGACACCGCCGGCGTGATCATGCTGTCGCCATAGAACAGCGAAGCACCGATCAGCCCACAGGCGATGATTGCCTTGCGCAGCAACGGATACGGCGCTGCGGCGCGGCGCGCCAGCGCGGTCAGGGCCATGGTGCCGCCTTCGCCCTGGTTGTCGGCACGCAGAATGAACATCACGTACTTGAACGACACCACCCACAGCAGCGACCACAGAATCAGCGAAAGAATGCCCAGCACCCCGTCGTGATTGAGTGGAACCCCGTAGGCCCCGGAAAAGACTTCCTTGAGGGTGTACAACGGGCTGGTACCGATGTCGCCATACACCACCCCGACCGCGGCGATCAGCAGGCCCAGCGACCGCTTCGCCCCCTGCCCGCTTTCGGCGTGACTGCTCGCCTGAACCATTCACCACTCCCGCATTCGGCCCCTCGGCCGACAGACTACGCACCAGGCAGGCAACGCCCGGACCACGCCGCGCCGAGGACTTTTCCAGCCCCGGGCGAAACGCCGCGAAGCATAGCGCAGCGTCGTCGGATTTTCTGCTGGAGCCTGTCGGCACACCCCCTTGAAGACGCTTTTCACGCCTGCAAATACCGCCTGTCCAGCACGTCGGGCGCTATGCTTTTTTTCTGGTCAAGGGCCGCGGCTGCCGCTAGAATTGCGCACTTTTTGATCAGAGGCGCCTCAGCGCCCGCCGGGAATGCCCGCTGCCTGCGGTGCACCTGCCTTCAATACCGAGGTTAGTCATGTCCACCACCCCCGCGATCACCACGCCCAAGGTCGGCTTCGTTTCCCTGGGCTGCCCCAAAGCCCTGGTCGATTCCGAGCGCATCCTCACCCAGCTGCGCATGGAAGGCTATGAAGTCGTGCCGACCTACGAGGACGCCGACGTGGTGGTGGTCAACACCTGCGGCTTCATCGACAGCGCCAAGGCCGAATCGCTGGAAGTGATCGGCGAAGCGATCAAGGAAAACGGCAAGGTCATCGTCACCGGCTGCATGGGTGTCGAGGAAGGCAATATCCGTGACGTGCACCCTAGCGTGTTGTCGGTCAGCGGTCCGCAGCAGTACGAGCAGGTGGTCAATGCCGTGCACGAGGTGGTGCCACCGCGTACCGACCACAACCCGCTGATCGACCTGGTGCCGCCCCAGGGCGTCAAGCTGACCCCGCGCCACTACGCCTATCTGAAGATTTCCGAAGGCTGCAACCACAGCTGCAGCTTCTGCATCATTCCGTCGATGCGCGGCAAGCTGGTCAGCCGGCCGGTGGGCGAAGTGCTGAGCGAGGCCGAGCGACTGGTCAAGGCCGGGGTCAAGGAAATCCTGGTGATCTCCCAGGACACCAGCGCCTATGGCGTAGACGTCAAGTACAAGACCGACTTCTGGAATGGCCGCCCGGTCAAGACGCGCATGCTGGAACTGTGCGAAGCCTTGAGCAGCCTCGGCGCCTGGGTGCGGCTGCATTACGTCTACCCCTACCCGAACGTCGATGACGTCATTCCGTTGATGGCCGCCGGCAAGATCCTGCCGTACCTGGACATCCCGTTCCAGCACGCCAGCCCCAAGGTACTCAAGTCGATGAAGCGCCCGGCCTTCGAAGACCGTACCCTGGCGCGCATCAAGCACTGGCGCGAGCAGTGCCCCGAGCTGATCATCCGCTCGACCTTCATCGTCGGCTTCCCTGGCGAAACCGAAGAAGACTTCCAGTACCTGCTCGACTGGCTCACTGAGGCCCAACTCGATCGCGTCGGCTGCTTCCAGTACTCGCCGGTCGAAGGCGCACCGGCCAATGATCTGGGCCTGGCCGAGGTGCCAGACGACGTCAAGCAAGCGCGCTGGGACCGCTTCATGGCGCATCAGCAGGCCATCAGCAGTGCACGCCTGCAATTGCGCATCGGCAAGGAAATCGAAGTATTGATCGATGAAGTGGAAGAGCAAGGCTCAGTAGGCCGCAGCTTCTTCGACGCCCCGGAAATCGATGGCAGCGTGTTCATCGATGGCGACCACGGCTTCAAGCCAGGCGACAAGGTTCGCTGCCGGGTGGTCGATGCGGACGAATACGACCTCTGGGCCGAGCCTGTCTGAGCGGTGCGTCACTGAACTGCCTCGCCGCTGGGCGGGGCATTTTTTTGCCTGGCCAATGCCGCGTTCACCGCGGGTCGCCTCATGTCATGCAAGGAGCTGTCATGCAACCCACGCTGAAACTGCTGACCCCAAGCGTCGATGAATACCCGGAACTGATCCGTGTCTGGGAATCGTCGGTGCGGGCCACCCATGATTTTCTGCCCGAGCACTACCTGGTGGCACTGCGCGACAAGCTGTTGCCGCAGTACCTGCCGGCGGTGACGCTGGTCTGCTGCAAGGACGAACGGCAGAGCATCTGCGGCTTCGTCGGCGTCGCCAAGCAGGATGTGCACATGTTGTTCGTCGCCGATGGACAGCGCGGGCGCGGCGTTGGCAAACGTCTGCTGCAGCACGCCGTGCAGGTGCTGGGCGCTGATCGACTCGACGTCAACGAGCAGAACCCGCAGGCCCTGGCGTTCTATCAGCACCAAGGCTTCGAGGTGGTCGGGCGCTCGGAGACCGATGGCCTCGGTCAGCCCTACCCGCTGCTGCACCTGCGCCTGGGTGCTGCCAAGTAGCTGCGACGGTTTGACCATTCGCAGCCGTTGGGGGCAGATTCCCCGCCCTGGCTGTCCCTGGGCGGGTACAATGGCGCTCTAATCCGCCTCGCGAAACACACTCCATGTCTGAACCCGTACGCCTTTCCAAACGCCTGATCGAGCAACTTGGCTGCTCGCGCCGCGAAGCCGAGCTGTACATCGAAGGGGGCTGGGTCACCGTCGACGGCGTGGTCATCGAACAGCCGCAGTTCAAGGTCGCCGAGCAGCGCGTCGAATTGCTCGCAGGTGCCCGCGCCGAGCCGCTCGAACCCGTGACCCTGCTGCTCAATCAGCCCGCCAATCAGGACAGCGAAGAGGCCCGCACCAGCATTGCCATGACCACCCTGAGCCAAGCGCAACGTGGCCAGGTGCGGGCCTTGCACGGGCATTTCACCCGGCTGTCCTGTGTAGCGCCGCTCGAAGCGGGCGCCAGCGGCCTGCAATTGTTCACGCAGGATTGGCGAGTGACGCGCAAGATCGAAGCCGACATGCGCAAGCTCGAGCAGGAATACATCATCGAAGTTCGCGGCCAGGCGTCGAGCGCCGCGCTGGAGCGCCTGGCCCGCGGCATCACCCGTAACGACCGAGAGCTGCCAAAAGCCAAGGCCAGCTGGCAGAACGAGCACCACCTGCGCATGGCCTTGAAGAACCCCTACCCCGGGCTGATCGGGCAGCTGTGTGCTGCAGTCAAACTGGAGGTGGTCAGCATGCGTCGAATCCGCCTGGGCGGTGTGTCGATGGGCAAGCTGCCGCTCGGGCAATGGCGCTATGTGGCCGGCACTGAACGTTTTTAAGCTTTCGAGCCGCATTGCCCGGCTCCTGACAGGATCATTTCACCCATGACTCACAACGATGTTCTGCGCAGCCTGCGTTACCTGCTCAAGGCCAACGACGCCAAGATGGCCGAGATCACCGCCCTGGCAGGCTTGAGCGTGACGCCCGCGGCGATCGCCAATTATGTCAAGAAAGAGGATGAAGCAGGCTTCGTGCTGTGCCCGCAACCGGTCATGGCGCATTTTCTCGACGGCCTGGTGATTCACCGCCGCGGCCGCGACGACAGCCGTGCACCGCAGCCGTTGGAGCTGCCGGTGACCAACAACATCATCCTGAAGAAGCTGCGTGTCGCCTTCGAGCTCAAGGAAGACGATATGCATGCGCTGCTCAAGGCGGTGAACTTCCCCGTCTCCAAACCCGAACTGAGCGCTTTGTTCCGCAAGGTCGGGCACGACAATTACCGGCCCTGCGGCGACCAACTGCTGCGCAACTTCCTCAAGGGCCTGACCCAACGCGTGCGCGGCTGACATGCAGCACAGCGTCTCGCCGGTGGGCATCGTCCGCTCCTGCTTCAAGGAAAAGTTCGCCATTCCGCGGCAGCCGCAGCTCGCACCTGCCGCGCGGGGCGTACTCGAACTGCTGCCACCGTTCGACACCGGCGATGCGGTAGCGGGTCTGGAGCAGGTCAGCCATGTCTGGCTGCTGTTTCTGTTCCACCAGGCACTGGAAGACAAGCCGCGCCTCAAGGTGCGCCCGCCGCGCCTGGGGGGCAACAAGAGCATGGGCGTATTCGCCACCCGTGCCACTCACCGACCCAACGGTATCGGTCAGTCGGTGGTGCGCCTGCAAGGGGTCGAGCCTGGGCGCTTGCTGCTGTCGGGCATCGACTTGCTCGATGGCACCCCGGTGCTCGACATCAAACCCTACGTGCCCTACGCCGACAGCGTGCCTGAGGCCGTGAACGGGATAGCCAGCGCCGCGCCGGCCGCGATAGAGGTGAATTGGCAGGCGTCTGCGCTGGAGCAGGCCCACGCCAACGGTTTGCGCCTTGGCGAACCGCTGGTGGCGCTGATCGAGCAATGCCTGGCGCAAGACCCGCGCCCGGCGTATCAGGTGCCGCCCGCCGAGCGCGTCTATGGCGTAAGGTTCTGGGACGTGCAGGTGCGCTGGCAATACCCCACCCCCGAGAGCATTCGGGTGATCGAAGTGGCACCAGACCGCTGAGTGCAGAACAAAAAAAACGCAGACAAGGTCTGCGTTTTTTCATACCGGCAACGATTACTTTTCGACGAACGCGCGCTCGATCAGGTAGTCGCCTGGCTCGCGCATACGGGCCGAGATCTTCAGGCCGAAGCTGTCCAGTACCTGGCTGGTTTCATCGAGCATGCTCGGGCTGCCGCAGATCATCGCGCGATCATCCTGCGGATTGATCGGCGGCAGGCCGATGTCGCTGAACAGCTTGCCACTGCGCATCAGGTCGGTCAGACGACCCTGGTTCTCGAACGGTTCACGGGTCACGGTGGGGTAATAGATGAGCTTCTCGCGAACGGCATCGCCGAAGAACTCGTTCTGTGGCAGATGTTCGGTGATGAATTCGCGGTACGCCACTTCATTCACGTAGCGCACGCCGTGCACCAGGATGACCTTCTCGAAGCGCTCGTAGGTTTCCGGATCCTGGATGACGCTCATGAACGGCGCCAGGCCGGTGCCGGTGCTGAGCAGGTAGAGGTGCTTGCCAGGATTGAGGTCATCGAGTACCAAGGTGCCGGTGGGCTTCTTGCTGATGATGACTTCGTCGCCTTCCTTCAAATGCTGCAGCTGCGAGGTCAGCGGACCGTCCGGGACCTTGATGCTGAAGAACTCCAGGTGCTCTTCCCAATTCGGCGAGGCGATGGAGTAGGCGCGCATGAGCGGACGGCCGTTGGGTTGTTGCAGGCCGATCATCACGAACTGACCGTTCTCGAAGCGCAGACCCGGGTCACGGGTGCACTTGAAGCTGAACAGGGTGTCGTTCCAGTGGTGAACACTGAGGACACGTTCGTGGTTCATGTTGCTCATCGAGTGGGGCTCCTGAAAAAAGACGCAGCGCAGACCGAGCGCATAGTTGCGCGATAGTGTATTGGCAGAGAGAATATCTGTTAACTGAATTATCAAGATATGTGTTATCGGTTATATCGATATGCGATTTACCCTTCGTCAACTCCAGGTGTTCGTGGCCGTCGCCCAACAGCAAAGCGTGTCACGCGCAGCCGGGGTGCTGGCGCTGTCGCAGTCGGCTGCCAGCACGTCCATCACCGAACTGGAGCGCCAATCCAGCTGCCAACTCTTCGACCGCTCCGGCAAGCGCCTGTCACTCAACGCACTCGGCCAGCAACTGCTGCCGCAAGCTGTCGCCCTGCTCGATCAGGCCAAGGAGATCGAAGACCTGCTGCACGGCAAATCCGGCTTCGGTTCGCTTTCTGTCGGCGCCACGCTGACCATCGGCAACTACCTGGCGACGTTGCTGATCGGCAGCTTCATGCAGCAGCACCCGGAGAGCCAGGTCAAACTCCATGTGCAGAACACCGCGCATATCGTGCAACAGGTGGCGCACCACGAAATTGATCTAGGCCTGATCGAAGGTGACTGCATTCATCCCGACCTTGAAATCCAGCCGTGGGTCGAAGATGAACTGGTGGTCTTCTGCGCCCCTCAGCACCCTCTGGCAAGCGTGGGCCGAGCGGAGTGGACCGCCCTGGCCGGTGAAGCGTGGATTCTGCGAGAACAAGGTTCCGGCACCCGTCTGACCTTCGATCAGGCTATGCGCCACCACCGCTCCTCGCTCAATGTACGCCTTGAGCTGGAACACACCGAAGCGATCAAACGGGCCGTGGAATCGGGCCTGGGCATCGGCTGCATCTCACGCCTGGCGCTGCGCGATGCATTCCGCCGAGGCAGTCTGGTAGCGCTGGAGACACCGCAGCTGGACCTGCGCCGACAGTTCTATTTCATCTGGCACAAGCAGAAATACCAGACCTCGGCGATGCGCGAGTTCCTTGAACTGTGTCGTAGTTTCACCCACGGTGTGACGCGTAGCGATGAGATCGTGTTGCCCAGTATCGCGTGAGAATTACAGCAGAATCACAGCCCAGACCACCGCGACCATGCTCAGCGCTACCAGCTGCGCTGCGCTGCCCATGTCCTTGGCGTTCTTCGACAGCGGGTGACGGTCCAGCGAAATACGATCGATGGCAGCTTCGACGGCCGAGTTGAGCAGCTCGACGATCAGGCCCAGCAGGCATACAGCAATCAGCACTGCCCGCTCGGCACGACTGACCGACAACCAGCAGGCCAGTGGAATCAGAATCACGTTGAGCAATACCAACTGGCGGAATGCGGCCTCGCCGATGAAGGCTGCGCGCAAGCCATCAAACGAGTAGCTGGCCGCGTTGAAGATACGTTTCAGGCCGGTCTGGCCCTTGAATGGCGACATAGCGATCACTTCATCAGATAAAAGCCCGTCAGGGCGGAAAAGTCGGGAGAGGGGTGGCGGCTCAATTGCCCGCCACGGACTCCAGTTGTTGCAGCAGCAGCGCTGCCTGAGTGCGGGTGCGCACGCCGAGCTTGCGGAAGATGGCCGTTACGTGCGCCTTGATCGTTGCCTCGGAAACGCTCAGCTCGTAGGCGATCTGCTTGTTCAACAGCCCCTCGCAGACCATGGTCAACACCCGGAACTGCTGCGGGGTCAGGCTCGCCAGACCTTCGCTGGCGGCTTTCGCTTCAGCCGAGACATCCACCTTGTCGAACGCCTGAGGCGGCCACCACACTTCGCCATCGAGCACCTTCTGCACAGCATCCTGCAAGGTTTCCAGCGGACTGGACTTGGGAATGAAGCCGCTGGCGCCGAATTCGCGGGATTTCACCACGACGGCGGCCTCTTCCTGGGCCGAGACCATCACCACCGGAATCTGCGGATACTGACCGCGCAGCAGAACCAGGCCGGAGAAGCCATAGGCACCGGGCATGTTCAGGTCCAGCAGCACCAGATCCCAATCCGCTTTCTCGGCAAGGCGGGTTTCCAGTTCGGCGATGCTCGCCACTTCAACGATCCGCACACCTTCGCCGAGACCCAGCGTGATGGCTTGGCGCAAGGCGCTTCGAAACAGCGGGTGGTCATCGGCTATCAGGACTTCGTATGTGGCCATCGATCTGTTGATCCTGTTCTGTGCCAGGTGTGCAAGGCAGCTATCGCGTCGCCTGGCGGGCAACTCACGGCATGAACGGCGGGGACGTCTGAAGCAAAGGCATCGCCAGCGCCAGGCTGGTGCAGGCGCGCTGTTCTGGAAACGGCGCCAAGGATGCCGAGCGCGCTGCGAGGGGTCAAGCCAATTAACCCCCTTGCCCGCCGCCCCGCCAAGTATGAAGCAAATCGCCCGCTATGCCCTTTGTACTAAAGAAAGGTCTTGAGTTGCTTATGCACGGCATCGTCAAGGTCCAGCGGCAAATGCCGTTTGCCACTGAGGTAATGCAGGCTGAACACATCGAGATAGGCATCCAGCGCCTGCGCTGCCTGGCGATCGCCGGCAAGCTCCAGGCACATGGCGGCCACCTCGGCGGTGCAGAAATGGTCATCGCGCTTGGAGCGGCGCAGCCGGTAGCGCGACATCTGTTCGGGTTGCAGGCTAAGTACCGGAAACTGGTCGAGGTAGGGGCTTTTGCGGAACATCTTGCGCGCCTCGGTCCAGGTCGCGTCGAGCAGGATGAACAGCGCACGCTTGCCCGGCGCCGGCGCCGCTTCACTGACGACGCGCTCTGGCGCGACGAACTCACCGGGAAATACCAGATAGGGCTGCCAATGAGGCTGTGCCAGCAGTTCGAGCAGGGCGTGGTCGACTTCCTTGCGCTGCCAGCCGAACGCGAAGGTGTCTTCGACCAGGTCGGCAATCAGCCAGCCCGTATTGGTCGGTTTCAACGGTTCGGTGTCATGCATGATCAGGCACATGCCGGCGCCCGCGTCGACCCGTGGCTTCAAGGCGCACAGGCAGTGGCTGGCGATGACGCGACAGCCGGGGCAACGCAGGGCCCGGGAACCCCGAGCAACAAACGGCTTGTTGCTGCGCGCCAGACGCTCGGCGCGCAGACGCGCGACAGCGTGGCTCATGGTTGCAGCCGGCGATGACGTGGAGGAACGCACACTGGAGCGACTCGCTTTCAAAAAAGAGGCGCAGTTTACCAGAGGCCCATGCAATTGCCGTGTGGACTGCACGCGCTGACCTCTATAATCAGCGCCATCCGCTCCGGTCCGACTGCGTCACGTCGCCTGGACTCAGGGAACGCCCTACTTTCAAACCGGTCCAACCGACCAGTCATCGAATCAGGAGAACTCCATGCTGCGCATCATCGTCCCGACCCTGAGCCTGCTGCTGGCCTTGCCACTGGCTGCCCAAGCGGCCTCCAAGCAGGACTACGAGCTCAACCAGGAGCTGCAGAAGGTCGCCAAGGAAAGCAGCAAAGGCACCCCTCGCGCCATCAACGAAGACATCCTCGACCAAGGTTATACGGTCGAAGGTCGGGCGCTGATCAACCATCTCAGCGTGCGTGAGGGTCAGGCTCGGGAAATGGCCATGAGCCCGGAAAAAGTCCGTGACCAGTTGGGTGCCAGCGTCTGCAACAACAGTGGCTATCGCCAGTTGATGAAAAAGGGCGCAGTTATGGTCTATCGCTTCAGCGAGTACAAAACCAACCGCCAGATCGGCGACCAGGCCTTCAACGCAGCCAGCTGCGGCATGACCGGCAAGAAGTAATCCCGCCCGTCGTGCGGCGCGCCCAGCGCGCTGCACTGCGCTAGCGCCTCGAATACACTGGTTGCACGTCGCTCGACACTACTCACAGGCCCTTTGCTCAGGCAAGCCGGCACACGCTTACCTCCCCGCAGCAACCTTCGGCATGCATACTAGAGCGCTTATCGTGAAGGCACGCAGCCGTGACCGAGTGAGGTGCAATGACTCGCCTGGCACCCCACTGCCCGCTGCAGAAGGAGACCTTGAATGCCCTACCAGCCCAATGACCATCTGCTCAGCCATTTCCGCGACAACGGCATCGATTTGAGCAGTCTCGACCTGCAACTGCAGCAGGTCGCGCCCGACAGCCCCAACTTGCCCCTGTACCGCGACATGATGCTGACCATCCTGCGCATGGCCCACGACGACCGCGACCGCTGGAATGCCAAGATCACCCTGCAGACCCTACGTGAGCTGGACCACGCTTTCCGCACCCTGCAGCGCTACAAAGGCAGGCGTAAAGTGACCGTGTTTGGCTCGGCACGCACGCCGCTGGAGCATCCTTTGTATGGCCTGGCTCGTGAGCTAGGTGCGGAGCTGGCACGGTCCGAGATGATGGTGATCACCGGTGCTGGGGGCGGCATCATGGCCGCAGCCCATGAGGGTGCAGGCAGTGAACACGCTCTGGGCTTCAATATCGCCCTGCCTTTCGAGCAGCATGCCAATGCCACCGTCGACGGCACCGACAAACTGCTGCCCTTCCACTTCTTCTTCATTCGCAAGCTGTTCTTCGTCAAGGAGGCCGATGCTTTGGTGCTCTGCCCTGGCGGTTTTGGTACGCTCGATGAAGCACTGGAAGTACTCACGCTGATCCAGACGGGCAAAAGCCCCTTGGTGCCGGTGGTGCTGCTCGATTCGCCGGACGGCACGTTCTGGAAGGATTGCCTGACGTTCCTGCAACGCCAACTGCAAGAGAACCGCTACATCCTGCCCGACGACCTCAAGCTGATGCGCCTGGTGTCCAGCGCAGAAGAGGCTGTCGAGGAAATCGAACAGTTTTACAGCAACTACCATTCAAGTCGCTGGCTGCAGCACGAATTCATGATCCGCCTGCGGCGACCACTGAGTGACAGCGCTCTGCGCGAACTCGAGCAGCGGTTCGCCGACCTGCGCCTCAGTGGCAGCTTCAGCCAGAGCGCTGACAGCCGCATCGCCAATGAGCCGGAGGAGTACCTTGAGTTGACCCGGCTGACTTTCGCCTTTGGCGGCCGCAATCAGGGGCGTCTGCGTGCGTTGATCGATTTCGTCAACACCGCGGAAAACTGGGAACAGTCTACTGCCTCGGTTCTACAAGGCGATGTTCAGGAAGTGCTGAAAACCCGTTAACGACTCAGTCGTCCAGATCACGGCCGTTGAGCAAGCGGCCGATCATTTCCATCGAGAAGCCGCGGTAGGCGAGAAACCGAGTTTGCTGGGCGCGACTGCGTGCATCTTCAGGAAGTTGCCCAGAGAATTTGCGCTGCCAGACGTCCCGCAGCTTCTCAGACCAGTGCACCCCAGACGCTCGTAACGCGTGCTCGACATCGGCTCGGTCCAAGCCGCGCTGCCCGAGATCCTCGCGAATACGTGCAGGCCCATAACCCGCGTTGGATTTGTAGCGGATGAAACTTTCCAAATAGCGGGCTTCACTGAGAAGCCCTTCTTCGGCAAGCCGATCGAGCGCAGGCTCGATCAGCTCGTCGCTGGCTCCTCGCTGACGCAACTTGCGCGTCAGTTCGACCCGGCCATGTTCCCTGCGTGCCAGCAGGTCCATGGCGGTGCGCCGTACGGCAACAGGAGTGTCCAGCACAACGGTCATACGTTGGCTCAGAGGCCTGCTTCAGCGTCAGCTACATCGCTGGCATCCGCCGTTTGCGCTGCAGCCTTGCCTGCTTCGGCGACTGCGCTGACATTGAGCAGCTTGTCACGAATCTGCTTCTCGATTTCCGAGCCAATGGCCGGATTTTCTGCCAGGTACTTGGCAGCGTTGGCCTTGCCTTGGCCGATCTTGTTGCCCTGGTAGCTGTACCAGGCACCTGACTTCTCGACCAGACCCTGCGCAACACCCAAGTCGATGATTTCGCCGTTTCGATAAATGCCTTTGCCATAGAGAATCTGGAATTCGGCCTGACGGAACGGCGGCGAGACCTTGTTCTTGACGATCTTGACGCGGGTTTCGCTACCCACCACTTCGTCGCCTTCCTTGACTGCGCCGGTACGGCGAATGTCCAGACGGACCGACGCGTAGAACTTCAGCGCGTTACCACCGGTGGTGGTTTCCGGGCTGCCGAACATGACGCCGATCTTCATACGGATCTGGTTGATGAAGATCACCAGACAGTTGGCGTTCTTGATGTTGCCGGTAATCTTGCGCAAGGCCTGGGACATCAGACGCGCCTGCAAGCCCACGTGCATGTCGCCCATTTCACCTTCGATTTCGGCCTTGGGCACCAGTGCCGCGACGGAGTCGACGATGATCACGTCGACTGCGTTGGAGCGCACCAGCATGTCGGTGATTTCCAGCGCCTGCTCACCGGTATCGGGCTGCGAGACCAGCAGGTCGTCGACATTGACGCCCAGCTTGCCGGCATACTCAGGATCGAGCGCATGTTCGGCATCGACGAAGGCGCAGGTGGCACCGGCCTTTTGTGCTTCGGCAATCACCGACAGGGTCAGCGTGGTTTTACCCGAAGACTCCGGACCGTAGATCTCGACGATACGGCCCTTTGGCAGGCCGCCGATGCCCAGCGCGATATCCAGGCCCAGCGAGCCGGTGGAAATGGCGGGAATGCGTTGACGCTCATGGTCGCCCATGCGCATGACCGCGCCTTTGCCAAACTGACGTTCGATTTGACCCAGGGCCGCAGCCAAGGCGCGCTTCTTGTTGTCGTCCATTGAAATCCTCACGTGATCGACTGGCCCTGATGGCCATACACTGTATAAGTAGCCAGTATTATTTCACAGGGATGCAGTTGCGCATACCCCTGCCTGCAATTTACTCGGCGCCAAGCTGTAACAAGCCGTCTAGCGCTGCACGCACGGACTGTTCGCGCACAGCGTCGCGGTCACCGGCGAACTGGTGTCGTTGACTGTGTACCCGAGCGCCATCACCCCAGGCCAGCCACACCGTACCGACCGGCTTGCTCGGCGAGCCGCCGCCGGGGCCTGCAACACCGCTCACCGCAACGGCGAAGCGCGCACCGCTCGCGGCCTGGGCACCGCGTACCATGGCTTCGACGACCTCCTGACTGACCGCACCGACCTGCTCGAACAACGCTGCCGGTACGCCCAGCTGACGGGTTTTCTGCTGATTGGAATACGTGACATAGCCGGCCTCGAACCATGCCGAGCTGCCGGGCACGCGCGTGATCGCCTCGGCGATACCGCCGCCGGTGCAGGATTCGGCGGTTGCGACCTGAGCATTCAAGCGTTGCAGGTGCTCACCCAGACGCGCGCTCAGTGACGTGATGCAATTCACGGCCATGCTCCTGAAGGAAATCGACCTACCCTACCACTCCTGCAGGGTCAGACAAGCGCAGCCTGGCTTGGTTGCAGCCGCTGGCGGGTCGTACCCTGCACCGCCACGTCCCTGCACCCGGCGCGAAAAGTCTGTAACATTCGCGGCCTTCATCCAAGCCCACCGAATCACCGCTGCAAGGCCCTTGAATGTCTGACCTCTCCGCACACACCCCGATGATGCAACAGTACTGGAAGCTGAAAAACCAGCACCCGGACCAGCTGATGTTCTATCGCATGGGCGACTTCTACGAGATCTTCTATGAGGATGCGAAGAAGGCTGCCAAATTGCTGGACATCACGCTGACAGCTCGAGGCCAGTCGGCGGGTCAGTCGATTCCCATGTGCGGCATTCCCTTCCACTCGGTAGAAGGGTATCTGGCCAAACTGGTCAAGCTGGGCGAGTCGGTGGTGATCTGCGAGCAGATAGGCGACCCTGCGACCAGCAAGGGCCCGGTCGAGCGTCAGGTGGTGCGTATCATCACCCCCGGCACGGTCAGCGACGAAGCATTGCTCGACGAGCGCCGCGACAACCTGATCGCGGCCTTGCTCGGCGATGAGCGCCTGTTCGGTCTGGCGGTGCTGGATATCACCAGCGGCAGCTTCACGGTCCAGGAGATCAAGGGCTGGGAAAACCTGCTGGCCGAGCTCGAGCGGATCAACCCGGTCGAACTGCTGTTCCCCGACGACTGGCCACAAGGCTTGCCGGCAGAAAAGCGCCGCGGCGCGCGGCGGCGTGCGCCGTGGGATTTCGACCGTGATTCGGCGCGCAAGAGCCTGTGTCAGCAGTTCGCGACCAAAGACCTCAAGGGCTTTGGCTGCGACAAGCTGACCCTGGCCATCGGCGCTGCCGGTTGCCTGCTGGCGTACGCCAAGGAAACCCAGCGCACCACCCTGCCGCACTTGCGCAGCCTGCGCCACGAACGGCTGGACGACACGGTGATTCTCGATGGTGCCAGCCGGCGCAATCTGGAGCTGGACGTCAACCTCGCAGGTGGCCGTGACAATACCCTGCAGTCGGTGATCGACCGCTGCCAGACCGCCATGGCCAGCCGCTTGCTGTCGCGCTGGCTGAACCGCCCGCTACGCGATCCCAAGGTGCTCAAGGCGCGGCAAGACTCCATTCGCTGCCTGCTCGATGGTTTCCGCTTCGAAAAGCTGCAGCCGCAGCTCAAGGAAATCGGTGACATCGAGCGCATTCTGGCGCGTATCGGCCTGCGCAATGCGCGGCCGCGTGATCTGGCGCGCCTGCGCGATGCCCTGGGCGCGCTGCCAGAACTGCAAAATGCCTTGTCCGAGCTGGAAGCGCCGCATCTGGCGCGACTGGCCGCCATCACCGGCACCTATCCCGAGCTGGCGAGCCTGCTGGAGCGGGCCATCATCGACAACCCACCCGCGGTGATCCGCGACGGTGGCGTGTTGAAGGTGGGTTACGACAGTGAACTGGACGATCTGCTGGCCATCAGCGAGAACGCCGGACAATTCCTGATCGACCTCGAAGCACGGGAGAAAGCCCGTACCGGCCTGGCCAACCTCAAGGTCGGCTACAACCGGGTGCATGGCTACTTCATCGAACTGCCGAGCAAGCAGGCCGAACAGGCCCCCGGTGATTACATCCGCAGGCAGACCCTCAAAGGCGCCGAGCGCTTCATCACCCCGGAGCTCAAGGCCTTCGAAGACAAGGCGCTGTCGGCCAAGAGCCGTGCTCTGGCGCGGGAAAAGCAGCTGTATGAAACGCTGCTGGAAACCCTGATCGGACACCTTGCACCCCTGCAGGACAGCGCCGCGGCCCTGGCCGAGGTGGATGTGCTGAGCAACCTGGCCGAGCGCGCGCTGAACCTCGACCTGAACTGCCCAAGCTTCGTCGACGAGCCGTGTCTGCGCATCGACCAAGGCCGTCACCCGGTGGTCGAGCAGGTCCTGACCACGCCATTCGTGGCCAATGACCTCAGCCTCGACGACAGCACGCGCATGTTGATCATCACCGGCCCGAACATGGGCGGTAAGTCGACCTACATGCGCCAGACTGCGCTGATCGTGCTGATGGCGCATATCGGCAGCTTCGTGCCCGCAGCCAGTTGCGAGCTGTCGCTGGTGGATCGTATTTTCACCCGCATCGGTTCCAGCGATGACCTGGCAGGTGGACGCTCTACCTTCATGGTCGAGATGAGCGAAACCGCCAATATCCTGCACAATGCTACCGACCGCAGCTTGGTACTGATGGACGAAGTGGGACGCGGCACCAGTACCTTCGACGGCCTGTCTTTGGCCTGGGCGGCGGCCGAGCGCCTGGCGCAGCTGCGCGCCTACACCCTGTTCGCCACGCACTATTTCGAACTGACGGTGCTGCCGGAAAGCGAGCCTTTGGTGGCCAACGTCCACCTCAACGCCACCGAGCACAATGAGCGGATCGTCTTTCTCCACCATGTGTTGCCAGGCCCGGCGAGTCAGAGCTACGGCCTGGCGGTAGCTCAGTTGGCGGGAGTACCCGGACAGGTCATCCAGCGAGCGCGCGAGCACCTCGGCCGACTGGAAACAGCCAGTCTGCCCCAGGAAGCGCCCGCCGCCTCCCCAGCGGCCAAAGTGCAGACGCCGCACCAGAGCGACCTGTTCGCTAGCCTCCCGCACCCGGCTATCGACAAACTGGGCAAGCTGGACCTGGATAACACCACCCCGCGTCAAGCTATCGAAATGCTATATCAACTTAAAAACCTGTTATAACGCTGCGCCGCGCAAGCTGGTAGAATCCGGCGCGGTTTGCGAGTGCCGCAGGTTATTAGCCTGGCCTGCGGCCATGTTCCGTGAACCGTGCTGCCCTGCGGAAAAGGGCAAGCTGCCGTCGCCTGAGGAGAGAATTAGAAATGTCCTTCGTCGTCACCGACAACTGCATCAAGTGCAAGTACACCGATTGCGTAGAGGTCTGCCCGGTGGACTGCTTCTACGAAGGCCCGAACTTCCTGGTCATTCACCCTGACGAGTGCATCGACTGCGCGCTGTGCGAGCCTGAGTGCCCTGCCCAGGCCATCTTCTCGGAAGATGAAATTCCTGCTGGCATGGAGAACTTCATCGAGCTCAATGCCGAGCTGGCAGAGATCTGGCCCAACATCACCGAGAAGAAAGATGCCCTGCCGGATGCGGCCGACTGGGATGGCAAGACTGGCAAGATCAGCGACCTGGAACGCTGAGACGTACCTGATACGAAAAAAGGCCCGCAAGGGCCTTTTTCAGTTTCTGCAGAGCAAAAAAAGGGGCGGAGTTACCCGCCCACATTTTCTCCATTTTCCCTGTATTCCCGTTCATCATCCTGATGAGTCGCATCCCGCGACGTCCTTGGCCTTCGTCCGTAAGAGCCCGTGTCTGTCCGTAGACACAGGGCAGATAGTACCGTTTCCATGCGTCGGCACAATGGGCCTTACCTCTCAAAACAATACGGGCGACACACAAAAACACATCTGAAAAACCTATTTAATTCAGTAGGTTAGTAAATTTCCCCATTATTCGACGACAGCAATTGACCTCAATAGCCTTCAACGACTTACAGAACGCCTAGGAAAATGCTTACACGCAATGCCTGCAAGCGGATGCGCTCCAGACGTTTTGCAGGGCAATGAAAAGCCCCGAACGAATCGGGGCTTTGTTTCCTGCGCTAGGCTCTTACTGAAATAGCGATTCGCTGGAGAGTCCGTTCTTCTCGAGAATCTCACGCAGACGCTTGAGTCCCTCGACCTGAATCTGCCGCACGCGCTCACGGGTCAGGCCGATCTCCAGACCGACATCCTCAAGGGTGCTGCTCTCGTGACCTCGCAAGCCAAAGCGGCGGATCACCACTTCACGCTGCTTTTCCGTCAGCTCACCGAGCCATTGATCGATGCTGCGCGACAGGTCGTCGTCCTGCAGCAGATCACAGGGGTCGGTTGGACGATCATCGGTGAGGGTATCGAGCAGGGTCTTGTCGGAATCAGGGCCCAGCGATACATCGACGGAAGACACGCGCTCGTTGAGACCGAGCATGCGTTTGACTTCGGCTACCGGCTTTTCCAGCAGGGCGGCGATTTCTTCCGCAGAGGGTTCGTGATCGAGCTTCTGGGTCAACTCACGGGCTGCTCGGAGGTAGACATTGAGCTCTTTGACCACATGGATGGGCAGGCGAATCGTACGGGTCTGATTCATGATCGCCCGTTCGATGGTCTGACGAATCCACCAGGTGGCGTAGGTCGAGAAACGGAAGCCGCGTTCGGGGTCGAACTTCTCGACAGCGCGGATCAGGCCGAGGTTACCTTCCTCGATGAGATCGAGCAGTGACAGCCCGCGATTGACATAGCGCCGGGCGATCTTGACCACCAGCCGCAGGTTGCTTTCGATCATGCGCTTGCGCCCAGCCGGATCACCTTTCTGCGACAGACGCGCAAAATGGACTTCTTCTTCGGGGGTGAGCAAGGGCGAGAAACCGATTTCATTCAGGTACAGCTGGGTGGCGTCGAGCGCCCGGCTGTAATCGATGTACTTGTGATGCTTGAGCGTTGCGCTCTGTTTCGACTTGGTCCGAACCGCAGATACAACAGGTTCGTCTGACACCACATCCGTTTCCAAAACGATGCCGGTCTCCATGAGGAGTACGTCATCGTCGATGTCAAACCTCGGCACTTCTTTACTGAGAGCCATTGTTATAGTCCTTTGCTGAGTTCGAACTCAGACTCGAGCACCACCTTTATCCCTGGTAGCACTGGAGCCTGTCCCCTTTTGATCTCCAAGGAACAGGCCGGGTACAACAATCAACGGCGTGGCAGGAACTGTAGCGGATCGACGGGTTTGCCCTGACGGCGAATTTCAAAATGCAGTTTCACACGGTCGGTACCCGTTGAGCCCATTTCAGCAATCGTCTGCCCAGCCTTGACCTGCTGCCCTTCCCGAACCAAAAGCCTGCGGTTGTGACCGTAGGCGCTGACGTAGGTATCGTTATGCTTGATGATGATCAGTTCACCGTAGCCGCGCAGACCACTACCGGCGTAAACAACCGAACCACTGGACGCAGCAAAAACAGGCTGTCCCAAATCACCGGCGATATCAATGCCTTTATTCAAACTACCGTTTGAAGCGAATTTGCCGATCACCACGCCATTTGCCGGCCACATCCAGCCGCCCGAGGTGCGCTCTGCCGCAGGCACCTGAGTGACCGTCGTCGTGGTGCTTGAAGATGGCGTAGACGTCGTCTTGGTGACGGTCGGCGCTGGGCCTGCGGCACCTGCCGGACGGCGGGTGACCGTGGTTTTGCTGGACGACGACGGACTGGTCACCACGGTGGTGTTGCCAGCGCCACTGCTGAAGCGAATCGCCTGCCCGGGGCGGATGGTGTACGGGGCGGCGATGCCGTTGCGCGCAGCCAGCTCCTTGTAGTCCCAGCCGTAGCGGAAGGCGATGGAGAACAGGGTGTCGCCAGGCTTGACGAGGTATTGCCCGGTAGTCACGGCCGGACGCTTGGCGGGCGCAGCACTGTTGCGATCGACCACGCGCGCACTGTTGGAACTGGTGCTGGAACAACCGGCGAGCAACGTCCCCATGGCCAGCGCAATCACCAGAAATTTGAATCCCGCCCGTTCCTTGCGCTGCCGCATGACTGTGTCAACCACCCGCCGCTCCCCTCACGCTGCCAAAATGAAATGCCGAAACACAGGCAATGATGTTGCGATTGTTGTTTTGCCCAGTCGAATCCTGGGCTTCGGACATAGGCCACGTACGATTTCAGGCGTTTCCCGAGCCTAGTCTGGCAGCTACACGCCAGATAGACAGGATGGTCCGTCGAGAATTCGCCTGTATGGGAAAAAATCCTGTCGCCGCACTCAGGCTATCGGACCATTGACCAATGGAACGAAGCGTACGCTGCCCAGTACGGTGCGTGTGAAACCGTGCTCTTCACGGACAATCAGCAGCAACTGCTGCACCTCGCCCGCCGGCCCTACCGGTATCACCAGACGTCCGCCCGGTGCCAGCTGATCGAGCAGTGCCTGGGGCACCTCACTGGCAACTGCCGTGACGATGATGCCGTTATACGGCGCCAGCGCAGGCCAGCCTTCGCAGCCATCGCCCCAGCGGAAAACCACATTGCGCAAGTTCAGCTCGACAAGGCGTTCCTTGGCGCGGTCCTGCAGGCTCTTGATGCGCTCGACCGAGAACACACGCTCGACCAACTGAGCGAGAATCGCCGTCTGGTAGCCCGAACCGGTGCCTATCTCCATCACTTTGTCCAGCGGGCCGTCCTGTAACAACACCTCGCTCATGTGCGCGACCATATACGGCTGCGAGATGGTCTGGTTGTGGCCGATGGGTAGCGCGGTGTCTTCATAGGCGCGATGCGCCAGCGCCTCGTCGACGAACAGATGACGCGGCGTGCGGCGGATCACTTCGAGCACCTTGGGGTTGCTGACGCCCTCTTCGCTCAGGCGCTGGATCAGGCGCTCGCGGGTGCGCTGGGACGTCATGCCGATTCCACGGCGCATCAGATCATCCTGCTCGCGCATCAGAGCACGCCCTCCAACCAGCCTTCCAGCGGTTCGAACGCCTCACTGAAGGTGCGATCGAGCTGCAATGGCGTGATCGACACATAACCCTGCATCACGGCATGGAAGTCGGTGCCCGGGCCGCCATCCTCGGCATCGCCGGCCACTGCGATCCAGTAGCCCTCCTTGCCACGCGGGTTGACCACCTTGGTCGGTGCCGCGGCCCGCGCACGGTGACCCAGACGGGTCAGACGAATCCCGCGGATGTGATCGAGCGGCAGGTTGGGGATGTTGACGTTGAGCACGGTACGCGCAGGCAGGCTCAGACGCGCCTGCGCTTCGACGAGGCGACGGGCGATGTAGGCCGCGCACGGCAGATTGTCGGGCTGGCGCGACAGCAGAGAGAACGCCAGCGATGTACCGCCGAGGAAGCGCCCCTCCAGGGCCGCTGCGACAGTGCCGGAGTACAGCACGTCGTCACCCAGGTTGGCACCCAGGTTGATACCCGACACCACCATGTCCGGGGTGTGCTCCAGCAGCCCGTTCAGACCCAGGTGCACGCAGTCGGTCGGGGTGCCGTTGAGGCTGATGAAGCCATTGGCCAGACGTTGCGGATGCAGCGGCCGGTCTAGCGTCAGCGAACTGCCGGCACCGCTTTTGTCTTGCTCAGGAGCGATGACCGCGCATTGGGCATAATCGGCCAGCGCAGCATGCAGCGCCGCCAGGCCCGGTGCGGTTACACCGTCGTCGTTGGAAATCAGAATACGCATGGGCTGTCCGTCTGCCCCGCTGGCACCAGATCGACAAGTTCACGCACCACGACGGTGGCGAAGCATCCGGCCGGCAGGACGAATTCCATTTGCAGGCTATCAGGCTCGGGATAATGCCACGTCAAGCGGCCAATAGGGAGTCGCAGGATACGCCGTTCGTGATCCATGCCCGCACGCGCCAGCCACTGGCACAGCGCGCTGTGCGCCTCGGCGGTGGTCTGCTCGAGCGTTGCAGCGGCGCCGCCGGCCGGTGTGTCGCCCATGCCCCACAACGGGCCGGAGGGATGCAGGTCGAGAATCGCCAGGCGCGGATCGACGCATTCGGCCTCGCCGGCCACGAAAAAGCTGCGGCTATCGGTGAAAGCCAGCAGGTCACCCACTTGGGCCTGCTGCCAGGTACCGTCGGCTACGCGCGCCGCAAGCACCTGATTGAACAGATAGCTGCGCGCAGCCGAGAGCAGCCGCGAACGGACATTGCGCTGTTCAGGCAGCGCCTGACGCTGCGCCCAGTCCAGGGCGTCATGGACATTGCCGCCGGCAAAGCCGAAGCGCTGGGCACCGAAGTAGTTCGGCACGCCTTGCGCCTTGAGCAGCTCAAGGCGTGCATCGAGGGCCTGACGATCGGCCTGAAGTGCAGTCAGGCGCAAGGTAAAACCATTGGCCGCGTGGGCGCCGCGCTGCAATTTACGCTGATGACGAATTTGCTTGAGGATGCGCAGGGTCTGGTCTTGCGCGCGCGAAAGGTCGGGATCGGCCTTGCCCGGCAAGTGCAGGCTAAACCACTGACGGGTCAGCGCCTGACGGTCCTTGAGGCCGGCATAGCTGATCGACCTGACCGGCACGCCTGCGGCGCGGGCCAGCCGGCGAGCGGCTTCTTCGGTATTGAGGTCGCGCTTTTCCACCCACAGCCACAGGTGCTCGCCCTGCCCGGAAAGCGGAATGTCGAGTACCTCATCGACCTGAAAATCCTCGGCCACGGCCTTGAGCACCGCCGTGCCGAGAGCCTCGCCGGTTGCGCGTGGGCCCAGCAGTTCGAGCTCCGTCATGCCGACAGCAACAGGGCGACCGCGTGCACGGCGATGCCCTCCTCACGCCCGGTGAAGCCCAGTTTTTCCGAGGTAGTGGCCTTGACGTTGACCTGGTCAAGCTCGACCTGCAGGTCGGCGGCGATGCATTGGCGCATGGCTTCGATATGCGGCGCCATCTTCGGTGCCTGGGCGACGATGGTGGCGTCAACATTGCCGACCCTCCAGCCCTTGGCATGCACGATCTTCAGCACATGGCGCAACAGCACACGACTATCGGCGCCCTTGAATTGCGGGTCGGTATCGGGGAAATGCTTGCCGATATCGCCCAGTGCAGCCGCGCCGAGCAAGGCGTCGCTCAGCGCGTGCAACAGCACATCGCCGTCCGAGTGCGCCAGCAATCCGAAGCGGTGGGCGATCTTTACCCCACCCAAGGTGATGAAGTCGCCGTCGGTGAAACGGTGCACATCGTAGCCATGGCCAATACGCATAGAAAAACGCCCTGATTGAGTCAGGGCGTGATTCTACCTGCTTTGCAGTGGTGTAGGTCTAGCAGACCCTAGACCCTCTGCACTCAGACGCGGCCCAGGGCCACGGCGTGATGGCGCAGGTGCTCATCGATGAAGCTGGCGATGAAGAAGTAGCTGTGGTCATAGCCCGGTTGCAGGCGCAAGGTCAGGCTGTGCCCGCCTTTACGCGCGGCCTGCTCCAGGGCATGGGGCTTGAGCTGGTTGTCGAGGAAATCATCGCGATCGCCCTGGTCGACCAGCAGCGCCGGGCACTGCCCGGACGGGGTCTCGGCCAGCAACACGCTGGCATCCCACTCACGCCAGCGTGCACGGTCTTCACCCAGATACCGCGACAGTGCCTTCTCGCCCCATGGGCAATCCATCGGGTTGCTGATTGGCGAGAACGCCGACACCGACCGGTAGCGCCCAGGATTGCGCAAGGCGCAGACCAACGCACCATGCCCCCCCATGGAGTGGCCGCTGATGCTGCGCTGCTCCGACGCAGGGAAGTGCGCCTCGATCAGCGCCGGCAGTTCATCGACCACATAGTCGTGCATGCGGTAGTGCTGCGCCCACGGCTGCTGGGTGGCATTGACGTAGAAACCTGCGCCTTTGCCGAAATCCCAGGCGTTGTCCGGATCACCCGGCACCTGATCGCCACGCGGACTGGTGTCCGGTGCGACGATGATCAGGCCCAGCTCGGCAGCCAGGCGCTGGGCGCCGGCCTTCTGCATGAAGTTTTCGTCGGTGCAAGTCAGGCCGCTGAGCCAGTACAGCACGGGCAGTTTCACGCCCTGCTCGGCCTGTGGCGGCAGATAGACCGCGAACACCATGTCGCAACCGAGCACCTTGGAGCTGTGCCGATAGCGCTTGTGCCAGCCGCCGAAACTTTTCTGACAGGAGATGTTTTCCAGGCTCATGGCAGACCTCAGAAGTGGATCACGCTACGGATGCTCTTGCCCTCATGCATCAGGTCAAAAGCCTTGTTGATGTCTTCCAGACCCATGGTGTGGGTGATGAAGGTGTCCAGTGGAATCTCGCCCTTCTCGGACATCTCGACGTAGCTTGGCAGCTCGCTGCGCCCACGCACGCCGCCGAACGCCGAACCGCGCCAGACGCGGCCGGTCACCAGCTGGAACGGGCGGGTAGCGATTTCCTGGCCGGCACCGGCGACGCCGATGATCACCGACTCACCCCAGCCCTTGTGGCAGCACTCCAGCGCCGCACGCATCAGTTGCACGTTGCCGATGCACTCGAAGGAGAAGTCCACACCGCCGTCGGTGAGGTCGACGATGACTTCCTGAATCGGACGGTCGTATTCCTTGGGGTTGATGCAGTCGGTGGCGCCGAGCTGCTTGGCGATTTCGAACTTGGCCGGATTGATGTCGATGGCGATGATGCGCGAGGCCTTGGCCTTGACCGCGCCGATGATCGCCGACAGGCCAATGCCGCCCAGGCCAAATACGGCAACGGTGTCACCCGGCTTGACCTTGGCAGTATTGAGGACCGCGCCGATGCCGGTGGTCACGCCACAGCCGAGCAGGCAAACCTTCTCAAGCGGCGCCTCTTTCTGAATCTTCGCCACGGAGATTTCCGGCAGCACGGTGTACTCGGAGAAGGTCGAGGTGCCCATGTAGTGGAACAACTGCTGACCTTTGTAGGAGAAGCGAGTGGTGCCGTCAGGCATCAGACCCTTGCCCTGGGTGGCGCGAATGGCCTGGCACAGGTTGGTCTTGCCCGAGCGGCAGAATTTGCACTGGCCACATTCAGGGGTGTACAGCGGGATGACGTGGTCGCCGACGGCCACCGAGGTCACGCCCTCGCCAATGGCTTCAACGATGGCGCCGCCTTCGTGGCCAAGGATCGAGGGGAAGATACCTTCCGGATCAGCGCCCGAGAGGGTGTAGGCATCGGTATGGCAGACGCCGCTGGCGACTACCCGCAACAGCACTTCGCCAGCCTTGGGCATGGCCACGTCGACTTCGACGATCTCAAGGGGTTTCTTGGCTTCGAAGGCTACGGCAGCGCGGGACTTGATCATCAAAAAGCTCTCCAGGGAGGGGTCAGTTCAGCCCCGGAGTGTAATTCACCTGGCTTTGATGAATAATCCGACCCCAAACAAAACATTCTTGCTGTACAGGGATAATCCATGAGCAGTCGCTGGGAAGGCATCGATGAGTTCGTGGCGGTGGCCGAGTCCGGGCAGTTCACCGCCGCCGCCGAGCGCCTGGGGGTGTCTTCATCCCATGTGAGTCGGCAGATCGCCCGGCTCGAGGAACGCTTGCAGACGCGCCTGCTGTATCGCAGTACCCGCCGGGTGACGCTGAGCGAGGCCGGACAGACCTTCCTGCATCATTGCCAGCGTTTGCAGGATGGTCGGGAAGAAGCGTTGCGGGCCATGGGCGATCTGGCCAGCGAACCCAAGGGCCTGTTACGCATGACCTGCGCGGTGGCCTATGGCGAGCGCTTCATCGTGCCCTTGGTGACGCGCTTCATGGCGCACTATCCGCAATTGCGGATCGAGGTTGAGCTGAGCAACAGCACGCTCGATCTGCTCCATGAAGGCATGGACCTGGCCATTCGCCTGGGTCGCCTGCAGGACTCACGGCTGGTGGCCAGCCGCCTGGCGCCGCGGCGCATGTACGTCTGCGCCTCGCCGGCCTACCTGGAACACTACGGGCGACCGCACAGTTTGTCGGAGTTGGCGCGGCACAATTGCCTGATCGGCAGTTCGGACATCTGGGTGCTGCAACAGGAAGGTCGCGAACTGAGTCAGCGCGTGCAGGGCAACTGGCGCTGCAACAGCGGCCAGGCGGTGCTCGATGCCACGTTGCAAGGCATGGGGCTCGCCCAGTTGCCTGACTACTACGTGCTGGAACACCTGCGCAGTGGCGCGCTGGTCTCGCTGCTGCACGCCCATCAACCGCCCAACACTGCAGTGTGGGCGCTGTATCCGCAGCAACGGCATCTGTCACCGAAGGTACGGCGCCTGGTGGATTACCTGAAAGAGGGTCTGGCCGAATTGCCAGAGTATCGCCAGGGCTGACGACTCGCCCGCTGCTTGCTCAGCGCCGGCACGCCCAGCGTTGGCGCAACCATTCCAGATCCTCGGGCCGGGTCACCTTGAGGTTGTCGCTGCGCCCCTCGACCAACCGCGGCGCGTGCCCGGCCCATTCGATGGCAGACGATTCATCGGTCACCTTCACATCGGATACCAGGCACTCGGCCAGCGCCCGGTGCAGCATGCCGAGGCGGAACATCTGCGGGGTGTAAGCCTGCCAGACCGTGCTGCGATCGATCGTGGCACTGACCCTTCCCTGCGCATCGGCGCGTTTGAGGGTGTCTTTGACCGGCACGGCAAGCAGTCCGCCGACCGTATCGTCGGCCAGCTCAGCGAGTAATTTATCCAGATCATCGCGGGCAAGATTGGGCCGTGCGGCATCGTGGACCAGCACCCAGTCATCGTCCGCAGCGCCCTCGGCGTGCAGCAGCAACAGGGCATTGAGCACCGAGTCGGCGCGTTCCTGACCGCCAGTCGCGCGCTGCACCCGAGGGTCGCGGGCGCAGCCCAGGTTTGGCCAGAATGGGTCGTCTTCAGCAACGCTCACCACCACCCCTTTGAGCTGAGGGTGGTCGAGAAAACAGTCGAGGGTATGTTCGATCAGGGTGCGAGTGCCCAACTGCAAGTATTGCTTGGGTCTATCGGCGGCCATCCGCGCGCCCACGCCCGCCGCAGGAATCACGGCCCAGAAGGCCGGCATCAGGGTGCTCATTTCTGCGGCAACTGGTAGAGGGTCTCACCCTCCTTGACCATCCCCAGCTCATGCCGAGCCCGCTCTTCGACGGTCTCCATGCCCTTTTTCAGTTCCAGCACCTCAGCGTCCAGGACGCGGTTTCGCTCGAGCAGCCGCTCGTTCTCGGCGTGCTGGTCGTCGATCTGCTGCTTGAGCTCGGCGACCTGGGCAAGGCTGCCGTTGCCTACCCACAGGCGGTACTGCAGGCCGGCCAGCAGCAGGAGCAGAACGAGGAACAACCAGTAAGGACTGCGCATCAAGGTATCCAGGGATTCGAAAGGCTGCGGACGCATGCTTCAGATAGCACGAAGCCTGGCCAAGGCCAGGCTTCGTTGACAGAAACCCGTATGAGTGCCTGATCGCTCGAAAAAACGTCAGGCACGCTCGGTTGCCGCCTCTTTTACCACTTCTTGCTCAACCGCGAAACTCGTCGCGACCGCGGTAAACCGCTTTGGCACCCAGTTGCTCTTCGATGCGCAGCAGTTGGTTGTACTTGGACACCCGATCGGAACGGCACAGCGAGCCAGTCTTGATCTGGCCGGCGGCGGTACCCACGGCCAGGTCGGCGATGGTCGAATCTTCGGTTTCACCGGAACGGTGCGAGATCACCGCGGTGTAGCCGGCAGCCTTGGCCATCTGGATGGCTTCCAGGGTCTCGGTCAGCGAGCCGATCTGGTTGAACTTGATCAGGATCGAGTTACCGATGCCCTTGTCGATGCCTTCCTTGAGGATCTTGGTGTTGGTGACGAACAGGTCGTCGCCGACCAGTTGCACCTTCTCGCCGATCTTGTCGGTGAGGATCTTCCAGCCTGCCCAGTCGGATTCGTCCAGACCGTCTTCGATGGAGATGATCGGGAAACGCTCGGTCAGGCCCTTGAGGTAGTCGGCGAAACCTTCGGCGTCGAACGACTTGCCTTCACCCGACAGGTTGTACTTGCCGTCTTCGTAGAACTCGGACGCCGCGCAGTCCAGCGCCAGGGTGACGTCGGTACCCAGTTTGTAGCCGGCTTTTTCCACAGCTTCAGCGATGGCGCCCAGGGCGTCTTCGTTGGAGGCCAGGTTCGGCGCGAAACCACCTTCATCGCCCACGGCAGTGTTCAGGCCGCGAGCCTTCAGAACCGCCTTGAGGTGATGGAAGATTTCGGTGCCCATGCGCAGGCCATCGGAGAAGGTCTTGGCGCCGACTGGCTGCACCATGAATTCCTGGATGTCGACGTTGTTATCAGCGTGCTCGCCGCCGTTGATGATGTTCATCATCGGCACGGGCATGGAGTACTGGCCTGGGGTGCCGTTGAGGTTGGCGATGTGTGCGTAGAGCGGCAGGTCCTGATCCTGCGCAGCCGCCTTGGCCGCGGCCAGGGACACCGCGAGGATGGCGTTAGCGCCCAGCGATGCCTTGTTCTCGGTGCCATCGAGTTCGATCATGGCGCGGTCGAGGGCTTTCTGGTCGGACGGGTCCTTGCCCAGGAGCAGCTCGCGGATCGGGCCATTGATGTTGGCGACGGCCTTCAGCACGCCTTTGCCAAGGTAACGGCTCTTGTCGCCATCACGCAGCTCCAGCGCTTCGCGCGAGCCGGTGGAAGCACCGGACGGCGCGCAGGCGCTGCCGATGATGCCGTTGTCGAGCAGTACGTCGGCTTCCACGGTGGGGTTGCCACGAGAATCGAGAACTTCACGACCTTTGATGTCGACGATTTTTGCCATTGTTCTAAGCACTCCAGAATTGACGAAAACAACGCAGCTAGGAAATTTCGGCCATGGGCCAGGCGGGTGATGCAGCGGCAGGCCTGGTGCCGGCGATCCACTGACCGAGGGGTCAGCGCAAGAACGGGCGGTACTGTACCGGAGAAACACGCAGCATGTGGTTTCTACCGTCGGAAATCTTTCATGTGCGCCAGCCTGCGAGCTGGACGCAGCAGAACTCGCCCGGTGGGGATGGCTCACCACCCCCACCGGATCGACTCAGGCCTTGTCTTTGTGCGCCAGTGCCGCCTTGACGAAACCGCTGAACAGCGGGTGACCATCACGCGGGGTCGAGGTGAACTCCGGGTGGAACTGGCAGGCGACGAACCACGGGTGGTCCTTGGACTCGACCACTTCGACCAGGGCGCCATCACCTGAGCGACCGGAAATCACCAGACCCGCCTCGACCATTTGCGGCAACAGAACGTTGTTGACCTCGTAGCGGTGACGGTGACGCTCGACGATCACGTCCTTGCCATAGCAATCGTGAACCTTGGAGCTGGAGACCAGTTGGCACTCCTGGGCACCCAGACGCATGGTGCCGCCCAGGTCGGAGGCTTCGGTGCGGGTTTCGACAGCGCCGGTGTTGTCGGCCCACTCGGTGATCAGCCCCACCACCGGATGGCCGCTGTTGCGGTCGAACTCGGTGGAGTTGGCATCTTTCCAGCCCAGCACGTTGCGGGCGAACTCGATGACTGCCACCTGCATGCCCAGGCAGATACCCAGGTACGGAACCTTGTTTTCGCGGGCGAACTGCACCGCCTGGATCTTGCCTTCCACACCGCGCAGACCGAAGCCGCCCGGCACCAGAATGGCATCAGCGCCTTCCAGCAGGCTGGTGCCCTGATTCTCGATGTCTTCGGAGTCGATGTAGCGCAGGTTGACCTTGGTGCGGTTCTGGATGCCGGCATGGCTCATCGCTTCGATCAGCGACTTGTAGGCATCGAGCAGTTCCATGTACTTGCCGACCATGGCGATGGTGACTTCACGCTCGGGGTTGAGCTTGGCGTCGACCACTTTGTCCCACTCGGACAGGTCGGCGCTGTTGCACTGCAGGCCGAAGCGCTCGGTGACGAAGTCGTCCAGACCCTGGGCATGCAGCACACCCGGGATCTTGTAGATGGTGTCGACGTCTTCCAGGGAAATCACCGCACGCTCTTCGACGTTGGTGAACAGGGCGATCTTGCGCCGCGACGAAGCATCGACCGGGTGATCGGAGCGGCAGATCAGCACGTCAGGCTGCAGACCGATGGAGCGCAGTTCCTTGACCGAGTGCTGGGTAGGCTTGGTCTTGGTTTCGCCGGCAGTTGCGATGTACGGCACCAGGGTCAGGTGCATGAGCATGGCGCGCTTGGAGCCGACTTCGACACGCAGTTGGCGGATGGCCTCGAGGAACGGTTGCGACTCGATGTCACCGACCGTACCGCCGATTTCCACCAGGGCCACGTCGGCATCGCCGGCACCCTTGATGATGCGCCGCTTGATTTCGTCGGTGATGTGCGGAATGACCTGGATGGTCGCGCCCAGGTAATCACCACGGCGCTCTTTGCGCAGCACGTGTTCGTACACACGGCCGGTGGTGAAGTTGTTGTTCTGGGTCATGGTAGTGCGGATGAACCGCTCGTAGTGACCCAGGTCGAGGTCGGTCTCGGCGCCATCCTGGGTGACGAACACTTCACCATGCTGGAACGGGCTCATGGTGCCTGGATCGACGTTGATGTACGGGTCCAGCTTGAGCATGGTGACCTTGAGTCCCCGCGCTTCCAGGATGGCCGCCAGGGAAGCCGAGGCAATGCCTTTCCCCAATGAAGAAACAACACCGCCCGTGACGAATATGTAGCGCGTCATGAAAAACCCTAGAAGTCTGCGTTAAAGCGGCCAGCGCCGCCGGAGAAAGCGAAGGAAGGCCGAAGCCCCCGATCACCTGCGTCAATCACAGTGCATCTCGAAAAACTGCCGCGTCTGTACAGACCGGGGTAACCCCGGCATGGAGCTCGCTTGTCATTTTCAGAAATCAGCTCAGCAAAAAACTGCTTGGTAATCGGCAACTGCTGCGTTTTCGAAGAAGCCACAGAAGTTGTATCAAAGAAGGGAGGGTAGTCTACCGGAATGTCCACATCAGCTCAAACCTTGCGCGCAGGTCGGCGGCTGCCACAGCAGTTGCAGGTCGCTTGTGCCAAGTGCCGGCAGATTGGCCACTGCCAGCAGTCGATCACCCTGCCAGACCAGGGGCAGGCGCTGGCGAACGAAGTGCGGCAGATGGGTTTCATTGAGCAGGCGCTTGAGGTCGCGGCGGCCACGACCCGGCACCTCGAGCACCTCCCCGCCCTGTCGATAGGCCACCCGCAGTGGACCTTCCGGACACCGGCCCGAGAGGCTCAGTCGGCCATTGCCCGGCAATGGCAACGGCCGCGTCGGATCATCCCAGGTCTGCGCAGCGCTTGGCCGCTGCAACCACTCCCCGCTCAACCACCAGACCCGGCCCTGACTACGCTGCAATACACCGTCGGTGAGCGGCCACAAGGGCTGGGCATCGGCAGCGGCATCGCGCAGGTCATCCCAGCCGGCCCAGTGGCGAGTGTCGGGCAGGCGAGTCCGCGTACTCAGCCAGCGCTGCAAGGCGTTGCGCTGGCGCGCCGGCGACAGTCGACCGAGCGCCCGCAGCTCGAGCGAATCGAGGTTCAACCAGGGGAAAGCGGCTTCACCGCGAGCGGCGTGCAAGTCATCGTCGGCCACCTCATCGAGCACGCTCAGTGCCTCGCTCAGATGCCCCGCGCTGCGTGCCAGGCGCCGACTGCTCTGCGGCCAGCGCTGCTGGAGCAGCGGCATCACTGCGCCGCGCAGGTAGTTGCGGGCGAACTGCGAATCTTCATTGGAAGGATCCTCGACCCACGCCAGTCCATGCCCTTGGGCGTAAGTCAGCAACTGCTGGCGGGACGTCGACAGCAACGGCCGAACCAACTGCCCTCGCCCAAGTGGACGCTGCACCGGCATGCCGGTAAGACCGCGCAGGCCAGCACCGCGCATCAGGCGCAACAGCAGGGTTTCGGCCTGGTCATCCTGATGCTGACCGGTAAACAGTACGTCGCCCTCTTCCAGCAATGCGGTGAACGCGCCGTAGCGCGCGTTGCGAGCCGCCTGCTCGACGCTGGCGCCGGCCGGCACCTGCACCTCGATCACGTGTAACTCGACCCCCAACGACTCGCACACCTCGCGGCAATGCTGCGGCCAGGTATCGGCAATCGCTTGCAGACCATGCTGAATGTGCACTGCGCAAAGCGGCGGTATGGGCTGAGCGTGTGAGAGCGTGTGCAGCAGGTGCAGCAGAACGCTGGAATCCAGACCGCCTGACAGGGCGACGTACCAGCGACGGGCATTCAGCCAGGGACTGAACAGGGAGGGAAGATCGAACATGGTGCCCTGCTTGCTGGGGCCGCGCCGCAGGCGCAACGCAGCCCCAGGCGGGTGAGGCGGTGATTACAGACCGTAGCTCATCAGACGCTCGTAGCGGCGAGCCAGCAGCGCGTCATGGTCGAAGGTGTTCAGTTCGTCGAGCTGCTCGACCAGGCTCTGGCGCACGCGTTCTGCCATCAACGCCGGGTCACGGTGAGCACCACCCAGCGGTTCACTGATGACCTTGTCGACGATGTTCAGGCTTTTCAGGCGTTCGGCCGTAATGCCCATGGCCTCGGCCGCATCGGCAGCCTTGTCGGCGGTTTTCCACAGGATCGACGCACAGCCTTCCGGAGAAATCACCGAGTAGGTGGAGTACTGCAGCATGTTCAGCTGGTCGCACACGCCGATGGCCAGTGCACCGCCCGAACCGCCCTCGCCAATCACGGTGGCGATGATCGGCGTCTTCAGGCGCGCCATGACCCGCAGGTTCCAGGCGATGGCTTCGCTCTGGTTGCGTTCCTCGGCGTCGATACCCGGGTAGGCACCCGGGGTGTCGATGAAGGTCAGGATCGGCATTTTGAAGCGTTCGGCCATTTCCATCAGGCGGCACGCCTTGCGGTAGCCTTCCGGACGCGGCATGCCGAAGTTGCGACGCACCTTCTCACGCACTTCACGGCCTTTCTGATGACCGATGACCATCACTGGCTTGCCATCCAGACGCGCGGTACCGCCGACGATGGCAGCGTCATCGGAGAAGTGGCGATCGCCATGCAGCTCTTCGAATTCGGTGAAGATGTGCTCGAGGTAATCGAGGGTGTAGGGACGACGGGGATGACGCGCCAGGCGCGCGATCTGCCAGCTGGTCAGATTACCGAAGATGCTTTCGGTGAGGCTGTTGCTCTTGTCTTCCAGACGGGCAATTTCATCGCTGATGTTCAGCGAATTGTCGTTGCCAACCAGGCGCAGGCCTTCGATCTTGGCTTGCAGGTCGGCAATCGGCTGTTCGAAATCAAGGAAATTCGGGTTCATAAGCATCCGTCTTGGGTCTACGGCCAGGCGGCCGGCCGGTTGATCCGTTTGGCGCCATACCTTAAGGGATCAGGCGCGTTGAGGTCGAGTTTAATTGGTCGGTTCAACGATATTGCAGGAAGACGTTCTCACGTCCGAACTGGTCACGCAGGGTCTGAATCAGTCCGTCTGCTGGGTCGATGCACCACTGCTCGCCGAACTGCAACATGGCCCTGGCGTCGCTGCCGGTGTACTCCAGGGTGATCGGGCAACCGCCGCGATGACGGGTGATCAGCTCGCCCAGCCAGCTCAGCCGGTCGCCCTTGAGCGCGTCCTGGGTAATCTTCAGGCGCAGACTTTCGGCAAGCCGGGTACGGGCATCTTCCATGGTCATCACCTGCTTGACCCGCAGGCGCAGGCCGCCAGAGAAATCATCGTGGCTGACCTCGCCTTCGATCACCACCATGGCGTCGGTCTGCAGCAGAGCCTGCGCGGCCATGAAGGCGTCGGCGAACAACGAAGCCTCGATACGCCCGGAACGGTCGTCGAGGGTGACGAAGCCCATCTTGTCGCCTTTCTTGTTCTTCATCACGCGCAGGGCAATGATCATCCCGGCTACGGTCTGCACCTCACGCGAGGGCTTGAGGTCGATGATGCGCTGGCGCGCGAAGCGGCGAATTTCGCTCTCGTACTCATCGATCGGGTGACCGGTCAGGTACAGGCCCAGCGTGTCTTTCTCACCGCGCAGGCGTTCCTTGAGGGTCAGCTCGCGGGCTTTGCGATGATTGGCGTAGACGTCGGCATCCTGCTCGACGAACACCCCGCCGAACAGGTCGACATGGCCGCTCTGCGCGGTGCGCGCGGTCTGCTCGGCCGACTTGATCGCCTCTTCCAGCGCCGACACCAGCACTGCGCGGTTGATGTCGATGCTGGCGTGGTAAGCCTTGATCTCGTCGTGAAAGTGCGGACCCAGACGGTCCAGTGCGCCGCTTCGAATCAGCGCGTCGAGGGTGCGTTTGTTGATGCGCTTGAGGTCGACCCGCTCGCAGAAATCGAACAGGTCCTTGAACGGGCCACCTTCTGCGCGAGCTTCGACGATGGCCTCCACCGGCCCCTCGCCCACCCCTTTGATGGCGCCCAGGCCATAGACGATACGGCCATCGTCGTTGACGGTGAACTTGAACTCCGAGCTGTTCACATCCGGCGCGTCGAGGCGCAGCTTCATGCTGCGCACCTCTTCGATCAGTACCACGACCTTGTCGGTGTTGTGCATGTCCGCCGACAGTACCGCGGCCATGAACGGTGCCGGGTGGTGAGTCTTGAGCCAGGCAGTCTGGTACGACACCAGTCCGTAGGCGGCAGAGTGCGACTTGTTGAAGCCGTAACCTGCGAATTTCTCTACCAGGTCGAAGATGTTGCCTGCAAGATCCGCTTCGATATTGTTCCTGCTGCACCCTTCGATGAAACCGCCGCGCTGCTTGGCCATTTCCTCGGGCTTCTTCTTGCCCATGGCGCGGCGCAGCATGTCGGCTTCACCCAGGGTGTAGCCGGCCATGACTTGGGCGATCTGCATCACCTGTTCCTGGTACAGGATGATGCCGTAGGTCGGTGCCAGCACCGGCTGCAGGCCGTCGTACTGGTAATCAGGATGCGGGTAGGCCAGCTCGGCACGGCCGTGCTTACGGTTGATGAAGTCATCGACCATGCCCGACTGCAACGGGCCAGGACGGAACAGCGCTACAAGGGCGATGAGGTCTTCGAGGCAGTCGGGCTTGAGCTTCTTGATCAGCTCTTTCATGCCACGCGATTCGAGCTGGAACACCGCAGTGGTCTCGGCCTTCTGCAACAGCTCGTAGGTCTTGCGGTCGTCCAGCGGGATGAAGTCGATGTTCAGGTCGGGCAGGTCCATCTTGGCCTGCTCGCGGTTGATGGTTTCCATCGCCCACTTGATGATGGTCAGGGTACGCAGGCCGAGGAAGTCGAACTTGACCAGGCCTGCAGCCTCGACGTCGTCCTTGTCGAACTGAGTGACCAGGCCACCGCCTTCTTCATCACAGGCCACCGGCGAGAAGTCGGTGAGTTTGGTCGGCGCGATGACCACACCACCGGCATGCTTGCCGGTACCGCGGGTAACGCCCTCGAGCTTGAGGGCCATGTCCCAGATTTCCTTGGCTTCTTCGTCGCTCTTGAGGAAGTCGCGCAGGATTTCCTCTTGCTCGAAGGCTTTTTCCAGGGTCATGCCCACTTCGAAGGGAATCATCTTCGACAGGCGGTCGGCCAGGCCGTAGGACTTGCCCTGAACCCTTGCCACGTCACGCACCACCGCCTTGGCAGCCATGGTGCCGAAGGTGATGATCTGGCTGACGGCGTTGCGCCCGTAGGCGTCGGCGACGTACTCGATGACCCGGTCGCGACCATCCATGCAGAAGTCGACGTCGAAGTCGGGCATCGATACCCGCTCGGGGTTGAGGAAGCGCTCGAACAGCAGGTCGTAGGCCAGCGGGTCGAGGTCGGTGATCTTCAGCACGTAGGCCACCAGCGAGCCGGCACCCGAGCCTCGACCGGGACCAACCGGCACGCCGTTGTTCTTCGCCCACTTGATGAAGTCCATGACGATCAGGAAGTAACCGGGAAAGCCCATCTGGATGATGATGTCCAGTTCGAACTTCAGCCGGTCGAGGTAGACCTGGCGTTTCTCGTCATAGTTGGGTGTGGTGGCCTTCGGCCAAAGCACCGCCAAGCGCTCTTCGAGGCCTTCGTGGGACACATGGCGCAGGTAATCGTCGATGCCCATGCCATTGGGGGTCGGGAAATCTGGCAGGAACGCCTTGCCCAACTGCACCTGGATGTTGCAGCGCTTGGCGATCTCGACGGTATTGGCAATGGCGTCGGGCAGATCGCTGAACAGCTCGGCCATCTGTTCGGCGCTTTTGAGGTACTGCTCGTCGCTGTAGTGACGAGGCCGGCGCGGATCGTCGAGGGTCCAGCCCTCACCGATACACACGCGGGTTTCATGGGCATCGAAGTCCGACTGCTTGAGAAAGCGCACATCGTTGGTCGCCACCAGCGGCGCGCCCAGCTGATCGGCCAAAGCGACCGCGGCGTGCAGGTACTCTTCCTCGTTCGGACGACCGGTGCGCTGCACCTCCACATAGAAGCGCTCGGGGAACATCTGCATCCAGTCGCGCAGCAGTGCCTCGGCCTCGGCCTGGCGCCCGGCCAGCAGGGCCATGCCGATATCGCCCTCACGCGCGGCCGACAGGCCTATCAGGCCGGCGCTGGCCGGCGCGATCCAATCGCGTTGGATGATCACCAGGCCATTGCGCTGCCCCTCGACCCAACCACGGGAAATCAGCTCGGTGAGGTTGCGATAACCTTCGGGATTCATGGCCAGCAGGCAGATGCGCGACAGCGGCGCATCGGCCGTGGTGCCGGCCAGCCACAGGTCGGCGCCACAGATCGGCTTGATTCCAGCGCCCATGGCCGATTTATAGAACTTGACCAGCGAACACATGTTGCTCTGATCGGTAATCGCTACCGCCGGCATGTTCATCTCGCCCAGCGCCTTGGCCAGCGGCTTGACCCGCACCAGACCATCGACCAGGGAGAATTCGGAGTGAACGCGCAGGTGAACGAAAGAGACCGGCATGGATGTTCCTGTAGCAGTGTGAAACACGAGGGCGCGATTGTAGCGCAACGGTCGAGCCGATGCCGCGCACGAGGACGAGCGTGCCGTGCTGCAAGCCCGGCGTGATTTCGGGCAAAGGGGCTGGAGTTAACTACAGCAGCGTGGCCAGAGCGCTCGAGCGCCGCTCATAGGCAACCCTTACCGGGGCGAACGAGCGACGGTGGATCGGCGTTGGGCCCAGACGGGCCAACGCCTCGAGATGCACAGGCGTCGGGTAGCCTTTGTGCGCGCCAATGCCATAGCCTGGATAGAGCGCTTCGAGCGCGCTCATCTCGCGGTCGCGGGTGACCTTGGCCAGAATCGATGCCGCAGCGATGGCCGGCACCTTGCTGTCACCTTGCACCACCGGTGCTGCAGGCACCGACAGCGTTGGGCAGCGATTACCATCGATCAACGCCAGCCTGGGCGTGACATGCAACCCTTCGACCGCCCGCTGCATTGCCAGCATGGTGGCGTGAAGGATATTCAGACGATCGATTTCTGCCACCTCGGCACGGGCGATGCAGAAGCTCAACGCTTTCTCGCAGATCTCATCGAACAAGGCTTCGCGCTTGGCCTGGGTGAGTTTCTTGGAGTCGTTGAGGCCAAGAATGGGCCGCTGCGGGTCGAGGATCACTGCTGCGGTGACCACGTCGCCACACAGCGGGCCGCGCCCGACTTCATCGACACCGGCGACCAGTTCCTCGACCAGGGTGAAATCCAGGCCCATCTGCATCAGCGTGGCTCCAGCAAGGCGAGCACCGCGTCGGCTGCCTGATTGGAGGCATCGCGGCGCAGGGTTCGGTGAATCTGGTCGAAGGGTTCGGTCTGTACCGCGCCATCGCGCAGCAACGGTGCCACAGTGGCCGCCAGGGCTTCACACGTGGCGTCATCCTGCAGCAGCTCGGGCACCAGCAGGCGCTGGGCAAGCAGGTTGGGCAGCGATACATAGGGGCTTTTGACCATACGTTTGAGAATCCAGTAGGTCAGCGGCGCCAGCCGATACGCCACCACCATCGGCCGTTTGTACAGCAAGGCCTCGAGGGTGGCGGTGCCGGATGCGATCAACACGGCATCGCAGGCAGCCAGGGCCAGGTGCGATTGACCGTCGAGCAGGGTCAACGGCAGGTCACGGCCCTCGAGCATCTGCTCGACCTGCGCGCGCCGTGCAGCGTTGGCACAGGGCAGCACGAAGCGTACTCCTGGCACTTGCTGGCGCAGGCGCTCAGCCGCATCGAGGAACAACGCGCCGAGCCGACCAACCTCGCCGCCTCGGCTACCCGGCATCAGCGCCACCAGCGGCCCGGCAGGCAACCCCAGCGTGCGCCGTGCGGCGTCGCGGTCGGCTTCCAGCGGAATCGTGTCTGCCAGCGGGTGACCGACGAAACGCACTGGCACGCCTTGCTCTTCATAGAAGCGCGCTTCGAAGGGCAGCAACGTCAACATCAGGTCGCAGCCCTGGCGAATCTTCAGGACGCGCTTTTGCCGCCAGGCCCACACCGAGGGGCTGACATAATGCACGGTCTTGATCCCTGCCTGGCGCAGCTTGAGTTCGATGTTGAGGGTAAAATCAGGCGCATCGATGCCGATGAACACATCGGGCTTTTCATCGATCAGCGTGGCAATCAGTTCCTTGCGGCGCTTGAGCAACTCGCGCAGACGCCCCAGCACTTCCACCAGCCCCATGACCGCCAGGCGCTCCATGGGGAAGTATGACTGCATGCCCTCGGCTTCCATCAGCGGACCGCCAACACCGATGAAGCGCACCTGCGGGTGGCGCGCCTTGAGCGCACGCATCAAACCGGACCCGAGGATATCGCCGCTGGCCTCACCCGCGACCAGGGCTATGCAAAGCTGTGCCATATCAGCGGGTGATGCCGCGGGCAGAGGTAACGATGGACTGACGGAACAACTCGACCTCAGGGTACTTGCCAGCCATCTCGGCCAACTCGGCCACCGCCAGCTCGACGGTCAGGCCTTGGCGGTAAACGGTCTTGTAGGCTCGGCGCAAGGCGTGGATCACTTCATTACTGAAACCGCGACGACGCATGCCTTCGAAGTTCATGCTGCGCGCTTCGGCGGGGCTGCCGAATACGGTGACGAAGGCCGGAACGTCCTTGCCAATGGCAGTACCCATGCCGGAAAACGCATGGGCGCCAATGTGGCAGTACTGATGGACCAGGGTGAATCCGGAAAGGATCGCCCAATCGCCAACGTGCACATGCCCAGCCAGAGCGGTGTTGTTCACCAGAATGCAGTGGCTGCCGATGACGCTGTCGTGGCCGATGTGGGCATACGCCATGATCAGGTTGTGATCGCCCACGGTGGTTTCAGCGCGATCCTGAATGGTGCCGCGGTGAATGGTCACGCCTTCGCGGATGACGTTATGGTCGCCGATCACCAGACGCGTCGGTTCGCCTCGATACTTGAGGTCCGGCGTGTCTTCGCCAATGGAGGAGAACTGGAAGATACGGTTGTGCTTGCCGACGCGGGTCGGCCCCTTGAGCACCACGTGCGGGCCGATGACCGTGCCCTCCCCGATCTCGACGTCAGGGCCAATGATCGACCAGGGGCCCACTTCGACACCGTCGGCCAACCTGGCCGACGGGTCGATGATGGCCCGTGGATCAATCGAATTCACAGGGAGCGTTCCGCGCAGGTGATCTGTGCCGAGCATACAGGCTTGCCATCGACCAGCGCGCGGCATTCGAACTTCCAGATCATGCTCTTGCGGCTGAGGAAGGTCGCTTCCAGCACCAGCTGATCGCCTGGCAGCACCGGCTGGCGGAAGCGCAGCTTGTCGGAGCCGACGAAGTAGTAGAGCGTGCCATCGGCCGGCTTCGCGTCAAGCATCTTGAAGCCGAGAATACCGGCGGCCTGCGCCATCGCTTCGATGATCAGCACGCCCGGCATGATCGGATGGGCCGGGAAGTGGCCATTGAAGAAGGGCTCGTTGATGCTGACATTCTTGTAGGCACGAATGCTCTGGGCCTCGTAGTCCAGATCCGTCACCCGATCCACCAACAGGAATGGGTAGCGGTGAGGCAGGTATTCGCGAATCTCGTTGATGTCCATCATTTCGGGGGGAAGCCTGTAATAAGAATAGGGAGCGTAGGCGCTGACCACACGCTCCTTTTGCCATCCAAAGAGGAGCCAGCTAGCGACGAATCAAGCTTGCTCAGAAATTGCTGTCAGCCATCAGATGCCGGCTGGCCTTCCGAGGTCACGGTATCGACTCGCTTTTCCAGCTGCTGCAGGCGCTTGGCCATGTCGTCGAGTTGACGAATACGCGCAGCACTCTTGCGCCAGTCACCCAGCGGCTGCATCGCCGTGCCGGAAGAATAGGCACCCGGCTCGGTAATCGAACGGGTCACCATGGTCATGCCGGAAACGAAGACGTTGTCGCAGACATCGATGTGACCCACCATGCCGACACCGCCGGCGATGGTGCAATGCTTGCCGATCCGCGTGCTGCCGGAGATGCCCACACAGGCCGCCATGGCCGTATGGGCGCCGACGTGCACGTTGTGGGCAATCTGGATCTGGTTGTCGAGCTTGGCGCCGTCATCGATGCGCGTATCGGACAACGCGCCGCGGTCTACTGCAGTGTTGACGCCGATTTCAACGTCATCGCCCACGGTCACACCGCCAATTTGCGCGATCTTGCGCCACACGCCTTTCTCGTTGGCGAAACCGAAGCCTTCGCCACCGATCACCGCGCCCGACTGAATCACCACGCGCTTGCCGATGGTGACATCGTGGTACAACGTGACTCGCGGCGCCAGCCAACCACCCTCGCCCACCACGCTGCGTGCACCGATGAAGCAATGCGCACCGACCGTGACGCCTGGACCGATCTGCGCACCGCTCTCGATGACCGCGAACGGTCCGATGCTGGCACTTGCATGCACCTGGGCGTCGTCTGCCACCACGGCGCTGGGATGAATACCCGCCACAGCCCTGGGTTTCGGATCGAACAGGTGCGAAATGCGCGCATAGGCCAGGTACGGATCGGCGACGATCAGCGCGTTACCGGAAAAGCCCTCGGCATCGGCGGCCTTGAGCAATACCGCGCCAGCCTGGGTAGTCTCCAGGTACTTGCGGTATTGCGGGTTGGCCAGGAAGCTCAACTGACCCGGCCCCGCTTCCTGCAAGGTGGCGAGACCGGTGATGGGCTGCGCTGCGGCGCCTTGCAGCACGGCGCCGAGCGTCTCGGCCAGTTGGCCGAGGGTCATGGGCTGGGTCATGTCAACGCGCTTGGTTCATGCGCTCGATGACCTGGCGGGTGATGTCGTACTGAGGCTTGACATCGATGACCGCGCCACGCTCGAGTACCAGATCGAAGCCGCCTTTCTTGATGACTTCTTCCACGGCACCGTCGAGTTTGGGCTTCAGGGTCTTGAGCATGTCACGGTCGGCAACGGCCTTGGCTTCGCTCAGCTCCTTGGACTGGAACTGATAGTCGCGGGCCTTTTGCTTGTATTCGAGCTCGAGACGCTCGCGCTCAGGCTGGGCCATCTTGTCACCGCCCTTGATCAGACGGTCCTGAATGCCCTTGGCGCTGCTTTCCAGGCTCTTGAGCTTGTTCAGTTGCGGACCGAATTTCTTCTCGGCGTCGACGGCATAGCGCTTGGCGGCGTCGGATTCGAGCAGGGCCATCTGGTAGTTCAGTACGGCGACTTTCATTTCGGCGAAAGCCGGGGTGGCGACCAGCGCCGCAGCCACGAGGGCCAGTTGGGTCAACTTACGCACGATGCACTCCTGAATAAACCGTTGTCGTTGGGCACGGGCCGACCTCAGAAGGTCTGGCCCAGAGAGAATTGGAACATCTGGGTGTCGGCATCGTCAGGCTTCTTGACCGGCAGCGCCAGGCTGAAGCTCAGCGGACCCAGTGCCGTGACCCACGTTACGCCCAGACCGACCGAACTGGCCATGTCGGAGAAGCCGAGCTTGGCGCATGGAACCTTCTTGCCGTCGGCCGTCACCTTGGATTCACAATTACTGTCGAAGACGTTACCCACGTCCCAGAAGACCGAAGTACGCAGGGAGCGCTGATCTTTGACGAACGGCAGAGGGAACAGAAGTTCTACGCCGCCCTGCACCAGCACGTTGCCACCGAATGGAAGTGGATCCTGATCCGGGTCGCGGATAGTGCCTGGTCGGCCGCCAGCTTCAGCACCGATACTTGGGGTACTGCGCGGACCGAGGCTGCTGTCCTTGAAACCACGTACCGAGTTGAAACCACCAGCATAGTAGTTCTCGTAGAACGGCAGGCCAGAGGTGCCGCCGAAGCCGTCGCCATAACCCAATTCAGTGTGCAGACGCAGGGTGTAGTCGGTGGTGATCGGCTTGAACAGCTGGGCGCGGTAGTCGACCTTGTAGAACGACAGATCGCTGCCCGGCAGGGTGGTTTCCAGGGTTAGGCTTTGCGAATGACCACGGGTGGCCAGCACGCCTTTGTTGAGCGTCGACTCAGACCAGCCGATCGAGCCCTTGAAGTTGAGGAAGTCTTTACCCTCTTTGTCGAGGAAATCGAAGATCTCGTTGACGGTGTACTTGCCAGTCTTGATCTCGTCCTTCTGCACGGTCAGGCCGTAGGTCAGGCGCGAGGTCTCGCTGATCGGGTAGCCGAGGCTGACGCCGGCACCCAGGCTGTCCACCGCATAGCTGGCCACGTCGACGTCGAGGTCGTCGTAGTTGGTGCTGCGGTAGAAGGCGTTGTAGCCCAGGCTGACGCCGTCATTGGTGAAGTAGGGGTCAACGAAGCCGAAGTTGTAGCGGGTCTGGTATTGCGAACGGGTCAGGCCCACGGACACCTTGTTACCGGTACCGAGGAAGTTGCTCTGACTGATCGCACCACCGAGGATCAGACCGGCGCTCTGGGCGAAACCGACGCTGGCGGTGATCGAACCGGAGGCCTGTTCTTCGACGGCGTAGTTCACGTCGACCTGGTCATCGGTGCCCGGCACCGGTGGGGTTTCGACGGTCGCCTCCTTGAAGAAGCCCAGACGCTCGAGACGGGTCTTGGACTGGTCGATCAGGTAAGTCGACGCCCAGCCACCTTCCATCTGACGCATTTCGCGGCGCAGCACTTCGTCTTCGGTCTTGGTGTTGCCACGGAAGTTGATGCGGTTGACGTAGGCACGCTTGCCCGGATCGACCACGAACATGATGTCGACGGTATGGTCTTCATCGTGCGGCTGAGGGACACCGTTGACGTTGGCGAAGGTATAGCCTTCGTTACCCAGACGACGGGTGATCAGATCGGACGTGCTGGTCATCACCTTGCGCGAGAAGACCTGGCCTGGCTGCACCAGCAGCAGCGACTTGACCTGGTCTTCCGGCACCTTGAGGTCGCCGGACAGCTTGACGTCGCGAACGGTGTACTTCTCGCCTTCATTGATGTTGACGGTGATGTACACGTGCTTCTTGTCTGGCGTGATGGACACCTGGGTCGAGGCGATGTCCATGTTGATGTAGCCGCGGTCCAGGTAGTAGGAGCGCAGACGCTCGAGGTCACCGGAGAGTTTTTCGCGGGCGTACTTGTCGTCGTTCTTGAAGAACGACAGCCAGTTGGTGGTCTTGAGTTCGAACAGGCTGCTCAGCTCGTCGTCGTCGAACACGGTGTTGCCGACCACGTTGATGTGCTGAATGGCAGCGACGGTGCCTTCGTTGATCTTGATCTTCAGGCCGACGCGGTTGCGCGGCTCTGGCACCACTTCGGCATCGACCTCGGCCGAATAGCGACCCTGGGCCACGTACTGACGTTGCAGCTCGTTCCGTACGCCCTCAAGGGTCGCGCGCTGGAAGATCTCGCCTTCGGCCAGGCCCGACTGTTTGAGACCTTTCATCAGGTCGTCGGTGCTGATGGCCTTGTTGCCTTCGATCTCGATGCTCGACACCGACGGGCGCTCGACCACGTTGATGATCAGGACATTGCCGTCGCGGTCCAGCTCGATGTCCTGGAAGAAGCCGGTCTTGAACAGCGAGCGGGTCGATTCGACCAGACGCCGATCGTCCGCCTGATCGCCGACATTGAGCGGCAACGCGCCAAACACGCTGCCCGCGGACACCCGCTGCAGGCCGTTGACACGAATATCGGAGATAGTGAAGGACTCGGCGTGAACTTCAGTGGTCATCAGTGCGCAAAGCACCGCAGTTAGCAGCAGACGTTTCATGAAGTCCTTTTATTCCAACTGGCAATAAACAACCTGCCGCACAGGGCGGCAGGTTCGCAATTGAGCTAAGCGTTAAAGTCGACCCAGATCGTTGATCAACGCGAGCAACATCACGCCGATGACCAGACTGATACCGATCTGAGCCCCCCAACCTTGCACCCGATCAGATAGCGGACGACCGCGCGCCCACTCGATCAGATAGAACAGCAAATGCCCCCCATCCAGTACAGGAATGGGCAGCAGGTTCAGAACCCCCAGGCTAATGCTCAGGTAGGCGAGGAAGTTCAGAAAATCTCCCAAGCCGGACTGGGCCGAAGCGCCCGCCACTTTAGCAATGGTTATCGGTCCGCTCAAGTTTTTTACCGAGAGCTCTCCGAACAACATTTTCTTCAGCGATTCGAGGGTCAGGACGCTCATGTTCCAGGTCCGTGCGAGCCCTTCGGCGAAGCCGTCAAGCGGGCCATAGCTGACTTCACGGACCATGTTGGCAGGCCATTCACCGGCTTTCACCCCAGCCCCGAGATAACCGCCAGCGCTGGCGCCCCCCCCTCTATGACCCAGGGTGACCGGCAGTTCCATGAGCTTGCCTTCACGCTCGATGCGCAGTTGCACCTTGCTGTCAGCACGCCCGCGCACGGCGTCGACGACCTGCTGCCAGTCGGTCAACGCGGCGTCATCCAGCGCAAGCAGACGGTCGCCACTTTTCAGCCCGGCGGCCGCAGCCGGCCCCTTGGGATCGAGCTCGGCCAGCACCGGCGCGATCTGCGGACGCCACGGGCGCAGGCCCAGGGACTGGATCGGGTCTGGCTCATCGGCGCCCTTGAGCCAGTGTTCGAGGCTGACCTCATGACTGCGCTCAACGCTCGCGCCTTCATCCTGTACACCGATGCGCAGCGTTCCGCTTTCACCCAGACGGCGCACCAATTGCAGGTTTACCGCAGACCAACCGTTGGTCGGTTTGCCATCGATGGAGACGATTTCCTGGCCCACGGCGAGGCCCGCCTGGGCGGCCAGGCTGTCGGGCTCGACCGCGCCGATCACGGGCCGAATCTGCTGACTGCCGAGCATGGCCACCAGCCAGAAGAACACGATCGCCAGGAGGAAGTTGGCGATTGGTCCGGCCGCGACGATGGCGATGCGCTGGCGCACCGATTTGCGATTGAAGGACTGCTCGGCCAATGCCGGCGGTACGTCGCCTTCACGCTCGTCGAGCATCTTCACGTAGCCGCCGAGCGGAATGGCCGCGACCACGAACTCGGTGCCGTGGCGGTCATGCCAGCGGATCAGCGGCGTACCGAAGCCCACCGAAAAACGCAGCACCTTGACGCCGCAACGACGCGCCACCCAGAAGTGACCGAATTCATGGAAGGTGACCAGCACCCCGAGCGCGATCAACGTGCCGACAATCATGTAAAACGCAGACATAGATCTCTCCGAAAAACCGTGTTCGCCGACGACCGGCTAGCGGTCGTGGCGACTCAGCCACTCGCCTGCCAGCTGACGGGCACGCTGGTCGGCCGAGAACACCGCGTCGAGTGACGCGACCGGCACCACCGGCTGCTGATCGAGAACGCGCTCGATCATACTCGCGATTTCCGGGAAGCGGATACGGCCGGCCAGAAACGCCTCCACAGCGACCTCGTTGGCAGCGTTGAGCACCGCCGGTGCGCTGTCGCCCGCCTCGGCCGCCTGCCGAGCGATGCGCAAACAGGGGAAACGCTGTTCATCGGGGGCTTCGAAGTCCAGCCGGGCGATGGCGAACAGGTCGAGCGGCGCCACCCCGGAATCGATGCGCCGTGGCCAGGCCAGGGCGTTGGCGATGGGGGTGCGCATATCCGGGTTGCCCAGTTGCGCCAGCACCGACCCATCGACGTAGTCGACCAGCGAATGAATGACGCTCTGCGGGTGCACCACCACCTCGACCTTGGACGGGGCTGCGTCGAACAACCAGCAGGCCTCGATCAACTCCAGCCCCTTGTTCATCATGCTCGCCGAATCGACCGAGATCTTGCGCCCCATCGACCAGTTGGGGTGCGCGCAGGCCTGCTCAGGGGTGACCTCAGCCAACTGCGCCAACGGCGTCTGCCGGAATGGCCCACCGGATGCGGTGAGCAGAATGCGCCGCACGCCGACCGCCTCCAGGCCACGGGCATAGTCGCCAGGCAGACACTGGAAGATCGCATTGTGCTCGCTGTCGATGGGCAACAGCACCGCGCCACTGTGGCGTACGGCGTCCATGAACAGCGCGCCCGACATGACCAGCGCTTCCTTGTTGGCCAGCAAGACCTTCTTGCCCGCCTCGACAGCGGCCAGGGTCGGCTTGAGGCCTGCAGCGCCCACGATGGCCGCCATCACCACATCGACCTCGGCAGCGCTGGCGATCGCGCTCAGGCCCGCCTCGCCTTCCAGCACCTCGGTGCTGCAACCGTGCTCGCGCAGGCCGGCACGCAGTTGCGCGGCAGCAGCGGCAGTGGGAACGGCAGCAAAACGCGGGCGGTGACGCACACACAGTGCGAGCAATTGCTCAAGGCGCGAAAAGCCACTGAGCGCGAAGACCTGATACTGCTCTGCATGACGACCGATGACATCGAGGGTGCTCAAGCCGATCGAGCCAGTGGCGCCGAGCACGGTGACCTGTTGCATACGACTCACATGACACCCCATTCGGCGGCCCACAGCAGTACCGCGAACATTGGTATCGCAGCGGTCAGGCTGTCGATTCGATCCAGCACACCGCCATGGCCCGGCAGCAGGTTACTGCTGTCCTTGATGCCTTCGCGGCGCTTGAACATGCTTTCGGTGAGGTCACCCACTACCGAGGCCATCACCACCACCACCGCGCCGAGCAACCCGAGCAGCAGGCTGCCAATGCTCCAGTCGCGGTACAGGGCGACACCCAAGGTAATGAGCAGACTGACGGCCAGACCGCCATAGACCCCTTCCCAGCTCTTGCCAGGGCTGACTTGCGGCGCCAGCTTGCGCTTGCCGAAGGCCCGCCCGGAGAAGTACGCACCGATGTCGGCTGCCCACACCAGCAGCATCACCGCCAGGATCAGCCAGTTGCCTTCAGGCCAATGCTTGAGCAGCAGCAAGCCCTGCCAGGCCGGCAGCAACACCAGCAGACCGATCAGCAAACGGCACGCGGCACTGACCCACAGCTCGCTGCTGCGCGGGTAGGTCAGCACCAGCCAGGTGGCCAGGGCCCACCAGATCACCGACGCGCCCAGTACCCAGGGCGCGAGGTCCTGCATGAGGTACAGCAGCATCAAGGCCCCTGCCACCACTGCGGCATAGGCGATGCGCAGCGGCTGCGCGACCAGACCGGCCAGGCGCGCCCATTCCCAGGCGCCGAGGGTGACCACCAGCCCGATGAACAGGGCAAAGGCCGCGCCGTCGAGCAGGAAGAAGCCGCACAGGGCGACTGGCAGCAGGATCAAGGCAGTGATGATGCGTTGCTTAAGCATTAGGCGCGGGCTCCAGCTTCGACCTGCTCGCTGGTCTTACCGAAGCGGCGCTGGCGCGAGGCGAAATCGGCCAGCGCACTGCGCATGGCCTCGTGTTTGAAGTCCGGCCAGTACAGGTCGGAGAAGTACAGCTCGGCGTAAGCCAGCTGCCAGAGCAGGAAATTGCTGATGCGATGCTCGCCGCCGGTGCGGATGCACAGATCGGGCAGCGGCTGATCGCCAGTGGACAGGCAGGTCTGCAGCAGATCGGGGGTGATGTCGTCGGGGCGCAAATGCCCGGCCTGCACTTCGCGCGCGAGCCGCTGCGCCGCCTGGGCGATGTCCCACTGCCCGCCATAGTTGGCAGCCACTTGCAGGATGAATCGACTGTTGCCCGCGGTCAGCGCTTCGGCTTCGCGCATGGCGGCTTGCAACTCGGGATGAAACCGCGAGCGATCCCCAATGATGCGCAGGCAGATCTTGTTCTCGTTGAGGCGCCGAGCTTCCCGGCGCAGGGCCGAGAAGAACAGTTCCATCAGCGCACCGACCTCTTCGGCCGGGCGCTGCCAGTTCTCACTGGAGAAGGCGAACAAGGTCAGCACTTCGACCTTGGCCTCGGCGCAGACCTCGATCACCGCACGGACGGCATCGACGCCGGCCTTGTGCCCGGCCACTCCCGGCAACAAGCGCTTCTTCGCCCAGCGGTTGTTGCCGTCCATGATGATCGCGACGTGTCGCGGCACCGAAGACGGTGCCGCCAGCTTGGTCTTTTCCATTGAAGAGCCTCGGCCTCAGACAGCCATGAGGTCCTTTTCCTTGGCTTTGACTGCAACCTCGATATCTGCGACGAACTTGTCGGTCAGCTTTTGAATATCATCAGCCGCACGACGCTCTTCGTCTTCGCTGATCTCTTTCTCCTTGACCAGGTCCTTGAGCTGACTCATGGCATCACGACGAATGTTGCGCACGGCGACTCGGCCATCTTCCGCCGCATCACGCGCCTGCTTGGTGAACCCTCTGCGCGTTTCTTCGGTCAGCGCAGGCATGGTGATCAACAACAGCTCGCCCAGGTTGGTGGGGTTCAGGTTGAGGCCTGCACTGCCGATGGCCTTGTCGACGGCATTGAGCATGTTGCGCTCGAACGCGACGACCTGCAGCGTGCGCGAATCCTTGACGGTGATGTTGGCCACCTGTTTGATCGGCGTATCGGCGCCGTAGTAAGGCACCATCACGCCTTCCAGAATGCTGGGGTGCGCTACACCGGTACGGATGCGGCTGAATGCGTGCTGAAGCGAATCCAGCGACTTGCTCATGCGTTCCTGAGCGTCTTTCTTGATTTCGTTGATCATGCTTGGCCTTCCTCGATCAAGGTGCCTTCGGCGCCACCTACCACTATGTTGAGTAGCGAGCCTGGCTTGTTCATGTTGAATACGCGCAATGGCATCTTGTGGTCGCGGCACAGACAGATTGCGGTCAGGTCCATGACACCGAGCTTGCGATCCAGCACTTCGTCATAAGTGAGGTGATCGAACTTCTCGGCCAATGGATCCTTGAAGGGGTCAGCGGTGTACACACCGTCGACCTTGGTCGCCTTCAGCACCACATCTGCATCGATTTCGATGCCACGCAGACAGGCTGCGGAATCGGTGGTGAAGAACGGGTTGCCGGTACCGGCGGAGAAAATTACCACATCCCCTGAGTTGAGGTGGCGAATAGCTTTGCGGCGATCGTAATGATCGGTGACACCGACCATGGAAATGGCCGACATGACCAGCGCCGGGATGTTCGAACGCTCGAGCGCGTCGCGCATGGCCAGGCCGTTCATGACCGTGGCCAGCATGCCCATGTGGTCACCGGTGACGCGATCCATGCCGGCGGCGCTCAATGCCGCACCGCGGAACAGGTTGCCGCCGCCGATCACCAGGCCGACCTGCACACCGATACCGACCAGTTGCCCCACTTCCAGGGCCATGCGATCGAGCACCTTCGGATCGATGCCGAAGTCTTCGGAGCCCATCAGGGCCTCGCCGCTAAGTTTGAGCAAAATGCGTTTATAGCGAGGTTGGCGACCACTCACCTGCTGAGCCATTGCGTGTCTCTCCTGCGGCGTTTTCTAGAAATTCGTGCGGGCCGTTGCCGGCCTGCTTACTGTAGCGCGGCGCCGTTTGGGCGCCAGCGGTGCGGGATTGGATAAACCCCTGCCCGCTTTGACAAAGAGGCTGCGCGCGTAAGCGGGCAGCCTCTTCGGGGCGACAGACGTCTCTGTCTTACTGCTTGGCAGCAGCGACCTGTGCGGCAACTTCGGCAGCGAAGTCGTCGACCGGTTTCTCGATGCCTTCGCCAACCTTGTAGTAGGTGAAGGAAACGATTTCAGCGCCGGCTTTCTTGGCCAGTTCGCCGACCTTGACTTCCGGGTTCATGACGAAGGCTTGCTCTTTGAGCGAGGCTTCGGCTTTGAACTTGGTGATGCGACCGTTGATCATGTTCTCAACGATATTTTCCGGCTTGCCGGCGATCTTGTCGGCGTTCAGTTGCAGGAAGACGCCTTTCTCGCGCTCGATGGCCTCGGCGGAGATTTCCGACGAATCCAGGAACTCGGGGTTGGACGCTGCAACGTGCATGGCGATGTTTTTCGCCAGCTCGACGTCACCGCCTTTCAGAACGACGGCAGCGCCGATCTTGTTACCGTGCAGGTAGGCGCCGACCACGTCGCCTTCGACGCGCACCAGGCGACGAATGTTGACGTTCTCGCCGCACTTGGCAACCAGGGCCTCACGAGCAGCTTCGCGCGAAGCGATCAGCGGAGCGGCATCGGTCAGCTTCTGGGCGAAGGCTTCTTCCAGGCTTTCGGCGACGAAGTTCTTGAAGTCGTCCTGCAGGGCCAGGAAGTCGGTCTGCGAGTTCACTTCCAGCAGAACGGCGACCTTACCGTCGGTCTTGACCGCGATGGCGCCTTCGGCAGCGACGTTGCCTGCCTTCTTGGCAGCCTTGATGGCGCCCGAAGCGCGCATGTCATCAATGGCTTTTTCGATATCGCCGTCAGCCTTTTCCAGGGCCTTCTTGCAATCCATCATGCCTTCGCCGGTACGCTCGCGCAGTTCTTTGACCAGCGCCGCAGTAATTGCTGCCATTTCAAAATCCTCTTGGAAAGTTTTTCAACCATTCCACCCGCTCATCACGGGCGTTCAATTCTGCTAATCCGCTGTGTTGGCTCAGCGCGCCCATGATGCGAGGGACATGCTGACAGCAGGATTTCAAGGTGGCAAAAAGGGGGCAGAGCCCCCTTTTTGCGTGCCAAGTCAGACGCGACGCGTCACTTACTCGGCAGCAGGTGCAGCCGCTTCTTCAGCGTAGACTTCGGTGCCGCCAGCAACGTTGTTGCGGCCGCGGATGATGGCGTCGGCCATCGAAGTCATGTACAGCTCGATGGCGCGGATGGCGTCGTCGTTGCCTGGGATGATGTAGTCGACACCTTCCGGGCTGCTGTTGGTATCGACAACGCCGATAACCGGGATGCCCAGCTTGTTGGCTTCGGTGATGGCGATGCGCTCGTGGTCGACATCGATCACGAACAGGGCATCAGGCAGGCCGCCCATGTCCTTGATACCACCCAGGCTGCGGTCCAGCTTTTCCAGATCACGCGAACGCATCAGGGCTTCTTTCTTGGTCAGCTTGGCGAAGGTGCCATCTTCGGCCTGGGTTTCCAGGTCGCGCAGACGCTTGATCGAAGCACGGATGGTTTTGTAGTTGGTCAGCATGCCGCCCAACCAGCGGTGGTCAACGTACGGCGAACCAGCGCGAGCAGCTTGCTCGGCAACGATCTTGCCGGCGGAACGCTTGGTGCCGACGAACATGATCTTGTTCTTGCCCTGAGCCAGACGCTCTACGAAAGCCAGAGCTTCGTTGAACATTGGCAGGGTTTTTTCCAGGTTGATGATGTGGATCTTGTTGCGCGCGCCGAAAATGTACTTACCCATTTTCGGGTTCCAGTAACGGGTCTGGTGGCCGAAGTGCACACCGGCCTTCAGCATATCGCGCATGTTGACTTGGGACATGATAGTTCCTTGATAAGTCGGGTTGGGCCTCCACGTATCCCAATGACCAACCCGAGAATCCTGAAGATTCCGGGCACCCAGGCCATCGTGTCGACACGTGTGTGGGTTTAGGCTCGCGGGGACGCCCCCGAAAGCGGCGCATGTTATACCACAGGCCTTGCACAAACGGAACACACAACCTGACGCGTCCGTCAGGGCGTTTTGCAGTGCCGACGGCAAAGCCGCAAAATACGCAACACACCAGGCCGGTTCGCGCCTGGCCCGACCAGCGCGCTGCTCTGGTAGAATCGCCCCTTTCCCGTTCGCCTGCGCCCAGCCCGCGCCGTAGAGAGCCTGTAATGACCGTCACCATCAAAACCGCAGAAGACATCGAAAAGATGCGCGTCGCTGGCCGTCTGGCCGCCGATGTGCTGGAAATGATCGAGCCGCACGTCAAGCCCGGTGTCACCACCGAAGAACTCGACCGTCTCTGCCACGACTACATCGTCAACGTGCAGCAGGCGATCCCTGCACCGCTCAACTACAAGGGCTTTCCCAAGTCCATCTGCACCTCGATCAATCACGTGGTGTGCCACGGCATTCCGGCCGACAAGCCGCTGAAGAACGGCGACACCTTGAACATCGACGTCACCGTCATCAAGGACGGCTACCACGGCGACACCAGCCGCATGTTCCACGTCGGCACTGTCGCGCCGTGGGCCGAGCGTCTGTCGCAGGTCACCCAGGAATGCCTGTACAAGGCCATCGAACTGGTCAAGCCCGGCTGCACCCTGGGCGACATTGGCGAAGTGATCCAGAAGCACGCCGAAAAGAACGGCTTCTCGGTGGTCCGCGACTTCTGCGGCCACGGCATCGGCAAGGTGTTCCATGAAGAGCCGCAGATCGTCCATTACGGCAAGGCCGGCGAAGGCATGGCGCTGCGCGAAGGCATGACCTTCACCATCGAGCCGATGATCAACCAGGGCAAGGCCGACACCAAGGTGCTCGGCGATGGCTGGACCGCCATCACCAAGGACCGCAAGCTCTCGGCGCAGTGGGAGCACACCCTGGTGGTGACCGCGACCGGCTACGAGATCTTCACCTTGCGCAAGGACGACACTATCCCTCGCACTTCCGCCTGACCCCGGCCAGGCCTTTCCAGCACAGGAACGCGATTCGATGCCCCAGGTGGACCCCGAGCTGTTCGACCGTGGCCAGTTCCAGGCGGAACTGGCGCTCAAGACAAGCCCTATCGCTGCCTTCAAGAAGGCCATTCGCCAGGCCAGCGAGGTGCTCGACCGACGCTTTCGCGAAGGCCGCGACATTCGCCGGCTGATCGAAGACCGCGCCTGGCTGGTGGACAACGTGCTGCAACAGGCCTGGCTGCAGTTCGACTGGGGTGACGCCAGCGGCATCGCCCTGGTGGCGGTCGGCGGTTATGGCCGTGGCGAACTGCATCCGCACTCCGACATCGACCTGCTGATTCTGCTTGGCGGCGCGCACCACGAGCAGTACCGCGAGGCCATCGAGCGCTTCCTGACCCTGCTGTGGGATATCGGCCTGGAAGTCGGACAAAGCGTGCGCAGCATCGACGAATGCGCCGAGCAGGCCGAGGCAGACCTCACGATCATCACCAACCTGATGGAAAGCCGCACCATCGCCGGCCCCGAGACCCTGCGCCGGCGCATGCTCGAGGCCACCAGCACCGAGCACCTGTGGCCGAGCAAAGCCTTCTTCCTGGCCAAGCGCGCCGAGCTGCAGGCCCGTCATCACAAGTACAACGACACCGAGTACAACCTCGAACCCAACGTCAAGGGCTCGCCCGGCGGGTTGCGCGATATCCAGACCGTGCTCTGGGTGGCGCGCCGTCAGTACGGCACGCTCAACCTGCACGCGCTGGCCGGTGAAGGGTTTCTGCTGGAAAGCGAGAACGAGCTGCTGGCTTCGTCACAGGCGTTTCTATGGAAGGTCCGCTACGCCCTGCACATGCTCGCCGGGCGCGCCGAAGACCGCCTGCTGTTCGATCACCAGCGCAGCGTCGCCGCGCTGCTCGGCTACAGCGACGAGAACCCCAAGCGCGCCATCGAGCAGTTCATGCAGCAGTACTACCGGGTAGTGATGAGCATCAGCCAGTTGTGCGACCTGATCATCCAGCACTTCGAGGAGGTCATCCTCGCCGACGAAGACAGTGGCACCACGCAACCGCTGAACGCACGCTTCGGCCTGCACGATGGCTATATCGAGGCCGCCCACGCCAACGTCTTCAAGCGCACCCCGTTCGCCATGCTGGAAATCTTCGTGCTGATGGCCCAGCACCCGGAAATCAAGGGCGTACGCGCCGACACCGTGCGCCTGCTGCGCGAAAGCCGGCACCTGATCGACGACAGCTTCCGCAGCGATATCCGCAACACCAGCCTGTTCATCGAACTGTTCAAGTGCGAAGTGGGCATCCACCGCAACCTGCGACGCATGAACCGCTACGGCATACTCGGTCGCTATTTGCCTGAATTCGGTTTCATCGTCGGCCAGATGCAGCACGACCTGTTCCACATCTATACGGTCGATGCGCACACGCTCAATCTCATCAAGCACCTGCGCAAGCTTAGCTACACCCCAGTGTCGGAGAAATTCCCGCTGGCCAGCAAGCTCATGGGTCGCTTGCCCAAGCCGGAGCTGATCTACCTGGCTGGCCTTTATCACGACATCGGCAAGGGCCGCCAGGGCGATCACTCCGATCTGGGCGCGATAGACGCGCAGGCCTTCGCCGAACGCCATCAACTGCCGACTTGGGACACCCGGTTGATCGTCTGGCTGGTGCAGAACCATCTGATGATGTCCACCACCGCCCAGCGCAAGGACCTCTCCGACCCGCAGGTGATCAACGACTTCGCCCTGCTGGTGGGCGACGAGACGCGGCTCGACTACCTGTATGTGCTGACCGTGGCCGACATCAACGCCACCAACCCGAGCCTGTGGAACTCCTGGCGCGCCAGCCTGCTGCGCCAGCTCTACAGCGAGACCAAGCGCGCCCTGCGCCGTGGCCTGGAAAACCCGCTCGACCGTGAAGAACTGATTCGCCAGACCCAGAGCTCGGCACTGGACATCCTGATTCGCGAAGGCACCGACCCCGATGACGTCGAGCAGTTGTGGTCGCAACTGGGCGATGACTACTTCCTGCGCCATACCGCAGCCGATGTTGCCTGGCACACCGATGCCATTCTCCAGCAACCGGCCGATGGCGGCCCGCTGGTGCTGATCAAGGAAACCACCCAGCGCGAATTCGAGGGCGGCACGCAGATCTTCATCTATGCCCCCGACCAGCACGATTTCTTCGCCGTGACGGTGGCCGCCATGGCCCAGCTCAACCTGAACATCCATGACGCGCGCATCATCACCTCGAGCAGCCAGTTCACCCTCGACACCTACATCGTGCTGGACAACGACGGCGGCTCGATCGGTGACAATCCGCAGCGCGTGCGGCAGATTCGCGACGGCCTTAGCGAAGCGCTGCGCACCCCAGAGGACTACCCGACGATCATCCAGCGCCGGGTGCCGCGTCAGCTCAAGCACTTTACCTTCGCGCCGCAGGTGACCATCCACAACGATGCCCAGCGGCCGGTGACCATCCTCGAAATCACTGCCCCCGACCGCCCGGGCCTGCTCGCACGGCTGGGGCGGATTTTCCTGGAGTTCGACCTTTCGCTGCAAAACGCCAAGATCGCCACGCTGGGCGAGCGCGTCGAAGACGTGTTCTTCGTCACCGACGCCGACAACCAGCCGCTGTCCGATCCGCAGCTGTGCCTGCGTTTGCAGGAAGCCATCATTGAGCAGTTGCAGGCCGGCCAGGCCAGCGACGCCAGCCCTGCCCGGGTGAATTTCTAACGATTGCCGAGACCTTGCGCCGATGAACCCAGCGTTGACCCAGCTACAGCCCTACCCGTTCGAGAAACTGCGTGCCCTGCTCGGCAGCGTCACGCCTGCTAACGACAAGCGCGCCATCGCCCTGTCGATCGGCGAGCCGAAACACGCATCGCCCGCGTTCGTGGCCCAGGCCATGAGCGACAACCTCGACAAGCTGGCGGTGTACCCCAGCACCCTCGGTTTGCCGGCGCTGCGCCAGGCCATTGGCCAGTGGTGCGAGCGGCGTTTCGGCGTGCCGGCTGGCTGGTTGCAGGCCGATCAGCATATCCTGCCGGTCAATGGCACCCGTGAAGCGCTGTTCGCCTTCACCCAGGCAGTGGTCGATCGCAGTGCCGATGGCCTGGTGGTCAGCCCCAACCCGTTCTATCAGATCTATGAAGGTGCAGCGCTGCTCGCTGGCGCCACGCCGCACTACCTGCCGTGCCTGGAAGACAACGGTTTCAACCCCGACTTCGAGGCAGTTCCGGCCGAGGTCTGGCAACGCTGCCAGATTCTGTTCCTGTGCTCACCGGGCAACCCCACCGGCGCGCTAGTGCCGCTGGACACTCTGAAAAAGCTGATCGCCCTGGCCGACCAGTACGATTTCGTCATCGCCGCCGACGAATGCTACAGCGAACTGTACTTCGACGAAGATGCTCCGCCGCCCGGCCTGCTCAGCGCCTGCGCCGAACTGGGTCGCAGTGATTTCAAGCGCTGCGTGGTGTTCCACAGTTTGTCCAAGCGCTCCAACCTGCCAGGCCTGCGCTCGGGCTTCGTCGCAGGCGACGCCGAGATCATCAAGCCATTTCTGCTCTACCGCACCTACCACGGCTGCGCGATGCCGGTGCAGACGCAACTGGCGAGCATCGCCGCCTGGCAGGACGAAGCCCACGTGCGCGACAACCGTGACCAGTACCGGGCCAAGTACGATGCGGTACTGGAGATTCTGCAACCGGTGATGGAGGTGCAGCGCCCCGACGGCAGTTTCTACCTGTGGGCCAAGGTGCCTGGGTGCGATGCCGACTTCACCCGTGATCTGTTCGAGGCCGAGCACGTTACCGTGGTGCCGGGTTCGTACCTGTCTCGCGAGGTCGATGGCGTCAACCCCGGTGCAGGGCGTGTGCGCATGGCGTTGGTAGCACCGTTGGCCGAGTGCATCGAGGCGGCCGAGCGCATTCGTCACTTCCTCAGCCAGCGCTAAGCAGCCCTTCGGGCCTGCTCTGCACGGCAGGCTCCGATAGCCAACGCGGACGTGCGTTCAGCCAACCGCCCCGAGGTTGGCTTCGCTCATGTCCAGCTCGCTCAAGACCTTGCGCACCACATCGTCGCCGATCAGATGCTTGCGGTGCAGGCGGTACAGCTCAAGGCGCTGCGCCCGTAATGCCTTGAGCCGCAGCCGCCGTTCGAGCAGTTCCATGTGTTCAGCCAGCGCGCGCGCCTCGTCAGTGTCATCGTAGCTTTCCAGCTCGTTGCGGTACTCGGCCATCAAGCGCCCTTTCAGCTCGGTGGCCATTGCCGCCTGCGCGGCATCCTGAGGTGCTTGGGCATCTACCACATCCTCGGCTTCCAAGGCATGGATGGCCGCCTCTGCGGTGAGCTTCCAGGCTTGCTGCACCTCACGCTGCAGGGTCTCGTCGGCGCTCTGGCTGACGCCACGCAGCAGCATCGGCAGCGACACACAGGCCGAGACCAGCGACAGCAGAATCACCCCGGCGGCGATGAAGATCAGCAGGTCGCGTTCGGGGAACGCGGTGCCTGCGCCGATCAGCAAGGGCACCGACATCACACCGGCCAGAGTCACCGCACCACGCACCCCACCAAGGGTCAGCAACCAGCAGGAGCGCGCCGTGGGCAGCAGCACCAGCTCAGGTTTGCCACGCCAGCGACGGATCACGCCGATGGCCCGCCAGATGCTTTGCACCCAGATGAAGCGCAGCAGAATCAGCACCGCAAAGATCGCCAGCACGTCGAGGCAGCGGTAGGCCAGGGTCGGCCACAAGGTCGTTTCATGGCTGACGGCTGCCTTGACGATATCCGGCAACTGCAAGCCCAGCAGCAGGAAGATCAGGCCATTGAAGGCGAACTCGAGCAGCGACCAGACGCTGCGGTTGAGCAGTCGCGTGCTGGTCTGGCGCGGCAGCAGGTCGAGCCAGCTCTGCATCATGCCCGCAGCCACCGCCGAGAGAATGCCCGAGGCGCCCAGGCGCTCGGCCAGCACATAGGCGGCGAACGGCAGCAGCAGCATGAACACCACGTGGGTGGCCGGATCGTCCCAACCGCGAGCGATCATCCATCTGCGCAGGCGCCCCACCAGCCAGCTCAGCGCCACACCCACCGCCAGGCCGCCCAAGGCCACCAGCACGAAGGTCAGGCTCGCCTCAGTGAGGGAAAACACTCCGGTGATGGCTGCGGCCAGGGCGAACTTGAACGTCACCAGGCCCGAGGCGTCGTTGAGCAGGGCCTCGCCCTGCAACATGTGCATCAAGGGCGTCGGCAGCCGCCCCTGGGTGATCGCCGAGACCGCCACCGCATCGGTCGGCGACAGCACGGCGGCCAGGGCGAAGGCCACCGGCAAGGGAATGCTGGGCAGAATCCAGTGAATGAAGTAACCGGCGCCGACCACGATGAACAGTACCAGCCCTACCGCCAACGCCACTACCGGACCTCGCAGGCGCCACAGCTCGCGCTTGGGCATGCGCCAGCCATCGACGAACAGCAGCGGCGGCAGGAACAGAAACAGAAACAGCTCCGGGTCGAGCGCCACATGCAGACCCAGCGTCGGCCAGGCCAGCAGCGCCCCCGCGGCGATCTGCACCAGCGGCAACGGAACAGGCAGCGGAATCATGCGCCCGAGCAGTTTCGACAGGCTCACCAGCGTCAGCAGGATGAGGACGGTGTAGGCGGACTGCATGGGCGGCGTTTCCTTGGGCTAGCGAGGGAGTTGCGGGTGGAAGCGGAGGCGTCGGCACCTAGGCGTACGCATCCTGACTCAGAGCCTTCAAGGGTAAAGCCCGCAGCGCCTGGCGCACTGCTGCACCTTGGTCGTAGAGGCGATACCTCCAGCGCGGCGTCGAGCACTGTAACGGACAACACGGCACAGGTGGGGTTCATGTCACGCCCCAGCCGTGGCGCTCATCGAACCATTGCCGCATAATCGCCCGACACTTTTTTCCGGAGATCGTGGAAAGCGCTGGCCTGTCCGGCACTGTCCTCAGCATTCAATGGCGTACACCCTCTACGGCATCAAAGCCTGCGACACCATGAAGAAAGCGCGCACCTGGCTCGACCAGCAGCCGGTGGCGTACAGCTTCCATGACTACAAGACCCAAGGCATCGACCGTGCCCGCCTCGAGCGCTGGTGCGACGAGCATGGCTGGCAAGTGCTGCTCAACCGTGCCGGCACCACCTTCCGCAAGCTCGACGAGGCCAGCAAGGCCGACCTCGACCAGGCCAAGGCCGTCGAGTTGATGCTTGCCCAACCTTCGATGATCAAGCGCCCGGTGCTAGACCTCGGTGACCGCACCCTGGTCGGTTTCAAACCTGAAACCTACGCCGCGGCACTGGCCTGAGCGCCACCCGCCCACCCCCTTTCGCATGAGGTAACTGCATGTCCACTACCCTGTTCAGCCTGGCCTTCGGCGTCGGCACCCAGAACCGTCAGGAAAACTGGCTGGAAGTCTTCTACGCCCAACCGCTGCTCAAACCCAGCGCCGAGCTGATCGAGGCCATCGCGCCGATCCTCGGTTACCAGGGCGGCAACCAGGCCATCGCCTTCAGCACCGCGCAAGCCGCGCAGCTGGCCGAAGTGGTCAAACCGATCGATGCCGCACAAGGCGCCCTGCTGACCCGCTTGGCCGAAAGCCACAAACCACTGGTCGCCACCCTGCTCGGTGAGGACAGCGCGCTGACCTCGACCCCTGAGGCCTACCTCAAGCTGCACCTGCTGTCGCACCGTCTGGTCAAGCCTCACGGCCTGTCCCTGGCCGGCATCTTCCCGCTGCTGCCGAACGTCGCCTGGACCAACCAGGGCGCCATCGATCTGGGCGAGCTGGCCGAGCGGCAACTCGAAGCGCGCCTCAAAGGCGAGCTGCTGGACGTGTTCTCGGTCGATAAATTCCCGAAAATGACCGACTACGTGGTCCCGGCTGGCGTGCGCATCGCCGACACCGCCCGTGTGCGTCTGGGTGCCTACATCGGTGAAGGCACCACGATCATGCACGAAGGCTTCGTCAACTTTAACGCCGGCACCGCAGGCCCGGGCATGATCGAAGGCCGTGTTTCGGCCGGTGTGTTCGTCGGCAAAGGCTCGGATCTGGGCGGCGGCTGCTCGACCATGGGCACCCTGTCGGGAGGCGGCAACATCGTCATCACCGTCGGCGAAGGCTGCCTGATCGGTGCCAACGCCGGCATCGGCATTCCGCTGGGTGACCGCAACACCGTGGAGTCGGGCCTGTACGTCACCGCCGGCACCAAGGTGCAACTGCTCGATGAGCAGAACCAGTTGGTCAAGGTGGTCAAGGCGCGTGAGCTGGCCGGGCAGACCGACCTGCTGTTCCGCCGCAATTCAGAGTCTGGCGCGGTGGAGTGCAAGACCCACAAGTCGGCCATCGAGCTGAACGAGGCGCTGCACGCGCACAACTGAAGCCGTTGCGCGGTTGCACCCGCGGTTGCAGTGCTAAGATCGGGTCTGGCGTAATGCCAGACCCGTTTTTCTTTCCAGGCCCCGCGACCATGTTCCAGCCCTCCCCCTGGCGCGACGATTTTCCTGCCATCGCCGCCCTGCATCGCCAGCAGCAGACCTATCTGGACAGCGCCGCCACCAGCCAGAAGCCCCAGGCCCTGCTCGACGCGCTCCTGTATTACTACGGCCATGGCGCCGCCAATGTCCACCGTGCTCAGCACATGCCCGGCGCGCTGGCGACCCAGGCGTTCGAACACTGCCGCGCCAAGCTTGCCGCCTGGCTCAATGCAGGCAGCGCCGAGCAGATCGTCTTCACCCACGGCGCCACCTCGGCACTGAACCTGCTCGCCTATGGCCTGGAACATGGCTTCCAGGCAGGTGATGAAATCGCAGTCAGCGCGCTGGAACACCATGCCAACCTGCTGCCTTGGCAACAGTTGGCGCGGCGTCGCGGCCTGCGCCTGGTGATTCTGCCCATCGACGACCAGGGCCAGCTCGATCTGGATGCGGCCATGCAACTGATCGGCCCGCGCACGCGCCTGCTGGCGATCAGCCAGTTGTCCAACGTGCTCGGCACCTGGCAACCGCTCGGGCCCCTGCTCGCCCATGCCCGCGCGCAAGGCGCGCTGAGTGTGGTCGACGGCGCGCAAGGGGTGGTGCACGCTCGCCCCGACCTGCAGCAACTGGGCTGCGATTTCTACGTGATGTCGAGCCACAAGCTGTATGGCCCAGACGGTGTGGGCGTGTTGTATGGTCGCAGCCAGGCACTGGCACACGTGCGCCATTGGCAGTTCGGCGGCGAGATGGTGCACCTGGCCGAGTACCAACAGGCCAGCTTCCGCCCGGCGCCGCTGGGCCTGGAAGCCGGCACCCCGCCGATCGCCGGGGTCATCGGCCTGGGCGCGACCCTTGATTACCTGGCCAGCCTCGACGCCCAGGCGGTGTCTGCCCACGAAGCGCGCTTGCACGCCCTGCTGCTGGGCGGCCTGCAGGAACGCCAAGGCATTCGCGTGCTGGGCGCGCCACAAACAGCCTTGGTCAGCTTCATCGTCGAAGGCGTGCACAACGCCGATATCGCCCATGTCCTGACCGAGCAGGGTATCGCCGTGCGCGCCGGCCATCACTGCGCCATGCCGCTGCTCCAGCACCTGGGGCTGGACGGCGCGATCCGCGTATCGCTGGGCCTGTACAACGACAGTGACGACCTGCAGCGTTTCTTCGATGCCCTCGACCAGGGCCTGGAGCTGTTGCGATGAGCCTGCCGCTTGAAGCTGCCGAAGCGTTGCAGCGCTTTTCCCAGGCACAGGGCTGGGAACAGCGTGCGCGCTTGCTGATGCAGATGGGCGACACGCTGGAACCGCTCAGCGAAACGGAAAAGGTCGAGGCCAACCGTGTGCACGGCTGCGAAAGTGTGGTCTGGCTGGTGACCGAGCCCCGTGGCATGCACTGGCACTTCAAAGCCGGGAGCGAGGCCCGCCTGCTGCGTGGGCTGCTGGCGCTGCTGCTGGTCAGGGTGCAGGGGCTGACTTACGAGGAGCTGGCGCAGGTGGATCTGCGCGCCTGGTTCACTGAGCTGGGCCTTGAGCGCCAGCTCTCGCCTTCGCGCAGCAATGGCCTGCATGCCGTGCTGCACAGGATGTCGCAAGCCATCGCCTAAGCGTGGCCGTGCTCACTGCGCAGGCTTTGCCCGCTCGGAGGGGCGGCGGGCGCCGGCCACCAGTTTTTCCACCGCCTTGCTCGCCGCCACCATGCCGAAGGTGGCGGTGACCATCATCACCGCACCGAAGCCGCCCGAGCAGTCCAGGCGCACGCCTTCGCCGACGAAGCTCTTTTGCAGACAGACGCTGCCATCGCCTTTCGGGTAGCGCAGCTGTTCGCTGGAAAACACGCAGGGCACGCCGTAGTTGCGGCTCTGGTTGCGCGAGAAGTTGTAGTCGCGGCGCAGGGTCGAGCGCACCCGCGAGGCCAGCGGATCATTGAAAGTCTTGTTCAGGTCGGCGATCTGTATCTGCGTAGGGTCGATCTGCCCGCCTGCACCGCCGGTGGTGACGATGGCGATCTTGCGCCGCCGGCACCAGGCGATCAGCGCGGCCTTGGCCATCACGCTGTCGATGCAGTCGATCACGCAGTCCAATTGCTCGGTGATGTGCTCGGCCATGCTTTCGCGAGTGACGAAATCGGCCACGGCATGCACCTGGCAGTCGGGGTTGATCGCCCGCAACCGCTCGGCGGTGGAATCGACCTTGGCCCGGCCGATCTGCCCCTGCAGGGCGTGGGCCTGGCGGTTGGTGTTGCTCACGCAGACATCGTCGAGGTCGAACAGGCTGATCTCACCCACGCCACTGCGCGCCAGGGCCTCGGCGACCCACGAGCCGACACCGCCGATGCCGACCACACCGACGTGGGCCTCACGCAAGCGCTGCAGGCCGTCATCGCCATACAGCCGGGCAACGCCGGCAAAGCGGGGATCTTCTGTGCTCATGGCTCACCTCTGCAAAAAACGCCGCGCAGTATAGGGCAGCCACGCTTGCGAGACACCCACCACAAGGCGGTGCCGAGCGTCGCCGGTTAGGAAAGACGGCATGAACCCTGCTTTAATGCCTCACTGAAATAAGACATGGACGACAGCAAAGCGGGATACCGGCTCTTTTTTGTCAGGTATGCAGGTGCTTGTCCGCTCAGTTACCCGCTTCAATCGGAATCCCCAATCGTTATGCCCTCACGCAAATTTGGCCTCAACCTGGTGGTGGTCCTGGCCATCGCTGCCCTGTTCACCGGCTTCTGGGCGTTGATCAACCGCCCGGTCTCGGCTCCCGCCTGGCCTGAGCAGATTTCCGGCTTCTCTTACTCGCCGTTCCGCCTTGGCGAGAGCCCTCAGCGCGGTCAATACCCTACCGACGACGAGATGCGCCAAGACCTCGAGCAGATGAGCAAGCTCACTGACAGCATCCGCATCTACACCGTCGAAGGCACCCAGGCCGACATTCCACGGCTGGCCGAGGAGCTGGGCCTGCGGGTGACCCTGGGGGTGTGGATCAGCCCTGACCAGGAACGTAACGAACGGGAAATCAACAAGGCCATCGAGCTGGCCAACACCTCGCGCAGCGTGGTGCGGGTGGTGGTGGGCAACGAAGCGCTGTTCCGCAAGGAAATCACCGCCCCGGCGCTGATTCAGTACCTCGACCGCGTGCGTGCTGCGGTCAAGGTGCCGGTGACCACCAGTGAGCAGTGGCACATCTGGAAGGAAAACCCCGAGCTGGCCGGGCACGTCGACCTGATCGCCGCGCACATTCTGCCGTACTGGGAGTTCATCCCGATGCGCGAGTCGGTGACCTTCGTGCTCGACCGCGCCCGCGACCTCAAGCTGCAATTCCCGCGCAAGCCGTTGCTGCTCTCGGAGGTCGGCTGGCCGAGCAACGGACGCATGCGCGGCGGCGCCGACGCAACGCAGGCCGACCAGGCGATCTACCTGCGCACCTTGGTCAATACCCTCAACCGTCAGGGTTACAACTACTTCGTCATCGAGGCTTACGACCAGCCGTGGAAGGCCAGCGACGAAGGCTCGGTGGGCGCTTACTGGGGGGTGTTCAACGCCGAGCGGCAGCAGAAATTCAACTTCGAAGGGCCGGTGGTGGCGATTCCGCAATGGCGTGCCCTGGCGGTGGCGTCGGTGGTGCTGGCGATGATCGCCCTGACCGTACTGCTGATCGACGGCTCGGCGCTGCGCCAGCGCGGCCGCACCTTCCTGACTTTCATCACCTTCCTCTGCGGATCGGTGCTGGTGTGGATCGCCTACGACTACAGCCAGCAGTACAGCACCTGGTTCAGCCTGTCGGTGGGGGTGCTGCTGGCACTCGGTGCGCTGGGGGTGTTCATCGTCTTGCTGACCGAGGCCCACGAGCTGGCTGAGGCGGTGTGGACGCACAAACGCCGGCGCGAGTTCCTGCCCGTGGAAGGCGACTCACACTACCGGCCCAAGGTCTCGGTGCATGTGCCGTGCTACAACGAGCCGCCGGAAATGGTCAAGCAGACCCTCGATGCCCTGGCCGCGCTGGACTACCCCGACTATGAAGTGCTGGTGATCGACAACAACACCAGGGACCCGGCCGTGTGGGAGCCGCTCAAGGCCCACTGCGAAGCGTTGGGTGAGCGTTTCAAGTTCTTCCACGTGGCGCCGCTGGCCGGTTTCAAGGGCGGCGCGCTGAACTACCTGCTGCCGCACACCGCCGAGGATGCCGAGGTGATCGCGGTGATCGACTCGGACTACTGCGTCGACCGCAACTGGCTCAAGCACATGGTGCCGCACTTCGCCGACCCGAAAATCGCCGTGGTGCAGTCGCCGCAGGACTACCGCGACCAGCACGAAAGCACCTTCAAGAAGCTGTGCTACAGCGAATACAAAGGCTTTTTCCACATCGGCATGGTGACCCGCAACGACCGCGACGCGATCATCCAACACGGCACCATGACCATGACCCGCCGCTCGGTGCTGCAAGAGCTGGGCTGGGCCGACTGGTGCATCTGCGAAGATGCCGAACTGGGCCTGCGGGTGTTCGAAAAAGGCCTGTCGGCCGCCTATGCGCACAACAGCTACGGCAAAGGGCTGATGCCCGACACCTTCATCGACTTCAAGAAGCAACGTTTCCGCTGGGCCTATGGCGCCATCCAGATCATCAAGCACCATGCCTCGGCGCTGCTGCGCGGCAAGGGCAGCGAGCTGACCCGCGGCCAGCGCTATCACTTCCTCGCCGGTTGGCTGCCGTGGGTGGCCGACGGCATGAACATCTTCTTCACCGTCGGCGCACTGCTGTGGTCGGCAGCGATGATCATCGTGCCGCACCGGGTCGATCCGCCGCTGATGATCTTTGCCATTCCGCCGCTGGCGCTGTTCTTCTTCAAGGTCGGCAAGATCGTGTTCCTCTACCGCCGCGCAGTGGGTGTGGACCTACGCGATGCCTTCGCCGCGGCGCTGGCCGGGCTTGCGCTGTCGCACACCATCGCCAAGGCGGTGCTGTACGGCTTCTTCACCAGCAGCATGCCGTTCATCCGCACGCCCAAGCACGCCGACAGCCACGGCCTGTTCAAGGCCCTGGCCGAAGCCCGCGAGGAAGTGTTCATCATGCTGCTGCTGTGGGGCGCGGCGGCAGGTATCTACCTGGTGCAAGGTTTGCCCAGCTCGGACATGCGCTTCTGGGTGGCGATGCTACTGGTGCAGTCGCTGCCGTACCTGGCGGCGCTGGTGATGGCGTTGATGTCGTCGCTGCCCAAACCGAAGGAGGCAGCCTGAAGGCGGCGGGCGAATAACGATTACGGCGACCATCGGCATATTGCTATAAGATAACGCCCCCGTTTTCGCCCAAGCCTTGCCCCGGAGTCCCTCATGACCGCCCCAGCCGAGCGCTCACCCACCCTTCAACTGGCGTGCGACCTGATCCGTCGCCCCTCGGTCACCCCGGTCGACGCCGACTGTCAGGCACAGATGATGAACCGCCTGGGCGCCGTGGGCTTCGAGCTCGAGCCCATGCGCATCGAGGACGTCGACAACTTCTGGGCCACCCACGGCAGCCAGGACGGCCCGGTGCTGTGCTTCGCCGGGCATACCGACGTGGTGCCCACCGGCCCGGTTCAGCAGTGGCAGCATGAGCCATTCGATGCGCTGATCGATGCCGACGGCATGCTCTGCGGCCGCGGCGCGGCCGACATGAAAGGCAGCCTGGCCTCGATGGTGGTGGCCAGCGAGCGCTTCGTGCACGACTACCCCAACCACCGCGGCAAGGTCGCCTTCCTCATCACCAGTGACGAAGAGGGCCCGGCGCACCATGGCACCAAAGCGGTGGTCGAGCGCCTCAAAGCGCGCAACGAGCGGCTGGACTGGTGCATCGTCGGCGAGCCGTCGAGCACTCACCTGCTCGGCGATGTGGTGAAGAACGGCCGCCGCGGCTCGCTCGGCGCCACCCTCACCGTGCGCGGCAAGCAAGGCCATGTGGCCTACCCGCACCTGGCACGCAACCCGATTCATTTGGCCGCACCGGCTCTGGCAGAACTGGCCGCCGAGCACTGGGACGAAGGCAACGCATTCTTCCCGCCGACCAGCTTCCAGATTTCCAACCTCAATGCCGGCACCGGTGCCACCAACGTGGTCCCCGGCGAGCTGGTCGCGCTGTTCAACTTCCGCTTCTCGACCGAATCGACCGTCGAAGGTCTGCAGCAGCGGGTGGCGCAGATTCTCGACCGCCACCAACTGGACTGGTCGATCGACTGGGCGCTGTCGGGCCTGCCGTTCCTCACCGAACCCGGTGAACTGCTCGATGCCGTGGCTGCGAGCATTCGCCAGGTGACCGACCGCGAAACCCAGCCCTCCACCAGCGGCGGCACCTCCGATGGCCGTTTCATCGCCACCATGGGTACCCAGGTGGTCGAGCTTGGGCCAGTCAACGCCACCATCCACCAGGTCGATGAGCGCATCCTGGCCAGCGATCTCGACCTGCTGACCGAAATCTACTACCAGACCCTGGTTCGGTTGCTCGCCTGATGCTCACCTGCCCTCTCTGCCAGGCGCCGCTGACGCGGCTCGACAACGCTGTGCGCTGCGCCGCCGGGCACAGTTTCGACCGTGCCCGTCAGGGCTACCTGAACCTGCTGCCGGTGCAGCACAAGAACAGCCGCGACCCGGGCGACAACCAGGCCATGGTCGAGGCCCGCCGGGACTTCCTCGATGCCGGCCACTACGCCCCGGTGGCGCAGCGTCTGGCGCAACTGGCCGCCGAGCGGGCGCCGGCACGCTGGCTCGACATCGGCTGCGGCGAGGGCTACTACACCGCCCAACTCGGCCAGGCCCTGCCAACCGCCGACGGCTACGCGCTGGACATTTCCCGGGAGGCGGTGAAGCGTGCTTGCCGCCGCGCCCCCGCGCTGACCTGGATGGTCGCCAGCATGGCCCGGGTGCCACTGGCCGATGCCAGTTGCCAGTTCATCGCCAGCGTGTTCAGCCCGCTCGACTGGGCCGAAGCCAAGCGCCTGCTGAGTGTCGGTGGCGGCCTGATGCGGGTCGGCCCGACCCAAGGCCACCTGATGGAGCTGCGCGAGGCGCTGTACGACGAAGTACGTCCCTACGCCGACGACAAGCACCTGGCGCTGGTCCCGCAGGGCATGCAGCACCAGCACAGCGAGGTGCTCGAGTTTCGTCTGCAGCTGGCCGAGCCCAAGGCACGCGCCGACCTGCTGGCGATGACTCCCCATGGCTGGCGCGCCAGCGCCGAGCGACGCAGCCGGGTCATCGAACAGCGTGCACCGTTCGAGGTCACGATCTCCATGCGCTATGACTATTTCGTGCGCCAAGCCTGAGCACACCCTGGAGTTTCCCATGCGCCAACCTGATATCGAGATCTACCTGAAAGACGCAGACGTCGACCACACGCTGATCGCCAAGTGGCTGGCACAGGCCATTGGCCCGTGCAGCGCCTGGCAACAACGTGGTCAGACCTGGAAGTGCCACGCCGGTAACATCCCGGTCACTTGGATACCCAAAGCTGTAGGAAAATGGAACAGCCTGCTGTTGGAAAGTGACCAGACACCGTGGGAAGACGATGTCTCCTGCGCGCGGGCCGCCTACGCCGCACTGGATGTCGAAGTACGTTGCGCGCCGGGGAGTTGGAGCGAAGCCGATGGCGAGGAAGATGCCGACCGCTGGATCAGGGTCAGCGCTGATGGTGAGGAAGAAATCACCTGGCGTACGTCCTGAAACGCGGCGCCAGCCGATCGGCCGGCCATGCCTTGCACATGGCCGGCCGATACCTCAAGGGCGGGGGTTACAGACCTACCACGTCTTCCGCTTGCAGGCCTTTCTGACCCTCTACGAGTGCGTATTCGACGCGTTGGCCCTCGACCAGCGAACGATGGCCCTCACCGCGAATCGCTCGGTAATGCACGAACACGTCAGCGCTGCCTTCACGCTGAATGAAGCCAAAGCCCTTGGCATCGTTGAACCATTTGACATTCCCAGTCTCACGAGACGACATCTGCATACTCCGGATTTTTATTGTGAAAAACGCCGGTCGTGACACGATCAGTGGAGTGTGACGACACGGCGTGTAGAAAAAGCCTGCAAGCCTCAGGCCGATAATCCGATCCGTATTGAAGAAAGATATGACAGGACAAAGCGTCCTCCAGCGTTTTGCTGAACTTCTGCCTTTGCCGCAGACTAAACCACTGCGCCATCCCCGAAAAATCTGCTCCCAGGGCCTTTTCGATGACACGTTCCCCTCTGCGCCGCCTGCTCTTCAGTGCCCTGCGCCGCGTTCTTTACCTTTGGGTCCGTTCCGAGACCATCAACCAGTCGTCGACCACGCTCAACCTCGACCGCAGCCGCCCGGTGTTCTACGCCCTGCCCTCGCCCGCGCTCACCGACCTGGCGGTACTCGACCGCGAATGCACCAAAGCCGGGCTGCCGCGCCCGGTACTGCCGGTCACGGTCGGCCCTCTGCACGAGCCGGCCGCGTTCTTCTACCTGACTCCCGACCCCGACTGGCTGGGCCGTCACGACAAGCGCGGCGCACCGCCGACCCTGGAACGTCTGGTCGAGGTGCTGAGTGAGCATGCCGAAGAAGATGCGCAGATCATTCCGGTGAGCGTGTTCTGGGGCCAGTCGCCCGACAGCGAGTCGAGCCCGTGGAAGCTGCTGTTCGCCGACAGCTGGGCGGTCACCGGTCGCCTGCGCCGGCTGCTGACGGTGCTGATCCTGGGGCGCAAGACCCGTGTGCAGTTCTCGGCGCCCATCCACTTGCGCGAACTGGTGCAGCACAACAAGGGCCATGAGCGCACCGTGCGCATGGCGCAGCGCCTGATGCGCGTGCATTTTCGCAACCTCAAGAGTGCGGTCATCGGCCCTGACGTCTCGCACCGGCGCAATCTGGTCAAAGGCCTGATCCATGCGCCGCTGGTACGCCAGGCCATCAACGAAGAAGCCGAACGCCAGCACATCGACCCGGCCAAGGCAGAAGCCCAGGCGCTGCGCTATGGCAACGAGATCGCCTCAGACTACACCTACACGGCGATTCGCTTTCTCGAAGTGGTGCTGAGCTGGTTCTGGCACAAGATCTACGACGGCATCAAGGTCAATCACATCGAGCAGGTGCAGGCCATCGCCCCTGATCACGAAATCATCTACGTGCCCTGCCACCGCAGTCACATCGACTACCTGCTGCTGTCGTACCTGCTGTTTCGCAACGGTCTCACCCCGCCCCACGTAGCGGCCGGTATCAACCTCAACATGCCGGTGGTGGGCGGGCTGCTGCGCCGCGGCGGTGCGTTCTTCATGCGCCGCACGTTCAAGGGCAATCCGCTGTACACCGCGGTGTTCAACGAATACCTGCACACCTTGTTCACCAAAGGCTTTCCGGTGGAGTACTTCGTCGAGGGCGGCCGTTCGCGCACCGGGCGCATGCTGCAGCCACGCACCGGGATGCTGGCCATCACCCTGCGCAGCTTCCTGCGCTCGTCGCGCACGCCGATTGCCTTCGTGCCCGTGTACATCGGCTACGAACGGGTACTGGAGGGTCGTACTTACCTGGGCGAATTGCGCGGAGCGAGCAAGAAGAAGGAATCGATCTTCGACATCTTCAAGGTGTTCGGCGCGCTCAAGCAGCGCTTCGGCCAGGTCTACGTCAACTTCGGCGAGCCGATTCGCCTCGGGCAGTTTCTCGATCAGCAACAACCCGACTGGCGCGAACAGTCGCTGGCCCCGCAATACCGCCCGCAATGGCTGAGCGCAATCACCACCCGCCTGGGCGATACCGTGGCGCGTCACCTCAACGAAGCCGCAGCCATCAACCCGGTCAACCTGGTGGCGCTGGCGCTGCTTTCGACCAGCCGTCATGCACTGGATGAAACCGCACTGACGCGCGTGCTCGACCTGTACCTGTCGCTGCTGCGCCAAGTGCCGTATTCGCCGCACACGACCTTGCCGGAAGGCGACGGTCTGGCGCTGATCAAACACGTCAAGGACATGCAGTTTCTCGCCGAGCAGAACGATGCGCTGGGGCGCATTCTGTACCTGGACGAAGCCAACGCCGTGCTGATGACCTACTACCGCAACAATGTGCTGCACATCTTCGCCCTGCCGGCACTGCTGGCCAGCTTCTTCCTCAGCAGCTCGCGTATCAGTCGTGAGCAGATCAGCCAGTATGTCGCGGCGTTGTATCCGTTCCTGCAAGCCGAACTGTTCCTGCGCTGGACGCCCGAACAACTCCCCGAGGCCATCGATCAATGGCTGACGGCGCTGGTCGAGCACGGCCTGCTGCGTCAGGAGCAGGACGTGTATATCCGCCCCGCGCCCAGCTCGCAGCAGTTCGTCATGCTGACCCTGTTGGCCCGTGCCATCACCCAGACCCTGCAACGCTTCTACATGGCCACTGCCTTGCTGCTCAACCACGGTCAGCACACCCTCAGTGCCGAGGCACTGGAAGATCTGTGCGTGATGATGGCCCAGCGCCTGTCGATTCTGCATGGCCTCAACGCGCCCGAGTTCTTCGACAAGACGCTGTTCCGCCACTTCATCCAGACCCTGATCGAGCAAGGCGTATTGCAACCCGACGACAATGGGCGCCTGGGCTATCACCCGCGTCTGGCAGAACTCAGCGAAGGTGTGGCCAAGCGCGTATTGTCGGCCGAACTGCGACTGTCGATCCGACAGGTGGCGGCGCATCGCAAGGAACTGGGCACGCTGGCCATCAGCTGAGCGCCGGGGGAGCTTCCGAGTGCACCGCGCGCGGATCGGTCGCTATGGTCCGCGTGCCGATGAAATCTGGCACTGACGCCCTTCTTGGTCATCGGCTCTGGAGCCTCCATGCCGTGCAACATCCAACCACCGCTCATCAAGACCATCACCGTCGAGATCACCAGCAGCCAGGGCGAATCGATGCCAAGCCCTGACACGCTGATCAGCCTCAGCCTCGACGATGTCAGCCTGGCCGATGCGCCAGCCGTCAGCGTTGCCCAGAGCCAACTGCTGCTCGGCGGACCACTTCACCTGGAATTGCCCCTGAGTTACGACGAGACGCGGCTGCACAGCCGTGGTGACTACGCGCTGAGCGTCAGAATTACCCACTGCGGGCAGTTGCTGTTCATCAACACCCTGCGTCACACCTTCACCCCCGACAAGCCCTGCGACCGTGCGCGTGTGGTCGTCGAGTCCGTGTCGCGCCTCCCGCAGAATGCCACTGAGGGTATTCACGGCGGCAACCTCATTGACCGAGCCACGCAAGGCATCCACGGCGGCAACCTCAAGGAGTGATGTCAGCGCCGTGGCTATCCGTTAAAGTCCTTGGGTTGGCCTGACGCCGCCCCAAGGATCTTCGGAGACGCCATGAAAAAGCTCCTCGCGCTGTGCTGCGCCTCGTTGCTCGCCGCCTGTTCCAGCAACGCCCCTGCTCCCACCGCCAGCCTGGCTGGTGAAGTCTTCTACCTGCAACGCATCGCACTGCCTCCTGCCGCAACGCTGAGCGTCAGCCTGCAGGACGTCTCCCTCGCGGATGCTCCGGCGACCACCCTGGCCAGTCAGGCCGGCCCGGTGAAAGGCAACGTGCCACTGCCGTTTGAGTTGAACTACGACCCCAGCCAGATCAAGCCCGGCCATCGCTATGCAATCAACGCCCGTATTGAACTGGAGGGCAAATTGCTGTTCACAAACACCCAGCAACAGTCGGTCCGGCTCAACGGTCACGATCCGCAGCCGCTGCGGATCAAACTCGACCAGGTTCAGTGACCTCCCGTTTCTCCAGCAAAGGATATTTCCATGATTCGTCTCTCCGCTCGCTTGACCACCCTGTGTGCCGGCCTGCTCCTGTCGGCCAGCGCGCTGGCGCTGTCGCTCGGCGACCTGAGCCAGAACGACGCCGCCGGCGGCCTGAAAGATGCGCTGACCCAAGGTGCGCAGATTGCCGTCAAGCAACTGGGTACCCCAGGCGGCTTCAACAACAACCCCGACGTGCGTATCGAGTTGCCTGGCAACCTTGGCAAGGCAGCCAAGGCCATGAAGATGTTCGGTAAAGGTGAGCAGGTCGAGGCCTTGGAAACCAGCATGAACAAAGCGGCAGAAGCCGCAGTGCCGCAAGCCCAGGCGATTCTGGTCGATGCGGTGAAGAAAATGAGCGTGGCCGATGCCAAGGGTATCCTGCAAGGCGGCCAGGACTCGGCCACCCAGTACCTCAACACCAGCAGCCGCGAGCAGATCCGCGCCAAGTTCCTGCCCATCGTCAAACAAGCCACCGACCAGGTCGGCGTGGTCCAGCAGTACAACGCCTTCGCCGGTCAGGCTGCGGCGCTTGGGCTGGGCAAAGGCAAGAATGTCAGCATCGAGAACTATGTCACCGAGAAGGCCCTCGATGGCCTGTTCGAGATGATCGCCAAGCAGGAACAAAGCATCCGTCAAAACCCCGCCCAGGCCGCCACCAGCCTGGCCAAGAAAGTCTTCGGCCTGCTCTGAAGCCGAGCGGGCGAGGAATTCCTCGCCCGCTCTGCCCTAGGCTTTCCTGACCCTGAACCACGCCGCATACAGCGCCGGCAGAAACAGCAGGGTCAACGCCGTCGCCACGATCAGCCCGCCCATGATCGCCACCGCCATCGGCCCGTAGAACACACTGCGCGACAGCGGAATCATCGCCAGCACGGCCGCCAGCGCAGTGAGCACGATGGGTCGAAAACGGCGCACCGTCGCCTCGATGATGGCCTGCCAGCGATCCAGACCGGCGGCGATGTCCTGTTCGATCTGGTCAACCAGAATCACCGAGTTGCGCATGATCATCCCGGTCAGGGCGATGGTGCCGAGCATGGCGACGAAGCCGAACGGCTGGCGCAGTAGCAGCAGGAACAAGGTCACGCCGATCAAGCCCAGAGGCGCGGTGAGAAACACCATCAGCGTGCGTGAGAAACTGCGCAGTTGTAGCATCAGCAGGGTCAGCACCACGACGACGAACAGCGGCATGCCGGCATTCACCGAGGCCTGGCCACGCTCCGAATCCTCCAGTGTGCCGCCCACTTCCAGCAAGTAACCCTCAGGCAGTTGCGCGCGGATCGGCTCCAGGCTCGGCAGAATCTGCGCGACCAGCGTCGCCGGCTGCTGCTGATCATAGATGTCGCCGCGCACGGTCACGGTCGGCAACCGCTCACGGTGCCAGATGATGCCTTCCTCGAAACCGTACTCCAGGGTCGCCACCTGCGACAGCGCCACGCTACCGCCGTTGTCGGTGGGAATCGCCAGGCTGGCCAGGCTGCCCAGGTCGGCACGCTCAGGCGCCGTGCCACGCAACTGGATTTCGATCAGCTCGTTGTCTTCGCGGTACTGGCTGACCGTACCCCCGGTCAGGGTGTTGTGCAGGAACCTCGACAACTGCGCGGTGCTCACGCCCAGCGCCCGCGCACGATCCTGATCGACTTGCAGGAACACGCTTTTGCTCGGCTCTTCCCAGTCCAGGTGCACGTTGACCAGGTGCGGGTTCTGCCGCACCTGCTCGGCCACCTGTCTGGCCAGCGCGCGCACCTGCTCGATGTGCTCGCCGGTGACGCGGAACTGCACCGGGTAGCCCACAGGCGGACCGTTCTCCAGGCGGGTCACCCGCGAACGCACATCGGGAAACTGCTCTTGCAGGGTATCGATCAGCCAACTGCGCAGTTGCTCACGGTCCTCAAGCGAATGGGCCAACACCACGAACTGGGCGAAGCTGGTGGCCGGCAGCTGTTGGTCGAGCGGCAGATAGAACCGCGGTGAGCCGGTGCCGACGTAAGCCACGTAGTTGTCGATGCCGGGGCGGTCTTTGAGCAGGCTTTCCAGGCGCTTGACCTGTTCGGCGGTGTTGCTCAACGAAGCACCCTCGGCGAGTTTCAAGTCGACCATCAGCTCGGGACGGCTCGAGGCCGGGAAGAACTGCTGCGGCACGAAGCGAAACAGCAGCAGGCTGCCTGCGAACGCGGCGAGGGTCAGCACGATGACTGTCTTGCGTCGCCGCACGCACCACTGCACCACCTGCCGTACGCGCTGGTAGAACGGCGTGGCGTAGGGATCGTGTCCCTGGCCGGCAGGTCCCGTAGCATGGCGCTTGGCCAGGTCTGGCAGCAGGCGGTCACCCAGGTACGGCACGAACAGGACCGCCGCCACCCAGGACGCCAGCAATGCCAGGGTCACCACCTGGAACAGCGAACGGGTGTATTCCCCGGTACTCGATGCGGCGGTGGCGATCGGCAAGAACCCTGCGGCGGTGATCAGCGTGCCGGTGAGCATCGGGAACGCGGTGCTGGTCCAGGCATAGCTGGCCGCCTTGAGGCGGTCGTAGCCCTGCTCCATCTTGATCGCCATCATTTCCACGGCAATGATCGCGTCGTCGACCAACAGGCCCAAAGCCAGCACCAACGCGCCGAGGGAAATCTTGTGCAGGCCGATGCCGAAGAACTGCATGCCGGCGAAGGTCATGGCCAGCACCAGCGGAATCGCCAGAGCCACCACCAGCCCAGTGCGCAGGCCCAAGGAAAAGAAACTCACCAGCAGCACGATCACCAGTGCTTCGACCAGCACCTTGACGAACTCGCCGACCCCGGCCTTGACCGCCGCGGGCTGATCCGACACCTTGCGCAACTCCATACCGGCCGGCAAGTTCTGCGCCAGGCGGGCGAATTCGCCTTGCAGCGCCTTGCCCAGCACCAGGATGTCGCCACCGTCCTTCATCGACACGGCCAGGCCGATGGCATCCTCGCCCATGAAGCGCATCTGCGGCGCAGGCGGGTCGTTGAAGCCACGCTGCACCTGGGCGATGTCGCCGATACGCAGGGTGCGCTCGCCAACGCGAATGGGGAACTGGCGGATCTGCTCGACGCTGTCGAAGCGCCCACTGACGCGCAGTCGCACGCGCTCGCTGGGGGTTTCGAAAAAGCCGGCGCTGCTCAGCGCGTTCTGCTCCTCCAGCGCCCGCTGCACCGCTGCCAGCGGCACGCCCAGGGTCGCCAGCTTGAGGTTGGATAACTCGATCCAGATGCGCTCGTCCTGCAGCCCGAGCAGCTCGACCTTGCCGACATCCTTGACCCGCTGCAGCTGCACTTGAATACGATCGGCGTAGTCCTTGAGCACGGCGTAGTCGAAGCCTTTGCCGGTCAAAGCGTAGATGTTGCCGAAGGTGGTGCCGAACTCGTCGTTGAAGAACGGTCCTTGTGCCTCGGGGGGCAAGGTGTGACGGATGTCGCTGATCTTCTTGCGCACCTGGTACCACAGCTCGGGGATGGCATCCGAATGCAGCGAATCGCGGGCCATGAAGGTGACCATCGACTTACCGGGGCGCGAATACGAGACGATCTTCTCGTACTCGCCGGTCTCCATGAGCTTCTTTTCGATGCGCTCGGTGACTTGTCGCGACACCTCTTCGGCACTGGCTCCCGGCCACAAGGTGCGGATGACCATGGCTTTGAAGGTGAACGGAGGATCTTCGCTTTGTCCGAGCTTGGTGTAGGAAAGCGCGCCGGCCAAGGCCAGCAGGATCATCAGGAACACTACGATCTGGCGATTGCGCAGTGCCCAGGCGGAAAGATTGAACGACATCCAGGCTTACTCCTTGCCAGCCAGGTCGACGGTGCGGTTGCTGCGATCCACCGGCCGCACCTGCTGCCCTTCACGCAGCACATGACCACCTGCGGCGACGATCCAGTCGCCTGCTGCAATCCCTTCGAGCACCGGCACGCTGTCACTGCCATAGGCCCCGAGCTGGACGTTGACCCGCTGCAGACGATTCTGCGGTGTCACCCGCCACACATAGCGCTGGCCCTGTTCGGCGCTGACCGCGGCCAGGGGTAACGACAGTGTGGTAGTGGAACCTGCACCGATGAACACGCGGGCACTTTGTCCCAGTTGCGCAGGGGCCTGGCCGGCGAAGGCGATACGTGCTGCGAAGGTGCGCGACTGGGGGTCGGCTGCCGGTGACAGCTCGCGGATACACCCTTCGTAGCGGGCGTTGGGCTGCGACCATAGCTCGACGCTGACCGGCTGGCCGATGGCAAAGCGCGCGTACTGCTGCTCGGGCAGGCTGATCTGTACCTCGCGCTCGCCATCGACCGCCAGGTTGAACACCGTCTGCCCCGCCGCGACCACCTGACCCACTTCGATCTGACGCCTGGCGATGACGCCGTCCTGCGGGGCGCGCAGCACCGCGTAGTCGGCCTGGTTACCGGCCACGTCGAACTCCGCCTTGGCCTGACTCAGGCGGGCAAGGCCCGCACGGTAGAGATTTTCCGCGTTGTCGTACTGCGAGCGACTGACCATTTGCCGGTCGAGCAGCTTCTGGTAGCGATCACGCTCGGCACCGACCAGTGCCAGATTGGCTTGTGCAGCGGCCACCTGCGCCCGATTGGCCTGCAACTGCAGGCGTACATCCTGCGGATCGAGCTCGGCCAAGGGCTGGTTGGCCTTGACCCGCTGCCCTTCCTCGACCAGGCGTTTGCTGACCTTGCCTGGAATGCGAAACGCCAGCGGCGGCTCGAGCCGAGCACGCACTTCACCGGGGTAGCTTTCACTGCCGGCAACAGCGACGAAAGGCTGAACGACCAGCGCCGGGCGCGGCGCCTGGGTAACCACGTCGTCTTCGCCGCAGCCCAGCAACGACACACAGGCAACGGCAGGCAACAGCAGGCGCAACGGGTGAGACGTCATGGGCAAGTCCTTCTGCACAGGGCCATTCTAATATTTATACCGGCGGGTATAGTAAATCAGGGAACCCAAGCCGGGAAGCCTGCGTCACAGGGAAATCAGCACCCAATTGCGCACGTGCCTACAGCCTTGCACCGAGCAACCCGTTAAGATGCGCCACCCTGCGAACAGATGTCTGCGCTCAACTTCATTCGGATACCCATGCACAGCGAATCTCCCACTGGCCCCGGCCGTCCCAAGGACCTGAACAAACGTGAGGCCATCCTGCAGGCGGCCAAGCAGCTGTTTCTCAGCCAGGGCTACGCCAGCACCAGCATGGATGCCGTTGCCGCTGCCGCCGGAGTGTCGAAGCTTACGGTGTACAGCCACTTCACCGACAAACAGACGCTGTTCGAGGCCGCGGTCATGGCGACCTGCCAGGCACAACTGCCCGATCTGCTGTTTGAGCTGCCAGAGGATGCCGAGCCTGAGGCGGTGCTGCTGAGCATCGCGCGCAGCTTCCAGGCGCTGATCAGCGATGACGAATCGGTGCAGCTCAGCCGCCTGATCATGGCCGTGGGCAATCAAGACCCTGGATTCGGCACCTACTTCTACGAAGCCGGGCCGCAGCGGATTCTGGCGGGTATGGAGGGATTGCTGGGCAAGTTCGTCGAGCGCGGCTGGTTGCGAGTCGACGATCCGCGGCGGGCGGCCGAACACTTCTTTTGCCTGGTCAAGGGCGCCCCGGACTACCGCTTGCTGCTGGGCTACGCGCCAGCGCTGAGCGGCGAAGAAGCCGACGCCCACGTGCGCAGCGCCGTGGGCGTGTTCATGCGCGCGTTCAGGCCTTAGACGCTGCGAGCATCAACGCCTTCATTTCCGCTACAGCGGACTTGAAGCCTACGAATAAGGCGTGTGCCACCAGCGCGTGCCCGATGTTCAGCTCGTTGATGCCCTTGATCGCGGCGATGGCCTCGACGTTGTGGTAATGCAGGCCGTGCCCTGCATTGACGATCAAGCCCTGGGCGACACCAAAGGCGACGCCATCGGCGATGCGGCGCAGCTCATCGGCAGTCTCGCCAGGGCTGTGCGCGTCGGCATAGCGGCCGGTGTGCAGCTCGATGGCCGGAGCACCGACCCGGCGAGAGGCTTCTATCTGGCGTTCGTCGGCGTCGATGAACAGCGACACTTCGGCACCGGTGCGCGCCAGACGCTCGACCGCAGCCTTGATCCGTGCTTCTTGGCCGGCGACGTCCAGTCCGCCTTCGGTGGTCAGTTCCTGGCGCGTTTCAGGCACCAGGCAGATATGCGCCGGACAGATGCGTTCGGCGAAGGCCATCATCTCTTCGGTGACGCCCATCTCGAAATTCATGCGGGTCTGCAGGACATCTTTGAGCAGCAGCACGTCGCGTTCCTGAATGTGCCGGCGGTCTTCACGCAGGTGCACGGTGATGCCGTCGGCCCCAGCCTCTTCAGCATCCAGTGCGGCCTTGACCGGGTCCGGGTAGCGGGTGCCGCGGGCCTGGCGCAGGGTCGCCACGTGATCGATGTTGACGCCCAGAAGCATGCGGTTGCTGTGAGTCACGAAAGGCTCTCCTGAAGATTGAGCCGCACAGCATACGACGGGATCAGCGCTTGCGAAACAGTTCCCGGCTGACCAGCGGCTTGCTCCCCAGGTGCACGGCCAAGGCCTGGCGCATCAGACGTTTGCCGGCCAGCAGCGCGCCAGGTGCCTCCCAGTCGGCCTCAGCCAGCGCGTGCAACTGAATGCCGCTGAACAGGCCCGGCTGCGCCAGTTCGACGCGCTGCAGACCGGCATCGACCAGCAGCCGGTAAAGCCCCTCGGCGACGATGGGCTGATCATCGATGTCGTGGGTCAGGGAAAAGCCGTAGCCCAGCTCATCCAGCAAGCGCCATTCGAAGGCCCGCAGCAGAGGTTCCAGCGGCCGCCCGGCGGCCAAGGCCTGCAAGGTCAGGGTGTAGTGCTCGAACAAATGCGGGTGCGGGGCCTCGGCAGGGAGCAGGCGCATCAGCAGCTCATTGAGATAAAGCCCGCTGAACAACCCATCTCCGTTCAGCCAGGCGGCCACCCCCACGGTGTCCAGACGATTGACGTTCTTCAGCTCGCCTCGCCCGCGCAGCTCGACCTCCAGCAGCACGAACGGCCGCACCTGGCTACCGCCCTTGCCACGCGCGCGGCGCAATACCGCACGCACGCGCCCCTGCGCCGTGAACAGGTCGACCAGCGCACTGGTTTCTTTGTAGGCACGACTGTGCAGCACATAGGCCGGTTGGCCGACGGGATGTTCCATGGGCAAGCCCCGCAAGGAAAATGGCCCGGAGCAGTCCGGGCCATCGAGGGGTTACAGGTCGCCGTAGCCCAGCGAGCGCAGGGCGCGCTCGTCGTCGGACCAACCGCCCTTGACCTTGACCCAAAGGTTGAGCATCACCTTGGCGTCGAACAACTGCTCCATGTCCTTGCGCGCTTCGGAACCAATGCGCTTGATGCGTTCACCCTTGTCGCCAATGATGATTTTCTTCTGCCCATCCCGCTCGACCAGGATCAGCGCATGGATGTGCAGCACCGCACCCTGCTGCTTGAACTCCTCGATCTCGACGGTGATCTGGTACGGCAGCTCGGCACCCAGCTGACGCATGATCTTCTCGCGCACCAGTTCGGCAGCGAGAAAGCGGCTGCTGCGGTCGGTAATCTGATCTTCCGGGAAGAAGTGCTCGTTTTCCGGCAGATGCTTGGCGATCAGGCTTTCCAGGGCATCGAGGTTATGCCCTTGCTGAGCCGAGATCGGCACCACTTCGGCATTGGGCAATTGCTCTTGCAGCCATTGCAGGTGCGGGATCAAGTCGCCTTTCTCGTCCATGCGGTCGGTCTTGTTCACGGCGATGATCAGCGGGCCGGTGACGTATTGCACACGCTCGAGCACCAGTTGGTCTTCGTCGGTCCAGCGGGTGCGGTCGACGACGAAAATCACCACGTCGACATCTTTCAACGCGGCCGAGGCATTGCGGTTCATGTAGCGGTTAAGGGCCTTGTCGTTGGCCTTGTGCATGCCCGGGGTGTCGACGTAGATGGCCTGGACATCACCCTCGGTCTTGATGCCGAGCATGTTGTGCCGAGTGGTCTGCGGCTTGCGCGAGGTGATCGCAAGCTTCTGCCCGAGGATATGGTTGAGCAAGGTCGACTTGCCTACGTTCGGCCGGCCGACGATGGCCACGTAGCCGCAACGGGTCGGGGTGTTCTCAGTCATTGCCATTCTCCACGCCCAGGGCGATCAGTGCCGAGGCTGCCGCGACCTGCTCGGCGATGCGCCGGCTGACGCCCTGGCCGCGGCTCTTGTTGTTCAGCAGCACCACTTCGCATTCGACGAAGAAGGTACGGCAGTGAGGTTCGCCCTGGATGTCGACCACTTCGTAACGTGGCAGCTCGCAGGCACGCGACTGAAGGAATTCCTGCAGGCGGGTTTTCGGGTCTTTGTTGGTGTCGACCAGGGTCAGGCTCTCGAACTCGCCAGCCAGCCAGGCGAGGATACGCTCGCGGGCGGTCTGCATGTCAGAGTCGAGGTAGATGGCGCCGATCAACGCTTCGAGGGCATCGGCGAGAATCGACTCGCGGCGAAAACCACCGCTTTTCAGTTCACCAGACCCCAGGCGCAGGTAGTCGCCAAGATCGAAACCGCGGGCCAGTCGGGCCAGGGTTTCACCTTTCACCAGGCGCGCACGCAACCGCGATAGCTGACCTTCGCGGGCCTGCGGAAAACGCTCGAACAGCGCTTCGGCAGCGACGAAGTTGAGGATCGAGTCACCGAGAAACTCCAGCCGCTCGTTATTGCGACCTGCGTAGCTTCGATGAGTCAGGGCCAGGAGCATTTGCTCCTGGTCCTGGAAGGTGTAGCCGAGCTTGCGCTCGAGGCGGGCAAGTGGGGCATTCATGCGGCCACCTGTGGGTCATTCAACGCGTTGTTCAAATCAAAGTCCTGAAGACTGCGTGGCTGCGACCACCGTCCGATCCGGTGGATTCTCTGATCCTGAAGAACACAGCCTATGTCAGAAATGCATTCGGCGCTGCCAGGCTGGCAGCGCCGTGGTGGATCAGTGGATCAGGCCGACCCGCGACAGGTTGGGCAGATGGCTGAGCTTGGGCTCGGGCCAGCTCATCCAGACCGCGAAGGCCTTGCCGACGATGTTGCGGTCCGGAACCATGCCGTGCAGTTCCTTGGGAATGTTCGGATCGTCCCAGAAACGGCTGTCGTTGGAGTTGTCGCGGTTGTCGCCCATCATGAAGTAGTGCCCGGCAGGCACCGTCCACTGCTGGTCGGGCGGCATGCGGTAACGGCTCATTTCCTTGCGGATCAGATGCTCGGCTTCGCCGAGTTTTTCCTTGTACAGCTCTGCGCTGCCCAGGGTTCCTGGCTCGGTTCCGACGAGTTGCTCGGCAATCGCCTGCCCGTTGACGAACAGACGCTTGTCATTGGTATAGCGAATCTGGTCACCCGGTAGGCCGACCACGCGCTTGATGTAATTGACGTTCGGATCGCTGGGGTAGCGGAACACCATCACATCGCCGCGCTTGGGATCGCCCACCTCGATGACTTTCTTGTCGATCACCGGCAGGCGGATGCCGTAGGAGAACTTGTTGACCAGAATGAAATCGCCCACTTCCAGCGTTGGTTTCATCGACCCGGACGGAATCTGGAAGGGTTCGACCAGAAACGAACGCAACACCAGCACGATGAACAGCACCGGAAAGAACGACTTGCCGTATTCGACCAACAGCGGTTCCTTGTTCAGGCGCTCGATCACGGCACCCTCAGGCTGAGTGACGCTGCCCTGATAGGTGGCGATCGCCGCACGACGGCGCGGCGCCAGGAACAGCAGATCGATCAGCCCCAGCAGACCACAGACAGCTACGGCGATGACGAGCAACAGCGGGAAATTTAGCGACATAGGACCTAGCTATCCAACCTGAGCACGGCGAGGAAGGCTTCCTGTGGAATTTCCACGTTGCCGACCTGTTTCATGCGTTTCTTACCGGCCTTCTGCTTCTCCAGCAGCTTTTTCTTACGGCTGACGTCGCCGCCGTAACACTTGGCCAGTACGTTCTTTCTGAGCGCCTTGACGGTCGTTCGGGCAATGATCTGGCCACCGATGGCTGCCTGGATCGCTACGTCGAACATCTGCCGCGGGATCAGTTCCTTCATCTTTTCGGTCAGCGCACGCCCTTTGTAGGCCGCGTTGTCGCGGTGCACGATCAGCGCCAGGGCATCGACCTTGTCGCCGTTGATCAACACATCCAGCTTGACCAGATTGGCCGACTGGTAGCGGTCGAAATGATAGTCCAGCGAGGCGTAGCCACGGCTGGTCGATTTCAGACGGTCGAAGAAGTCCAGCACCACCTCGTTCATCGGCATGTCATAGCGCACCTGCACCTGACTGCCGAGGAACTGCATGTCACGCTGCACGCCGCGTTTCTCGATGCACAGGGTGATGACGTTGCCCAGGTGTTCCTGCGGCACCAGGATGGTGGCAGTGACGATGGGCTCACGGAAATCGGTGACCGACGAGACATCCGGAAGCTTGGACGGGTTGTCCACCACAATGGTTTCACCCGTCTTCAGTTCCAGCTCGTAGATCACGCTCGGGGCCGTGGTGATCAGGTCCAGGTCGTATTCGCGCTCGAGGCGCTCCTGGATGATTTCCATGTGCAGCATGCCAAGGAAACCGCAGCGGAAGCCAAAGCCCAGCGCATCGGAGCTTTCCGGCATGTATTGCAGGGACGAGTCGTTGAGCGTCAGCTTTTGCAGGGCATCGCGGAAATCCTCGAAGTCATCGGAGCTGACCGGGAACAGGCCGGCATACACCTGCGGCTGGATCTTCTTGAAACCGGGCAGCACTTCGACATCCGGCGTGGCCGCCAGGGTCAGGGTATCGCCGACCGGCGCGCCGTGAATGTCCTTGATGCTGCCGATGATGAAGCCGACTTCGCCGGCCTTCAGATCGGCGGTCTGGGTGTGCTTGGGGTTGAACACACCCACGCTGTCGACCAGGTGCACCTTGCCGGTGGATTTGACCAGAATCTTGTCGCCCTTCTTCACCCGACCCTGGCGCACGCGCACCAGCGAGACCACGCCCAGGTAGTTGTCGAACCAGGAGTCGATGATCAGCGCCTGCAGCGGGGCATCGATTTCACCGGTGGGGGCCGGGATGGTCTGCACCAGGCGTTCGAGCACTTCGTCGACGCCCATGCCGCTCTTGGCCGAACAGGCCACGGCGTCGGTGGCGTCGATGCCGATGATCTTCTCGATTTCGTCCTTGACGCGGTCCGGGTCGGCCTGCGGCAGGTCCATCTTGTTGAGCACCGGCATGACCTCCAGGCCCTGCTCGATGGCGGTGTAGCAGTTGGCGACCGACTGCGCCTCGACGCCCTGACCGGCATCGACCACCAGCAAGGCACCTTCGCAGGCAGCCAGCGAGCGGCTGACTTCATAGGTGAAGTCGACGTGGCCCGGGGTGTCGATGAAGTTCAGCTGGTAGGTCTTGCCGTCTTGCGCCTTGTAATGAAGCGTGACGCTGTGGGCCTTGATGGTGATGCCGCGCTCGCGCTCGAGGTCCATGGAGTCCAGTACCTGGGCCTCCATCTCGCGTGCCGTGAGGCCGCCGCACAGCTGAATGAAACGGTCGGCCAGCGTCGACTTGCCATGGTCGATGTGGGCGATGATGGAGAAATTGCGGATATGACTCAAATCACTCACGGGTCAACACTCGAAAAGGCTGCGAGCCGGACGCCCGCCAAAAATAGCCGGGAATTGTACCCCAACCCGCAGGGTTATGGGAGATTCCCGATCAGTTAACCGGTAACGTCCTGCTACGCGAACGACGCGATACAGACCATGGACCCGTGGCTGGCTGCCCGGCACATACGACAAGGGCAGCCGTAGCTGCCCTTGTCGATTCATGGCCGATCAGTCGGCCAGCTTGAAGGTGATGAAGCTGGCGCGCCCCTGGCGCAGCACCCGCATCGATACCGAGCGATTCTTCGGCAGTTCCTTGGCAATCTCGGTGAACTGCTTGGTCGAGAGAATGGCCTGGTTGTTCAGGTGGCTGATGACATCACCCGGACGCAAACCGATCAACGCCGCTGGACCGTCCTGCACTTCCTTGATCATCACCCCGCCCTTGAGCTCGAGCGACTTCTTCTGCTCGGCGGTCAGCTCGGCGACCGACACGCCAAGACGGTTGCTGCTGCGCTCGACGCCTTCTTTCTTGGCGCCCGGACTCAGATCAGCGTCATCGTCTGGCAGCGCACCGACGGCGATGTCGAGGTTCTGCCGCTTGCCGTTGCGGATGATTTCAAGCTTGGCCTTGTCGCCATCCTTGAGGCTGCCGACCAGGTGCGGCAGGTCGGCGGACATGACGATGGGCTGGCCGTTCATGCTGAGGATCACGTCGCCGACCTGCAGCCCACCCTTGGCTGCCGGACCGTCGTCGAGCACCTGCGCCACCAGGGCACCAGCTGGCTTGTCGAGGCCGAAGGATTCGGCGAGGTCCTTGTTGACCTCCTGAATCACCACGCCCAGCCAGCCGCGGCTGACCTTGCCGTCTTTCTTCAACTGGTTGGAAACGTCCAGGGCAACGTCGATCGGGATGGCGAACGACAGGCCCATGAAGCCGCCGGAGCGGGTGAAAATCTGCGAGTTGATACCTACGACCTCGCCATTCATGTTGAACAGCGGCCCACCGGAGTTGCCGGGGTTGATCGCCACGTCGGTCTGGATGAACGGTACGTAGCTATCGTTGGGCAAGGTACGGCCCTTGGCACTGACGATACCTTTGGTCACCGAATGATCGAAGCCGAACGGCGAGCCAATGGCCAGCACCCACTCCCCGACCTTGAGTTTCTGCGAATCGCCCAGCTTGACGATGGGCAGGTTCTTGCCCTCGACCTTGAGCAGCGCGACATCGGTGCGCGGATCGGTGCCCACCAGCTTGGCCTGCAACTCACTGCGATCGGACAAGCGCACGATGATTTCGTCGGCATCAGCGACCACATGGTTGTTGGTCAGCACGTAACCATCGGCGGAGATGATGAAGCCCGACCCGAGCGACTGCGCTTCGCGCTGACGGTCGCCGCGCGGCGAACGCGGCTGCTGCGGCAGGCTGCGTTCGAAGAACTCGCGGAACATCGGCGGCAGACCTTCCAGATCAGGCATCTGCCCCTGGGCGATACGCCGGTCGGGCAGCTTCTGCTTGGTGCTGATGTTGACGACGGCAGGCGACGCCTGCTCGACCAGCGTGGTGAAGTCCGGCAGCGCTTCCTCGGCCTGGGCCACGAGCGCCTGCCCGAGCATCAGCACGGCGGCAAACATCGACAGATAGGGTTTCAAGCGTGGTATCGACATACGACTCCCGTCACAACGAGCGCAGTTGGCAGTTAGGTTCCGCTAGGCCATGGGCAGGCCAGCTGCATGGAAAGACAGACCTATAAGAAATTTGCCCATGGATTGCAAATGACATTGCTTTAATTTCGTTTCAGCGCATGGCTGCAAGGCACGCTTCACCCGGCGTTTTCAATGGCTGGCCTGGGCATCCTGGGCTCTTACCGATAATGCCACACGTTCAGCGGTACCCAAGGGAATCTCCCCGACCACAGTGACCCTGATCGCACCCTTAGCGGTAACCAGGTGTCGGGATACCGCAGCAGTGGGGCCTAACTGTGTACGAATATCCGACTCGTTGGCATCCTTGATCGGCTCGAGAAACACAGAGAAGCGCGACAGGCCATCGTCGTACAACAGGCTGCTGCCCTGGCTGTCCTGATCACCCCGAACGTGCCCACTGCTGCCGATCAGCTCGAAGCCAGGCGGTAGCCAGTCGGAGCGCCAACCAACAAAACCGGTAGTGCTCGTGGCAACGGCCGGTTCGAGCGGTTTGCAGGCTGGGCGAGGACGCAGCTCGCTGTCGCTGGGCGGTCGATCGGTGTCGAGCGCGATCACCTGATAACGCTCCAGCAACTGGCCTTTTTCATTGACCATGAGCGAGCGCAAGGGCAATCCCGTGCGCTTGTCCAGGTCAAGGTCGAAGCCATAGCGATGTTGGTCGCGCGGGATGAGGCTGATGATCACTGCTTCACGACCAGCCACACGCGACTGGCCGGCGACCTTCAGGTCGTACCAGCTCATCAGTTTCAGCGGATCGAGAATACGGTGCGCGGTGTCGGCACGTGCGGCTGCACCGTCAAGCAAATCGCCAGTGGCGCACTTGACCTGACCGTTTACGCGGAGGATTTCCTGGCCTTCACCATCGAGCTGGGAGAGACGCTCACGGACGTTGCCGTCGACGGCTTGATGCCAGATTTGGTGAGAAGAAAAACTGCCGTTGCGTTCGTAGATGAACGAACCTTGATAACTCTGTTGGCGCTCGGCCTGTGCCAGCCTGTGCAACCAGTCATTCGCTTGTGGCGAAGAATTGGCGGCCAGTGCTGGCACTGCGGCGCAACTGCCGATCAACAGCGACAGGAGGGCTGGTGCACGCATGTTCCTGCTTACTTGGTGTCTTCCATGCTGGCGGCACGAGCATAGGGTAGAGCAGTCTCAGAACCCTTCACAGCGGAATCCTGGGCGTGCTGACGCAGGTAGTTGGGCAAACGCTGATCCCAACCCGCCTGGTTCTGCAGGACGCCGTTGGCCATGGGGCCGGTTGGCTGTTCGCTGCTTTCGCTGTAACCCGCCAGCACCGCAGGGCCTTGGGCCTGAGGAGCGCTCAGGGTCTGCTGGGCAGGCTGTTGCGCGGCAAGTTCGGGACCGGTGATGTCGTCCTGGTTGTACAGGCGAACACCCGCCAGAACGGCAACGGTGACCGACGCTGCGACCGCCAGGCGACCGATGCTGCGCCATGGGCCCTGCTTGACCTTGGCCGGAGCGGCCTCGTCAGCCAATGCTGCGGATACCGCCGAGGCGATGTCCAGCTGGGGCATCAGCAACTCTTTGTGCATAGCCGCACGAGCGACCTGGTAACGCGACCAGGTCGCGCGGGTGTCCTGATCGTCCAGGGCGTTGAGCACCCGACGCAGTTCCAGTTCATCCGCTTCGTTGTCCAGTACAGCGGACAGCGATTCCTGCAAAGCTTCACGACTCATGGCGGTTCCTCTCTTGGCTAGCGCCGCTGTCTCAGGATTCCTGCAACAGCGGTTGCAGGGCTTTATCAATGGCCTCCCGGGCGCGAAAGATTCGGGAGCGCACGGTACCCACCGGACATTGCATGACACTGGCAATGTCTTCGTAACTCAGACCGTCGAATTCGCGTAAGGTCAGGGCCGTGCGCAAATCTTCTGGCAGTTGCTGGATGGTCCGATGGACGGTGCCTTCGATTTCATCCCGCAACAACGAGCGCTCTGGGGACTCGAGATCCTTGAGGCCATGATCGCCGTCATAGAATTCCGCATCCTCGGAACTCACATCGCTGTCTGGAGGCCGCCTTCCTCGCGACACCAGATAGTTCTTCGCCGTGTTGATGGCGATGCGGTACAGCCACGTGTAGAACGCACTGTCGCCACGAAAGTTTCCCAAGGCGCGGTAGGCCTTGATGAAAGCCTCTTGCGCCACATCCTGGGCTTCATGGGTGTCGTGGACGAAACGCACGATCAACCCGAGAATCTTGTGCTGATACTTCAGCACCAACAGATCGAACGCTCGCCTGTCACCGCGCTGCACGCGCTCGACAAGCTGCTGATCCTCTTCCTGGGTTAGCATGAACACTCCTCAGTGAACTCGAAGGAGCGTTGCAAAAGCCACCGTTCAGGCTTGCAAACATAGACTCGGGCTTTAGGCAAAAGTTCTCCCCTCCAAGCAAGTTTCCTGCGGCCCTTGGTCGGCGCGCACGAGCGACGCAGTCCGGCACCGCTGACTGCATCGACATTAGGATCTCGAATACGCAGGATTTCGCCCGATAAGAGCAGCTGCCCTGCGTCGCCGCGGCAATTGTGACGTGCGGGCAGCCTTCATGGGATTTCCCAAGAGGTAGGAAAGTTCCCACGCAGATTCTTCCGCCGGCGCAAGCGCCGTTGGAAATCAGCTACCTGGGACTGCTATAAAGGCAGCCCGGCGACGATTCACGATAGTTTCACAATGCCACCTACGCATGACTATTGTGCCGTTCCCCTCCCCCAGATTACTAGTGTCCCGACATGAGCCAACAATTCCAACATGATGTCCTGGTGATCGGCAGTGGCGCAGCGGGCTTGAGCCTGGCGCTCAACCTCCCTACGCACCTGCGCGTTGCGGTGCTGAGCAAGGGCGAGCTGGCCAATGGCTCGACGTTCTGGGCCCAGGGCGGCGTGGCCGCCGTGCTGGACGACACCGACACCGTACAGTCCCACGTCGAGGACACGCTCAATGCCGGTGGCGGCCTGTGCCACGAAGATGCCGTGCGCTTCACCGTCGAGCACAGTCGCGAGGCCATCGAGTGGCTGATCGAGCAAGGCGTGCCATTCACCCGTGACGAACAGGCAGGCGGTGATGACAGCGGCTTCGAGTTCCACCTCACCCGTGAGGGCGGTCACAGCCATCGACGCATCATCCATGCCGCCGATGCCACCGGCGCGGCGATTTTCACCGCGTTGCTTGAGCAGGCACGGCGACGCCCCAACATCGAACTGCTCGAACAACGCGTAGCAGTCGACCTGATTACCGAACGACGCCTGGGCCTAAACGGCCAGCGCTGCCTTGGTGCCTACGTGCTGGACCGCAACAGTGGAGAAGTCGACACCTTCGGCGCCCGCTTCACCGTGCTCGCCACCGGCGGCGCGGCCAAGGTCTACCTGTACACCAGTAATCCCGACGGTGCCTGCGGGGACGGTATCGCCATGGCTTGGCGCGCCGGCTGCCGGGTCGCCAACCTAGAGTTCAACCAGTTTCACCCCACCTGCCTGTACCATCCGCAGGCCAAGAGCTTCCTCATCACCGAAGCCCTGCGCGGTGAAGGTGCCCTGCTGCGCCTGCCCAATGGCGAACGCTTCATGCCGCGCTTCGATGCCCGTGAAGAACTGGCCCCGCGCGACATCGTCGCCCGCGCCATCGACCACGAGATGAAGCGTCTGGGCATCGATTGCGTGTATCTGGACATCACCCACAAGCCGGCCGAGTTCATCAAGGCGCACTTTCCCACGGTCTACGAGCGCTGCCTGGCCTTCGGTATCGATATCACCTGCCAGCCGATTCCGGTGGTGCCAGCGGCGCATTACACCTGTGGCGGGGTCATGGTCGACGAACAGGGCCACACCGATGTGCCCGGCCTGTACGCCATCGGCGAAACCAGCTTCACCGGCCTGCATGGGGCCAACCGCATGGCCAGCAACTCGTTGCTCGAGTGCTTCGTTTATGGCCGCGCCGCCGCTGCCGACATCATCGCCCAGCTGGAGCGGATCGGCATGCCGAGCACCCTGCCCTGCTGGGACGCCAGCCAGGTCACCGATTCCGACGAAGACGTGATCATCGCCCACAACTGGGACGAACTGCGGCGCTTCATGTGGGATTACGTAGGCATCGTGCGCACCAGCAAGCGCCTGCAACGGGCTGCGCACCGTGTGCGCATGCTGCTCGACGAGATCGACGAGTTCTACAGCAACTACAAGGTCAGCCGCGACCTGATCGAACTGCGCAACCTGGCCCTGGTGGCCGAACTGATGATCCGCTCGGCGATGCAGCGCAAGGAATCACGTGGCTTGCATTACACACTCGATTATCCGCAGCCACTCGCCGAGGCCCGCGATACGGTGCTCGACCCGGCCGTGGGCCGGCACTGATCGCTCAGGGCGCTTGCCAGCGTCGCCGGCTGAAGGTCAGCCGCAGGCGCAGGCGGCGATGCTGTTCACGGCACAGCGCATCGGCGAGTACGCACTGGCTTTCACTCAACCTGCGCCCCTGGCGCACATAGCGCAGCACCACCAGACCGGGCACTGCCAGGCTGTCTCGGCACAGGCGCACTGGCTGCCAGCCGTGGCGCTGGCTGAACAGCTGCCAGCCGCGTGGGCTGCGGCGCAATGCGGTGATGGCGGCGGGGTGAGTGAGCAGGATATGACGCGGGATGACCCAACAGGCGTGCGCTACACCGAGCACGGCGGCGAGCGCCAGCAGCCAAGCCGGCGCCGCGCTTAGCCCCAAGGCGCACACGGCCAGCGCCTGGCATGCCAGGTAGGCCGTCAGCAGGCGGCGCGAGCCGTGCCAACGGCATTCGAAGGTGTCACTTGGGCTGGACACGGTCCAGGATGATGCGGACCATGCGTTGCAGCTCCGGATCCTGCGACTCGTTGCGCTCCATGAACCAGCCGAACATGTCCTGGTCTTCGCACTCGAGCAGGCGCCGGTACAGCGCGCGGTCGCTCTCGCCCAGGGTCGCGTAGACCTCCTGAGTGAACGGCACCAGCAGCACGTCGAGCTCGAGCATGCCGCGGCGGCTGTGCCAGAACAGGCGATTGAGTTCAGTTTGTTCGACCATGGGGCCCTCCTCGAATGGCCGGGCAGTATACAGCCTGCGCGACAGCGCGACACTCGGCATTGGTCGCACACTGTTACCACCCAGGCCATGCGCCTACCTATTTGCGCAGCGGCGTTCTATGATGGCCGCCAGACTTTCCAGCTACCGCGATGACCCATGGCCGATACCGCTTTCTACTGCCCCCTCAGCCACGAGGGCGTGCTCGCCGTCCGCGGCTCGGACGCCGGCAAATTCCTGCAGGGCCAACTGACCTGCAACCTCAACTACCTCGACGATGCACACGCCAGCCTCGGCGCCCGCTGCATGGTCAAGGGCCGGATGCAGTCGAGCTTTCGCATCCTGCCGGAAGGCAACGGCTATCTCTTGGCAATGGCCAGCGAGTTGCTCGAAGCGCAGCTGGCCGACCTGAAAAAATACGCGGTGTTTTCCAAGGCCGTGCTGACCGACGACAGCGCCCTGTGGTCACGTTTCGGTCTGCACGATGCGCAGCCGGCCTTGCAGGCACTGGGCCTGGAACTGCCGGATGAAGCGGGCGCCACGGTGCGTCAGCCCGGCCTGATCGCCACCCGCATCAGCCCCGGCCGCGCCGAGCTGTGGGTGGTCACCGAACAGGCCAGTCAGGTGCACGACCACCTCGCCGCATGCCTGACCCAGGGCACTCTCAATGACTGGCTGCTGGGCCAGGTTCGCGCCGGTATCGGCCAGGTCTTCGGCGCCACCCGCGAGCTGTTCATTCCACAGATGATCAACCTGCAGGCCATCGGTGGCGTGAGCTTCAAGAAAGGCTGCTACACCGGTCAGGAAATCGTTGCGCGCATGCAGTACCTGGGCAAGCTCAAGCGGCGCCAGTACCGTCTGACGCTGGAATCCGGCGAAGCCCCTGCGCCGGGCACCGAGATCTTCTCCCCGACCCATGCTTCGTCGGTCGGCGAGGTGGTGCTGGCTGCCGGCACTGATGCCGGCGCCGAGCTGCTGGCAGTGCTCAGCGCCGACTCGGTGGCCGACGACAACCTGCACCTGGGCGCACCCGACGGGCCGCGTCTGGACGTGTTGACGCTTCCCTATGAACTGGACCGCGATCAGGAAATCCAACGCTGATCAACCAGCCCCGCCACCCGCGTGGGGCTGCTCCCTCACCGCGGTAGAGATTCCTGATGAACAAGCTGGCCAGGACGGTGCAAGCGCAGTTGCTTGCTGCCATCGATAATGACGACCTCGTGTTGCCGACCTTGCCCGAAGTGGCCCTGAGCATCCGTGAGGCCGCTGAAGACAGCGAGATCAGCGTGGCCGCCCTGAGCCGGGTGATCGGTCAGGACGCGGCCTTGGCCGCACGCCTGATCAAAGTCGTCAACAGCCCGTTGCTGCGCGCCTCGGTCGAGGTCACCGAGTTGCACACGGCAATCACCCGACTGGGCATCAACTACAGCTGTAACCTGGCCATCGGCCTGGTGATCGAGCAGATCTTCCATGCCCGTTCGTCCGCGGTAGAGCAAACCCTGCGCGAAGTGTGGCAGACCAGCCTGGAAGTGGCCGGCATCAGCTACGCCCTGTGCCGCCGCTTCACCGACCTCAAGCCCGACCAGGCGGCACTGGGCGGTCTGGTACATCAGATCGGCGCCCTGCCGGTGCTGATCTACGCCCAGGAACACGACGAGTTGCTGTCCGACCCGGTATGCCTGCAGTACGTGATCGAGCAGATTCAGCCAGCGCTCGGGGACAAACTGCTCAGCGCCTGGGACTTCCCCGAACAGTTGGCCACCTTGCCCAGCCAGATCGACGACGTGCAACGCACAACCGCCCGCGCCGACTACGTCGATGTCGTCCAGATCGCCCGCGGCCTGCAGCGCCGTGACGACACCCAGAGCCTGCAGGCACTGCCCGCCTGGCGCCACCTGAAGCTGCCGCTGGGCAGCGAGCTGGACGCGGTGCAGTTGCTCGAAGCCCGTGACCTGCTGCGCTGACCTCAGGCCTCGTCCAGCGGCGTGTCGGCGATGAAGCTCACGCGAACGCGCAAACCGCCACTGTGGCCTTGGTGCAGGCTGATCTGCGCCAGGTGCGCACGGCAGATTTCGCCGACGATGGCCAGGCCCAGCCCGGTACCCTGGGCGCTGCGCCGGTAGAAGCGCTCGAAGACCATCTCCCGTTCGTCCGCAGGAATCCCAGGCCCGTCGTCCTCCACCTCAAGCACTGCGGGCGCCAGCACGCGAAGAATCACATTGCCGCCCACCGGGGTGTGCGCCAGGGCGTTGTCCATCAGGTTGCTGAGCAGTTCATTGAGCAGGGTCGGCTCGCCCTTGAGCCACACCGAGGCCTGGGCTTCGAGCGCCAGGGCCACCCCGCGGGCATGGGCGAGCGGCGCCATGGCCATGCCCAGCTCGCGGGCCAGTTGAGTCAGGTCCAGACGCTGGGCGCCGCCTTCGGCGATCGCCCGCGCGCCATTCTCGACCCGTGCCAGCGACAGCAACTGGTTGGCCAGGTGAGTCAGCCGATCAGTGCCCTGGGCAGCTTCGGTCAAGGTCTGACGCCACTGCTGCGGCTGGTCCGAGCGCAGACCCAGTTCGACCCGGGCCTTGAGTACCGCCAGCGGTGTACGCAGTTCATGGGCAGCCTCGGCGATGAACTGCGCCTGGCGCTCGAACTGCCCGCGCAGACGCTCGGTGAAGTGATTCAGGCCGCGCACCAGCGGCTCGAGCTCACGCTGTACCTGCACCAGCGGCAAGGGTCGCAGGTCGTCGGTCTGGCGCTCTTCCACGGCACTGCGCAAGCGCTCCAGCGGGCGCAGCGCGGCGCTGACCGCGAACCACACCATCACCAGCGCGCCGAACGCCAACATGCCAAGGCGCAGCAGGGTGTCGCCGGCCAGGGAGCGGGCCATGCTCTCGCGCGCTTCCTCGGTTTCCGCCACACGAATCTCGGCCATGCCGTTGATGTTCGGCTCACTGACGGCCCGCAGCAGACTCACCACCCGCACGTCCTGGCCCTGATAGGTGGCGTTGTAGAAACGCGCCAGGGCCGGGTAGTCGTCGGTGCGCGGCGTGCCCGGTGGCGGGGGCGGCAGGTTCTCGTAGCCCGAGATCAGCCGTTGGTTGATGTCCAGCACCTGGTAGTAGATACGTCCCGCGCTGTCGTAGGCGAAGGTGTCCAGCGCCACGTAGGGCACATCGGCGCTGAGGGTGCCGTCGCGCTGGGACAAACCGGCGGCGATGGTCCGCGCCGAGGCCAGCAAGGTGCGGTCGTAGGCGGTGTCGGCCGCCTCCCGACCGTTCCAGTAGGCGCTCAGGCCGCTGGCGAGCATCAGCACCACCAGCAAGAGCGCAAGGTTACCGAGCAGGCGCCCGCGCAAGCTGCCGTTATCCGCCATCACGGTGCTCGAGCAGATAACCCAGGCCGCGGAAGGTCACGATCGCCACCGGCTGACCATCGAGTTTCTTGCGCAGGCGGTGGATGTAGATTTCGATGGCATCGGGGCTGGCTTCTTCATCCAGACCGAACACCTGGGCCGCCAACTGCTCCTTGCTCATCACCCGTCCGGGCCGGGCGACCAGGGCTTCGAGCACGCTCTGCTCGCGGGACGTCAGGCTCAGGTGCTCGTCGCCCAGGGTGAAGCGCCGGGTGTCGAGGTGATACACCAGCGGCCCGCAGCGCTGCTGGCGCTCGCCACCGAGCACGCTGCGGCGCAGCAAGGCCTTGACCCGCGCTTCCAGCTCGGTGACTTCGAAAGGTTTGGCCAGGTAGTCGTCGGCCCCGAGGTTCAGGCCATGGACACGGTCCTTGACGTCACTGCGCGCAGTCAGCATCAGCACCGGCACGGTCTTGCCGCGGCCGCGCAGACGCGCCAGCACCTCGAAGCCATCCATGCGCGGCAGACCGACGTCCAGCACCACCGCCGCGTACTCCTCGCTGGCCAGCGCCAGGTCGGCGGCGACGCCATCATGCAACACGTCAACGGTCAGGCCCTGACTCTTGAAAGCCTGCGCCATGCTCTCGGCCAGTTGCAGGTGATCTTCGACCAGCAGCACACGCATCGCAGTTCCCCTCGATCGTACGGTTGGCGCGGAGTGTAACCGCGGCGGCGGCGCTGTGAAGCCCCTTGTTACAAACCTTTGACACTGAAAGGTTGGCGAAAGGTTGGTTGCCTAGGATCGCACCACGGTAGCCCGATCTACCCGGAGTAGCACCAACAAGGTGCAGCCCAATAAGAACAAAAAATGGAGTCACCCCATGTTGCCGCCACAGCCAAAGGCCCTCGTGCCATTCCGCTCGTTGTCCGCACGTCCCAGCGCCATTGCAGGCGCATTCGCCCTTGTGGGCGTCGCCCCGCTGAGCCAGGCCGCTTTCTTCGAAGACAGCAAGGCCACCTTCGAAACCCGTAACATGTATTTCAATCGCGATTTCCGCGATGGCACCAGCGCGCAGCAGTCCAAGCGCGACGAGTGGGCCCAGGGTTTCATGCTCAATCTGCAGTCCGGTTACACCGAAGGCACCGTTGGTTTGGGCCTCGACGCACTGGGCATGCTCGGCCTCAAGCTCGATTCGAGCCCTGACCGCACCGGCAGTGGTTTGCTGCCGACCCATGATGACGGGCGCGCCGCCAACGAATATTCCAAGCTCGGCCTGACGGGCAAAGTGCGCATTTCAGCCACCGAACTCAAGGTTGGCACACTCATCCCGGTGACTCCGGTGCTGCGTCCCAACGATGGCCGCATCCTGCCGCAGACGTTCGAAGGCGGCCTGATCACTTCCCGCGAGATCGACCGCCTGACCTTCACCGGCGCGCGCCTGGGCAAAGTCAAGGATCGCAACGACACGAACTGGGAAGATATCGCGCTGAACAACAAGAACAGACGCTTCGGCGGCAGCTTCAGCGGCGATCATTTCGACATGGCCGGGCTCGACTACGCGTTCAGCAAGTCGCTCACTGGCAGCTACTACTTCGCCCAGCTCGACGATGTCTACCGTCAGCATTACTTTGGCCTGCTCTCCAGCCACAAATGGGGCCCTGGCACCTTCGGTACCGACCTGCGCCTGTCGTTCAGCGATGAGCAGGGCCAGGCCAAGGCCGGCGACATCGACAACACCACCACCAACGTCATGCTCAGCTATGCCCTGAGCGGCCACAAGTTCAGCGCCGGCTACCAGCGCATCTCCGGCGACAGCGCCTTTCCCTACCTCGATGGCGCCGATCCCTATCTGATCAACTTCCTGCAGATCAACGACTTCGCCAACGCCGACGAGCGCTCCTGGCAGGCCCGTTACGACTACAACTTCGCAGCGTTCGGCCTGCCTGGACTGAGTTTCCTGACCCGCTATGTCAACGGCGACAACGTCAGCCGCGCCAGCGGCGGTGAAGGCAAGGAATGGGAGCGCGACATCGAACTGAAATACGTGGTGCAGAGCGGGCCGTTGAAGAACGTCGCCGTGCGCCTGCGCAACGCCAGCTTTCGCTCCAACTTCGCCCGTGACGCCGACGAAAACCGTGTGCTGGTCAGCTACAGCCTGGCCCTGTGGTAACGCATAACAACAACTGACGGAGACAACACCATGACCTTCACCCTGCGCCGCCTCGCCCTCGCCACTGGCTGCCTGCTGCTGGCCGGCAACGCCCTGGCCGCCGAACCCAAGCGTCCCGAATGCATCGCCCCGGCTTCGCCGGGCGGTGGTTTCGACCTGACGTGCAAGCTGGTACAGAGCGCGCTGGTCAACGAGAAGATTCTCAGCAAGCCCATGCGCGTGACCTACATGCCAGGCGGTGTTGGCGCCGTGGCCTACAACGCGGTCGTGGCCCAGCGCCCAGCCGATGCCGGCACCCTGGTGGCTTGGTCCAGCGGCTCGCTGCTGAACCTGGCACAAGGCAAGTTCGGTCGCTTCGACGAAAATGCCGTGAAGTGGCTGTCGGCGGTGGGCACCAGCTACGGCGCCATCGCGGTGAAGGCCGACTCGCCGTACAAGACCCTCGACGACCTGGTCGCGGCATTGAAGAAAGACCCAAGCAAGGTGGTGATCGGCTCGGGCGGTACCGTCGGCAGCCAGGACTGGATGCAGACCGCGCTGATCGCCAAGGCCGCCGGCATCAACCCGCGCGACCTGCGCTACGTGGCCCTGGAAGGCGGTGGCGAAATTGCCACGGCCCTGCTCGGTGGTCACATCCAGGTTGGCTCGACCGACATCTCCGACTCCATGCCGCACATCCAGAGCGGCAACATGCGCCTGCTCGCGGTGTTCTCCGAAGAACGCCTGGACGACCCGGAAATGAAGAACATTCCGACCGCCAAGGAGCAAGGCTACGACATCGTCTGGCCAGTGGTACGCGGCTTCTACCTGGGGCCAAAGGTCAGCGACGAAGACTACGCCTGGTGGAAGGATTCGTTCGACAAGATGCTCGCCTCGGAAGACTTCGCCAAGCTGCGTGACCAGCGCGAGCTGTTCCCCTTCGCCATGACTGGCGAGGAGCTGGACACCTACGTGAAGAAGCAGGTCGCGCAATACAAGGTGCTGGCCAAGGAATTCGGCCTGATCCAGGACCAGCCTCAGTAATCCCGGCGATCACCGCTTCCACGTCGTGTGGAAGCGGACGCTTGGCGCTGCTTCTACATGCTTTCTTCCGAGGATTCGATCATGGTCCTGCAACGCATCTTTGCCCTGATCCTGCTGGCGGTCTGTGCTGCCCTGGCAGTCATGGCCTGGCCTTATCAGGCCGCTTTTTCCTATGAGCCGGTCGGCCCCCGCGCCTACCCGCTGCTGATGCTCGGGCTGATGGGCCTGGGCCTGCTGTACCTGGCGATTCGTCCTACGCCAATCGTGCGCAAGGACGATGAGCCGGAACTGGACCGCGCCACCCTGATGAAAATCGCTGCGTGCATCGGGCTGCTGCTGCTGTTCGCCGCCACCTTCGAGTCGCTGGGCTTCATCCTCAGCGCCATCCTCGCCGGCCTGCCCATGGCACGCCTGTATGGCGGTCGCTGGTTGTACAGCGCCATCGTCGTGACCGGCATGAGCATTTTTCTCTACTGGCTGTTCGACCGCATGATGGACGTACCGCTGCCGCTTGGCCTTCTCAGCGTTCTGGAGAACTGAGACATGGATACTTTGAGCTACCTGGGCCAGGGCTTCGGCGTCGCCCTCTCCCCCTACAACCTGGTCACCGCCCTGAGCGGCACGTTGATCGGCACCGTGGTCGGCCTGCTGCCGGGCCTGGGCCCGATCAACGGCGTGGCGCTGCTGATTCCCATCGCCTTCGCCCTGGGCCTGCCGCCTGAATCAGCCTTGATTCTGCTGGCGGCGGTGTACCTGGGCTGCGAATACGGCGGGCGTATCAGCTCGATCCTGCTGAACATTCCGGGCGAAGCCTCGACCGTGATGACCACCCTCGACGGCTACCCCATGGCCCGTCAAGGCCTGGCTGGCGTGGCGCTGTCGCTGTCGGCCTGGAGCTCGTTCATCGGCGCCTTCATCGCCACCTGCGGCATGGTGCTGTTCGCCCCGCTGCTGGCCAAATGGGCGATTGCCTTCGGACCTGCCGAATACTTCGTGCTGATGGTGTTCGCCATCGTCGCGCTCGGCGGCATGGCCGGCGACAAACCGCTGAAAACCTTCATCGCCGCGCTGATCGGCCTGTTCCTCTCGGCGGTCGGTATCGATGCCAACAGCGGTGTGTACCGCTTCACCGGCGGCAGCGTGCACATGGCCGACGGTATTCAGTTCGTCGTGCTGGTGCTGGGCCTGTTCTCGATCAGCGAGATTCTGCTGTTGCTGGAGAAGACCCACCACGGTCACCAAGCGGTCAAGGCCACCGGGCGCATGCTCTTCAACATGAAAGAAGCCGCGTCGGTGTTCGTGGTCAACATCCGCTGCGGCCTGCTCGGTTTCGTCATGGGCGTTCTGCCCGGTGCCGGCGCAACGCTGGCCAGTGCGGTGGCCTACATGACCGAAAAACGCATGGCCGGTGCCAGCGGCAAGTTCGGTAAAGGCGACCCGCGCGGCCTGGCTGCCCCGGAGACCGCCATCGGTGCATCGTGCTGCGGCGCCCTGGTGCCGATGCTGACCCTCGGCGTACCCGGTTCGGGCACCACGGCGGTGATGATCGGCGCGCTGACCCTGTACAACATCACCCCAGGACCGATGCTGTTCGAGCAGCAACCAGACATTGTCTGGGGCCTGATCGCCTCGTTGTTCATCGCCAACATCATGCTGGTGATCCTCAACATCCCGATGATCCGCATCTTCACCCGTATTCTGTCGGTGCCGAACTGGGCGCTGGTGCCGGTGATCGCCATCATTACCGCGATCGGCGTCTATGCCGTACACGCCACCACCTTCGACCTGTTCCTGATGGTCGGCATCGGCATCATGGGCTACATCCTGCGCAAGCTGGACTTCCCGCTGTCGCCGATCCTGCTCGGGTTCATCCTCGGCGGCCTGATGGAGCAGAACCTGCGCCGCGCGCTGTCGATCTCCAACGGTGAACTGGGCATCCTCTGGTCGAGCCCGATCAGCCTGGGTGTGTGGATCGTCACCGCGTGCATGATCTGCCTGCCACTGCTGCGCATCTGGCGCCGCCGTGCCCAGCAACGCCGGGCCGTGGCGGATGCCTGATCGCAGGCTGCCGCTGTACTGGGCAACCGGGCTGGTCGGCCTTGCAGGCGGGTTTCTCGCCAGCAAGGTCGGCTGGCCTTTGCCGTGGATGGTCGGCTCATTGCTGGCGATCATCCTAGTGCGCTGCCTGAGCCCCTGGCAGCTCTCGGAAATCCCCAATGGGCGCAAGTGCGGGCAGTGGATCATCGGCGTCGGTATCGGCCTGCACTTCACACCCCTGGTGATCGAACAGGTCGCCAGCCACTTTGTGCTGATCTTCTTCGGCGCCCTGCTCACTACCGTGTCGAGCATCGTCGGTGTGTGGTTGCTGCGCCGCAGTGGCGAAGACCGACCAACCGCGTTCTTCGCCAGCATGCCGGGCGGTTCTGGCGAGATGGTCAACCTCGGCGCACGCAATGGCGCGGTGCTCAGCCAGGTGGCGGCGGCGCAGAGCCTGCGCGTGCTGGCGGTGGTGCTGAGTGTGCCGGCGCTGTTCAAGCTGCTGCTCGGCGATGGCCCGACGCTGCACCACAGCGGCACGGTCAGTTGGCCGTGGCTAGCGCTCATTACGCCATTGGCGCTGCTCAGCGCGTTGCTCTGGCAACGCCTGCGCCAGCCCAACCCGTGGTTGTTCGGGCCGTTGCTGGTCACCGCGGTGGTGAGCCTGATCAGCGATCAGCAGCTTTCGTTACCCGACGGCGCCAGCCAGATCGGCCAGTGGTTGATCGGCAGCGGCCTGGCCTGCCACTTCAACCGCGCCTTCTTCCGCCGCGCCCCGGCGTTTCTCGGCCGTACCCTGGTGGCCACGGCGTTGAGCATGGGCATCGCTGCCACGGCGGCCTGGGGCATGGCCAGCCTTACCGGGCTGGACGTACGCTCGCTGACCCTGGGCATGATGCCGGGCGGCATCGCCGAAATGAGTCTGACCGCCGAAACCCTGCAACTGTCGGTGCCGCTGGTGACCGCACTGCAGGTAATGCGGCTGCTGTTCGTGCTGTTTCTGGCTGAGCCGTTGTTTCGGGTTTGGCAGCGGTCGGGGGATTGATTCAGGAGAATTCTGCGGTAACCGTTAATTTGACCTATCGTCCCGGTTTCGCCTGGCGGCGACCTACTTTTTGGGGAAAAAGTAGGCAAAACCCTGTGCTCCACTAGCCGGCCCTGCACTGCGCTTCGCTCCGTTCCGGGTACCCTGCGCTCCGGTGCTCTACGGGGCGCCGCGGGCAAGGGTTGCTGCGCAACCCTAACACCTCGCGTCCTCGGCTACGCCTCGGGTGCGCTGCGCGCACGCCCCTTCGAACACCTGCGCTCCGGCCGGCTACAGTCGCGGGCGGTGGTGCCTGAACGATCTATGTAAAAGAGCAAAGAGGATGTGCCTGTAGCCACGCGGGTTCGGCCGCGAATCCATCTGCTAAACCGCCGGCAACTTCCAGTCGATCGGGGCGATTCCACGCTGCTCAAGGAATCCGTTGGTACGGCTGAAATGGCCGCAGCCGATGAAGCCGCGATAGGCCGACAGTGGCGAGGGGTGCACCGACTTGAGCACCAGGTGCTTGGTGCCGTCGATCAGCTTCTGCTTGCTCTGGGCGTGGGCGCCCCAGAGCAGGAACACTACGTGCGGACACTGCTCGCTGACCACCTGGATGATGCGGTCGGTGAAATGCTCCCAGCCTTTCTTGGCATGGGAGGCGGCGTTGGCGCGTTCGACGGTCATGGTGGTGTTGAGCAGCAGCACGCCCTGCTCGGCCCAGCTTTGCAGATAGCCATGGCTGGGGATCGGCAGGTTGAGGTCGCGTTGCAGCTCTTTGTAGATGTTGACCAGCGACGGCGGTGCCGGCACGCCGGGTTGCACCGAGAAGCACAAACCATGGGCCTGGCCGGGGCCGTGGTACGGGTCCTGGCCGAGAATCACCACTTTCACATCAGGCAGCGGCGTGGAGTTCAGCGCATTGAAGATCAGCGGCCCTGGCGGGTAGATCTGCTTGCCGGCGGCGTATTCCTGGCGCAGAAACTCGCGCAGCTGGTGCATGTAGGGCTGGTCGAACTCCTCGCGCAGCGCGGCCTTCCAACTGGGTTCGAGCTTGATGCGGTCGTCGTCGGTCATAGGAAAATCCAGAATCAGAGGGGCGCGACCCTAGGAAAGCGTGGCCGCAATGTCAATTCATCCGACCGGCGCCGGGCAGGATCGGTTCTGCCAGCCATACTGGAGCAACGACCTGAGGAGGAAGTCCATGTCCGTTCTCTGCCAAGTCCTGGCCGGCGCCGATGGTGCTGGTATCGGCGTCGCCACCCTCGACGCCCCGAACAGCCTCAATGCCCTGACCCTGGGCATGATCGAAACCCTCGACCAGCAATTGCGCGCCTGGGCCGATGACCCGAATGTGGTCTGTGTGCTGCTGCGCGGCAACGGCCGCAAAGCCTTCTGCGCCGGCGGCGATGTGCGCACCCTGGCCACGGCCTGTCTTCGCCAGCCGGGCTGCGTACCGGCCGAGGCGGCGCAGTTCTTCGCCGCCGAGTACAGCCTCGACTACCACCTGCACACCTACCGCAAACCCTTGCTGTGCTGGGCCCACGGCCACGTGCTGGGCGGTGGCATGGGCTTGCTGCAAGGCGCCGGGGTGCGCATCGTCACCCCCAGTAGCCGGTTGGCGATGCCGGAAATCAGCATCGGTTTGTACCCGGATGTCGGCGCCAGCCGCTTTCTGGGGCGACTGCCGGGCAAGCTGGGTGTATTCCTGGCGTTGACGGGCGCGCCGATCAACGCCCGCGATGCCCTTGACCTGGGCCTGGCGGATCGGGTCTGGGCGGATGACAAGCAAGCAGAACTGCTCGATGAACTGCTGCAAGTGAACTGGCAAGAACAAACCGCACTGCAACTGAACAGCCTGCTGCGCGCCGGACATCGCTGCGCCAGCGCACAGTTGCCGGTCGCCCAGTGGCTGCCGCGGCGCGGGCTGATCGATGAACTGCTGGATGTCAGCGACGCGCCCTCGGCCTGGCGCGCCCTGGCCGGGCTGCGCCATCACCCTGACCCGCTGCTGGCCGCAGCCGGCGAGCAGTTGCAGCGTGGCTGTCCGCTGACCGCACACCTGATCTGGGAACAGTCCCAGCGCGCGCGGCACCTGTCACTCAGCGAGACACTGCAAATGGACTACACCATGAGCCTGAACTGCTGCCGCCATCCGGAATTCGCCGAAGGCGTGCGCGCCCGGCTGATCGACAAGGACCACGCGCCACGCTGGCACTGGCCGGATGTGGCGCAGGTGCCGGCGGCGGTGGTCGAGGCGCATTTCAGCAAGGCCTGGGAGGGCCGCCACCCGCTGGCAGACCTCGCCCATTGACGCGGGCCTTGCCGGCCATGCTAACGGCCCGGCCAGCCGCCTGGGCCTGGCGGGCCCGGTGGGTGGCGGTAATCATGTCGCTCGCGGTCGCGTCCGTAGTCATGCCGATGGCGGTGGCCGTGATCACCGCGGCCACCGCCGCGCCAGGGCACCATCTGTGGGGGTGGATAGGGCCGGTAGTAGCGCGGCCCTGGCACCGCTCGATAGTAGCCCGGCGGCGCCGGCCGATAGCGTGGCTCGGGCGAATAGTAATAGCGCTGCTGGGGCACTACGTAGTAGCGGTCGCTGCGGTAATACCCAGGATAAACCTCAGGCTCGGCCTGGTAGACCTCGGTGCGGTAGTAACCGCCACCCTGGTACGGCGCGCACGCGGTGGCGAACAACGTCAGCACGGTGATGAAGATGATTCGAGGGTACATGGCGGCCTCCCGACCGCTAGGATGCCCGACTCAGCGACGCTGAAGGGCGTCGACCGGCAGGACGAAGGTCGACGCTGGGTAAGACTGTTGGAACAGGATTCAGTGCCATTATCGCAATAATTTGAAACAGCTGTTACAGCCCTGAAAAACATGCGGTGATTTTTCGCCCTTCTCTCTAGAATGGGCGCCTTGGCACACATCATGGGAAGATCATGCCGCCTCGTTCCGCCCTGTTCTCGCAGCGTACGTTGATCCTCACCCTGCTGATGCTGCTGAGCTGCGGTTTTTTCGCGACCTCGCTGCTGAGCTACCTCGCCTCACGCGGGGCGATCCGCGACGGCATCATCAACACCGAGCTGCCGCTGACCTCAGACACCGTCTATTCGGAAATCCAGAAAGACCTGCTGCGACCGGTGCAGATCTCTTCGATGATGGCCCAGGACACCTTCCTGCGCGACTGGCTGCTGGCCGGCGAGCAGGATGCCGAGCGCATCACTCGTTATCTGGGTGAAGTCATGGCCGGGCAGAACACCTTCACCGCATTTCTCGTCTCCGACGCCAGCCGCACCTATTACCAGGCCAAGGGCGTGCTGAAGAAGGTCGATCCCCAGGCCTGGCGTGATGCCTGGTACTTCCGCCTGCGCGACGGCAGCGCGCCGTACGAAACCAACGTCGACCTGGACATGGCCAACCAGGACACCCTGACCGTGTTCATCAACTACCGCGTGCTCGACTACCAGCAACGCTTCATCGGCGCCGCTGGCGTGGGCCTGAGCGTGGATGCGGTGATCCGCCTGATCGACCAGTACCAGCGCCGCTATCAACGCTCGGTGTTCTTCACCGACGCCGAGGGCAAGGTTCTGCTCACCGCCTCCGAAGGCGGCCCCCATGGGCTGCGGGTCGGTGACCTGATGAGTGCCAGCCCCGCATTGCGCAACCTCTCTGAGCGCATGCCGAGTCCGACCCCGGGCAGCCACAGTTATGAAGACGCCGAAGGCCATAGTCACTTCCTCAACGTGCGTCTGCTGCCCGAACTGAACTGGTACCTGATGGTCGACAAGCGCGAGACTGGCGCGCTGGACCGCATTCGCGAGTCGCTGTACATCAACCTGACCATCTGCGCGATGATCACCCTCGTGGTGCTGTCGCTGCTCAACGCCATGATCAAGCGCCATCAGGACAACACTGAAGCGCTGGCGACCCTCGACAGCCTCACCGGCCTGCCCAACCGGCGCAGCTTCGACCTGCTCGCCGAACAGGCCTTGCAACAAGCCCAGCGCGAGCAGTCGACGCTGGTGGCGCTGCTGATCGACCTGGATCATTTCAAAGCCCTCAACGACACCCATGGGCACCTGGCGGGTGATGCCGTGTTGAGCCAGTTCGCCCTGGTTCTGCAGGGCAGCCTGCGTCAAGCCGACGTGCTGTGCCGCTGGGGCGGCGAGGAATTCATCGTGCTGTTGCGTGATGTCGACGAGGCCGGCGCGCTGCAGGTCGCGGAGAAAATCCGCCTGCGCACCGAGCAGGCGCGCTTCGTCTTCGAAGACCGCTCGCTGCAACTGACCACCAGCATCGGCCTGACCCGCCTGCAAGCGGGCGATCAATTGCAAAGCCTGATCAGCCGCGCCGACCACGCGCTGTACCGGGCCAAGCAGGGCGGGCGCAACCGGGTGTGCAGCGAACGTACGAGCCGCGAACATGCCTGACGCCAGACACTGCCCGGCCTGCGGCGCACTCAACGACTGCGCCCTGGCCGATCCGCAACGGGCCACCCAGCCGTGCTGGTGCTATGCGGTGAGCATCGACCCAGCAGTGCTCGAAGCCTTGCCGGCCGAGCTGCGCAACAGCCAGTGCCTGTGCCCCGCGTGCGCCCAGGTCGAGGCGCAATTGCAAGCAGCGCAGGCGGCGACAAAGCGCTAGACTGCGGCGCCTTCACCCCAGCCAGCACGCCCCGACCATGCGCCTCGACCGATTTCTCGCCAACCTGCCTTGCTATAACCGCCAGCAGGTGCGCCTGTTGCTGGCGCACAAACGCGTGCGGGTCGATGGCCAGGTGACGGACGATCCGCGCACTGAAGTGCGGGTGTTCAGCCAGGTCGAGGTCGACGGCCAGTTGCTGCACAGCGGGCCGCCGGCGCGATACCTGATGCTGCACAAGCCCGCTGGCTGCGTCAGCGCCACCGTCGATGGCGAGCACCGCACGGTCCTAGACCTGCTGCCCGAGCCGCTGCGCGAGGGCCTGCACATTGCCGGTCGGCTCGACTTCAACACCACAGGGTTGCTGCTGCTGACCAACGATGGCCAGTGGTCGCGACGCCTGACCCAGCCGCGGACCAAGCAACCCAAGACCTACTGGGTCGAGACAGAAAACGTCATCGAAGCGCACTACGTCGAACGCTTCCGCGAGGGTTTCTACTTCGCCTTCGAAGACCTCACCACCCTCCCCGCGCAGCTCGACATCCTCGCCCCGCGCAAGGCGCGCCTGACCTTGTTCGAAGGCCGCTACCACCAGGTCAAACGCATGTTCGGCCACTTCGACAACAAGGTCACGGCCCTGCACCGCGAGCGCATGGGCGCGATCGTGCTGGACGCCGAGCTGGCGCCAGGGCAGTTCCGACCGCTGACCGCTGCAGAAATCGCCTCGGTGTAGCACGCTCGTCGGCGCTCTCACCCGCGCCCCTCTGCCTGTCACAAACCCCACGCACCCTGCCTGTCGAGAACGCCCTTTTTGCGCCAGGAGTCGACGACATGCGGCCAGAAATCGCAGTGCTTGATATTCAAGGTCAGTACCGGGTCTACACCGAGTGCTATCGCGCCAAGGCGGCCGAGCACACCATCATCCTGGTCAACGGCTCGATGGCCACCACCGCCTCGTTCGCCCAGACCGTGCGCAACCTGCACCCGCGCTGCAACGTGGTGCTGTACGACCAGCCGTACGCCGGCAAGTCGCGGCCGCACAACCACCACGAGCGGCTGCTCAGCAAAGAGACCGAAGCGCACATTCTGCTGGAGCTGATCGAGCACTTCGGCGCCGACCAACTGATGTCGTTCTCCTGGGGTGGCGCCTGCGCATTGCTGGCCCTGGCCCACCGCCCGCGCAGCATCGGCAAGGCCATCGTCAGCTCGTTCTCACCGCTGATCAACGCGCCGATGCACGACTACCTGAGCCGCGGCAGCCAGTACCTGGCCCGTTGCGACCGGCCGCGCATCGGCCATCTGGTCAACGAGACCATCGGTAAGCACCTGCCGTCGCTGTTCAAGCGTTTCAACTATCGCCACGTCAGCAGCCTCGACCGCCACGAATACGCGCAGATGCACTTTCACATCAGCCAGGTGCTCGACCACGATCTCGACCGCGCCCTCAAGGGCGGGCGCCACATTGACATCCCGCTGCTGTTCATCAACGGCGAACACGACGAATACACCACCGCCAACGACGCCCGGCAATTCGCCCGACACATCGCCGACTGCCAGTTCGCGGTGATCGACGCCGCCGGGCACTTCCTCGACATGGAACACAAGCTCGCCTGCGAGCAAACCGGCCAGGTCATGCTCGACTTCCTGCAACCCACCCCGCGAGCTCCGCGCAGCCACCCCCACCACACCCCAGCCAGCCATGCCCTGGCGCTTTGAACCGGGCACACGAAAGCGGCACCCGGCAGGGGCGCGAAAAGGCAAGGTAGAGGGATTATTTCAGCGTGGCGCTTTCAATCGGCGGGGGCTTCTGGTAAAAAGTCGCACTGCGAAGCGGGTATAGTTTAGTGGCAAAACGAAAGCTTCCCAAGCTTTAGTTGAGGGTTCGATTCCCTCTACCCGCTCCAGCTTCTCCTCCAGAGCGCCTCAGCTCAAATCCCCTACCCGCCCCATCAGCAACACCCTACCCCCGCCCAGCCCGCAACACATCCGCCCACTTGCGCACCAGATAGTTATGCTCGTCCATCACCGCATTCCACACGCTGATGCGGCTGACGCGCTGGCTGTAGGAGCCGCCTTCGCGGATCTGGCCGGGTTCGATCAGGGGTTGGCCGTCGCTGCCGGGCAGGTGTTCGGTGGCGGGTTTGCCTTCGTACCAGTAGTCCCATTCGGCGGCAGACAGGTGTTCGCGGGCACGCGGCGGGTTGGAGATATAGAAGCCCTGGCGGGCCATCATCGCGCCGGGCCAGCCGGATAGCCACCAGTTCAAGTAAGCATAGGCCGCCGCCTTGACCGGCCCGTGCACGGCGCGCGACAGCGAGAGGCCGCCGAACCAGCCGCGGTAGCCTTCCTTGGGCACGGCCTGGCGGTACTGGATGCCTTCGCGGTGCAGTTGCATCAGCGCGGGCGACCAAACGCTTTCGATATGCACCTTGGGCCCGAGCATGAGCTGGCCGGCGTCTCGGTCGTCGGACCAGAAGGCGGCGAAGTGGCCTTGGCGTTGCAGTTTGATCAGGGCGCTGGAGAGCTGGTCGATTTCATCCAGGCGCAGGTTGCCGATCACCTCGAAGTGCGCCAGGCCCTTGGCCTGTACCGCCAGCGCAGCGTCCAGCGCGCCGATCGCGGCGTCGCTTTGCAGCGCCGCGTGACCGCACCAGGCCGGGTCGACCAGCCACGACCAGCTCTCTTGTTCGCAGGAAAATCCGGGCGGCAGCAGGTCGGGACGGTAGGCAAAGCTGTCGGCGTTGTGGGTCAGCGGCAGCATGCTGATGAAGTGGCTGGGGCGCTGCCCGAGGCTGCCATCGTGCTGTACGAACAGCCTGTCGCAGGGCAGGCTGCCACCGGCCAGCGGGTCGTCTGGGTGCAACCTGCCGTGCTTGGCCAGGCCGTTGATTTCACCCCAGGCATCGATCTGGCGCACGTCGATGGGCTGGATCGCCCCCGCCGGCCAGACGAAGTCCATGCTGTGGAACCACTGGTCGTAGAGGTCGTAGCGTTCCGGGTGCATCAGGGCGATGCGCTGCACGGTCTGCACGTCGTGCACCTGGTAGTCGATGCGAATGCCCAGCGCCTGCTCGGCGCGCAGGCGAATCGATTCGAGCAGCGTCACCGAGGTGCCAAGCACGCGTAAGGTCAGCGGTTGACTCATGCCGCCCGCCCCAGGCGTTGCAGGAAGGTGTCGAACGAGCGGCGCAGCAGCGTGGTGTCGAGGTCGCGGACGATGATCACCAGCCGCGAACGGCGCTCGCCGCCCGGCCAGTGTTCGAGGTGCACCGGCGCATGCAGGCAGTGCTGGACACCGTGGATGACGATGGGCTGTTCGGCGTCGATCACGTTGAGAATTCCTTTGACCCGGAGGATGCGCTCGCCGTGGCATCTTAGCAGCATCGACAACCAAACCCCGAACGCCAGCCAATCCAGCGGCTGGGCGTACTCCAGCGCGCAGACCTGCGCCGTGCCGTGGCGCGGCTGACGGGTCGGGGCGAACAGCTGCCATCTGGCCACCTCGGCATCCGGCAGGCGGCTGCTCAGGCCCTCGCCGAGCAACTGTTGGTCACCCGCCACCACAGCACTGGTCAGCGCCACGGTCGCAGCCGGGTTGAGGGTGTGCAGATGCTTCATCAGCTCGCTCACCGCCTGCCCATCGACGCGGTCGACCTTGCTCACCAGCAGGCGGTCGGCGGCCGTGACCTGGCCCAGCCATTCGGGGTGCAGCCGTTCTTGCAACGCGGCATGCTTGGCATCGACCACAGTCACCAGCAGCCCCAGGTGATAACGTCCGCGCAGTTGCGGGTCGCGCTGCAAGGTGGCAAGGATCGGCGCCGGGTCGGCCAGGCCGGTGGTTTCCAGCAACACCCGGCGAAACGCTGGAATGAGGCCGCGGCTGCGTTTGTCGTGCAGGTCGATCAGCGCCTGCTTCAGGTCGCCGCGTACCGAACAGCACACGCAGCCGCTGGGCAGCAGCACAGTGTTGGGGGCGATTTCCTGCACCAGCAGGTGGTCGATGCCGACCTCGCCGAATTCGTTGATCAGCAGCGCTGTTTCGCCCATGTCTTCGTTGACCAGCACCCGTTGCAGCAAGGTGGTCTTGCCGCTGCCGAGAAAACCGGTGAGGACGTTGATCTGCACGCTCATGCCCGCGCCTCCAGGTGCTCGAGGATGCGCGGGTCGAGGGGGTCGAGCGGGCGGCTGAGGATGTCCTCAGCCACCTGCCACAGTTGCTCCAGGCCCGAGGCGATGCCCTGCTTGCCGGTCGGGCCTTGCAGCAGATAGCTCGCTCCTTGCACGTCACTGACCTTGAGCCGAAACGGCGTCAGCACCTGGTTGATCGCGGCGATGCGGCGCAAGCGTTCGCGCCGCCCCGGCAGGCTGCTGTCGATGGGATCGCTCCAGTGCGCGTCTTCGCCGATCAGGCCGCACAGTCCACACATGGTTCACCTCAAGGCATGACGTCGCCGGAGTTGGGGTTGAGGGTCTGGCCGACGAACAGATTGCCGCCCGGCTCGGACGCCAGCAGTACCGCCACCGGCGCCACTTCCTCGGCCCTGCCGAAGCGACCCAGCGGCAGCTCCTTGGCCTTGGCGGCCTTCCAGGCCTGGCTGATGCCATCGACCAGCGGCGTTTCGATCGGCCCCGGGGCGATGCAATTGACCAGCACGTTGTCTTTGCTCACTTCATGGGCCAGCGACTTGCTGAAGCCGATCACACCGGCCTTGGCTGCAGCGTAGTGGGTCAGTTGCGCGCCGCCCTTGATGCCCAGCTGCGAGGCGATGTTGATGATCCGCCCCCAGCGCTGTGCCAGCATATGCGGCAAGGCGCGCTGGCTGGCGACGAAGACGCTGGTGAGGTCGACGCGCAGCATGTCGTCCCACATCTGTTGGGTCAGGTCGACGCAGTCGGCCTGGGTCAGCATGCCGGCGTTGTTGACCAGAATGTCGATGCCGCCCAGCCCTTGCACGCAGGCATCCACGCCGGCTTGTGCGCCTTCGCGGCTGCCGACATCGGCCATGCATTCCAGCACTTCGGCGCCCAACGCCCGGCAGGCGGTGGCCACCGCGGCCAGGCGCTCGCCGTCGCGGTCACACAGTACCAGGCGCGCGCCGGCCTCGGCATAGGCATGGGCGATGGCCGCACCGATGCCGCTGGCGGCCCCGGTGACCACGGCGCGGCGGTTGTTCAGTAGTTGCATGGTTCACTCCTGATGGCCGCACGCCAGGCGTGCGGCGAGGGGTTCATTCCGGCCAGCGAACGGTCAGACCGCCGTCGATGGTAATGCTTTGCCCGGTGATGTAGCTCGCCTGCGGGCTGCTCAGGTAGCACACCAGCTCGGCCACTTCGCTGGCGCGCCCGACCCGACCGAGCGGGATGCTCTTGCCGGCCCTGGCCAGGCCTTCGGGGCCGAGCGAGTTCTTGCCATCGAGCGATTGCGGGGTTTCGATCAGGCCCGGAATCACCGCATTGCAGCGAATACCACGTGGCGCCAGTTCCACCGCCAGCGAGCGGCACAGCCCCGGCACCCCGGCCTTGGCCGCGGCGTAGTGGCAATGCTCCTGCCAGCCGTAGACGCCGCCGGCGATCGATGAAATGGCCACCAGCGCACCGCCCTCGCCCAGGTAGCGGCTGGCGCTGCGGAAGGTGCGCATGACGCCGGTGAGGTCGACGTCGAGCATCTCGTTCCACTGCGCGTCGGTCATCTCCAGCAGCGCGGCCTTGCGCAGCAGGCCGGCGTTGGCCACCGCGTAGTCGAGGCGGCCGAAGCGCTCTACCGCTGCCTTGGCGATGGCGTCGAGCGAAGCGCTGTCGGTGACGTCCATCGGCAGCATCAGGCACTCGCCACCGGCGGCTTGCACCAGGCGCTCGGTGTCGAGCGGGTCGTGGCCGGCGCCCGGCAGGTATCCGCCGACCACACGCACGCCCTGCCTGGCGTAGGCCACGGCCACGGCCTGGCCGATGCCGCTGGCGGCGCCGGTGATGAGAGCTACAGGTTGAGACATCGCGAGAACTCCTTATCGCTTGATCTGTTGAGTTACTTGACCGAATGCGGCTCGACATGGCGCGCGGCGAACATCACCACGCCCGAGAGGAAGCACGGCAACGCGCCGAACCACAGCGCCGCGCTGTGCCACTGACCGCCCGCGTTGAGCACGCTGGTGATGCCCAGGCCGGCGACGATGGCGCCAATCGGCCCCATGGCGTGGACGATGGCACCGCCCGTGGCACGGATACTGGTGGGGAAGCTTTCGCCCATGAAGAACAACATCGCCGAATAAGGCCCGGTGAGGAAGAACAGGCCCAGGCTGTACAGCGCCACCACGGTGGTCAGTTGGCTCGGCGCCTGCAGCATGGCAAAGAACGCCACGCCGCCACACATCCAGCCCAGCGCGACGGTATTGCGCCGTCCCAGGCGGTCGCCCAGCCAGCCATGGAACAGGTAGCCGATGAAGCCGACCAGGTTCGACAGCACCAGAATCCACAGCGAATTCTGGAACGACAGCTGGTGAACGCTGACGATCACCGAGGTGCCGAGCACGCTGAACACCTGAATCGCCGACCAGTTGAGCAGAATCGCCAGGCTCAACACCACGGTCGGGCGCAGCGCGGCACCGCGGAAGGCGGCGGCAACGCCGGCCTTGGCATGCTCGTCGTAATCGACCTGGTATTCGCTGGCCAGGCTGCGCGCAGCCGCTTCATCACCAGCCTTACGCAGTTGGCGAATACGCTGGTGCACCTGGAACTGCGGGCTTTCCTTGAGCTTGCGGGCCAGAATCGCCACCACCAGCGCCGGCACCGCCGCGAACACGAAGCAGCCTTGCCAGCCGATGTGCGGCAGCAGCAAGGCGGTGAGCCCGGCGGCGATCAGAGCACCGACTGGCCAGCCGCTTTGCACCAGGCTGTAGACGAAGCCGCGGCGCTTGATCAGCTTGGGATCGGTCGAGGCCGCATAGACCTCGGTGAGGTAGGTGGCGTTGACCCCTTCCTCGGCATACCCCAGACCCGCCACCGAGCGCACGGCAATCAGCGGCCCCTTGCCCATGCCGGCGCATACCGCAGTAAGCGCCGAACACAACGCGGTGCCGCCAATGGTGAAGATGATCCCGCCACGGCGACCGATCTTGTCTACCAATGGGCCGACGATGAAGGCCACCACCGCGCCGCCCACGGCGACCCAGGTGGCGATCTCGGCCTGCTCGGCCTCGCTCCAGGTGAAATGCCCACCCATCACCGGCAGCAAGGTGCCGAACAGGATGAAGTCATAGACAGCGAACACCCAGGCGAAGAAGGCGATCCAGGTGGCATAGCGAACATCCTTGGAATCGAGGTGTACCGGTTTCCATGCCCCGGGGGCGCCGACGGGCGTCGTGGTGGTGGCCTGCGTGGTCATCGTGGTGGGTCTCTTGTTGTTGTGGGCAGGGTTGGCAGAAGGTCGGCGGCGTCAGCCTTTGCGCGGCTGGCGGCGAATGAAGTCGTCGGCGATTTCGTCCATGGTCACGAACTTCACCCCCGCATGGCCCTGCATGTGCTCGATGAAGCGCTCGAGCATCAGCAGCACCTGCGGACGGCCGGAGACGTCGGGGTGGATGGTGATGGGGAACACGGCGTAGTCATGTTCGCGGTAGACCCAGTCGAACTGGTCGCGCCACATTTCTTCCAGGTGCCGCGGGTTGACGAAGCCGTGGCTGTTGGGCGACTTCTTGATGAACATCATGGGCGGCAGGTCATCGAGGTACCAGTTGGCGGGAATCTCCACCAGATCGGTTTCCTCGCCACGCACCAGCGGTTTCATCCAGGTGTCGGGGTGCTGGCTGTAGTCGATCTTGCTCCAGCTGTCCTTGACCCGCACGTAGTAGGGATGGAAGTCGTTGTGCATCAGGCTGTGGTCGTACTTGATGCCCTTGCGCAGCAGCAGTTCGTTGGTGACGTTGCTGAATTCCCACCACGGCGCCACGTAGCCGGTGGGGCGCTTGCCGGCGAGCTGGGTGATGATTTCGATCGACTTGTCGAGGACGATCTCTTCCTGCTCGGGGGTCATGGCGATGGGGTTTTCATGGCTGTAGCCATGCACGCCGATTTCGTGGCCGGCGGCGACCACCGCCTTCATCTGTTCGGGGAAGGTTTCCACCGAGTGGCCGGGGATGAACCAAGTGGTGCGCAGGTTGTACTTCTCGAACAGCTTGAGCAGCCGCGGCGAGCCGACTTCACCGGCGAACAGGCCGCGGGAGATGTCGTCCGGGGAGTCTTCACCGCCGTAGGACCCCAGCCAGCCAGCGACCGCATCGACGTCGACGCCGATGGAGACAAAGATTTCTTTCGCCATGATCTACACCTCATTGAGATTCAGAAGGGTTAGCGGGCTACGCCGCGTACATAGGGTTCGAGGGTCAGCGCGACGCGCAGCAGGTGCGCGTCGCTGCCACTGGGGCCTGAGACCAGCACGCTGGTGGGCATGCCGGCCTCGCCGGTGCCACTGGGCAGAGCCACCCCGGGCATGTCGAGCATGCTGCCGGGCATGGTCAGGCGCAGGGTGGCCAGATTGCTCGCGGCGAACAGCGCTGCATCGTCTTGCAGGGGCGCCAGCAACGGCGCGACATGGGCAACCGTCGGGGTCAGCAGCATCGCGCCGTCCAGCTCATCGGCGATGTGCTGGCGCAGGCTACGCGAGGCCTGGTACAGGCGTACCTGGCGGCTGGCCGGGAAATGCCGGGCGGCCTCCAGGCGGGTGCGTACACGTGGGTCGAGGTGCTCGGCGTCCGGGCTGTCGAGCAGCGACTCGTAGCGGGCGAAGGCCTCAGCGCTGCCCAGCCAGCCGACCTGTTCGATCAGCGCCAGGGCCTGATGGAACGCCTCGACGCGGCCGTATTCCAGGCTCGCACCGGCCGCTTGCAGGCGCTCGGCGGCGGCCAGCAGATTGGCTTTGACCTCCGGCTGAATGCGCGCATCCTCCAGCAGCGCGTCGTCGACCCGCAGGCGCAAACCGGCAACCGGCAGCGGCCTGGCGGCGAACGGCTTGCCCAGCAACAGGGCATCGACCGCCATGGCATCGCGCACGCTGGTGGTGATCGGGCCCAGCGCATCGAGCGACACCGCCAGCGGCGTGACCCCGCTGAAGTCATAGCGCTGGCTGCTGCTGCGGTAGCCGACCAGGCCATTGAAGGCGGCAGGGATGCGAATGGAACCGGCCGTGTCGGTCGACATGGCTATGGGCGCCACACCCTTGGCCACCGCCACCGCCGAGCCCGAAGAAGAGCCGCCGGGCACCCGCACCGGGCCTTGCGCCACGGCGTTGGCCGGGGTGCCGAAGTGCGGGTTGAGGCCCAGGCCCGAATAGGCCAGCTCGCTCAGGTTGGTCTTGCCCAAGCTGACCATGCCGGCGCGGCTCAGCACGCTCGCCAAGGCACAGTCGCAGGCTGCGGGGGCGTCATGCATGCGCACCTTGGCCCCGGCGCTGGTGATTTGCCCGGCAAGGTCGTAGAGGTCTTTCCACACCACCGGCACGCCATCGAGCGGCGACAGCGGCTGACCGGCCTGCCAGCGCTGGCGGGCGGCTTCTGCCTCACGCAGTGCGCGCTTCTGGCACAAGCTGACGAACGCCGCCGGTAGCTGCTGCGCGGCCTGCAACGCCTGCTGCGCCACACTCAGCGGATCAGCCGTTGCCTCGGCATACGCCTGGGCCAGGGACACGCCATCGACATTCATCCGCCACCTCTAAAATGTACATTTATTTAATACGTACATTTGAGAAAGCACTGAACGTGCCAAGTTGTGGCCGGCAGGTTTTCTACCAGGCCAAACCGCTCTGGCGCATGGTCGAGCCGTGCGCCGAGACAATCCATAGCGACGCTGGCGCTTAAATTGGATGTTTTTGTAAATGATCCATTTTGAGGCGTTCGGTAACAGCCTTGCCTCAGGATCGATCAGGGAAGTGTTACCGGGTGTAGGCACATTCCCGCCGTGCTTGTGAGAAACTTGCCCATTCCGCCCCATGAGACCTGACTCGATGTCCGCGACACCGCCCTTGGACGAGCGCCCAACTTCACGCTACGAAGTCATCCGCACCACCCTGCGCGAGGCGATTCTGGGCGGGCAGGCAGTGACCGGGCTGGTGCTGGTCGAGGGGCCGCTGGCGGAGCTGTTCGGCACCAGCCGGGTGCCGGTGCGCCAGGCGTTGAACCTGCTGCATGAAGAAGGGCTGATCCGCCGCTTCGAAGGCCGCGGCTTTCTCATCGACCCCCACGGCACCGAGGCCACCCCGCGGCGGGTGCCGCTGACCCGGCAACTGCTGGGCCTGGAGCGACAGGAAGAACTGATCGATTACCGCCCGTTGGGTGAGCGCATCTACGAGCAATTGGCGGAAACGGTGATTCGTTTCATGGTGTTCGGTCACTACCGCATCGACGGCCAGCGTGCGGCCGAGGCGCTCAACGTCAGCAGCAACGTGGTCAGGGAAGCGCTGATGCGCCTGCGCGACAAGGGCCTGGTGGAAAAGGAACCCTACTCGCAGTGGCTGGCCGGGCCGCTGACCGCGCAGGCGGTCAAGCAGGATTACGAGCTGCGCATGCTGCTCGAACCCGACGCCCTGCGCCAAGGAGTCGAGCGGGTGTCACGCACTGAGTTGCAGGCGATGTTGCAGCGCGTGGTCGACGCCCAGGACGCCGGGCGCGAGGTGTCGCGTGCCGACATCGAGCAGCTCGAGCACGATCTGCACGTCACCTGCCTGGCCGGCATCGCCAACACGCGCATGGCAGCGGTGATTCGCCAGTGTCAGATTCCCATGAACGTCGGCCGCATTCTTCATGAGGCGCTGCACAGCAGCAACGACCAGGCGATGCTGATGGAACACCGCCTGGTATTCGAGGCGTTGCTGTACGGCACCGTGGAATCGGCCTGCTCATGCCTGCGCGACCACATCGGCAAGGCCCGCGAGCGCACCCTCCAGCGGCTCAAGGTGCTCTCTGTGCTGCCTGAACCGCAGGTGCCCAGCTACCTGCAACGGCTGGCCTGAGGCAGCAGCCGGCGCTTGCGTCGTCGCCGGGTTTGGCGGCATATCAGGTGCTGCGGCGGTAAAGCAGCGCCATTCGGATGAACCATTTTCAAAGGACTGCCCATGTTCATTTCCCGCTGGCTTCCAGGCCTGGCCAACCTGCTGCGTTACCGCCGTGAATGGTTCTCGGCCGATGTGCAGGCGGGTCTGTCGGTAGCAGCCATTCAGATTCCCATTGCCATCGCCTATGCGCAGATCGTCGGCCTGCCGGCGCAATATGGTCTGTACGCCTGCGTGCTGCCGATGATCGTCTACGCCCTGATCGGCAGTTCGCGGCAGTTGATGGTCGGCCCGGATGCCGCCACCTGCGCGATGATCGCCGGGGCCGTAGCGCCGCTGGCGATGGGTGACACACAGCGCACCGCCGAGCTGTCGGTAGTCGTCACCCTGCTGGTGGGGGCCATGCTGATCGGCGCGGGGCTGGCCCGCGCCGGCTTCATCGCCAGCTTCTTTTCGCGGCCGATTCTGATCGGCTACCTCAACGGCATCGGCCTGAGCCTGATCGCCGGGCAGTTGTCCAAGGTGGTGGGTTTCAGCTTCGTCGGTGAAGGCTTCGTGCTGAGCCTGCTCGACTTCCTCAATCGCCTGGGCGAAATCCGCTGGCTGACCCTGACCCTGGGCCTGGCTGCGCTGGCCATGCTCATCGTGTTGCCACGGCGCTACCCGCGCCTGCCGGTGGCGCTGGTGGTGGTGGCGGTGTTCACCGCGCTCAGCGGGCTGTTCGGCCTGGACCGCTTCGGCGTCGCCGTGCTCGGCCCGGTGCCGGGTGGCATGCCGCACCTGGCCTGGCCGCAGATCAGCCTGGAAGAAACCAAGAGTCTGCTGCGCGACGCCCTGGGCATCGCCACCGTGAGCTTTTGCAGCGCCATGCTCACCGCGCGCAGCTTCGCCGCGCGCCACGGCTATGCGATCAACGCCAACCACGAGTTCGTCGCCCTGGGCGTGAGCAACCTGGCCGCCGGGCTGTCGCAAGGCTTTGCCATCAGCGGCGCCGATTCACGCACCGCGGTCAACGACATGGTCGGCGGGCGCAGCCAACTGGTGGGCATCGTCGCCGCCCTGGTGATTGCCTTGGTGTTGCTGCTGTTCACCGCGCCCATGGCGTGGATTCCCCAGGCCGCCCTCGGCGCCGTGCTGTTGATGGCCGGTTGGGGGCTGATCGATGTGCAGTCGCTGCGCAGCATCCTCACGCTCAGCCGCTTCGAGTTCTGCCTGTGCCTGCTGACCACCGCCGGCGTGCTCGGCCTGGGCGTGCTGCCGGGGATCATCTTCGCCGTGACCCTGGCCATTCTGCGCCTGCTGTACAGCATCTATCAGCCGACCGACGCGGTGCTCGGCTGGCTGCCCGGGGTCGAGGGCCAGGTCAACCTGCGCCACCACCCCGAGGCGCGCACGGTGCCGGGGCTGCTGGTGTACCGCTTCGACGACGCGATCCTGTTCTTCAATGCCGACTACTTCAAACTGCGCCTGCTCGAAGCGATGCAACGCGAGCAGCAGATCAAGGCCGTGCTGTTCGATGCCGAGGCGGTGAGCAGTCTGGATGTGACGGGCCTTGAAGCCTTGCGCGAAGTGCGCGCCACCCTGGCCGCGCAGGGTGTGCATTTCGCCATCGCCCGCGCCCGTGGGCGTTTCCTGCGCATGCTGGTGCGCTCAGGGCTGGCGCGGGAGATGGAAGGCGAGTTGCTGTTCGGCTCGGTGCGTGCCGGCATCCGCGCCTACCGGCTGTGGCGCAATCGCCAGCGCCGGGCGCAGGCGGCGCCGGCTACAGACGCGCCTTGACCTGCGCCAATGCCTGCTCGGCTTTGCCACGCCGCGGGGTGCGAGCGGCACGCGGCGTCGGCGGGCGTTGCTCGCGCTCGTGCCAGAGGTGCGCGACGATAGCCGCCGCGACCCCACCCAGCAAGCTCGACAGCACCACCGACAGCAGCGCCGGGGCTTCATCGGCCAAGGCGGGCTGGCTGAGCACCACCGCCGTCGCGCCCCCCGCCCAGATCCAGGCCAGCAGGTAGGCCAGCGAGTAGCTGCGGCCTTCGCGCTTGGCACGCAGCGCGCGGCGATTGAGCAACAGCAACACGCACAGCGCCGACGTCACCGCACAGACCACCGCCTGCGCCGTCAACACGCAACCTCGCTCACCGCAAAACGTGGTGGCGGCGAATGCGCCCAGGGCAGTCAGCACCAGCAGGATCACCGCTACCAGGCGACCCTCGACATACTGCTCGGCGCCCAGATTGTCGCTTGCCATACGCTGTAACCCTTTGCACCTTGATAAAGATGCTGCGGACGATATAGACAGCCGCGTCCGACCTCAAGGACTGGCAGATGAAAGCCGTCGCTTCCATGCGTCGAGCGCGCAACTTCTTCGCGGCAGGCAACGTGATACAGTCGCCGCGTTTGTGTTTCAGCCTACGGATACCCCATGCCAGCACGCGATGCCCACCTGCCCTCCTGGGCCGAGCTCTCCGACCGTCACGCCTACCCGGCCCTGCTGCTGGGCAACGGCGCCAGCCGCGCCCTGTGGAAGCCGTTCGGTTACTACTCGCTGTTCGAGCAGGCGCAGCAGGTACGGCACAAGGCCCTGGCGATCAGCGACCAGGCACTGTTCAAGGCATTGGGCACCGAGCTGTTCGAGCCGGTGCTGAGCGCGCTGAACACCACCATCCGCAGCAATGCCGCACTGGCGATCAACTCCACCGCGCCGCTGAACCGCTACTACTCGATCAAACAGGCGCTGATTCACGCCTTGCGCGCCGTGCACCTGCCCTTGGCACTGCTGCCGCCGGTGACCCTGGGCCAGCTCAACGCCGAACTGCGCCGTTACCAAAGCGTCTACACCAGCAATTACGACCTGATCCTGCCGTGGGCCATGGAGCACGACCCGTCGGGGTTCGCCGAACTGTTCGATGAGCAAGGCAGCTTCGATGTGCGCCGCACCGCCGGCGCCGGCACGCGGGTGCTGCACCTGCACGGAGGCCTGCATCTGCTACGCCAGGCCGACGGCACCACGCGCAGGCGTGGCGCAGTGGGCAGCGAGCTGCTCGATGGCGCGGCCGTGAACGTGCCCGGGGAAGTGCCGTTGTTCATCAACGAGGGGCCCAGCGCGCAGAAGCTTCAAGCTATTCGCAGCAGCGACTACTTGAGCTGGTGCCTGGCGCAGCTGGCTGGCGAGGACGGCAACCTGTGCCTGCTCGGCCAGCATCTGGACAGCGCCGACGAGCACCTGCTGGAGGCCATCATCCAGGCGCGGCCAGCGCGCATCGCCGTGGCCATTCGCCCCTTGGGCGAGGCCTCGGTGCACAACCAGCAGAGTCATTTCAGCCAGCGCCTGGCGGCGGTAGGCTGCGCGCTGGACTTCTTCGACGCCAGCACTCACCCGCTGGCGCAGACTACTCTGAGCATCGCCTTTCCTGCATCGCGACGCCGCTGAGACGACTACTGCGCTGCGGCCAGAAGGCCGTCGGCGCGCAGCAGCGTTTCCAGGCAGTGCTCGCTGACCCCGTAGAACGCCTTCAGCTCGGCGATGCGCGCCAGCAGGGCGGTGGTGTCCTGGGGTTGGCGGCGCTTGACCGCCAGAATCATCTTGTTCTTGTTGGTGTGTTCCAGCGAGATGAACTCGAACACCTTGGTTTCGTAGCCACAGGCTTCCAGGTACAGCGCGCGCAGGCTGTCGGTGAGCATTTCCGCCTGCTGGCCCAGGTGCAGGCCGTAATGCAGCATCGGTTGCAGCACATCGGGGCTGCGCAGTTGCGGGCGAATCTGTTTGTGGCAGCACGGCGAGCACATGATGATCGCCGCGTTGCAACGAATGCCGGTGTGAATCGCATAGTCGGTGGCGATGTCGCACGCATGCAGGGCGATCATCACCTCGATCGCCTCGGGCACCACGCTGCGCACGTCACCGCACTGAAACTCCAGGCCCGGGTGCTGCAGACGCGCCGCCGCAGCGTTGCACAGCTCGACCAGCTCGGCGCGAAGCTCGACCCCGGTGACCTCAGCAGCGCGGCCCAGGCTGTTGCGCAGGTAGTCGTGCATGGCGAAGGTCAGGTAGCCCTTGCCCGAGCCGAAGTCGGCCACCCGTAGCGGCTGTTCGGCAGGCAACGGTGCGCTGCCCAGGGCATGGTCGAAGACCTCGATGAACTTGTTGATCTGCTTCCACTTGCGCGACATCGACGGAATCAGTGCGCCTTGGGCATCGGTGACGCCGAGGTCGTGCAGAAACGGCCGGGACAGCTCCAGGTAGCGTTTCTTCTCGCGATCATGACCCGTGCTGGCCGTGGCCTTGAGCGGCGCCTGGGCGCCGTGGCGCTGCAGCATCGGCTTGCCCTTCTTGCTGAAGGTCAGCTGCACCTCACCCTCGCCGTCGAACAGGTGAGCATTGCGAAAGCTGCCCGGCAGCAGTTCACCGAGCAGCGCCGGCACCTGTTCCAGTGGCAGGTTGCGGGTGATGTCGCGGGTCTGGTGGCGGTACACCAGCGACAGACACGCCTGGCCCTTGACCAGCACCGGCTTGGCGATGATGCGCTGCAAGGTCGGGTCGGCGCCCACAGGGCGGGCCAGCACCAGCTTGCTCAGGCTGCCAGTGGCGAGCGCCTGTTGCAGCAGGGTGAAGAACTGGGTAAGGGCGTCGGGGGAAGCGGACGGCGTAGCGGACATGGACAGCAGGTGCCTCGGGATGCAGGAGCGCGGTGCGCAGTGGCGGCCATTCTACGTGGCCACGCCGCTGCCGCGAAGGCCCCGCGGTCAGTCCAGCACGCGCACCCTTGCCCCCACCAGCGCACGACGACGCGCGACGGGCAAAGCCCGGCTCAGGTGTTCAGCGCAGGCATCGATAGCCTCGATGAAACCCGCCACCAACTCGCCCTGCTGCAGGCGATGGCGCAATTGCGCTTCCACCGCCCGACAGGTTGCAGGCGGCATATGCTCGGCCACCTGGGGCGCCAGCAGGATGCGCACGTAGCGCTCAGCCTCGCAGACGAAGATCAGCGCATGCAGCCCCGACTGCCCAGCTTCACCCTGATGCACCCGGAACTGGCGCCTGCCCAGACGCGCTGCCTGCCAATGGCGCAGCGCCCGTGGCACCAACTGCGCGGCCAGGCGCGGATGGCGCAGCAGCAGACACAGCAGCAGAAACACCAGCCCGTGCACCACCATCAGCGTGCGCCCACTGGGCCAACCGGTCAGCACCTGCAGCAGCGAAGTGACGAGCAAGGCCAGCAACGCGGCCCAGAACAGCGGCAGGTAGGCGTAATCGTCGGCGCGGCGGGCGAGCACGGCGAGCAGTTCGGCAGCGGTGCGCCGCTCGGCGCGTGCGATGGCCTCGGCGAGCAGACGTTGGTCGTATTCGTTGAGCGGGGTCATGCCTGGGGTCTCGGCTACGTTCTTATAGTTGTACTGGCCATCGCGGGTCTGGAGCCGTCGCCATATTCAGGCATAATCCGCCGCTGGACCGCGGACAGATCGGCACCGTCCGGTTCGGCGAACTGTACAACAATAGCCGCCTGAAAACCTTGCTCGCGCGTATCACCCTGATACGGCCAGCGCTTCTACGATGGAATCGCGCATGAAATCGTCCTTGCTGGGTCTGGCCCTGGGCCTCGTCAGTCAGGCGGCCCTGGCCGCCACCGCCGCACCGCCACTGCAAGACAAACAGGCATTCATCGATCACCTGCTAGGGCAGATGAGCCAGGCGGAGAAAATCGGCCAGTTGCGCCTGATCAGCATCAGCCCCGAGATGCCCGCCGAGAAGATTCGCGAGGAAATCGCCGCAGGCCGCATCGGCGGCACCTTCAATTCGCGCACCGCGCCGGAAAACCGCCCCATGCAGGACGCGGCCATGCGCAGCCGCCTGAAGATTCCGATGTTCTTCGCCTACGACACCGTGCACGGCGAACGCACCATCTTCCCGATCAGCCTGGGCCTGGCCTCGAGCTGGGACATGGACGCCATCACCACAGTCGGGCGCACCTCGGCCATCGAAGCGGCAGCCGACTCGGTGGACATGACCTTCGCGCCGATGGTCGACATCGCCCGCGACCCGCGCTGGGGGCGCACCAGCGAAGGCTTCGGTGAAGACACCTACCTGACTTCGCGCATCGCCGAGGTGATGGTGCGCGGCTTGCAGGGCAAGAGCGGCGCCGAGCATGACAGCGTGATGGCCATCGTCAAGCACTTCGCCCTGTATGGCGCGGTGGAGGGCGGGCGCGACTACAACGTAGTCGATATGAGCCTGCCGAAAATGTACAACGACTACCTGCCGCCCTACCGTGCGGGCATCGACGCCGGCGCTGGCGGGGTGATGGTCGCGCTCAACTCGATCAACGGCGTACCGGCCACCGCCAACACGTGGCTGATGAACGACCTGCTGCGCCAGCAATGGGGCTTCAAGGGCGTGACCATCAGCGACCACGGCGCGATCAAGGAGCTGATTCGCCACGGCGTTGCCCGCGATGGCCGAGAGGCCGCCAAGCTGGCGATCAAGGCCGGCATCGACATGAGCATGAACGACTCGCTGTACGGCGAAGAACTGCCCGGTCTGCTCAAAGCCGGCGAAGTGTCCCAGGCCGAACTCGACCGCGCGGTGCGCGAGGTGCTGGGCGCCAAGTACGACATGGGCCTGTTCAAAGACCCGTACCTGCGCATCGGCAAGGCCGAGGACGATCTGCAGGACTACTACGCCGAAACCCGCCTGCACCGCGCCGCCGCCCGTGACGTTGCGCGGCGCAGCCTGGTGTTGCTGGAAAATCGCGACGACACCCTGCCGCTGCGCAAGTCGGCCACGGTGGCACTGGTCGGGCCGCTGGCCGATGCGCCGCTGGACATCATGGGCAGTTGGGCCGCCGATGGCCGCCCCGAGCATGCCGTCAGCGTCCGCGAGGGCCTGGAGCATGCCCTCGACGGCAAGGGCAAGCTGCTGTATGCCAAGGGCGCGGATGTCACCCGCGACAACGCCATCCTCGACTACCTGAATTTCTTCAACGCCAAGGACGACAAGATCGTCCTCGACCCGCGTCCGCCGGCGGTGATGATCGATGAAGCACTCAAGGCTGCGGCCCAGGCCGATGTGGTGGTGGCCGTGGTAGGCGAATCCAAGGGCATGTCCCATGAGTCGGCGAGCCGCACCAGCCTCGACATCCCGGCCAGCCAGAAAGCCCTGATCAAGGCCCTGAAAGACACCGGCAAGCCGCTGGTGCTGGTGCTGATGAACGGCCGACCGCTGTCGATCACCTGGGAGCGCGAACAGGCCGATGCGATTCTGGAAACCTGGTTCAGCGGCACCGAAGGCGGCAATGCCATCGCCGACGTGCTGTTCGGTGACTACAACCCCTCCGGCAAGCTGCCGATCACCTTCCCGCGTTCGGTGGGGCAGATTCCCATGTACTACAACCGGCCCAGCATCGGTCGCCCGGCTACCCCCGGCGAGCCTGGCAACTACACCTCACAGTATTTCGAAGAGCCCAATGGCCCGCTGTATCCGTTTGGCTACGGCCTGAGCTACAGCAGCTTCACCCTGTCCGACCTGACGTTATCCGCCGACCATCTGCAACGCGGGCAGCGCCTGCAAGCCAAGGTCACGGTGAAGAACACCAGCGAGCGCGACGGTGAAACCGTGGCGCAGTTGTACGTGCAGGACGTCACCGCCTCGATGAGCCGTCCGGTCAAGGAACTCAAGGGCTTCCAGAAAGTGCTGCTCAAGGCCGGCGAAACCCGCGAGCTGACGTTCACCCTCAGCGAAAGCGACCTGAAGTTCTTCAACGCGCAACTGCAACAGGTGGCCGAACCTGGGCAGTTCAACGTGCAGGTCGGGCTGGATTCGCAGAACGTGCAACAGCAGCACTTCGAGTTGCGCTGAGCCACGCGTTGACCCGGTGTTCGGCGGCGTGTGATCCACCCGCCAGCGCTGGTTTTCGATCCATCCCATGGCCCCATTGCACGCGGAACAGCCCATGCCACCGTCCTATCGCGCCCTGCGTCTGGGGCTGATGATTTTGCTGATCGTAACTGGCACCGTGCTCAGCGCCGGCTGGGCCATGCACCAGGCCAAGCGCGAAGCGCTGCAGGCCGATGCTCGGCGGGCCAGTGAGCAACTGAGCCTGTACGCCAACTCGCTGCACACCCTGATCGACCGCTACCGCGCGTTGCCTGCGGTGCTGGCGCTGGACCCGGAACTGATCGCCGCCCTGCGCGGGCCGGTGTCGCCCGCCGTGCAGGATGCGCTGAACCGCAAACTCGAACGGATCAACGGCGCCGCCAATTCCTCGACCCTGGAGCTGCTCGACCACACCGGCCTGGCCGTTGCCGCGAGCAACTGGCGTCTGCCGACCACTTACGTGGGCTCCAACTACGGTTTCCGTCCCTACTTCAAGCAAGCGCGCAGTGAGGGCAGCGGGCGCTTCTTCGCAGTCGGGGTGACCAGCGGCGTGCCCGGCTACTTCCTTGCAAGCTCGGTCAACGACGAAGCCGATCGCTTCCTCGGCGCCATGGTGGTCAAGCTGGAATTCCCCGAGCTTGAGCGCGAATGGCGCCAGGGCAACGACGTGGTGCTGGTCAGCGATGCCCGCGGCATCATCTTCATCGCCAACCAGGACGGCTGGCGCTACCGCGAACTGCGCTCGCTCAACCGCGAAGACCGTGCGGTGCTGGCCGAAACCCGGCAGTACGACAAACAACCGCTGGTGCCGTTGCAGCATCAGGTACTCAGCCGTTTTGGCGACAACAGCCGATTGAGTCGGGTGCAGGGTCCGCAGGGCCAGCGCGAGTACCTGTGGGAAAGCCTGCCACTGGAAAGCGAGGGCTGGACCTTGCACCTGCTGCGCCAGCCCCAGGTCGCCGAAGACGGCCGCAACGCTGCCCTGGGCGCCGCTGCGGTATGGCTGAGCCTGGTGTTCGCCGCATTATTCGTCAGCCAGCGCCTGCGCCTGGCCCGTCTGCGCCAGCGCAGCCGCGACGCGCTCAAGCGCGAGGTCGAAGAACGCACTCGCGAGTTGCGCATGGCCCAGGAGGGCCTGGTGCAGTCGGCCAAGCTGGCCGCGCTCGGGCAGATGTCGGCGGCCCTGGCCCACGAGATCAACCAGCCACTGACCACCCAGCGCATGCAACTGGAAACCCTGCGCCTGCTGCTCGACCAGGGTCGCTACGAGCAGGCACGCCAGGCCCTCGAGCCGCTGGAGCAGATGCTCACGCGCATGGCCGCCCTGACCGGCCACCTCAAGACCTTCGCTCGCAACAGCCCAGGCGGGCTGCGCGAGCGCCTGGATCTGGCCGGGGTGGTCGATCAGGCCCTGCAACTGCTCGACACTCGCCTGCGCAGCCAGCAGATCGACCTGGCGCTGTACCTGGCGCGCCCAGCCTGGGTGCGCGGCGATGCCATTCGCCTCGAGCAAGTGCTGATCAACCTGCTGCACAATGCCCTCGACGCCATGGCCGACAAGCGCTTCAAGCGCCTGGAAATCCGCATCGCCCCGGCCGGCGCCGACTGGCAGTTGAGCGTGCTCGATTCCGGTGGTGGCATTGCTGAGGCCGATCTGAGCAAGGTCTTCGACCCCTTCTTCACCACCAAGCCGGTGGGCGACGGGCTGGGCCTGGGTCTGGCGATTTCCTATGGCATCGTGCATGAAGCCGGCGGCCAGTTGCGCGTCGAGAACCTGGCCGGCGGTGCCTGCTTTACCCTGTCCCTGCCCCGCGATGTGGAGCCTGCATGTTGAATTCAGTGATCGTCGTCGACGACGAAGCGAGCATCCGCGCTGCGGTCGAACAATGGCTGAGCCTGTCGGGCTTCGAGGTGCAGGTGTTCGAGCGCGGCGACGCTTGCCTGGCGCAGCTGCCGGCGCATTTTCCCGGGGTGGTCATCAGTGACGTGCGCATGCCGGGCATAGACGGCCTGCAACTGCTCGAACGCTTGCAGCAGCAGGATGCCGACCTGCCGGTGATCCTGCTGACCGGGCATGGCGACGTGCCGATGGCGGTCGAGGCCATGCGCAACGGCGCCTACGACTTTCTGGAAAAACCCTTCACCCCGCAGCACCTGCTGGGCAGCCTGCGCCGCGCGCTGGAAAAGCGTCAGTTGGTGCTGGAGAACCGCCGCCTGCACGAGCAGGCCGACCTCAAATCGCGCCTGGAAGCCACGCTGCTGGGCATGTCCCAGGGCTTGCAGCAGTTGCGCCGGCAGGTGCTGGAACTGGCCGGGTTGCCGGTCAATGTGCTGATCCGCGGCGAGACCGGCAGCGGCAAGGAGCGCGTTGCGCGCTGCCTGCATGATTTCGGTCCACGGGCCGACAAGCCCTTCGTCGCGCTCAATTGCGCGGCCATTCCCGAAACGCTGTTCGAAGCCGAGCTGTTCGGCCACGAGAGCGGCGCCTTTACTGGCGCCCAGGGCAAGCGTATCGGCAAGCTGGAGTACGCCAACGGCGGCACGGTGTTTCTCGACGAAATCGAAAGCATGCCGCTGGCCCAGCAGGCCAAGCTGTTGCGGGTGATCCAGGAGCAGAAGCTGGAACGCCTGGGCGCCAACCAGAGCATCGCCATCGACCTGCGCATCATCGCCGCGACCAAGCCCGACCTGCTCGAAGAGGCCCGCGCCGGACGCTTTCGCGAAGACCTGGCCTATCGCCTGAACGTCGCCGAATTGCGCCTGGCGCCGCTGCGCGAGCGACGTGAAGACATTCCGCTGTTGTTCGAGCACTTCGCCCGCCACTGCGCCGAACGCCTAGGTCGCAGCGCAGCGCCGCTGGACGGTGCGCACATGGCGCGGCTGCTGGCCCACGACTGGCCGGGCAACGTGCGCGAACTGGCTAACGCCGCCGAGCGCCATGTGCTGGGGCTCGATGCCGGCGCCAGTCAGGCGTTGCCTGAAAGTAGCTCGTTAGGCGAACAGATGGAGGCGTTCGAGGCGCAATGCCTGCGCGCGGCGCTGCGCCAGCATCACGGCGAAATCAAGGCGGTGATGCAGAGCCTGCAACTGCCGCGGCGCACCCTGAATGAAAAGATGCAGCGCCATGGCCTGGTGCGCGAAGACTTCATCGAGCGTGAATAGGCGGATTCTTGCTCATCAGCAATCATTGATGAGCGGAAAACCGCTCGCGCCTGCGCCGACGGCACACGTTCGCGTTCGCTGATCGCTCCTCCTCCCGGCTCTGGCCGCGCTCCCGCAAAAACGCATAGCCCCCCGCAAATACTGCCTTTGAATGGGCAGACTGCACCGCCCATGCACTCATCTGGATCAGCCTGCACCCGATTGGCACAGCTTCTGCAATCGCCTGAGCCTGCCGCGCACCGATGCGGCGCGTTTCCAGGAACGAGCAAGCCAAGACCACAACAACAACGAGAAGGTATCCCCTGATGGATAACAGCACTTCCCTGCCCAGCGGGGCGGCCACCGCACCGACCGCGCAGCGCAGCACCACCAGCCGCCTCAAGTCGATCTTCAGTGGCTCGATCGGCAACATGGTCGAGTGGTACGACTGGTACGTCTACGCGGCATTCTCGCTGTACTTCGCCAAGGCCTTCTTCCCGGCCGGCGACACCACCGCACAACTGCTCAACACCGCCGCGATCTTCGCCGTGGGCTTCCTCATGCGTCCGATCGGCGGTTGGCTGATGGGCCTGTACGCCGACCGCAAGGGGCGCAAGGCTGCGCTGATGGCCTCGGTGCTGCTGATGTGCGCAGGCTCGCTGGTCATCGCCCTGACCCCCGGTTATGAAACCATCGGCGTTGCCGCGCCGATTCTGCTGGTGGTCGCGCGGCTGATGCAGGGTCTGTCGGTGGGGGGTGAATACGGCACCTCAGCCACCTACCTCAGCGAAATGGCCAGCAAGGAACGCCGTGGCTTCTTCTCCAGCTTCCAGTACGTGACGCTGATTTCCGGTCAGCTCATCGCCCTGGCGGTGTTGATCATCCTGCAGAACACCCTGACCACCGAAGAGCTCTATGCCTGGGGCTGGCGCGTGCCGTTCGTGATCGGCGCGCTGTGCGCAGTGGTGGCGCTGTACCTGCGTCGCGGCATGGAAGAAACCGCCTCGTTCACCAAAAAAGAGAAAGAAAACGACAAGCCCAAGGAAAGCCTGATGCGCACCCTGCTGCGCCATCCCAAGGAACTGCTGACCGTGGTCGGCCTGACCATGGGCGGCACCCTGGCCTTCTATACCTACACCACCTACATGCAGAAGTATCTGGTGAATACGGTGGGCATGAGCATCAGCGATTCGACCACCATTTCGGCCGCCACGCTGTTCCTGTTCATGTGCCTGCAACCGGTCATCGGCGGCCTGTCCGACAAGATCGGCCGGCGCCCTATCCTGATCGCCTTCGGCGTGTTGGGCACGATCTTCACCGTGCCGATCCTGACCACCCTGCACACCATCCAGACCTGGTGGGGCGCGTTCTTCCTGATCATGGCCGCGCTGATCATCGTCAGCGGCTACACCTCGATCAACGCCGTGGTCAAAGCCGAACTGTTCCCCACCGAAATCCGCGCCCTGGGCGTCGGCCTGCCCTACGCCCTGACCGTCTCGGTCTTCGGCGGCACCGCTGAATACGTGGCCCTGTGGTTCAAGAGCGCAGGCATGGAAACCGGCTACTACTGGTACGTCACCGCCTGCATCGCCTGTTCGCTGCTGGTCTACGCGACCATGAAAGACACCCGCAAACACTCGCGTATCACCACCGACTGATCGCAGGCAGGCTGTCACCCTGAAGGGCGCTTCGCACGACGGAGCGCCCTTTTTTCGTTCGGTTGGGGTGTGGTGAGCCGAATAGGGTTATTATTCGGCTCACCAAATGAGCCGAATAGCAGCATTATTCGGCTCATCGTGTCGCTGAGGGGAGAGTGATGAACGCACCGCAATGGATCTGGCAGAACGAAGACTGGCCGCACTTCACGTGGCAAACCGATGCCCTTGCCGGTCTGTTGAGGCAGTGCGTGGACGCTCAAGGCCGACTGCTCGGCAGGCTCAGCGCAGTCAACAGGCTGACCGACCGGCGTGCGGTACTCGATACCTTGCTGCGCAACATCGTCACGTCATCGGCTATCGAAGGTGAACAGCTGAATGTCGAATCAGTGCGCTCGTCGCTGGCGCGACGCTTGGGGGTAGAGGAAAGCGGGCCCACTTCGCCACGCAGCGAAGGCTTGGCCGAGTTGATGCTCGATGCGACCGAAGGCCTGGAGCAAGCGCTGACCCAGGAACGCCTGTTCACCTGGCACCGCTGGCTGTTCCCCAGCCAGGACAGCCTGCTCAGCCAGCCCGTGCAGGTCGGTCAACTGCGTGGGGAGGCGCCCATGCAGGTCATTTCCGGACGGCTGGACAAGCCTGTGGTGCATTTCGAGGCACCGCCACGACGGGGTCTGGAAGCACAACTGCAGACCTTCCTCGAGTGGTTCGAGCAAAGCCGAAACGACCACCTGCTCGATCCGCTGCTACGGGCCGGCATCGCGCACTTCTGGTTCGTCACCTTGCACCCGTTCGACGACGGCAATGGCCGGCTGACCCGCGCACTGACCGACCTGGCCTTGGCGCAAGGCGAGCGCCAGGCGATTCGCTTCTACACCATGGCGGCCAGCATCCTCGATGACAGGGCCGGCTACTACGCAGTGCTGGAAAGTAGCCAGAAGGCCGACCTGGACCTCACCCCCTGGCTGCGCTGGTTCCTGGCCACGCTGCTGCGCAGCCTCGAACAGGCCCTGCAACGGATTGATCGGCTTCTGCACAAGGCACGCTTCTGGCAGCGTCACCGCGAGCAAGAGCTGTCACCCGAGCAGCGCAAGGTGCTCAACCGCCTGCTCGACGGTGGGCCCAAGGGATTCGAAGAGGGCATCAGCGCTGCGCAGTATCAGGCCGTGGCGAAGGTCTCCAAGGCCACGGCCACGCGCCACCTGGCAGACCTGCTCGACAAAGGCTGCCTGATTCGCCTGCCCGGCGGCGGGCGCAGCACCCGCTACTGCGTTGCGCTCGCCGAGCCCGATGTACAGGGCGGCACTTAATACAGAGCATTTCCAGCCACGCCAAGCCTTGGCACACTAGGCAGCTCTTCCCTTGCCGACAAGGCTGCGTGCGATGCACTTCTATGAACCCGCCAAAGGCCACGGCCTGCCCCACGACCCGTTCAACGCCATCGTCGGTCCACGGCCGATTGGCTGGATTTCTTCCCACGACCGCGAAGGCCGGCTGAACCTGGCGCCGTACAGCTTCTTCAACGCCTTCAACTACATTCCGCCGATCGTCGGCTTCTGCAGTGTCGGGCGCAAAGACAGCCTGAACAACATCGAGCAGACCGGCGAGTTCGTCTGGAACCTGGCCACCCGGCCCTTGGCCGAGGCGATGAACCAGAGCTGCGCGGCGGTGCCGGCCGAGGTCGATGAATTCCAGCTCAGCGGGCTGACCCCGGCGGCCTCGCGAGTCGTCGCGGTGCCGCGGGTGGGGGAAAGCCCGGTGTCGTTCGAGTGCAAGGTGAGCCAGATCGTGCAGCTCAAGCGTGCCGATCAGGCCCTGGTGCCCAGCTGGCTGATTCTGGGCGAAGTGGTGGCGGTGCACATTGCCGAGCACCTGCTCAAGGACGGCATCTACGACACCGCGGCGGCCCAGCCGATTTTGCGTGGCGGCGGCCCGGCTGACTATTTCGAACTGGGCGAGCTGTTCAAGATGAACCGGCCGCAGGGCTGATCACCAGATCAGCTCGGCCTCGTCGCTGACGCCCTGCAAGCGCTCCAGTTCGGCACTGGCCGCTTCGTCGGCGGCCATGGCGCTGCGGAAGGTCTGGCCGTCGAGCAGCTTGTGAAAACGCGGCGCGCCGCCGCCGATCAGCTGCTTGACGGCGATGGCGGCGTGATAACCCCCGCCCTCGACCGGGACCATGGCCGAAACGGCTTCGAAGTGGGGAAAAACTCTACGGGCCATATTCGGCGCTCCGGTGGGCTGGCAAAGGGCGGGATTCTACACGCACGGAGTGCCCAGGCAAGCCAGCAGCCTGGCAGAGTCGTGTGCAGGCTTTGGGCGGCCCAGGGGTTCCCCGAGCTACCTCGGTTGCCTGAGCTGGGCCCAGCTCTGGCACTCAAAACAACGCCTGCACCTTCTCGAGCTCACGACGGGTCATTTGCCCGGTGCGGGTGTGCAGGTTGACGTAGCTTTGCAGCATCGCCAGCTTGGTATCGAGCAGGTCGCGCTTGGCGGCGAACACCCGTTGCTGGGCATCGAGGATGTCGACCGTCGAGCGCACGCCGGCACCGTAGCCCTTCTGCGCCGAGGTCAGGGCGGTTTCGCCGGAGCGCACGGCGGTGACCAGCGCCTTGATCTTCTCGAACCCGGCCACCACGCCCAGGTAGTTGAGTTCGACGTCCTCGCTCAGTTGCTGAGCCTGGGCATCCAGCCCGGCACGGGCGCTTTCCAGCGCCGCACGGGCCTTTTCCGAAGAGGCCGTGACGCCACCGCCCTGGTACAGCGGAATATCCAGCACTACACCGACGTAATAGGTCGATTGCCGCTCGGACAGCTCGTTGATATCGCTCTGGTCGATGCGCGCCACCCGCCCGCTCAGGGCCAGAGTCGGATAATGCTGGGCCTTCTGCTGGCGCAGGTTGGCTTCGGCAAGCTTGACCGAAGCGCGGCTGACACCGAGCACGCCGGCGGACTGGTCGGCCTTGGCCATCCAGTAGTCCAGATCCTGCTCGGGCGCGAGCAAGGCGGCGGCCGGTGCCTGCGCCTGCATCGGTGGAATCTGCGTGACGTTCAACCCCGAACGCCCGGCCAGGCGGCGCAACGCCGAGCGGTGCTGGGCCTGCAACTGGATTTCCTGGGCGCGGATCGAATCGAGCCGCGCCTGGGCCTCGGCCTGGTCAGTGATGGTGCCCTCGCCCGCCTCGAACAGCCGCTGGGATTGCCTGGCAAGGCCCTCGATGGAGGCCTTCTGCTGGGTGGTCAGGGCCAGTTCGTTCTCCACTTGGGCGAGGTCGAAATAGGCCTGCACCACCCGGTCGAACAGCGCCTGGTCGGCGTTGTCGTGCTGCACCTCGCCTAATTGACCGCGCGCTTTGGCCTGCTCATAGGCGGCCCAACGGCCTTTGTCGTAGAGCGGTTGGGTGACGGTCAAGGCAACGCTGTCGGAGGCGTACTGATCGTCCTGGCGGCTGGCCGGGCTTTCTTTGTCGAACTGCCCGCCATGGCCGTAACGGGCGTTGATGCCCACCTGCGGCAGCAAGGCGCTGCGCCCGATCGCGCGCTCCTGGCGCGAGGCTTCGTAGTCGTGTCCGGCCACCTGATACGTGGCATCGTTGAGCCGCGAGGCATCGTAAAGCCCAAGCAACGACAACGGCGCCTCGGCGGCACACAGCGGCGTGGCAGCCAGCACGGCCAACAGCGCAAACACAGATCGGGCCACGGTCATTCTTCCTTGAGCGCGCCAGCCATGCGCTCGGCGACAGGTTGCATAAGGTAGTTGGCCAGGGTCCGTTCGCCGGTCTTGACCAGCACTTCGGCCTGCATGCCGGGCTTGATGTCCAGGCCCAACTCACGCAGTTCGATCACAGCCTTGGGGCTGACCTGCACCTCGACCGAGAAATACGGCGAGCCGGTCTTCTCGTCCACCAGCTGGTCGGCGGACACCGTCGACACCTGGCCGACGATCACCGGCGTGTGCACGCGCTGCAACGAGCCGAAGCGCACATCGACCGGCAGGCCCGGCTTGAGGCGGTCGGCCATCATCGGCGGGAATTGCGCCTTGACCACCCAGCTCGAGCCCTGCGGGACGATGTCCATCAGGCGCTGACCGGGCTGCACGATGCCGCCGACGGTATGCACCGTCATGCCCATCACCTGACCGCTGACCGGCGCGGTCAGGGTGGCGCTGGACAGCTCGAATTCCAGTGCCTTGATCTGCTCGAGCAGGCTGGAGGTCTGCGCACTGACCTGGGTCAGCTGCGACTCGGCATCGCTGCGAAACTGCTGGGCCTGCTGCAAGCCCTTGAGCTGGCTTTCATTGACCGCCTGACGGGTACGACCGATGTCGGAAATGCTCGAGGCCAGTTGTGCGCCCAGTTGCGCCGCGCTGCTTTCGGCTTCGAACAGGCGGTTGCGCGGCAGGTAGCCTTCGCGGGCCAACTCGCGCATGCCCTGCAACGACTGCTGCTGGAACTGCAACTGTGCTGCGTGGTTGCGGCGGATTTCTTCGAAGCCCTTGAGCTGGTCGTTGAGCGAGGCGATTTCGTGCTTGCTGATCTGCATGCGGCTGGCCAGTTCTTCACGGCGCGTGGCGAACAGATAACCCTGCAGTTCCATGGCTGCCACGGCGCGTGGATCGCTGGCCCGTGCCAGCAGCGCGGCGGACCACTTCACCTGGGGCGCATCGAGGCGCTCGGCCATCAGCCGGTCTTCCACGGCCCGGGCGCTGAGCCACTGGCCCAGGGCGACGTCGAGCTGCGAGCGCGCCTGTACGGTATTGAACTGCAGCAGCACCTGGCCCTGCTCGACCCGATCGCCTTCACGCACGCGGATATGCTCAAGCATGCCGCCACTGCGTGACTGTACGGTCTTGCGCTCGCCCGAGACCACCACCGTACCGCTGCCGACCACGCCGCGGTCGAGCGGTGCGAGAAACGCCCAGAGCAGAAACCCGCCCAGGCCGAGCAACAGGCACCACAGGCCGACGCGGGCGATACCGGCGGCATCGGCGTCTGGTTGATGCTCGACCGGCGAGAGGTCGTGAGAACTGGCTTGCATGGCGGCCTCAGGCTTGTTGATCGCTGATTTCAGCAGGCTTGGCCGCAGCGGCCGGGAGCAAGGTCTTGAGCACCTGGTCACGCGGGCCGAACAGGTGCTGCACGCCATCGCGCAGGAACAATAGCTTGTCCACCGCCGCCAGCACGCTCGGTCGGTGAGTCACCAGCACCACGGTGCAGCCGTCGGCCTTGAGCTGGCGCACGGCCTGCACCAGGGCCAGTTCACCGGCATCGTCGAGGTTCGAGTTGGGCTCGTCGAGCACCACCAGCGCCGGCGTGCCATACAGCGCTCGGGCCAGGCCGATGCGCTGCTTCTGCCCACCGGAAAGCCCCAGACCGCCGCTGCCGAGCAGGGTGTCGTAGCCGTTGGGCAATTGCAGAATCATTGGGTGGATGCCAGCCAGTTGCGCCGCGGCAATCACCTTGTCAGGCTCGACTTCGCCGAAGCGGGCGATGTTCTCGGCGATGCTGCCGTCGAACAGCTCGATGTCCTGGGGCAGATAGCCCAGGTGCGGACCGAGCGCTTGCCGCGACCACTGGCCGATCTCGGCGCCGTCCAGGCGCACCGAGCCTTGCCGCGCCGGCCAGATGCCGACCATGGCCCGCGCCAGCGACGACTTGCCCGAGGCGCTCGGCCCCACCACCGCCAGCACCTCTCCCTTGGCCAGGGCCAGGGTCACGCCATTGATGGCCGGTTTCTGCTGGCCAGGTGGCGTCACCACCAGCCGCTCGAGGGTCAGCGCGCCGCTCGGCGGCGGCAGCGGCATGCGCGGCGCGGCCTTGGGAAATTCGGCCAACAGGCGGTTGAGCCGGGCATAGCTGCTCTTGGCGTTGCCCATTTGCTTCCACGAGCCGATCAGCGCTTCGGCCGGCGCCATAGCCCGGCCCAAGAGCACCGACACGGCGATCATCACCCCGGCGGAGATCTGGTTCTCGATCACCAGAATCGCCCCCAGGCCCAGCGCCAGCGACTGCCAGGTCATGCGCACGAAGCGCGACAGTGCAGCGATCCGCGCACTGCGGTCGCTGGCCCGGCCCTGCTCGACGATGACCCGCTGCTGCACGTTGAACCAGCGCTTGCGCAGTGGCCCGAGCATGCCCAGGGCCTGAATCACCTCGGCGTTGTGCAAGGTGCTGTTGACGTAGCTGGACGAGGCCACCGACAGGCGGTTGGCCTCGGCCATGCTCTTGCGCGTCGACAGCTCGTTCCACAGCGCCAAGGCGGCCAGAATCAACGAGCCGATCACCGTGAACACGCCCAGCCAGGGGTGGAACAGGAAGGTGGCGATGATGTACAGCGGCAGCCACGGCGCGTCGAACAGGGCGATGAGGCCCGGCCCGGTGACGAACTGGCGAATGGCATTGAGGTCACTGAGCACCTGCGCCGGGTTGGCGCTGTGCTCCTTGAGGCTGCGCTCGAAGGCGGCATCGAACACCCGCTCGCCCAGGTGCGTGTCGAGCCCGGCGCTCATGCGGATCATCACCTGCCCGCGCACCCATTCCAGCGCGCAACTGAGGGCGAAGAAACCCAGCAGGATCAGGCTGAGCATCAGCAATGTGGTTTCGTTGCGGCTGGTCAGCACGCGGTCGAAGACCTGCATCATGTAGATCGACGGCACCAGCATCAGCAGGTTGATGACACCGCTGAACAAGGCCAGCACACCGAACAGACGGCGATAGCGCAGCAAGGCGGCGTCGATGTCTCGCGTGGGGTCGAAGAAAAGGCGCATGTAGGTCCGACGAATGAACAACGTTGGAGATAAGCGACGCTGGGGTCGATGCCGGGCGGCGGCCGATGCTAGCACTTTGGCTCAGGGGAATGAACTGGCTGGCGAGCGGCACGTCGTGACCAGTTCATCGGCGCGCACGGCCGGTTCTTGAGGGGAGTGCCGACCGCAGCATTGCACCACTGGTCGCGACTCTCGGCTTGATCTTGTCACCCTGTAAGACAGTGCTCTATTTCCTATGTCGCGACGTATCTTGACACACTGATTGCTAACGATTCTCATAAGCAACTTTCATTTTCAGCTTTCAGGCCCTTGCCCATGTCCTGCTCTCTCCCGCTACGCCCTCGCCCGCCGTTCAACCTGCTCGCGCTGGTGGTCTGCATGGCCACCGCCACCCCGGCCCTGGCCGAGGACACCGAACCGGCAACGGCTACGCCTGCGAGCGGGGTCATCGAACTGGGCGCCACCGACATCATCAACACCCACCTGGGCAGCACCACCGAGGGCAGTGAGTCGTACACCTCGGGAGCGATGTCGACAGCCACCAAGCTGCCGCTGACCCAGCGCGAAACGCCCCAGGCGGTGACGGTGATTACCCGCCAGCGGATGGACGATCAGGGGATGACCAGTATCAATGATGTGATAAGGGCAACCCCTGGCGTTTATCTGAACTATAACGACGGCCCGGGCAGGCAGACCTACACCGCCCGAGGCTTCGACATCGACAATCTGATGTACGACGGCATCCCCAGCGGTTACAACGGCGTCAGCGTCGGCGCGCAGCCTAACTTGGCGATGTTCGACCGCGTGGAAGTGGTGCGCGGAGCGACGGGCCTGGTGACCGGGGCCGGCAACCCCTCGGCAGCCGTAAACCTGGTGCGCAAACGGCCGCTGGCTGAGCAGAAAGTGACCCTCACCGGTGCCGCCGGCAGTTGGGACGACTACCGCGGCGAGCTGGATGCCTCCAGCCCGCTCAACGGCAGTGGCACTTGGCGCGGCCGGGTGGTGACTTCCTACAACGATGCCAACAGCTTCGTCGACAACGCCATGCAGCGTCACGGCTTGTTCTACGCAGTCACCGAAGCAGATCTGACCGACAGCACCACACTGACCCTGGGGTTCTCCAACCAGAAGGACAAGACCAATTACTTCTGGGGCTCGTCGATGGTCGGCCTGGACGGCCGCCACCTGCACCTGCCGCGCTCCTACAACCCTGGCACCGACTGGGAGAGCAAGGATCAAGAGATCAACACGGTGTTCGCCGAGTTGCGCCATCAACTGGCCAACGACTGGAAGTTGCAGCTCAACGCCAACTACGCCGAGCAGGATGCGATGTTCCGAGGCTCCTATCAGTCACGCTTCACTCCGGACCAACGCCTGGCCCGCACCATCTACAAAGCCACCTATGACGAGAAACAGGCTGGCGTGGATGCGTTTGCCAGTGGGCCGTTCCAGGCATTCGGTCGCACCCACGAACTGGTGGTCGGCGCCAGCAAACGGATTTATGACATGACGGAGCAGCAATACTCTCCGTACAACCAGTCGGGTTATCCGCTGGAGGCAGGCAAACCTGACTTCACCAAGCTTGGCAGCGCTACACAAGCAGTTACCTCCCAGGAAGGCGTCTATGTCACCAGCCGCTTCAGCCTGGCTGATCCGCTCAAGCTGATCGTCGGTGGCCGCTTGGACTGGTACGACTATGACGACCGTGATGGCGAGGGCGACTATAAAGTCACCCGCAACCTGACCCGCTATGCCGGCTTGATCTACGACCTCGACCAGCATCACTCGGTGTACGTGAGCTACAGCGACATCTTTACCCCGCAATCTGAACGTGATGAGGCAGGCACACCCGTGCGGCCTATCGTGGGCAAGAACTACGAAGTGGGGATAAAGGGCGAATACTTCGACGGTGCCTTGAACGCCAGCGCGGCGCTGTTCCGTGTCGATCAGGAAAACCGAGCGGTGCAGACCAGCACTGCAGTCTGCCCTCGCGGATTGAATCAGTGCTACGAAGCCTCTGGCCAAGTGCGCAGCCAGGGCGTCGACTTGGAACTGCAAGGCGCGCTGACCGACCGCTGGCAGGTCGGCGCAGGCTATACCTACGCTCGCGTGCATACCCTCAAGGACGACAATAATCCGGGAAGCGTCAACCAGCGCTTCGATACCGACGTGCCTGAACACCTGTTCAAGCTGACCACCAACTACCGCTTCCAGGGCGACCTGGAGAAACTGCGAGTCGGCGGCACGCTGTCGTGGCAGAGCCGTTTGTACAACGACATCGAGCTGGCCGACGGCAACAACTACCGTCTGCAACAGGGCAGCTATGCCGTCACCGATCTCATGGCCGGTTACCAGGTCAACCAGCACCTCGACTTGCAGCTAAACGCCAACAATGTGTTCGACCGCAAGTACTACTCGTCCATCTCCAGCTCCTACCAGTACGGCGGCGACAACTACGGAGCGCCGCGCAACCTGATGCTGACGGCCAAGTACACCTTCTGATCCAAACAACCGGGGCCGCTTTGCGGCCCTTGGCGGCTAAACCGCAGCGCCACTCAATGCTCCCCCATCTCCCGTACCCAACACTGCTCGATCCAATCCTCCAGAGCCTTCACCCGCTTGGGCTCATAGCGGTTGTTCAGGCGCACCAGGTGCGCCGGCAGACCGGTCAGGCTCCATTTGGGCAACAACTCGACCAGCTCACCGGAGTCGATCCCTTCCTGGAATAGCCAGCGTGGCCCCGGATGGATGCCGGCGCCCTGGCGCACGGCCTGCAGAATCGCGCCGACGTTGTTGAGGTAGAACACCCCCTGCAACTCGACACTGACTTCCTTGCCGTCGCGGTTCAGGCGCAGGCGAGTGCGGTGGCGCTCCTGGCCGAGCGAATAAAGGATGCCGCGGTGGCTGGTGAGGTCCTGGGGTTTCTCCGGCAGGCCGTGGGCACGCACATAGGCGGGGCTGGCGCAGAGGACGCTGGGCATGCAGCCGATGCGCCGGATCAGCATGTCCGACACCGGCGGCTCGCCCACCCGCAGCGCCAGGTCGATGGCTTCGCCACGCAGATCGAGGCGCGCGTCCGACAGCACCAGGTCGAGCAGAATCTGCGGATGCTGCTTCTGGAATGCCGTCAACCAGCCCACCAGATGCCGCTCACCGAAGTTGACCGGCGCGGTCATGCGGATGGTGCCGGCAATCAACGGCGAGGCGCCGTCGAGGTCGGCGATCACCCCTTCCATTTCATCGATCAGCGGGCGCATCAGTTCATAAGCGCGCGACCCGGCCTCAGTCATGGTCACCTGCCGGGTGGTGCGATTGAGCAGGCGTACGTTCAGGCGCTTCTCCAGCGAAGAGATGCGCCGGCTCACTGAAGACGGCTCAAGATCGTGATCGTCAGCGGCTTTGGTCAGGCTGCCGCGCTCGACGATACGGAAAAACAGGCGCCATAGCGAAATGTCATCATTCATGCACTAACCGCAATTCTCTTTTGAATATTCTCCCCTTCAAGTGCACTTATCCCTCAAATACCATCCCCCGTCTACTGCTCAGGGACGGAGGCGATTTTCATGCAACCCCAGCAAGACACCACCCGCCGAGCCTTGGTGTTGATCGCGGTATGCACCGCCGGTTTGATCCTGCCTCTGGAGTACACCGGCCCGGCCATGGCCCTGGCGGCGATTGGCGACGACCTGGGTGGCGGCCCGGTGGCGCTGGCCTGGGTGGTCAACGCCTTCGCCTTGAGCTTTGGCAGCGCAATCATGGCCGCCGGGACCCTGGCCGACCTGTATGGACGCAAGCGCATGTTCTGCTGGGGCATCGGTAGCTTCACGGTGCTCTCGGTGGTGGTCAGTTGCGCGCCCAACGTGGTGTTCCTCGACCTGATTCGCGGCCTGCAAGGCATCGCCGCGGCGCTGACCATGGCCGGCGGCTCGGCAACCCTGGCCCAGGAATATGAAGGCCATGCGCGGACCCGCGCCTTCGGTCTGCTGGGCACCGCGTTCGGCCTCGGTCTGGCCTTCGGCCCGGTGATTTCCGGGGCGCTGGTGGAGTTCTTCAACTGGCGCTCGATCTTCCTGCTCGGTGCAGCCTTTGGCGGCCTGGCCTGGCTGCTGGCGGCGCCGCGCATGCGCGAAAGCCGCGACCCTGGCGCGCGCCACCTTGACTGGGCCGGGGTGCTGAGTTTCAGCGCCATGCTGGTGCTGCTGACCTTCGCCATCATGCAAGTGCCGGCGCACGGCTGGCGCAGCCTCACGGTGCTCAGCCTGGTGGGCGCGGCGCTGCTGATGCTGGCGCTGTTCATTGGTATCGAGCAGCGCCAGGCCCGGCCAATGCTCGACCTGTCGCTGTTCGCCAGCAAACGTTTCGTCGGCGTGCAATTGCTGCCGATTGCCACCGCGCTGAGCTTCATCGTGCTGCTGATTCTGCTGCCACTGCGCTTCGTGGGCGTCGAGGGCCTGGGCACCGGCCAGGCCGGGCTGCTGATGCTCGGCCTGTCCCTGCCGATGCTGGTGGTGCCGTTCCTCTCCGCGCTGATGGCGCGCTACATCGCCCCGGCCAACCTGTGTTTCGCCGGGTTGCTACTGGCCGCCGGCGGCCTGCTGTGGCTGGCGCAAGTGCCGGTGGGCGCCAGCTGGCTGACGCTGTGCCTGCCCATGGCGCTGATCGGCATCGGCTCGGCGGTTCCCTGGGGGCTGATGGACGATCTGTCGATCAAGGTGGTGTCGGTGGAGCGCGCCGGCATGGCCACGGGCATCTTCACCACCATGCGCGCCTGCGGCGAGGCGGTGTGCGTGGCCGCTGCACTGGCCCTGCTCAACAGCCTGTTGCAGGGGCAACTGGACACACTGCTGAACCCGGAAAGCGCCACAGCGGTGGCTGCGGAGCTGGCCACGGGAAGCTTCAGCAGCGCCCAGGCCAACGCTGCGAACGTGTCTGCCCACGCCCTCGCCGAGTGCTACAGCGCGGCCTTCGCCACCCTGACCTACGGCCTGGGCGCTCTGACCCTGGTGGCAGCGCTGCTCAGTCGCTGGGCGCTGGCCGAACCTGACATTGCTTGCGCGGCAGGAGCCGCGCCCGGTGCCGAGCGCTGAGGTTCGCCCGGCCTGATCAATCGACCCTCTGAGGACGTCATGATGGAACGTGACAACACTTCTGCCACGCAGCTCACGCTTGTCCCCATCGCCCAAGCCTTGCAGGGCCCCGGCGAGCACTGCTCGACGCAGATGACGCAGATCGCGCAGTGGTCGCACGCCTACCTGTGCAACCCGCATCCCGAACTGGGCCGCAGCGGGGCGGTGTGCCCATGGACACCGGCAGCGATCAAGCGCGAAACCTTCTGGCTGGTGGACATCGCCTTTGCCGAACGCGAGCAGGCCGCGATCTGCGCGGATCTACTGAGCCTGATCTCGCGCTTCAAGGGCAACGCGCCGCAACAGGGTAATGCCAGCCAGTTCAAGACCATCGTCGCCGTGCTGCATGGCCTGGACGACCCGGCCCAGGTCAACCATTACCATGAACTGCTCAAGCCGCAGTTCCTCGCAGCCGGGCTGATGCTCGGCGAGTTCTATTCGCACTGCCCCAAGCCCGGCCTGCGCAGCGACACCTTCAATCCGCTGCGCTCACCGGTACCGCTGCTGGTGGTGCGCGAAATGGTCGAGCTGGACATCGCGTTTCTGGCCGACCAGCCGCAGTTCGTCGAGGCGTACCTGCGTACCCATGGCGCACGGGCCAAAGTCGGCATCAATTCGGTGCTGCACCAGGAAGACCGCCTGACCCTCAGCGACGCGCAGTGGCAAGTGCTGCGGCGCATCGTCAACAGTTGATCAAACGCCAATACCCTATTCGCTTCGAGTGCCCTGGAGGCCCTGAAAATGCCCGTTCGTATGCCTGAACCGTATCGCATCAAGATGGTTGAGCCACTCAGGACCACCACCCCCGACTACCGCCAGCAAGCGCTGCACACGGCCGGCCTGAACCCATTCCTGCTGCGCGCCGACGACGTGTTCATCGACCTGCTGACCGACAGCGGCACCGGCGCCATGAGCGACCGGCAGTGGAGCGCGATGATGTCGGCCGATGAGTCGTACGCCGGCAGCCGCAGCTTCTTCAAGCTCAGCGATACCGTCGAGCGCCTGTTCGGTTTCCCCCACACCATCCCCGTGCACCAGGGCCGCGGCGCCGAGCAGATCCTCTTCCCCTGCCTGGTCGAGCGCGCCCGGCAACGCGGCGCGACAGCGCCGGTGTTCATCTCCAACCACCATTTCGACACCACCAAGGCGCACGTGGAAATCGCCGGCGCGATGGTCAGGAACCTGATCTGCCCGGCTGCCCTGGACACCGCCCGGCATGACGACTGGAAAGGCAATTTCGACCTCGCCGCCCTGGCCAGCGACATCGAACGGCTCGGTGCCGAACAGGTGGCGGCGGTGGTCATCACCATCACCTGCAACAGCGTCGGTGGCCAGCCGGTGGCGATGGACAACATGCGCGAAGCCGCCTCCATGGCCCGTCGTCATGGCATTCCGGTGGTGATCGATGCGGCGCGTTTTTCCGAGAACGCCTACTTCATCCAGCAGCGCGATCCGCGTTACCGCGAGCAGTCGATCCACACGATCGTGCGCGAGATGTTCGACTGCGCCGACATCTTCACCCTGTCGGCGAAGAAGGACGCCATGGTCAACATCGGTGGTCTGTGCTGTTTCCGCGAAGACGGCGAGCTGCTGCGCGCTGCGCAACTGCGCTGCGTGCCGCTGGAAGGCTTCATCACTTACGGCGGCCTGGCGGGGCGTGATCTCGAAGCGATGGCGGTGGGCCTGGACGAGGCCTGCGACGTGCATCACTTGGCCAGCCGTATCGCCCAGGTCGAGTACCTCGCCGAGCGCCTGCAAAAGGCCGGGGTACCGATCCAGACCCCGGTGGGCGGGCATGCGGTGTTCGTCGATGCCGGCAAGATTCGCCCGGATGTGCCCGGCCATCATTTCCCGGCACAGATGCTGGTCAACGCGCTGTACCTGGAAAGCGGCGTGCGTGCCACGGAAATCGGCTCGCTGATGATGGGCCGCCACCCGCAGACCGGCGAGCAGGAGCCGGCGTTGTTCGAGCTGATGCGCCTGACCATTCCACGGCGCACCTACACCGACAACCACATGGACTACGTGGCCGACTCGCTGATCGAGGTGGTGCAGCGCGCCGCCAGCCTGCGGCCACTGGACTTCACCTACGAGCCGGCGGTCCTGCGCCAGTTCACCGCACGTTTCAAAGAAATCTGACCCACCCCGATATCAGGATCATTTCCATGGGCCAAACAAGTACCCACGTCACGGCCGCGCCCGTCGCCGACCGGACAGTAGAAGAGTATCTCGAGCTCGCGCGCGACATACGCCACAAGCTGCGCGCCGAACAGGAAGTGAGCGACTCGCAGGGCACCTACAGCCCGGCCATGCACCACTGGTTCCGCGAGCACGGTTTCTACCGATTGCTGCAACCGCGTCGTTATGGTGGACACGAGATGAGCCTGGGCGATTTTTACCGGGTCATGATCGAGATTTCCCAGGGCCATCCGGCACTGGGCTGGAGCCTGACCCTGGCCGCCGGCCACGCCCTGACCCTTGCCTCGCACTGGCCACAGGCGGTGCAGGACGAAGTGTTCGGCAGCGATGGCCACTTCATCGCCCCGCACCGGGCGTTTCCCGGCGGCACCTGTACGCGGGTCGAGGGCGGCTACCGGGTCAGCGGCACCTTCGCCTACTGCACCGGCGTCACCTATTCCACCCACGCCATCGTCACGGTCATCGACGAGCACGCCGGGGCAGCAGGCGAACCACTGGCGTGCCTGGTGCCACGCGCCGACTTCTGCATCCTCAACGACTGGGGCGGCAGCGAGATTCTCGGCATGCGCGCCAGTGGCTCGAACAGTATCCGCCTGGACGATGTGTTCGTCCCCGAACGCGCCGCCGTGCCGTTCGCCGGCTTCTACGCCAACCAGAACGTCAGCGACGGCACCCCCGGTACGCGCCTGCACGGCAACCCGCTGTACCTGGGTTACCTGATGCTGCCCTACCACGCCAACCTGCTGGCACCGGTGATCGGCGCGGCGCGGGCGGCCCTGGATGAATACCGCGAGCTGATCGAACTGCTGCCGCACCCCCTCGACCCGAGCCGTAAGCGCGCCGAAGACGTGCAGTACCAGCGCGCCTTCGGCCAGGCCCTGGCCCTCACCGATGCCGCCGAGGCCACCCTGCTGCATACCTGCGAGCAGCATCAACGCCTCGCCCAACGCTGGTGTGAGACCCGCGAGCCGATCAGCGTGGCGCACAACGTGCGCGCCTGGGGTGCGTTGCAACAGGCCGGTCGCCAGGCCTGCGAGGCGGTCGAGTTGCTGTTCCGTACCTCGGGCACCTCCCAGGCCCGTTGCGACACGCGCATGCTGCGCTATTTCAGCGACGTGGCGATGTACCGCGGCCACGTCGGCGCGCAGTGGGAATCGTTCGCCACCTACGTCGGCCGTGCCGAGCTGGGCATCCCCTTGGAGTTTCTCGAACTATGAGCACATCCCCTCGTTCAGGCGCAGCGCAGGCGCGAACCGGCCAGCAGTACCTCAGCGCCATCGACGATGGCCGCCAGGTATTCATCAACGGCCAGTGCCTGACCCGGCACAGCCAGCATCCGGCCTTTTCCGGCGCGGTCGCCTCGGTGGCCGGGCTGTACGACTACCAGGCCAGCCACCTGGAGGACATGACCTTCGACCTCGATGGGCAGCGCCGGGTCAGCAAGGCCTGGGAACTGCCGCAGCGCCACGAGCAACTGCTCGGGCGCGCGCACGCGTCCCTGGCCTGGGCGCGACAGAGCCTGGGGTGGCTGGGGCGCAGCCCGGATCATGTCTCGGCGGCGCTGAGCGGCATGCTCACCCACATCGAGGTGTTCGAAGCGCACTGCCCTGATCGCGCTGCCGCGCTGAAAAGCTACTTTGCCTACGCCCGCGAACGCGACCTGTACCTCACCTACACCATCGTCAATCCCCAGGGCGACCGCTCGCGCAGCCCCGGCGAGCATGCGCAGAACCTCTATCACACCCTAGGTGTGGTGAAAGAAACCGATGCGGGGGTGATCGTCACAGGCGCGAAGATGCTCGGCACCGCCGCGGTGCTGGCCGATGAAGTGCTGGTGGGTGTGCAAAACCCGCTCAAGCCGGGGGTCGATGAGCGTTACGCGCTGTCCTTCGCGCTGCCGCTGAACACCCCCGGCATCAAGATTCTTTCCCGGGTGTCGTACGCCGAGGGCAGCAACCGCTTCGACCATCCGCTGAGCAGCCGCTTCGATGAGAACGACGCGCTGATCTACTTCGACAACGTGCTGGTGCCCTGGGAGCGGCTGTTCGTCTACGGCGACACCGGCATGTGCCGGCGCCAGTTCCACAGCACTGCCGCCGAGGTGCTGATGGACACGCAAAGCCTTGCGCGCCTGACCACCAAGCTGCATTTCCTGACAGGGCTTGCCCAGCGCATGACGGAAATTACCGGGGTCAGCGATTTCCCGGCGGTGCGCGAGCTGCTTGGCGAAATGGCCTGCAACACGCTGATGATCGAAGGGCTGTTCAAGAGCCTGATCCACTGCCCGGTGACACAAGGCAAGTACGTGGTGCCCGACAAGAAGCACCTGTACATGTGCCAGGCGGTGGCGCAGTCGGTGTATCCGAAATTCATCGAAACCCTGCGCAAACTGGCTGGCGGCGGGGTGATCATGCTGCCTTCCAGCGTCGACGACCTGGCCAACCCGCAAGCCCGCGCGCTGATGGAACAGACCCAGTACTCGAGCGTCGCTTCGCCCCTGGAACGGGTGCAGGTGATGAAGCTGGCCTGGGATGCGATGGGTTCGGAGTTCGGCTCGCGTCATCTGCAGTACGAGATGTTCTACTCCGGCCCGCACTTCGTCGCGCTGTCGCGGGTGCACAGTGAATACGACTGGGAAGGCGCCAAGGCCCTGGCCTGTTCGGCCCTGGCCGAGACGGCCGAGTTTCGCTAACCGAGTCGCTGGCTAGACGCTTCAACGGACACAGCGTGCAGGACAGCTCGCCGGCGGGGATGATAATAGTTTTCATTTGTTATAGAGTCGTGCGCCCCGTTGGCTTGACCTGCACGCATGACATCCTCCACTGCCGATCATCTGCTGATTTCCTTCCAGGAGCATTACGCTGATCTGCTGGCCTTCCTCGCCCGGCGTCTGGGCAATGTGGAAAACGCTGCTGACGTGGCGCAGGAAACCTTCCTGCGCCTGTCCAGGCTCGCCGACACCTCGCACATCCTCGAACCGCGCGCCTTCATCTTCAGGGTCGCTGGCAACCTGGCCCTCGATCGCCTGCGCCAGGAGCGCCTTCGCTCAGGCCTGCACAGCCCGGATACCGCACCGGACGAGCTGTGTGACCACCTGGCCTCTCCGGAAAAGCGCTTTCTCGACCGTGAAGCGGTGCAGCAGCTGGAACAATCCCTGGCGGTGCTGCCGAGCAATGCCCGGCTGGCGCTGTTGCTCAATCGCCTGGAAGGCCTGACCCACGGCCAGATCGCCGAACGCCTGGGCGTCTCGGAAAGCATGGTGGGCAAATACATCATGCAAGCCATGCGTCATTGCCGCGATTGGCTGCGTCAGTCCGAGGGGCTTTAGAATGCGCATCCCTCTGCCCGCAGCCTGCCGTTCACCGAGTGCCGACCATGCCTGACCCGATGAACCCACAGCCCACCCGCACCGAGCTCGACGAGCAGGCCCTGGAACGCTGGGTGCAGCTCAATTCCGGCAACGCCAGCCAGGCCGACTGGCAGGCTTTCCAGCAATGGCGCCAGCGCAGCGCGGCGCACGCAGCAGCTGCTGATGAAGTCGAACAGCTATGGCACACCCTGGGCCATACCCAGCCGCCGAACCTGTCCGCGCAAGTGGCGCCGGCACCTGGCCGAACCCGGCGCGTGCGCCGCTGGGCGGCACTGGCGGCCTGTGTTGCTGCCCTGGCCGTGGTTGGCCTGCACGGGCCAGCCAGGGTGCTGACCGCCGATCAGGCAACGGCCACCGGTGAGCGCCGCACGCTGACCCTCGACGATGGCAGCCAGGTCTGGCTGAACAGCGCCAGCGCGGTGAACATCGACTATTCGGCGCAGCGCCGGGAGATCACCTTGCTCAAGGGTGAAGCGCTGTTCCAGGTCAGCAAGGATGCGGCGCGACCGTTCGTGGTGGTGGCCGGAGACGGTGAGGTACGTGCAGTGGGCACGCGGTTCGACGTCGACCTGCACCGCGACCGGGTGCAGGTCGGCGTGGCCGAGGGCGTGGTGCAAGTCAGCTCCGGTGGCAGCCGCGTTCGTCTCGAACAGTCGCAGCAGGTGTCGTATCAGCAGGGCCGCGCGCCTTCGTCGGTCGACCTGTACGACCCCAGCAGCGGCGCGGCCTGGCAACGCGGCAAGTTGATCTTCAACCGCACGACCCTGGCCGAGGTGTTCGAGGTGACCGAACGCTACCTGCCCGGCGCGCTGGTGGTCAGCGGGCGACTGCCGAACAACCCGGTCAGTGGCGTCTTCGACCTCGACGACCTGCCCGCCATGCTCGATGTGCTGAGCCGCACGCAGCCGGTAAAAATCGTCAGGCTGCCGTGGCTGACCGTGGTCTTGTTCGATGAGAAAAATAAATCCGAGAGCTGACTGCAAGGTTTGCAATCGATAAACGTCGTGGCCAGTGAGCGCGAATGATTCCCATATCGCACGCCCACATTCCATGACGGATACCCCACATGCAGGCTACCTCCACCCCCTTCGTGCTGCGGCACGGTCATACCCTGACACTGGCCCTGGCCTTGGCACTCGGAACCGGCGCAGTGCTGACGCCGATCTCGGTTCTGGCCGCCTCCGCTGCCGGTACGGTCAGCCTGCACCTGGCGGCGCAGCCGCTCGATCGCGCCCTGACGCAACTGGCCGACGCCGCCAACGTGCGCATCATCTTCAATTCGGGCGACGTCTCGGCACGCCGCAGCCCGGCGCTCAATGGCCGCTATTCGCTGGCTCAGGCGCTCAACCAGTTGCTCGAAGGCAGTGGCTACAGCTGGCGCAAGCTCGATGAACACACCCTGGTGCTCGAACCCAGCAACACCCAGGCCGGCACTCTGGAGCTGAGCACCACCCTGGTCAATGCCGCAGTGCTGGGCAACGTCACCGAGGGCACTGGCAGTTATGCGCTGGGCAGTGCACAGGTTGGCGGCAAGGGTGAGCAGACGCTGCGCGAGATTCCCCAGTCGGTGTCGGCCATCACCCGCCAACGGATGAACGATCAAGGCCTGACCAGCCTGAACCAGGTGCTCGAGCAGACCACCGGCATCAGCACCACCGGCGGCAACGACGTCAACACCAGCATCCTGGCGCGCGGCTTCGCGCTGACCAATATCCAGACCGATGGCGGCGCCGCGGCTCTGCGCCAGCAGAGCTACGACACCCTGCCGGACATGACCCCGTACGATCACGTCGAGGTGCTGCGTGGCTCGGACGGCCTCTATGGCGGCACCGGCGAGCCGGCCGGCACCATCAACCTGGTGCGCAAGCGCGCCCTGGACCACAACCAGGTCATCGTGCAGAGCTCGGCGGGGAGCTGGAACAACTACCGCCAGGAAGTGGATGTCACAGGCCCGTTGGGCTTCGACGGCAAGCTGCGTGGCCGAGCGGCCGTCACCTATGAAGACAAAAACTACTTCTACGACCGCGCCGACAGTGAAAAGCACGTGGTATTCGGCACTCTGGAAGCCGACCTGAGCCCGGATACTCTGGTCACCGTGGGCGGCACCTACGAATGGCGTGACATGGACGGCTACTGGGATGAAGGCTTCCCACGCTACACCACCGGCGATCCACTGAAGCTGTCACGCAGCACATCGCTGGCGGCCGACTGGTCGACCAACAACTACACGCGCAAGGAAGGCTTCCTCAAGCTGCGCCAGCAATTGAACGACGCCTGGGAATTCAACACCAGCTACACCAAGAGCAAGTACCAGACCACGCAGAACCAAGGGCAGATCGAAGGCCCCATCGACCCCACCTTGGCTGCGGGCGGCACCTATCAGCGCTTCATTCGTGACTACAGCAACGACCAGGATCTGCTCGACGGCAACCTGATCGGCCGCATCGACGCCCTTGGCCGCAGCCACGAGCTGCTGCTGGGTGTCGACTACACGGAAAGTCACCGCACCTACGCCGACCACAGTGACTTCGGCTCAGCCGTCCCCATCGACCCCTTCGATGGCAGCATCGGCTCGATGCCCGAGCCGGCCAAACCGCCCCTGTACTACGAGACACCGACCTGGATCACCCGCAAGAGCGGCGCCTACGCCACGCTCAAGGCGCAGTTGAGCGATCCGCTGAAGCTGATCGCAGGGGCCCGCTACACCGACTTCAACGGCTTCAACCGGGTATTAGTTCCCTCGTTCAACGCCGACACCGTGCGGGGCGGCAAGGAAAGCGGTATCGTCACCCCCTACGGCGGGTTGGTGTACGAGCTCGACGATGCGTGGTCGGTCTATACCAGCTATGCGCAGATCTACAAACCGCAGACCGAATATGTCGATCGCTCGTTCGCACCGCTCAAGGCCATCACCGGCGATACCTACGAGCTCGGCGGCAAGGGTGAGCTGCTCGGCGGACGGCTGAACGTGTCGTCGGCGTTGTACTACGTCAAGCGTCAGAACGAGGCGATCAGGGTGTTCAGCGCAACCGCCCCGAACAGCCAGAACAACTGCTGCTACGTGGCCGATGGCGAGATCGTCAGCAAAGGCATCGATGCCGAAGTATCCGGTGAGCTGATGCCCGGTTGGCAGCTGTTCGCAGGCTACACCTTCAACATCAACGAACAGACCAAGGCGGCCGATGGTGCCAGCAACGGCAAGCCGCTGAGCACGCAAACGCCCAAGCACCTGTTCAAGTTCTTCACCACCTACCAGTTACCGGCGGGGCTTGAGCGCTGGAAGGTCGGGCTGGGCGCCACGGTGCAGAGTTCCAACTACGTCTCAGGCTCGGTGCAGCGCCGCCTGGGTGACGGCACCCTGAGCCCGGCGAAGGACGAATACAACTTCACCCAGGCCGGTTATGCGGTGTGGAACTCGTTGCTCGAATACCGTATCGACGAGCACTGGACTGCCGCGGGCAACCTCAACAACCTGTTCGACAAAACCTATTACCAGACGGTCGAGTCCAGCAGTTACGGCAACTGGTATGGCGCGCCGCGCAACTTCATGTTGACCCTGCGCGGTACGTTCTGAAGGCGTGCCCGTGGGCGCATGGGGCACTGCCCATGGCAGCTCGCCCCTACCCGTAGCGCTGGCATCGACCGTTGCATTCACTGTTTCGCAGTTGTCCCGCGGCATGCCTGAGCAGCAGCAGCGAACCGGCCAGCAATACGATGTCCTTGATCAGAAACCCGGCGGTGCTGCCCAGTGCTGGAAAACCACCGACTGACGCGTCCCAGCAGCCTGGGGTGGTTAATACCAGGCTGCTGGTCAATAGAAACGTCACGCTCGAGCCCGCCGCTGCCAGCAAGGTCAGCGAGGGTGCGCAGATGCCCGCCAGCAACAGCAGCGCCAGGGTCCATTCCACTGCACCCAGCAGGTAGCTGGCGCCGTGGATGCCCAGCGTCGGGTACAGCCACGACAGCACCGGGCTGTTGCTGACCAGCGGGATCAGCGCATCAGCCTCGTAGTCGAACCATTTGGCATAGCCGAACAGCACGAAGATCACGATCAGCGCCCAGCGCAACAATTCGACTTCAATGGGATAGCGAAGCAGTCGAGCCAGATAAGACGCATGCATTGGAGATGCCCTGAATAGATATGGACGGGCCAGGAAAGCCGCACTGGCAACTTCCCGGCGCCGTACAGTAGCTCGGGCCAATGGCTAAATGAATCGCTGAGACTTTACGGTATATGACAAAAACAGCCGCGAAGTTGGCAGTTATCTCGTCGCTCTTCATTTCAACTTTAGATGTTATTACCAGAGGTCGTGGGCGTTATCTTTAAAACTTGCGATAACACTCACGAATACTGTCAGAAAGTTTCAGCGTATACCGCCGATATTTTCCACGTCTGGGTACAGCCGGCTTAATGTCCGACGCGCCTGGGCGCCTTCGAGGTAGGGGAAAAGCAGATTGGCCAGTGCCTGATAGTCCAGCGTCCGGCCATTCACCTTGGGCGTGCACATCCAGATCTTGATGCGCAAACCCCCGGGCACCGGCTGCACGTGCGGTGCGGCCAAGGATGCCAGACCCACGTTCGGCAGCGGTGGCATCTGCGCGTAGGCCGCGATGGCGAACAGCAGCGAGGTGGTCACCAGACGCTGATCGACCTCGAAGCTGTCGAAGGTTTCCCAAGGCAGCTCGATGTCGTCGGCAAAGCGCAAGGTGTCGCGGCTCACCGTCAGCACCCGCGCGCCATGCCGACGGCGCAGCGCCTCGGCCAGCGACAGCCCGGCCAACCCCGCCGCCAGCAGCGCCAGGGCCAGGCCCCAGAGCACTGACAACAGGCCGCCGGACAGGTGCTCGGCAATGCGGCTGGCTGTCAGGGCAAGAAAACCGCCCGCCGCCAGCGCCAGCAGCGCCACCACGGCGCAAGCGACGGCCTTGCCGAGCGACAACTCGATGATGTCGAAGGTCTCGCTCGGGCCTTCGGCAGACGCCTGCAGCCAGGCCAGCTCGTCTTCGCCAATCACCTCATGCATGGCTGAGCAGCGCATCCAGGGTACGCTGGGCCTGGGCCGCATCGCGGTAGGCGCTGAGCAGCGCGACGACTTCCTCGCGGCCCAGTGTGCGCCCGGCCGAGGCGAGGCCTGCCGACACGATGCGCACCTGAGGCTGCGGGTCTTTGCTGACCTCGGCCTGGCTCGCGAACGGGCGCATGTGCAGCACGCGGTGCGTGGGCAGGGTTGCCGTCTCGCCCAGGGTGAGGGTCTGCGCCAGCATGGCCATGGCTTCCTTCTGCACGTCGATGTCCTCGACGTCGGCCAGCTCCACTGGCTGGTCGAGGGTGTCGACGAACAGCTGCCGCCGGGTCAGGCGCATGAAGGGCTGACCTGCGTTGCGGTGCTCCCAACTGATCCACAGCGCCCCCAGCAGCAGGAAGACGCTGGCGGCGATCATGCCGAGCTTGCCCAGGCTGATGCTGAGCGCCACCAAGCCAAGCAGCGCCACAACCGCCACCGGACCCCAGACCTTGAAGATCTTCGTGTTGGTGAACTCGGTCTGCTCCGGAACGCGCGCGATGGTTTGCCTGAGTTCGGTGATCATCCGCTCACGTTGAACGGCGCGTGCAGGGTCGTGGTCGTCGCCAGTGGCGGGCGACGGTCGTTCGGTGTAGGCCATGAATCACATCCAGGTCAGGGAAAACGACAAGCGCGAATCACTTGTGCGCATCGAGGTAATCGGTCAGAAACGCCTGGGCATTGCCTTCGTTCGACAGCCCTTCGGAGTAACCGACCGACAGCGCCTGCGCCTCTCCCGGCAGGTTCAGCTCGCCGCCCCACATGCCTTGGACGATCAGCACCACGAACTTCTGCCCGTCGACGGTGGTGGAGTAGCGGGTGTCCTTGCTGGTCTTCTCGACGTGCATCTTCTGGATGCGCATGTTCCAGTCGTGGTCGATGCCTTCGATCTGCACCAAGGCCTCGTTGGCGCTGCGCTCGCCGATGCGCAGGGTCCACACCTTGACCCCCTGCTCGCCCTGGTAAGCCACTACTTTGTCCGCCACTGGCGGGCGCTCTTCGGCGTGGGCCAGGCCCATCCACAAGGTCAGCGCTGCGACCAGCACGGCCGCCCATCTAAGATAAACACGCATCGGTTTCGATCCTGATAAAGACAAGGAACCCAAGGCTGTTGCGCCGGCGAACCGGGCCTCTGGCGTTGGAGGAAGGCGGACATTGAAGTCAACCCGCCTGCTACTGACAACCGCTGTGGGCGCTGCGCACAACAATCGCAGCGTCACTCACAACAGCATGAGCGGCGGATGTGCCGGGGTTAACAGTTCACGCTCGTCGCTGGCGTCACGCCGTGCGCGTGTGCGCTTAGCCAAGCACGCGGAAAAACGCGTCTTCGAAGCGGCGCATCTGCGCCTCGTCGCCCACGCTGACGCGAATCCACGTCGGCCAGCTCGGCCACACCCGCCCGACCAGCACCTGCTGCCCTTTGAGCGCCGCGACGATCGCCTCGGCGGGGCGGCGTACATCGACCATGAAGCAGTTGGCCTGGGACGCCGTGCAGCGCCAGCCGGCGCGGCTCAGGCGCGTCACGGTGGCGTCACGCCGCTGCTGGTTACCCTGTTTGCGCCGCGCCACCAGGCTCGCGTCTTCCAGACTTGCCAGCGCGCCACGCAAACTCGGCTCAGCCGCCACGTTGTAGCCATCGAACGTCTCCAGCGCCTCCAGCAAGGGCGCCTGGCCGACGGCCAGACCGACCCGAGCACCGGCCATGCCGTACAGCTTCGAAAAGGTACGCAGCACCAGCAGGTTGGCGTGGGTTTTCACCAGAGGAATGCAACTGGGCGCATCGCTGAAATGGATGTACGCCTCATCGACCACCACCACGCTGTCGGCCGGCGCCTTGCGCAGCAGGCGCTCGATGTCGGCCGTGGGGGTCATGCTGCCGGTGGGGTTGTTGGGGTTGCACAGGTAGATCAGCCCAGGCTTGGGGTCGATGGCCAGCATGGCATCGACATCATGCGCTTGCTGCGCATTCAGCGGCACGCTGTGCACCTTCGTACCGCGCGCCTGGGCGGTCTGCGCTGGGGTTTCATAGGACGGCTCGGGCACCACCAGGCTGCGCGGCCCGGTGAACGCATGCACGGCATTCTGCAACGCCAGTTTGGAGCCGCAGAACACCTGCACCTGATCCTCGTCCACTCCCTGCTGGCGCGCGAACACCTCGATCAACTGGTACTGCAGTGGGTATGGATAGCGCCCGCACCCGGCCACACCCTGGTGCATGGCCGCCTGCGCCGCAGCGCTGGGGCCGAACGGGCTTTCGTTGTAATTCAGGCGTACCGGCGATGGGCCTGGGGCCGCAGCAGCAGCTGCCGGCGCCGCCCAACTCAGTTGGCCGAGCAGCGGCAGCGCCGCGCTCAGGCCGACAAGACGACGACGAGATAGACCTTCCATGATTCTGCGTCTCCTGAAGTAGATTCACTGGAGGACGCATCCCTGACGAAGGGGTTTAGGGTGGCACAGAGCCACCCCTGGTCAGGCGCAGAACGCTTCGCCCGAGCTGAACCGTTCAACCTCAAGGGTCGCCACGGGCCGTTCGACTACCAACGGAAGTTCACCGACGTTACCACCTCACGCTCATCGCCATAACGGCAGATGGCGTACTCGCAGTAGGTGTACTGCTGGTTGGTGACGTTGTTGGCGTTGATGGCAACGTCCCAGTGCGGGTCGATCTGGTAGCTGGCGCGCAGGTCGAACAGGGTATAGGCCGGCCTCTGCGAATCGATGCCCGAGGCTTGCGTGGTGCCCTTGTACCGGGCACCGGCACCGACTTTCAACTGCGCCAGGCCGAACCGGCCGAAGCTGTAGTCGGCCCACAGCGCGGCCTGGTGATACGGCGTGTCCTCGCTGCGCTGGCCTTTGTCAGCGGGCGTGGCGCTCTGGGTGATGCGGGCATCGGTGTAGGCATACGAGGCCAGCAGCGTCAGATCGTCGGTCAGCTCGGCCTTGGCCTCAAGCTCAAGCCCGCGGGAACGCTGTTCGCCCACCTGCTGTGGATTGCCATTTAAGTCGTTCTTCACCACGTTCTGCTGGGTCAGTTCGTAAATAGCCGCGCTGAGCAGCAGATTGCTGTCCTGGGGCTGATAGCGGATACCCACCTCATATTGCTTGCCCTCGGTCGGCTCGAAGGTTCGCCCAGTGAACTCGGCGACCCCAACCGGGAAGAACGACTCGCTGTAACTCAGGTACGGCGCCAAACCGTTGTCGGCCTGATACACCAGGCCCGCGCGCCAAGTGGTGGCTTCATCGCTCTGCTTGAGCTTCTGCCCGGTGCGGAAGGCGCGCTGGTTCTGTCTGGCCCAGTCGTGACGGCCACCTAGCAGCAGCAGCCAGTGATCGTCGAAACGAATTTGATCCTGGAAGTACACGCCGGTCTGCAAAGTGTCGAGCTGCGAGCCACGGTCTAGCGCCTGACTTCTGTCGACCAGCACCGGCTGGCCGTAGTCGTAGCGGGTCAGGTCGAGCGCAGGAGCGGCGCCGCGAAAGTTGTGTGAATCGTAGGAAGCGTCGTAGGTGTCCACACCGAGCATGAAGGTGTGCTCGGCCCCGGCGAGGGTCCAGCGGCTTTCAAGGTTGGTGTCGCTGGCCAGGGCTCGCGAGCGTTCATGGCGGTCACTGTACTGGCGGCCCAGCAGCCCGGAGCTGGCGGAACCAGCAACGCTGCGAGGGTCGACCTGCAGGTACCTCCATTTCACCTCCGACTGGTAATAACGCAGCTTGTTGCTGATGCGCGTGTGCTCGTTGAAGTGGTGCTCGAATTCATAGCCGAGGGCGGACATCTCGCCATTCATGTCGTCGTAGTGCGGCTCGCCGATGAAATCGTGTCGGCCAATGGTGAACGGCCCGTCGCCAACGTGCTTGACCATCTGGTAAGGCAGCGGCGCCGAAAAGCGCGTGTCGCTCTTCTGATAGAACGACAGCAGGGTCAACGAGGTGTCTTCATTGGGGCGCCAGGTCAGCGCCGGGGCGATGTAGAGCTTGTCGTCGTTGATGTGATCCTGGGCGGTGTCGCTGTCGCGTTGCAGCAAGGTCAGCCGGTAACTGAGGGTGTCGCTATCGCCCAGCGGGCCACTGAAGTCACCGGTGAGCTGCTTGCGGTCGTGGCTGCCGTATTGCAGGCCCAGCTGGTGCAGCGGCGTCTCGGTCGGGCGCTTGCTGATGCCATTGACGAAGCCGCCCGGCGACAGTTGCCCATACAGCACCGACGCTGCGCCGCGCACCACTTCCACCCGCTCCAGGCCGAACGGTTCCTGCACGCCATCGTAGGAATTGCTCTGCAGGCGCATGCCATCACGCAGCGAGCCCCCGGTGCCCGACTCGACATCGAAGCCGCGCACGCGGAAACGGTCGGCAGTGCGGTTGAAGCTGCCCGGCTGGCTGGTGAAACCTGGGGTGTAGCTGACCGCATCGGCCAAGGTATCGGCGTTACGGTCGGTCATGTCCTGGGCGGTGACCACCGACACCGATTGCGGTGTTTCAGTGATCGCCGCATTGGACTTGGTGGCACTGCCATTGCGCAGCGCCACCTTGCCAGCCAGCGGCGCGGTGGGGCTTTCCCAGGCCTGCCCGCTGACCGTGGTATCACCCAGTTCGATCACGCTGGCGCCCGCCTCCTGCGCATCGGCCAACGCGGAAAACCACCCTCCCAGCGCCAGGGCCAAGGTGGTCAACTTCAACGCGGGGGGTTGCTGGCGGGTGGCGGCACTTGTTGTTCTAGACGACATCGCACTGTCCTTGCTTTGACGGATTTAACGGAAGATACGTCCCTGATCCTCGATGATTCCGGCAGCAGGACCATGACGACGGCCGCTACTCTAACGGTTGTTGATAAAGTTTCACATTACGTTTGTGCGGCTCGCAGGCGCCTGCTAGTGCGTATTCGCTTCTTTGCGCGCCCCCGCCAGCAGGAAAAACACCAGAACCGCCAGGCCTGCCATCAAGCCGGCCGTGGTCAGCAGCAGCACAGTATGGGTGGTGGAAAACGCCGCCTTGCCCGCAGTGATCAGCGCCGCAGCCTGCTCGCCGGCAAGCTGCTGCGCTACCAGGTAGGTATCGCCCATCGACGCACTGGCCTGGCTTGCCATGTCACTGGACAGCCCGTCGACCGGGGTGAGGTGGCGTCCATAGATGACCGACATGAACACCCCGAAAAACGTGATCCCAAGGCCAGTGCCCAGTTCGTACCCGGTCGCCTCCAGTGACCCGGCGGCTCCGCCCTTGCTAGCCTCGACCGCGCCCATGATGGCAATCGAGGAAGCTGTCAGGCCAATGCTCAACGACAACCCCAGCAGCGCCAGCAGCACCGGCACCAGGATGCCGGGCGCATCGAAATCTTCCACGCCAAGCCAGCCCAGCGAGAGCGCCGCTGTGAGCAACGACGCGCTGGCCACCAGGCGCAGCCCGTAACGTGCGGAAAGCCAACCGGCGATCGGGCCACCCACTGCCGCCGCCACCATGATCGGAATCATGAACACACCGGCCTGCAGCGGGGTTCTGTCCAACACGTACTGCAGCTCCTGCGCCAGGGTCAGCTCGACCCCGGCCAGTGCGCCACTGGCGACCACAGCCATGATGATCCCGGCGACGATGGCAGGATGGGCGAACAATGACAAATCCAGCATCGGTACCGCTGAACGCAACTGCTTGCGAACGAACAGCGCCAGCATGGCCACGCCGAAGGCCAAGGTCAGCAAGGCCACCAGCAGCGGTTGCTTGCCGGCAAAGCCTGCCTTGATCGCATACACCACCGCGATCATGCCGGCGACCAGCAACAGCGCCTGGCCTATCGCCCAATGTCCGGGCGTGGTCTGCTCCTGACGCGGCAACAGCAGCCAGCAGGCCGGCACCACCACCAGCATCACCGGCACATTGATCAGAAACACCGAGCCCCACCAAAAATGCTCCAGCAGCGCGCCACCGGCCAACGGCCCGATGGCCGCACCGGCCGCCCCTACCGTGCCCCACAGGCCCAGCGCCAGGCCCCGCTCCTTGCTGTCTTCGAAGGTGCGGCGGATCAGCCCCAGCACGCACGGCATGATCATCGAGCCACCCAGTGCCAGCAGCACCCGCGCGCCGATCAGCATCTGCGCCGAGGTCGCGAACGCAGCCAGGGCCGAGGCCAGACCGAAAATCACCAGGCCAATCAGCAGAATGCGCCGGTTGCCGATGCGGTCGGCCAAGGTGCCCATGGGCACCAGCAGACCGGCCATCAGCAGCGGATAGATGTCGATGATCCACAGCACCTGGCTGTTGGACGCGGCCAACGCCTGGGTCAGGGTAGGAATGGCGACATGCAGGATAGTCATGTCGAGCACCACCGGCAGGAACGCCAGCATCACGGCCAGCAGGATCAGCCAGCGCTTGGGGTCGGGTTGGCGTGGGGACACGATCTCACCTAAGATTCGAGCGGCAACGGGAATATAAATACGGTCGTATCGTAATGACGCTCAGCAACGCAGGTCAAGTGAGAAAGACAGTGGGTAGAAAACCAACCATCACCCGCGACGGGCTGCTGGATGTGGCCGAAGCACTGGTACGCGAACAAGGCGGCGCCGCGCTGACCATCGGCGCCCTGGCAAAGGCCGCAGGCATCTCAAAGGGCGGCGTGCAATACACCTTCCCCAGCCGCGACGAGCTGCTGCGCAGCCTGATCGAACGCTGGACCCGCCGCTTCGACGCGATGCTCGACGAGGCCGCCACGGACGACCCAGTGGCGTTCATTCGCAGCTACATCGCCGCCACCCGCACCTCACAGCAGGCCATGGATGCCAAGACTGCGGGGTTGATGGTCAGCTACCTGGAAAACCCCGAGCATCTGCGCGAGACCCGCGACTGGTACCGCGGCATCTTCCAACGCCTGGCCGGCGACTCACCGCACGCCAGCGCCGCCCGAGTGGCGTTCCTCGCCGTCGAAGGGCTGTTTCTGCTGCGCATCAACGGCATCGACGAAGATGGCGACTGGACGGGGTTTCTGGATGATGTGGAGGCGGTGTTGGGGCGGTTGGTGTAGATCGACGATAGCGAGCGCCCCATAGGCGCATCGCCTCAACCGTGATTGAACTGCGAAAGTACCTTTCAAACGAACGAACTATGGCCGCGTCGCATCCAGATAGAACCTCACGATAGTCAGTTGCCCACCGACTTTGAAACTGGCCACATTGTGGAAGTCATAGAGGGTGTCACGCGTGCGCAGTTTCACCGAGGTGCCAACGACCTCACGTACCGCCCCAGGCATCTTCGTCACCAGAAACGGTTTGGCCTTCCTGGTTTTCTCGAACAACGCCGCTTCACTCGGCTGTCGCTCCATGACGAAGTAGCGATACACGTAGGAGCCCGTCGCCCCGCCCGAGTCGTACAGCACCTCATAGATGGCCCCACCCTCACCCACCGGCGTCGCCGAAAGGACCATGCTTGGGTCAGGTCGCCATGACCACGACAAAAAGACCCAGAGCGCCTGTCCGAGGCAGATGACCAGCAGCGGCCAAAACATCCATTTGATTACTCTGGAATTCTGCAATGGTCACCAACCTCCAAAAAGCCAAAAGCCCGCAATTACGCGGGCTTCAGGGTATTTTTTGCTAGATCGTGCCGGGCAGTGCCGGACGCGGGATCATTCCCACTCAATCGTCGCCGGCGGCTTGCTCGAGACGTCGTAGGTCACGCGCGAGATGCCTTCGATCTCGTTGATGATGCGGCCGCTGACGGTTTCCAGCAGTTCGTACGGCAGGTGGGCCCAGCGGGCGGTCATGAAGTCGATGGTTTCCACGGCGCGCAGGGCGACGACCCAGGCGTAGCGGCGGCCGTCGCCGACGACGCCGACCGACTTCACCGGCTGGAACACCACGAAGGCCTGGCTGGTCTTGTGGTACCAGTCGGCTTTGCGCAGTTCTTCGATGAAGATGTGGTCGGCGCGGCGCAGGATGTCGGCGTACTCCTTCTTCACTTCACCGAGGATACGCACGCCCAGGCCTGGGCCGGGGAATGGGTGGCGGTAGACCATGTCGTACGGCAGGCCCAGTTCCAGGCCGATCTTGCGCACTTCGTCCTTGAACAGCTCGCGCAGTGGTTCGACCAGCTTGAGGTTCATTTCTTCCGGCAGGCCGCCGACGTTGTGGTGCGATTTGATCACGTGGGCCTTGCCGCTCTTGGCGCCGGCCGACTCGATCACGTCGGGGTAGATGGTGCCTTGGGCGAGGAACTGGATGTTTTCCAGTTTGCTGGCTTCGGCATCGAAGATGTCGATGAAGGTGCGGCCGATGATCTTGCGCTTCTTCTCCGGGTCGGCTTCGCCGGCCAGGTTGTCGAGGAACTGCGCTTCGGCGTCGGCGCGGATGACCTTGACGCCCATGTTCTCCTTGAACATGGCCATCACCTGGTCGCCTTCGTGCAGGCGCAGCAGGCCGTTATCGACGAACACGCAGGTCAGCTGGTCGCCGATGGCGCGGTGCAGCAGCGCGGCGACAACCGAAGAATCGACACCGCCGGACAGCCCCAGCAGAACGTTGGCCGAACCGACCTGCTCACGCACCTGGGCGATGGCGTCTTCGACGATGTTGGACGGGGTCCACAGCGCTTCGCAGCCGCAGATGTCCTGGATGAAGCGCGAGAGGATGCGACCGCCCTGCTTGGTGTGGGTCACTTCCGGGTGGAACTGCACGCCGTAGTAGCCGCGAGCATCGTCGAACATGCCGGCGATCGGGCAGCTCGGGGTGCTGGCCAGCACGTTGAAGCCGGCTGGCATCTGCGTGACCTTGTCGCCGTGGCTCATCCACACGTCCAGGCCCAGCACGCCGTCGGCGTCGATGTGGTCTTCGATGCCATCGAGCAGGCGGCTCTTGCCAACCACGTCGACGCGGGCGTAGCCGAATTCACGCAGTTCGGAACCGGCCACCTTGCCGCCCATCTGTTCGGCCATGGTCTGCATGCCGTAGCAGATGCCCAGCAGCGGTACGCCGAGGTCGAACACTGCCTGCGGTGCGCGCGGGCTGTTGGCTTCATGCACCGACTCAGGGCCGCCGGCGAGGATGATGCCGCGTGGGTTGAAGGCGCGGATCGCCTCGTCGTCCATGTCGAACGGGTGCAGCTCGCAGTACACGCCGATCTCGCGCACGCGGCGGGCGATCAGTTGGGTGTACTGGGAACCGAAGTCGAGGATCAGGATACGGTGGGCGTGGATATCGAGGGCCATCGGGGAATCTCTGATTCAGCTGCTAGCTTGAAGCTGCAAGCTGCAAGTTGATCGGGGGACGCGAACGACAGGTTTGAAGTTGAAAGCGGCAGGTGAGCGAGCCCAAGCGTAACGCTTGCAGCTCGTCACCTGCCGCTCGAAGCCCTTAACCGACGCGGTAGTTCGGGGCTTCCTTGGTTATCTGCACGTCATGCACGTGGGATTCGGCCATGCCGGCACCGGTGATGCGTACGAACTCCGGCACGGTACGCATCTGCTCGATGGTGGCGCTGCCGGTGTAGCCCATGGAAGACCGCAGGCCGCCCATCAGCTGGTGAATGATCGCGGCCAGTGCGCCTTTGTAAGGAACGCGGCCTTCGATGCCTTCGGGAACCAGCTTCTCGGCGCCGGCCGAGGAATCCTGGAAGTAACGGTCGGACGAGCCTTGCGCCTGGGCCATGGCACCCAGCGAGCCCATGCCGCGGTAGGCCTTGTACGAACGGCCCTGGAACAGCTCGACTTCACCCGGCGCTTCTTCGGTGCCGGCGAACATCGAACCCATCATCACGCACGAGGCGCCTGCGACGATGGCCTTGGACAGGTCGCCGGAGAAGCGGATGCCGCCATCGGCGATCAGCGGAACGCCAGTGCCTTCGAGGGCGGCGGCGACGTTGGCGATGGCGCTGATCTGCGGCACGCCGACGCCTGCGACGATACGGGTGGTGCAGATCGAACCTGGGCCGATGCCGACCTTGACCGCATCGGCGCCGGCTTCAGCCAGTGCCTTGGCCGCAGCGCCGGTAGCGATGTTGCCGCCGATCACCTGCACCTGCGGGTAGGTTTCCTTGACCCAGCGCACGCGTTCGATCACGCCTTTGGAGTGGCCGTGGGCAGTGTCGACCACCACCACGTCGACACCTGCGGCAACCAGCGCGGCGACGCGCTCGCCGGTGTCCTTGCCGGTGCCGACCGCCGCACCGACGCGCAGGCGACCCTGGTCGTCCTTGCTTGCCAGTGGGTAGGCCTTGGCTTTCTCGATGTCCTTGACGGTCATCATGCCCTTGAGGCTGAAGGCGCCGTCGACGATCAGGACTTTTTCCAGACGATGCTTGTGCAGCAGCTCGCGGACTTCGTTCTTGTCGGCGCCTTCACGCACGGTGACCAGACGCTCTTTAGGCGTCATCACGTCGCGTACGCGGGCTTCCAGACGGGTTTCGAAACGCACGTCACGGGAGGTGACGATGCCGACCAGGTCGCCGTTCTCGAGCACTGGAACGCCGGAGATGTTGTTCATCCGGGTCAGTTCGAACAGGTCACGCACGGTGGCGTCGGCTTCGATGGTGATCGGGTCCTTGACCACGCCGGCCTCGAACTTCTTGACCTTGCGGACCTCGCTGGCCTGCTGCTCGATGGTCATGTTCTTGTGGACGATACCGATGCCGCCTTCCTGCGCCATGGCGATGGCCAGGCGGGCTTCGGTGACGGTGTCCATGGCGGCGGAAACCAGGGGGATGTTCAGCTCGATGCCACGAGTCAAACGGGTCTTGAGACTGACCTCATTGGGCAGCACCTCGGAATAACCGGGTACAAGGAGGATATCGTCGAAGGTCAGGGCTTCTTGGCTGATACGCAGCATCGCGGGGGCTCCCGGGCGGGAAAAATGGAAGCGCGCCATTATACTCATGCACCCCCCGCGGCTCAACGCAATTTGCACGGCGTGTTACCAGCGGCAAACCCCGCCAACAGCACGCACGCAGCTTCAGTCGCGGGTCACCTGCACCACTGCCAGCGGCTGGTCCAGCCAGTCGGCGAACTGCTCGAGAAACGCCGGGGTAAAACCGGCCTCGCCCCAGTTGTTGAAGATGAAGCCCAGATTGGAGAACGCGCAGGGTTGCAGGAACAGAAAGCCGTTGATGTCGTCTTCATGCCCGCACAGTGGGCACATGAAGTTGTCGGTCAGCCCCGGCATCCATTCTTCCAGGCTGTCGAACAGCGGCTCGCCGACTTCTCGCCGGCACTCCGGGCAACCGGCCTCTTCGAGAAAACCCTCGGTGGGCGTATAGATGCAGCGCTTGAGCACCACTTCCAGACCGTTGGCCTGTTGCTCGAACGGCAGGCGCTCAGGATGCAGGGCGATCTTGCGCGCGCCAGGCGCCAGGGCATGGCCCATACGGTTGCCGGTGCTGCCACAGGTGCTCAGGGTTTGGTCGATGACCTTCTCGCGCACTAGCCAGCGGACGATGGCCCGCGACCGCGCTTCGTGGGCGAGCACCGTAGATTGTCGGGGGACGAGAATGCGCTGGTGATTCATGTACGGCGGGCCTGCGAACTACGATGAGACGGCAAGTCTACAGCCTGCTCAGGCGCTGAGGTAGCGCACGATCAGCGCGATACCGCTACACAGCACCAGCCAGGTGATCACCTGCACGAAGGCCTCGCGGGACAGCCTGCGAGTCAGCCGGCGCCCCAGCCACAGCCCCGCTAACATCACCGGCAACAGGCATACCGCCAGCAGCAGCAGACTGAGGTCGGCGTATACCCCGGCCACCAGGAAAAGCGCCAGGCGCACCACGGTGCTGCAACTGATCAACGCGCTTTGCGTCGCGCGGACCTGCTCTTTGACCTCAAGGCGCGCACTCAAGTACATCGCATAGAGAAAGCCGCCGCTGCCGAACATCGCCCCGAACAGTCCGCCGATCGTGCCCATCGGCGCTGCCCACAGCCCTGACAAGCGCGTGGGCCGCGCCTTGACCGCCAGGCCATAAATGCCGTAGGCGGTCACGAACACGCCCATCAACAGCAGCAACAGCTCGGATTTCAGTTGCAGCAAAAACACCACCCCCAGCGTGCAACCCAGCGCCATGAACGGCAGCAGACGCAGCAGCTCGGCGCGCACTACATCGCGCCGCGAGGGCAGCAGGTTGCCCAGCGCGGCGACGAAATCCAGCACCACCAGCAGCGGAATGACCCGCGACAGCGGCATGAAATGAATCAGCACCGGCCCGGCCACCAGCGCGGTGCCGAAGCCTGCAATGCCGAAGACGATATAGGCCGCGCCAACGGCGAGCGCGATGGGCAGCCAGTCGAGCAGGGAAAACGTGGATAAGGCAATCATGCAAAGGGCTCCGCAGGGAACGGCTGTAGCGTAGCCAGTGCCGAGCCATGCCGACTAATATGCAATTGATCACGCACCCATCTGGATACGGCATGACATGACATCCATTCGCCAACTGCGCTATTTCGTTGAGATCGCCGATTGCGGCGGATTCACCGCTGCGGCCGAGCGGTTGTACATCGCCCAATCCGCCCTGAGCCGGCAGATTCGCGACCTCGAGCAGCACCTGGGCACGGCGCTGTTCGAGCGCACGGCGCGCCAGCCACGGCTGACGCCCGCCGGCCTCGCCTTTCTCGAACGCGCTCGGCCGCTGCTGGCCGACCTGCACAAGGCCGAGCAACTCGCGCAGCAGGTCGGCCAGGGCTTGCGTGGCAGCCTGCGCATCAGCCACTCCAGCACCGTACCGCTGACCGGCACGCTGCTGCAGCGGCTTGGCCGCTACGTGCGCGACAACCTTGGCATCAGCCTGGACATCGCCCAGCAGTCCTCCGAAGCACAACTGAGCGATATCGCCGAGGGGCGGCTGGATCTCGGCCTGCTGCGCTTGCCGGTATTGCGCCAGCATCAGGACGTGCAACTGCTGCCGTTGTTCAACGAACCGCTGCTGCTCGCCGTGGCGGACAGTCATCCACTGGCCAGGGCCGACGCGGTCAGCCTCGAGGATCTGCGCGACGAGCGTTTCGTCTCCATTCCCCACCGCCAGCGCGGTGGCCTCAGCTACCTGGCCGCCGGGCTGTGCATGGAGGCCGGTTTCTTCCCCCAGGCAGCGCAGGTGGTATCGCGCAAGACCACCCAACTGCAACTGATCCAGGCCGGCTTCGGCGTGGCCCTGCTGCCGGCGTGCATGGCCGACATCGCGGCGCCCTCGGTGCGCTTCGTAGCGCTGCGTGAGCCTTGCCACAGCACAGTGGCGCTGGCCTGCCGCCGGCAGCCCGAACCGATGCTGCAGCAATTGCTGCAGGCGCTGGCCGGGAAGGCCTTCAGCACGAGCGATGATTGCCCTGAGCCGCTTGAAGGCCACGGCACGCAACTGCCATGATGCCGCCCATGATCAAAGACCCCTTCGACCGCCTCGGTCTGGACCGCGAAGTCCTCACCGTCAGCCAGCTCAACGGCCGCGCCCGGGTGCTGCTGGAAGATGTGTTCCGCAGTGTCTGGGTGGAAGGCGAGCTGTCCAACCTCGCCCGCCCGGCGTCCGGCCACCTGTATTTCACCCTCAAGGACAGCGGCGCGCAGATTCGCTGCGCGCTGTTCCGGCAGAACGCCGCGCGCGTGCGCCAGGCCCTGCGCGATGGTCTGGCAGTGCGGGTGCGCGGGCGGGTGTCGCTGTTCGAGGGGCGTGGCGACTATCAACTGATCGTCGACGCCTTGGAGCCGGCCGGTGACGGCGCGCTGCGCCTGGCCTTCGAGGCGCTGAAGGAAAAGCTCAGCGCCGAAGGCCTGTTCAGCACCGAGCGCAAGCGTCCGTTGCCCGCCCATCCGCAGCGTATCGGCATCATCAGTTCGCCGACCGGCGCGGTGATTCGCGACATCATCAGCGTGTTCGGCCGGCGCGCGCCACAGGTCGAGCTGAACCTGATCCCCACCGCCGTGCAGGGCCGCGAGGCAGTGGCGCAGATCGTTCGCGCCCTGCAACTGGCCGACCGCCAGGGCTTCGATGCGCTGATCCTGGCCCGCGGTGGCGGCTCGCTGGAAGACCTCTGGTGCTTCAACGAAGAGGCCGTGGCGCGCGCCGTGGCCGCCTGCGTCACGCCCATCGTCAGCGCAGTGGGGCATGAAACCGACGTGTCGATCAGCGACTTCGTCGCCGACGTGCGCGCCCCTACCCCTTCAGCCGCCGCCGAGCTGCTGGCGCCCGACAGCAGCGGCCTGCGCCAGCGCCTGGAAACCTTGCAGCGGCGCCTGGTGCTGCGCATGCGCAACCGCCTGGCCCACGAGCACCTGCGCGTCGAGGGCCTGACCCGCCGCCTGCGCCATCCCGGCGAACGCCTGCGCCAGCAGGCGCAGCGTCTCGATGACCTCGACATGCGCCTGCGCCGCGCCTTCGCGCAAGACCTGCAGCGCCGCCATGAGCGCCTGAGCCGCCTGGACATGCGCTTGGCGGCGCAGCATCCAGGGCGCGCGCTGACGCTGCTCAGCCAGCGCCTCGACACCCTGGCAGAACGCCTGCCACGGGCCATGCGCGAGCTGCTCAAGGACCGCCGCCAGCGCTTCCAGGCGCAGTTGCAGACCTTGCAGGTGGTCAGCCCGCTGGCAACCCTGGGCCGCGGCTACAGCATTCTGCTCGATGAACACGGCCACGCCGTGCGCAGCGCCGCGCAGACCCGCAACGGCCAGGCGCTGACCGCGCGCCTGGGCGAAGGCGAGCTGAAAGTGCGCGTCGAAGACAACTTCCAGACCCCGGTCACCCTCTCTTTACTGGACTGACACATGCCCCGCTCGCTCGCCCCGCTGTTCGCCCTTTGCCTGATTCTGCTGGCACCGCTGGCCCAGGCCAGCTACATCACCCGCGCGCTGAACAAGCCCGTGCCCGGCGGCGTGGCGGTGGTCGACCTCGGCCCTGGCGCCAACGCCCCCAGCGCCCGCTTCGACGGCAAGCCGGTGCTGGTGGTCAAGGAGCAGGACAACTGGCTGGCCATCGTCGGCATTCCGCTGACGCAGAAACCGGGCACCGCGACCCTCACCCAAGGCACGCGCCAGCTGTCCTTCAGCGTGGGCAGCAAGAAGTACCCCGAACAGCGCATCACCCTGAAGAACCAGCGCCAGGTCAATCCGAACCCGGCCGACCTCAAGCGCATCGACCGCGAACTGGCCGAGCAGATCAAGGCCTACCGCAGCTTCAGCCCGACCCTGCCGAGCAACCTGATACTCGACAAACCGGTCAACGGCCCGCTGTCGAGCAAGTTCGGCGTGCGCCGCTTCTTCAATGGCGAAGAGCGCAACCCCCACGCCGGCCTGGACTTCGCCGTACCGGCCGGAACACCGATCAAGACCCCGGCCAACGGCAAGGTGATTCTGATCGGCGACTACTTCTTCAATGGTCGCACGGTGTTCGTCGATCACGGCCAGGGCTTCATCAGCATGTTCTGCCACCTGTCGAAGATTGACGTGCAAAACGGCCAGACGCTGCGCCGGGGTGAGGTCGTCGGTCGCGTGGGTTCCACTGGGCGGGCGACAGGCCCGCACATGCACTGGAACGTCAGCCTGAACGATGCGCGGGTCGATCCGGCGATCTTCATTGGGGCGTTTCAGCCTTGAGCGTTCAGGGCCGCAGGCGGTAGCGGGCCTGCTTTGCAGGCCTTCGCGGCTGAAGCCGCTCCTACCGGTGGTGCCTTGCGCTTGTGAAAATTATTCAGCAAGCAAAAATGAAATATCGCCAATTTTGCGCTAGCTGAAAGCGTAAAAAGAAACTTTTTAAGCATTTCTCTCAATTTTTTCGCAGCGCTTGCCAACCCCCGCAGCGCTGGTTACGGTTGACGCCATGAATACCGCCCACACCCACCTTCTGCTTCGTCAGCACCGCAGCCTTTGCCTGGTCAGCGCACGACTATCCAGGTAATTCGCGTCGCCCCGCCCGCTTACCTCGTTTCTGCCCGGCAGGCCCGATCAGGCCGCACATTAAAGGATTGCTCCAAATGACCATGCTCAAAGACCCGTCGAAGAAGTACCGCGCCTTCCCCACCATCGATTTGCCCGATCGCACCTGGCCGTCCAAGTCCATCACCGCCGCGCCGATCTGGTGCAGTTCCGACCTGCGTGATGGCAACCAGTCGCTGATCGAGCCGATGGATGCCGAGAAGAAGCTGCGCTTCTGGAAGACGCTGGTACAAGTGGGCGTGAAGGAAATCGAAGCCTCGTTCCCGGCCGCATCGCAGACCGACTTCGACTTCGTGCGCAGCCTGATCGAAGACGGCCATATCCCTGACGACACCACCATCCAGGTGCTCACCCAGGGCCGTGAAGACCTCATCGCACGCACCTTCGAATCCTTGCGTGGGGCGAAGAAAGCCATCGTCCACCTGTACAACGCCACTTGCCCGGCGTTCCGCCGCATCGTCTTCAACACCGACAAGGACGGCGTTAAGAAGATCGCCGTCGACGCCGCCAAGCTGTTCGTCAAGTACGCCGCGCAGCAACCGGAAACCGAATGGACCTTCCAGTACTCGCCCGAGACCTTCAGCGCCACCGAACTGGAGTTCGCCAAGGAAGTCTGCGATGCGGTGATCGAGGTATGGAACCCTACCCCTGAGCACAAGATCATCCTCAACCTGCCGGCGACCGTCGAAGTGGCCACGCCGAACGTCTACGCCGACCAGATCGAGTGGTTCTGCCGCAACATCAATCGCCGCGACAGCGTGATCATCAGCCTGCACACCCACAACGACCGCGGCACCGGCATCGCCGCCACCGAACTGGGCCTGATGGCCGGCGCCGACCGCGCTGAAGGCTGCCTGTTCGGCAATGGCGAGCGCACCGGCAACGTCGATCTGGTGACCCTGGCGCTCAACCTCTACACCCAGGGCATCGACCCGCAACTGGACTTCTCCGACATCGACGGCGTGCGCAAGGTGGTCGAGGAATGCAACCAGTTGCCGGTGCACCCACGCCATCCGTACGTTGGCGACCTGGTGCACACCGCGTTCTCCGGCTCGCACCAGGACGCCATCCGCAAGGGCCTGAGCAAGCAGCAAGAGGGCGAGCTGTGGGAAGTGCCTTACCTGCCAATCGACCCAGCCGACATCGGTCGCAGCTACGAGGCGGTGATTCGCGTCAACAGCCAGTCGGGCAAGGGCGGCATCACCTACCTGCTCGAACAGGAATACGGCATCAGCCTGCCGCGGCGCATGCAGATCGAGTTCAGCCAGGTCGTGCAGGGTGAAACCGACCGCCTGGGTCTGGAGATGACCGCGCAGCAGATCTACAGCCTGTTGCATAAGGAATACCTGCAAGCCAACAGCCCGTACGCGCTGGTCAGCCATCGCCTGCAGGAAGAAAACGGCCACAGCGCCGTGGAAGTGGAAGTCGCCGGCGAAGGTGAAACCACCCTGCACTGGCGCGGCAAGGGCAATGGCGCCCTGGAAGCGTTGGTCGCCGGCCTGCCGGTTGCCGTCGAGATCATGGACTACAACGAACACGCCATCGGCGCCGGCACCAACGCCAAGGCGGCAGCGTACATCGAACTGCGCGTGGCCGGTGAACGCCCGGTACACGGTGTTGGCATCGACGAAAACATCACCACCGCCAGCTTCAAGGCCCTGTTCAGCGCGCTGAACCGCTCGCTGAGCCAGCAGAAGGCCAAGGCAGCCTGATCGCTGCGCGGCTCCGGTAGCAAAAAAACCCGCATCCAGTGATGCGGGTTTTTTCATGCTCTGGAAGCTGATCGCCAGACCTGCCATGAACAGAGCACTTGCCGGGCCAACAAGGGCTTTTTCCCTGCCAATTTTGCCAGTAGACGCTCGTTCTGGGCACTCGCATGGTGATGGTTCCCCTACAGGAGCCTCACCATGCGCAATCACGTCTCTGCCATCGTGCTGCTGACCGCGTTGTCGCCCGCCGTCACAGCCCAGCCGCTTATCCCCGCTCTCGACCCCCACGCCACGGTCGAGCGGATCAACCGCAACTACAACACCCTCGACAATGCCTGTCGTGAACCGGACACCGGCGCGCCGCGCGGCCACTACTATTGCAGCGGCGTGACCTTGCGCATGGTCGATGACGGGCCATTCAACCCTTGGGACTATAGCGAGTTCGCCAAGAAAACCGGCGCTACGTCCTACAGTTGGATACGCCGCGACCTTAGCATCAACGGCCTGGTGCGCCCGGCCGGATTCATACTGCGCACCCCCCGGGACGCACACGCGCTGGGCCTCCCAGTGATGGAAACCGGCTTCATGTGCATCTATTCGTTCGACGGCTTCACCGGTCCCGAGCGGCGCTGGCATGGCTGCGGTGGCTACAACCAGCCGCTGCCCACTGACAATCAGGCCAAGTCGGCCACCGTGCCGGCCAACCGCAATCAGGCGCTGGCCTGGGGCAGTTGCGACAGCCTCGGGATCGACACGGCCAACCAATGGCGACAGAACTACCGCTTCGTGCGCACCGACATGAACCGCATCCAGGTGACGCAATGCTCATGGAACGTCGAGCAGGCCAGTGACTGGGACGCAATGATCGATACCCACCAGAACCCCAACGTGCGCAACGACCACTTCGCTCGCCGCGAGCTGAGCAACGAGATGATGCTGCGCAATGCCAGCGAGGACGGCGACGGCAGCGCGCGCCTGCCCTACATCGACGCGTTCGTCTGGGACGTCAACAGCACTTATGTCGCACCGACCCGCGGCGATGTGAAGCGCCCTACCCCCGTGGTCGGCCTGGAGCCGGCACGTAATTTCCAGCGCAAGCTGTATGCCCAGGGTTACGCGGTGCCGATTCTGCGCCTGGACTTCAAGAAGCCAGCCAGCCAGCGCTTCAGCTATGCCCCCGAGGATCAGGTCATCGCGATCGGCGACCAGCCGGCAGCGCCGCGGCAGTATGTGCAGTCGGCGGACTGGGCATTGCGCCTCGACCCTGGCACTGGCCGTCAGGAATGGACCCTGACCGTAGTGCCCAGCGCACAGGGTCAGGCGATCCAGGCCAGCAACCCGCAGGCACTCTACGACGAGCTGCGTGCGCTGCGCGGCAGCGATGCGCAATGGCAGGAAAGCGAGCGCGAGCCCGGCAGCATGCGTCAGCAGTTAAGTTGCCTGATCGACAACTACCCCGCCAACAAGGTGTGGAATCTCGAACCATTTCGCCCGCTCGTCAGCCCGGCTGAAGCGGCCAGAGCCGGGTGCAACCCGTTCATCGCGCCGAGCTCACCGCTGATCGCCTCATCCGCCTGGTCGCAGTTCACCGACAGCGCCAGCGGTCAGCCCGTGTGGGGCTTGCGCGTGGTGCCGACCCAGGCCGGACGCAGTGCCAGCAATGAAGCGCTGTACGCAGAGCTGGAGCGCCTGCGTGGAACGGACCGCGAATGGCAGGAAGGCGGTCCCGGGAGCATGCGCATTCAGCTGGCCTGTCTGCAGAACAACTACCGGAACAAAGCCGACTGGAATCTGGAGCCCTACCGCCCGGCCGTGACTGCGGCGCAGGCCAAGGCACAAGGCTGTAATCCAACCTGAGTCAACCGCGAGATGCCCGACGCCGCCTGCCCGGCGTCGGGCTTTGCACTACGGATAACGAACTGCCGGGTAAGGATTGCAGCCTTGCTTGAGCGACGCTTGATGGCTCACGTCAGGGCGCACCGGCTCCAGATTGAACGAGCCCTTGTTGCGCACTTCGCGACCGTTGTCGACCAGCGCCATGTGGCAGACCAACTGCCTGCGCATACCGCCACCGTAATCGGCACCGCTCCAGCGCGGATCATTCGCGTATTTGCTCACCAGCTCGGCGTACATGGCGTCGGTCTGGTCCTCCTTGATGGTGCGGCCGCAATCGGTGGGGGTCACCGACAGGCTCCAGACGCCTTTGCCCAGATACGGATCATCGCGCTGAATCCACTGAGCCTTGTCAATGTACGACTTGCACGACTGCGCACTGGCGCTCACCCGACGCGGCAGGTCGCGGTGCTGAGCACCTTGTTCACAGGCAAAGCGCGCTTTCTGGTTGGCGTTGGCCGGGAACCCCATGTTGACCACCGGCACCCAGTTTCCGGTGCGCTGATAGTAATCGAACTGATTCTTCTGGGCATCGCGTTTGCCCTGTGCATTGCTGTAGAAAAATGCTGCGACTGGCACGTCTTCACCCTTCTTCCAGCTCACCACGCGCAACTCCGTTTGCACCTGGCGGCCTTCTTGGGTATCGGCGATAGCCTGGCGCGCCTTGATGAACTGCGCAAAGGCATCACGTCGACCTTCGCGCGACTGGCTACCGCTCATGCTGAAGGCGCACTGGCGCTTGTGTCGCTCCTGCCGATCGGCGCTGCCGCCCAACGCGTCGTACTGGCGTTTCCAATCGGCCACATCCTTGATCCCCAGCGCCTGACAACTTTTCTCTATTTGCGGTGTTTGCGAAAAGTCGCCACACCCGCGCTCAGTGCGAAAGTCTGTCCAGGCATCGATGGGATAGGCGCAGAAGACATCGAGTTTCTTCTGCGGGGCTTCGACAAACTGTCGCGGGGTAAAGATAATCCCATTATTGGCTTTTAAACCCGGATCTTCATAACCAATCTTGTCACTGCGCATCCACGACATCGACACCCCGCCAGACTGCTCGGAGTTGGGACTGGGATTCCACACATCGTATTCGCCATTCGGCGCTCGATGGGTACCGCGCATGAGGATACCAGAGCAGTCCACGGCAGGATCGCTGCCGCATCCGCTCGGCGTACTCTGATACCACGTCTGCAACTTCTTAACGACCACTTCACAACTATCGGCACTGACGGCTGGCGTGCAAATAACGAGCGAAATCAAACACGCAGGCAGCAGCGTTCCAGACAATGCGTTCATGGCATCACCTCTAGGTCTTCGATGGGTTAATTGCACCCTCAGACTAAGAGCATGAGTGCTGAATACAACTGGCAGAAATATCAGTGATTGAACGGAAGATGCACTATTGAGTAAGTGTCAGTTATCGAGGCCTTTACAATCGACTCAACGTGCAAGCGTCACACAGGGTGCTGGACCAAGGCACTGTCTGCAGCGCGTCCGTCTTGATGCCTGCGCGCGCGTTCGAACAGGCCACCAATAAAAAACGGCGCGTGCTCCGCCGAGCACGCGCCGTTTCCATGACTGGCAGTCAGGATGCTGTCAACCGTTGTTTTCCAACAACGCCATCGCCTCGGCACTGCTCGCCTCGATCCGTGCCCAGTCGCCGTTCTTGATCCAGCTGCTGTCGAGCATCCAGGTGCCGCCGACGCACATGACGTTGGGCAGGGCCATGTAGTTGCGGGCGTTGGCGGAGTTGACGCCGCCGGTGGGGCAAAAGCGGATGTCGCTGAAGGGGCCGGCGAAGGCTTTGATCGCCGCCACGCCGCCGCTGATCTCGGCCGGGAAGAGCTTGAAGCGGCGGTAGCCCAAGGCGTAGCCGCTCATGATCTCCGACGGGGTGCTGATGCCGGGCAGCAGCGGGATGTCGCTGTGTACGCCGGCGTCGAGCAACGCCGGGGTGATGCCTGGGGTGACGACGAACTGCGCACCGGCCGCCTCGACGGCAGCGAACATGCGCCCGTCAAGCACCGTACCGGCGCCCACGCACAGCTCGGGGCGCTCGGCGCGCAGCACTTCGATGGCCTTGAGCCCGTGCTCGGACCGCAGCGTCACTTCCAGGGTGCGAATGCCCCCGGCCGCCAGTGCGTCGGCCAGCGGCAGGATGTCTTGCTCGCGGGCGATGGTGATCACCGGGAGAATACGTGCCCTGGCGCAGATCGCGTCGATCGCGGCGGTTTTCTCGGCCATGCTCAGCAGCGGCTGCGGGCGTTCGAGGGTGGTCATAGCGGATGATCCTTGGCTCATGGGCACCAGTAGATGTCCAGGGGGTCGTGAAGAAAGGCGCGAATCGGCAAGGCCTGATCGTCGCTTGCGGCCAGTGCCGCGCGCAGGGCGGCCAGCTTGCCGGGGCCCTGGATGGCCAACGCGGTGAACGCCGCACTGGCAAGCAGTGCACGGGTCAGGCTCAGGCGCTGGTGCGGCACCACCGGTGCCAGCATCGGCAGGCAGCGGCGCTGGCCTTCACGGGCCAGGCCCTCGGCCAGGTTCGGGCTTGCCGGGAACAGCGAGGCGGTATGGCCGTCATCGCCCATGCCCAGCACCAGCACATCGATCGGCGGCAACTCGGCCAGCGCCGCGTCGGCCAGTTCTGCGGCGCGCTCAAGGTCGGGCGCGACCTGGTACAGGCCGATGAAACGCGCTTCGGCGGCCGGGCCTTGCAACAGGTGACGGGTCAGCAGGCCGGCGTTGCTGTCGGCGTGCTCGACCGGCACCCAGCGCTCATCGGCCAGGCTCACGGTGACCTTCGACCAGTCCAGCGACTCACGCGCCAGACGCTCGAGGAACGGCACCGGGCTGCGCCCGCCGGATACCACCAGGCAGGCCTGGCCCTTACTGGCGATGGCTGCACGCAGGTGCTGCGCGACATCGCCCGCCAGGCGTTCGGCGAACGCGGTGGCGTCTTGCAGTTGATGCGCCTTCACGCAACTCGGTAGTTGCAGGTCAGATATCGCCATACCACGCCCTCCCATCTCGGGTAATCAATGCAATCGAGCTCATCGGCCCCCAGGAGCCTGCGGCATAGGGTTTGGGGGCGTCGCCGCTGCGCTTCCAGCCAGCGATCAACTGGTCGCACCACGACCAGGCGTGCTCGATCTCGTCCTTGCGCACGAACAGGTTCTGATTACCACGCATCACCTCGAGCAGCAGGCGTTCGTAGGCATCGGGAATCCGCGAGGTGCGCCAGGTATCGGAAAAATTAAGTTGCAGCGGGCCACTGCGCAATTGCATGCCCTTGTCCAGGCCCTGCTCCTTGGTCATCACGCGCAGGGAAATGCCCTCGTCCGGTTGCAGGCGGATGATCAGCTTGTTGCCGATCTCCAGGCGCTGTTCGGGGGCGAAGATGTAATGCGGGGTTTCCTTGAAATGAATGACGATCTGCGACAGCTTCTGCGGCATGCGCTTGCCGGTACGCAGGTAGAACGGCACGCCCGACCAGCGCCAGTTGCGGATGTCGGCGCGCAGGGCGACGAAGGTTTCGGTGTCGCTGTGGGCATTGGAGTTGTCTTCCTCCAGGTACCCCGGCACCGGTTTGCCATCGCTGTAACCGGCAATGTACTGCCCGCGCACCACGCGACTGGCAAGCCCCTCACCGGTGATCGGCGCCAATGCCTTGAGCACTTTCACCTTCTCGTCGCGGATACTGTCGGCCGAAAGATCGCTGGGTGGGTCCATGGCGATCAGGCAGAGCAACTGCAACAGGTGATTCTGGATCATGTCGCGCAGTTGCCCGGCCTTGTCGAAATAGCCCCAGCGCCCCTCGATACCGACCTTCTCGGCCACGGTGATTTCCACATGGGAAATCGAATTCTGGTTCCACTGGGTTTCGAACAGGCTGTTGGCAAAACGCAGGGCGATGAGGTTCTGGACGGTTTCCTTACCCAGGTAGTGGTCGATGCGATAGACCTGGCTTTCCGGGAAGAAGCGCGCCACGGCATCGTTGACCCGCCGCGACGACTCAAGGTCGTGGCCGATGGGTTTTTCCAGCACCACTCGGGTGCGCGAGGCAAGGCCGGCCTTGTCGAGGTTTTCGCAGATGGCGCCGTACACCGCCGCAGCGGTGGCGAAATAGGCGATCAGCGGGTGCTCGCCATTCACCTGGGCCGCCAAGGCCTCATAGCCCTCGGGCTCGAGAAAATCCAGATGCTGGTAGCTCAGGCGCTGCAGAAAGCGGCTCACGGCGACCGCATCGATGTCGTCAGCGGGCACGTAGCGACGCAGCTGCGCTTCGATGGTGCGCAGGTGCTGCTCGGCGCTGCCGGCTTCCCGGGCCAGGGCCAGCAGGCGCGTGTCGGCATGTAGCAACTCGGCACGTTCGAGCTGATACAGCGCCGGAAACAGCTTGCGCAAAGCCAGGTCGCCCAGGGCACCGAACACCGCCAGGGTGCAGGGTTCAACAGAGATGGCAGGCATAATGTGGTTCTTTTATCGAGTTAGGCTAGAAATACCGCGTTCAAAACTGATTTTCAAGGATCAATGTAGTAAATCTAACAACATTGATCGGTATTCCTACGGATATGTGGTGCGTCCCACAGCGCGACAGTAGGATAGACACCATTGCAAAAAGCCTGCTGCCCAGACAGCCGGCTGTCTTATCGACCCAAGGACACCCCATGGACCGCGCGCGAAACCTCCTGGAACAAATCCAGGGCCGCCTCGACGAACTGAACAAAGCCGAACGCAAGGTCGCCGAGGTGATCCTGCTCAACCCGCAACAGGCCACCCGCTTCAGCATCGCCGCACTGGCCCAGGCGGCCAAGGTCAGCGAGCCGACGGTCAACCGCTTCTGCCGCTCGTTCGGTGTCAGCGGCTACCCGGAACTGAAACTGCAACTGGCGCAGAGCCTGGCCAGTGGCGCGGCCTATGTCAGCCGTGCGGTGGAAGCTGACGACGATCCGGCGGCCTACACACAGAAGATCTTCGGCAGCGCCATCGCCTCGCTGGACAGCGCCTGCCAGCAGATCGAACCGCAACAGATCAGTCGCGCCGTCGACATGATGATCCAGGCCCGGCAGATCCACTTCTTCGGCCTCGGCGCCTCGGCCCCGGTGGCGCTGGATGCGCAGCACAAGTTCTTCCGCTTCAACCTGGCGGTGTCGGCACATGCCGATGTGCTGATGCAGCGCATGCTGGCGTCAGTGGCGCACACCGGTGATCTGTTCGTGATCATTTCCTACACTGGGCGCACGCGCGAGCTGGTCGAGGTGGCGCGCCTGGCGCGGGCCAACGGTGCTTCGGTGCTGGGCTTGACCGCTGCCGGCTCGCCGCTGGCCGAGGCGTGCAGCCTGAGCCTGCACATTCCGCTGCCCGAAGACACCGACATCTACATGCCGATGACCTCGCGGATCATCCAGCTCACCGTGCTCGACGTACTCGCCACCGGCATGACCCTGCGCCGCGGTGTCGACTTCCAGCCGCACCTGCGCAAGATCAAGGAAAGCCTCAACGCCAGCCGCTACCCCATCGAAGACGACCTGCTCAACTGAGCCGATGTGCCTGCAGGCGCAAGTGTGCCTGCTCACCCGGCGCCAGACTCAGCGCTTCGTTACAGCCGCTGGCGGCTTCGACACAGACGAAGCCGCGCGCCTCACGCCCCGTCACCCCCACCAACGGCCGACTGCCTGGATGCCAGACTACGGTGTCGTCGCTGTCGCTGGTATCGATGCACAACGCCCGCTGCCAGGCGGCATCCTGCACCTGCACGGCGGCGCTGCCGGGATACACCCGTTGGCAACCCTCTGCGATGTTGAACGGGTTGGTCTGGCGGCAAGGAACGCGATTCATCTGGTCATAGCCCTCGACGTTTTCCAGCCCAGACAGCGCTGTCTTTGCCACGTGACCAATACGCCAGTAAGCCAGCAGCGCATGGCTCAGTTGGCAGGTTTCGCTGTCCTGGTGTTCGGTGGTGAGGGTCAGTTCGAGGGTGTCGGTGAGTCGGGCGTGCAAATCGACCTGCCAGTCGCACAGTTGCAGGCGCCAGTGCAAGGTCACGCCTTGGGCATCCTCAGCACTGTCGATCAGCTGCCAGTCGAGCAGACGCGCCCAGCCGTGGGTCGGCCACAGGTCTTCGCTGGGATGTCGGCCATACCACGGCCAGCACACCGGCACGCCGCCGCGAATGGCGCCGACATGCGGCCACTGCTCGGCACACCACAGCCACGGGCGCTCGCCGCTGGGCTGGAAATGCAGCAGCTGCGCACCTTGGCGGGCGAACACCGCCTGGCACACGGGATGCTCGATGACCAGCACATCACGCTGCTGATGACGCTGCCAGTCGAAGGTCGGCCTGGCCCGCTCGGGGCTGAACAGGCAGTGAAGCGGATGGTCGGGCATGGGCCTGAAGCTCTTGTTGTCGTTGGGTCGCTCAGGTGACGGGGCGCCGTGGCAGACGGCGCCCCGTCACGATCAACCGCAGTGCGGCTGCAAGAAGTGCGTAAATTTACAACAAGCGCCCTCAGAATGACGACTGAATCTTCACCCCGGCGACCAATGCGTTGTCGACTTCGTCCACCGCGCCCGGGCTCTTGATGTACTGCAGGTTGGGCCGCACGGTCAGCCAGTTGGTGACGTGGAAGCCGTAGTAGAGCTCGGCGTTGTACTCGGTGCGTTGCAGGGGCAGGAAGGCCGGATTGTCGTAATCATCAATTCCGCGCTGGGCATTGAGCTGAGCGGCGCGCTTGCGCACATCGTCGTTGACGTGGATGCGCGCCACGCCAAAGCCGATGTCATCCTTGGGCCGGGCGTCGAACGCGCCTTTGTAGACCATCCCCACCTGCTGGTAGTTGTCGACCACGTTGGTGGCCTTGTCGTGCACGGTGAAGTTGGCGAACAGGTTCAGCCCGCGGCTGGCATCGCCGCCGTGCGCGGTGACTTGCTGACGCGCCACTACCCACCAGCCGTGCTTGCTCGAATGCGAGCGGAAGCCGCTGCCGGTCACGCCCTGAGGATTGCCGTTGACGTCCTCGTAGACGTCCTCGGCCTTGGCCGTGCTGTAGTAGTAACCCAGGCGATATTCGCCAGGCAGGCCGTTGACCTTCGGTGACCACACCGCCTCGACCGGCACGATCGCGCCCTTGGTGCCGCTGCCGCTGAGCTTGAAGCCGTTGCCGGTATCGAGGTTCGAGGGGTTCTGCTCGAACGCCCCGACCTGCACGAACAGCTCAGGCGTGAGGTTGTACTTGACCCGCAGCGCCCACTGGCTGACCGGCCAGTTGTACCAGATGCCGCCGACCCAGTTACCCACCTGCGAACCGCAGAAGGCCAGGTTCTGGAAGTCGCAGGGGAAACTGTTGAACTCCTCGCCCGGGCCGTACTGACCGAATTTCACATCCAGCGCGCCATCGAAGTAGGTCTGTTTGAGCCACAGCTGGGTCAGCCGCCAAGTCTGCCCGCGCCCCCAGACTTCCTGCACCGAGCTGAACTGCCCGGCACGCGGATCGCTGATGCGGTCGTTGGACAGGTTTCGGCCACTGCGCTCGGTGATCGCCAGCTTGAACTCGGCGTCGTGCCAGCCGAAGAGTTTCTCCAGGTCGAGGTGCGCGCCGAGGGCGAACTGGTCGCTGTAGCGCGCGGTGCGGTCGTGGTTGTAGCCGCCGCGCAGGTTGCTGGCGACCTCGCCGACGTAGTCGAGAGTGAAGTCATAGCCCTGGTCGAGCAGCGCGGTGCGCGTGCCGCCCCAGTCCCCGGTCATCCATTTCGAGTCGCTGGCAAAGGCCTCGGCAGCCTGCGCTGCGCCGTTGCCGAGCAGCGCCAGGACGGCCAGCGAGCCGAAGGTGGTGATGTGCTTGCGATGATCCATTGCAGTGCGTCCTTCTGTTGTTGTTATTCAGACGATTGGCGCCGCGTGCGTTTACGCGACGTGCTCGTGCTGGGGAGCGACGGCGGCGCGATCGAGCCGCTCGCCAGTGCCTGCGTCGAACAGCAGGACCCGCGCTGGGTCCAGTTGCAGGCGCAGGCTGTCGCCGATCTGGCAGCTCACATCCGGCGCCAGACGGCAGCAGACCTTGGTGCCGTTGAGGGTGACGAACACCAGCAGGTCAGGCCCGGTGGGCTCGGTGACTTCCACCTGTGCGGTGATCCCCGGCATACCGTTGCCCTGGGCCGTGCCCTGGATGATCTGCTCCGGGCGGATGCCGAGTATCACTTCACGCCCGAGCCATTCTTCGCCCGCCGTCACTGGCACTGCACAACGCTCCTGACCGCTGTCGAGCAGGGCCATCATTCGCCCTTCCTGACGCACCAGTGGCGCGGGAATGAAGTTCATCGGCGGCGAGCCGATGAAGCTGGCGACGAACTGGTTGGCCGGGTCGTTGTAGATCTGCTGAGGGGTGCCGAACTGCTGGACGATGCCGTCCTTCATCACCGCCACCTTGTCGCCGAGGGTCATGGCCTCGATCTGGTCGTGGGTGACGTACACCGTGGTGGTTTTCAGGCGCTGGTGCATGAGCTTGATTTCGGTGCGCATCTCTACCCGCAACTTGGCGTCGAGGTTCGACAGCGGTTCGTCGAACAGGTAGATGCGCGGCCGACGGGCCAGCGCGCGGCCCATCGCCACGCGCTGCTGCTGCCCGCCGGAGAGCTGCGCTGGCTTGCGACCAAGCAAGTGCTCGATCTGCAGCAGCCGGGCGACCCGCGCCACCTCTTCGTCGATGGCCGCCTGCGGCAGCTTGCGAATCTTCAGGCCGAAGGCAATGTTGTCGCGCACGCTCATGGTCGGGTACAGCGCGTAGGACTGAAACACCATGGCGATGTCACGGTCCTTGGGGCTCATGCCGCTGATGTCGACGCCGTCGACCAGAATCTCCCCGCCGCTGATCTCTTCCAGGCCGGCGATGCAGTTCATCAGGGTCGACTTACCGCACCCCGACGGCCCGACCAGAATCAGGAACTCGCCTGAATCGATGGCCAGCTCGATGGACTTGAGGGTGTCCGGCAGGCCGCTGCCGTAGCGTTTGTTGACGTTGCGAAGTTCCAGACGTGCCATGTGTCACCCCTTGACTGCGCCGGCGGTGAGGCCGCGCAGGAAATATTTGCCAGCCACGACGTAGACCAGCAGGGTCGGAAGCCCCGCGATCATCGCCGCCGCCATGTCGACGTTGTATTCCTTGACCCCGGTGCTGGTGTTGACCAGGTTGTTCAGCGCCACCGTGATCGGTTGGGCGTCGCCGCTGGCGAACACCACGCCGAAGAGGAAGTCGTTCCAGATCTGGGTGAACTGCCAGATCAGGCAGACCATGATGATCGGCAACGACATCGGCAGCAGGATGCGTCCGAAGATCGTGAAGAAGCCTGCCCCATCGAGCCGCGCCGCCTGCACCAGGGCCTGCGGCACGCTGCAGTAGTAATTGCGGAAGAACAGCGTGGTGAAGGCCAGCCCGTAGACGATGTGCACCAGCACCAGGCCCGTGGTGGTGCTGGCCAGGCCCAGCTTGCCGAGGGTGAACGAGGCCGGCAGCAGCACGGTCTGGAACGGCAGGAAGCAGCCGAACAGCAGCAAACCGAAGAACAGCTGCGAGCCACGGAAGCGCCACATCGACAGCACGTAGCCGTTCAGCGCACCGATCAGGGTCGAGGCCAGGACCGCCGGCACGGTGATCTTCACCGAGTTCCAGAAGTAGCCACCGACACTGTCCCAGGCCTTGAACCAGCCGATGCCAGTCACCACCTCGGGCCAGCTCAACAGGTTGCCGGTACGGATGTCGTCCGGCGACTTGAAGCTGGTCAGCAGCATCACCAACAGCGGAATCAGGTACACCGCGCAGGCCACCAGCAGGGTGCCGTGGATGGCCAGGCGGCTTGGGGAAATCCAACGCGGGCGATGGCTATTCATGGCGCTTGTTCCTCAATTCGGAATACAGGTACGGCACGAGGATCGCCAGAATCGCCCCGAGCATGAGAATGGCGCTGGCCGAACCCATGCCCATCTGTCCACGGCTGAAGGTGAAGCTGTACATGAACATCGCCGGCAGGTCAGAGGCATAGCCCGGCCCGCCTGCGGTCATCGCCGCTACCAGGTCGAAGCTCTTGATGGCGATGTGGGCGAGGATCATCACCGCGCTGAAGAACACCGGGCGCAGGCTCGGCAGGACGATGCGCAGGTAGATGCGCGGCAGACTGGCGCCATCGACCTGGGCGGCGCGGATGATCGACGGGTCGACCCCACGCAGGCCGGCCAGGAACAGCGCCATGACAAAACCCGAGGCCTGCCACACGGCGGCGATCACCAGGCAGTACACAACCCGCTCCGGGTCCACCAGCCAGTCAAAGCGAAAACCCTCCCAGCCCCAGTCGCGCAGCAGTTTGTCCAGGCCCAGACCCGGATTGAGCAGCCACTTCCAGGCGGTGCCGGTGACGATCATCGACAGCGCCATCGGGTACAGGTAGATGGTTCGGATGAAGCCTTCGCGGCGGATGCGCTGGTCGAGCAGCACCGCCAGCAGCACGCCGAGCACCAGGCTGATGCCGATGAACAGGCCACCGAACACCGCCAGGTTCTTGCTCGCCACCCACCAGCGGTCGTTGTCGAGCAGCTTCAGGTACTGCGTCAGGCCAGCCCAGCGGTAGTTGGGCATGAACGTCGACTGGGTGAAGGACAGCACCAGGGTCCAGCCGATGTAGCCGTAGAAGCCCACCAGCACGATGAGCATGCTTGGCGCCAGCACCAGCTTGGGCAGCCAGCGCTGCAAGGCGTCCAGGGGCGAGGCCCGCAGGCGCGCGGTCGCAGTATTCATGGAGTGATCCCCAGGAAATGATTGAAAAGGGAGAGGCAGGCCGGGCACGGGGCCCGGCCAGTGGCCGTCAGCGTGAGGCCTTGATCGCCGCGCTCAGCTGTTTGGCCGCCTTGGCCGGATCGGCCTTGGGGTCGTTGAGGAAGTTGCTGACCACATCGAAGATGGCGCCCTGCACCGCCAGCGACGAGGCCATGTTGTGCGCCATGCTCGGCTGCAGACCGTCACCCTTGCTGGCCTCGGCAAAATCCTTGGCCGAGCGCTGGGTGCAGGCGTCGAACTGGCTCATGTCCATGTCCTGGCGCACCGGCAGCGAGCCCTTGTTCTGGTTGAAAGCGGTCTGGAAGGGTTTTTCCAGCGCCACTTTGGCCAGGTCGTTCTGCGCCTTGATGTCGTTGGCGTTGCTCAGCTTGAACATCGCCAGCGAGTCGATGTTGTAGGTGAAGCTGCCCTGGGTGCCGGGGAATGGCACGCATTGGTAGTCGCTGCCAGCGACCTTGTGCGCGGCGGTCCATTCGCTCTTGGCCCAGTCGCCCATGATCTGCATGCCGGCCTTGCCGGTGATGACCTCGGCGGCGGCGATGTTCCAGTCACGCCCGGCGCGGTTGGGGTCCATGTAGCCGGCCAGACGCTGCAAGGCCTGGAAGGTCTCGATCATCTTGGCGCCGGTGAGGGTCTGCTCGTCGAGCTCGACGAAGGCCTTGTGATAGCCCTGCGGGCCGAGCACGCTCAGCACCAGGCTTTCGAACACGGTGCTGTCCTGCCAAGGCTGGCCACCGTGGGCCAGGGGCTGGAAGCCGGCGGCCTTGAGCTTGTCGGCGGCGGCGAACAGCTCGTCGAGGGTTTCCGGCACCTTGGCCCCGGCCTTCTCGAACACCTGCGGGTTGATCCATAGCCAGTTGACCCGATGGATGTTCACCGGCACGGCGACGTAGTGACCGTCGTATTTCCAGATCGGCGTGAGCTTGGCCGGCAGGAGTTGATCCCAGTGGTTGGCGCTGGCCACTTCGTCCAGCTCGGTGAGCAGACCAAGGGCGCCCCACTCCTGGATGTCCGGGCCTTTGATCTGCGCGGCGGCAGGCGGATTGCCGGCCACGGCGCGGCTTTTCAGCACGGTCATGGCCGCAGCACCACCGCCACCGGCGACGGCGTTGTCCTTCCAGGTGAAACCGTCTTTTTCGATTTGTTGCTTGAGGGTCTGTACGGCCGCCGCTTCACCGCCCGAGGTCCACCAGTGCAGGACTTCGACGGTGCCGTTGTCGGCAGCCACGGCGCTCAGGGGCAGAGCGCAGGCGAGGGAAACAGCAGTAGCCAGGCGAGTGATGGCATTCATGCGGGTCAACCTTTTTTGTTGTTATGCAAGGCAAGTCATGTGCTTGCGCGTGGATCGGAGTCTAAACAGGCGACCGAAGGCGGCAGGTAACGAAGCGATGCGCGATTGTCACCAACTGGTGACATTGGCCCTCAGGGCTGCCCACGCGGCAGACTCAGGGTGACCCGCAAGCCGCCCTGGCGCAGGTTGAGCAGGCTGACTTCGCCGCCGTGGCTGTGGGCGATGTTGCGCGCGATGCCCAGGCCCAGGCCGTAGCCCTGCTGCTGCCCGGCCAGGCGAAAGTGCGGCTCGAAGACGTGCTCGAGCTGCTGTTGCGGGACGCCAGGCCCTTGATCGTCGACCTGCAGGACGAAACCGCTGGCGCTGTCGAGGATGCGCAGGTGCGCGCGCTCGCCGTACTTGATGGCATTGTCGATGAGGTTGCCGATACAGCGGCGCAACGCCAGCGACTTGCCCAGGTAGGGCGTCAGAGCACGCCCTTCGAGGGTGATGCGGCCATCGCGCAGGTAGGGTTCGGCGAGCATTTCCAGCACCTGGTTGAGATCGATCGGCTCGATGTTCTCGTGAATGTCGGTGTCCTTGACGCATTGCAGGGCGCCCTTGACCAGCAGCTCCAGCTCGTCGAGGTCACGGTTGAACGTGCGCTGCGCCTGTTCGTCTTCGAGCAGCTCGACACGCAGCCGCAGGCGGGTGATGGGCGTGCGCAGGTCGTGGGAAATGGCGCTGAACAGCTGGCTGCGCTCGGTCAGGTAGCGGCTGATGCGCTCGCGCATGCTGTTGAAGGCGCGGCTCACCTCCACCACCTCGCTGCCGCCCCCGCCTGCCAGCGGCGCCACGTCGGCGCCCAGCGACAAATCACGGGCGGCGTGGGCCAGGCGTTTGAGCGGACGGGTCTGCCAGTGCACCAGCAGGCCGATGAACAGCAACAGCAAGGCGGTGGTCAGGGCAATGAAGCCAACCTGCTGGCGCGGCAGGCGCTCGGCTTCAAGGCTGGTGTAGGGCTCAGGCATCAGCGAGGCGATGTACAGCCATTCGTGTTCACCCAGGCGTATCTGCGTCACCAGCACCGGTGGATTGAGCGGCTCCAGCGTCAGCGAATAATGCGCCCATGAGCGCGGCAGTTCATCGAGCTTCAGGCCGCTGTTGAACAGGCGCAACTCCTGCGGGCTGACGAAGGCCACGCTGATGTCCATCTGCTTGCCCAGGCGCTCGTGCAGCACCTCGTCGAACACCTCGATCACCGCCTTTTTGCGCGCGGTCAGCGGCAAACTCGGCATGTCCAGGGGCTTGTCGTTGAGCGAGACGAAAAAGCGCGTGCCGCCCATGCTGCGCAGCTGATCGAGCACCATCGGCCGGTACGCCACCGGCAGCGAGCGGAAGTAACTGACGCTGGCGCTCATCGAATGGGCCAGGCTGCCGGCACTGGCCTGCAAGCCCTGGATCTGGCTGGCGCGCAGTTGCGCCACCCAGATCAGGCTCGACAGCCCCTGGGCCAGCAGCACCACCAGCAGGGTCAGCAGCAGCATGCGCCCCAACAACGAGCGCGGCAGCAGGCGCCAGCGCGGCTCAGCCGACCGGACGGACATGGGTCGCCAGCAGGTAGCCGCTGCCACGCACGGTGCGGATCAGTCGCGGGGGTTTTTCCGTGTCGCGCAGGCGTTGACGCAGGCGGCTCACTGCCATGTCGACGATGCGGTCCAGCGGCATCGGCTCGCGACCTCGGGTGGCATTGCCGATGGTGTCGCGGTCGAGAATCTGCTGTGGGTGATCGAGGAACAGCTTGAGCAAGGCGAAATCGGCGCCGGTCAGAATGACCTCTTCCCCATCACGGTGGTACAGCCGGTGGCTGGTGGTATCGAGGCGCCAGTCATCGAAGCCAAGTATCGCGTTGCCCGGCTGCGCCTGGGCGAACTCGGTGCGGCGCAGCAGCGCCTTGATCCGCGCCAGCAGTTCGCGCGGGCCGAACGGCTTGCCCATGTAGTCGTCGGCGCCAAGCTCCAGGCCGATCACCCGGTCGGTTTCGTCGGAGCTGGCGGTGAGCATGATGATCGGCATGCGCGCATGCTGCGGGTGCTGGCGCACCCAGCGGCAGAGGCTGAAGCCATCTTCGTCGGGCAACATCACATCGAGGATCGCCAAGTCGTACGGCTGCGCTTCGAGGGACTGGCGAAAGCTGCGACCATCACGCTCGGCGCGAACCTGAAAACCGGCGCGGCTGAGGTAGGTTTGCAGCAGTTCACAGATATCGTGGTCGTCGTCGACCATCAGGATCGACTTGCTGACAGTGCTCAAAGTAAGTTCCTTGGTGTGCTGGCCCGCCGCTCTGCGGCGGCTGGGCCATGGCTCAATCGTGCAGGGCCTGCTCCAGCGCCACACCGGCGCCCAGCAGACCCGACAACTCGGCGGTGACCAGCCACACCGGAATGCCGGCGAAGTAGTCGCTCATGCAGCCTTTGTCGGTGAAGCTGGTGTGGAAACCGCTGCGCAGGAACAGCTCGGCGAAGCGCGGGATCACGCCGCCGGCGATATACACACCGCCACGCGCGCCAAGGGTCAGCACGTTGTTGCCGGCCACCCGTCCGAGAAAACGGCAGAACTGCTCGATCACCGCCGCAGCGCGCGGCTCGCCGGCCAGTGCCGCATCGGTGATCTGCGCCGGGGTCTTGTGCCGTGGCACGTCGCCGTCCAGCGCGCACATGGCCTGGTACAGCCGCAGCAGGCCGCCGCCGCTGAGTACGGTCTCGGCACTGACATGGCCGATCTGCCCATGCAGTTGCTGGTGAATCGCCGCCTCGCGGGCGTTGCCCACCGGCAGGTCGACGTGACCGCCCTCCCCCGGCAGCGCCAGCCAGCGCCGCTCGCCCTGACGCAGCAGGCAGCCCACGCCCAGCCCGGTGCCAGGGCCGATGACCAGTGCCGGCCGGGCGGCGTCGGCGTCACCCGCGCAGACCTCGATGTATTCGTCGGCCTTGAGCCGGGTCATGCCCAGAGCCATGGCGGTGAAATCATTGACCAGCAACAGCCGGTCGATCTGCAGGTGCTTGCAGAACGCGCGCTGGCTGAGGTGCCATTGGTTGTTGGTGAACTGGAACTCATCGCCATCCACCGGCCCGGCCACGGCCAGGCAGGCCGCGCTCACCTCGCCCAGGGCCACGCCCTGGTCGGCCAGGTAATACTCGATGGCCTGTTCCGGGCCGCTGTAGTCGGCGGTGGCGAACACCTCCACGGCGTGCAGCTGGTTGTCTCGCCACAGGGCAAAGCGTGCGTTGGTGCCACCGATGTCGCCGACCAGCAAGTCCTTCATCCAAGCTTCTCCAAATCCGCAGTAAAGGCGCTGGCGCCCTGCTCGGCCGAGCTGAAGGCGACGCGCATGAAGCCGAACAGCTCGCGTCCGCAGCCCAAGTCGTTGCCCTGGGGTGCGGGGGGCAGGTCGCGGCTGGCCAGTTCCTCGGCCGAGATCAGCACCTGCAGCGTGCCTTCGACGCCGTCGACGCGCACCATATCACCATCGCGCAGCCGTGCCAGCGGTCCACCATCGTAGGCTTCCGGGCACACGTGAATCGCCGCCGGAATCTTGCCCGACGCACCGGACATGCGCCCGTCGGTCACCAGCGCTACCTTGAAGCCGCGGTCCTGCAATACGCCAAGGAACGGGGTCAGCTTGTGCAGTTCAGGCATGCCGTTGCAGCGCGGCCCCTGGAAACGCACCACGGCGACGAAATCGCGCTCCAGCTCGCCGGCCTTGAAGGCCTCGGCCAGCGATTGTTGATCGTGGAAGATGCGTGCCGGGGCTTCGACCACCTGATGCTCGCGCGCCACCGCCGAGACTTTCATCACGCCACGGCCAAGGTTGCCGTTCATCACCCGCAGCCCACCCTCGGGCGAGAACGGCCGCGCCACTGGACGCAGGATCGATTCATCCAGGCTCTGCGCCGGGCCTTCGCGCCAAACCAGTTGGCCGTCTTCGAGGAACGGCTCCTGGGTATAGCGGCGCAGGCCGGGGCCGGCGACGGTGTTGACGTCTTCGTGCAAGAGGCCTGCATCGAGCAGTTCGCGAATGAGGAAGGCCATGCCGCCGCTGGCCTGGAAGTGGTTGATGTCGGCTTTGCCATTGGGGTAGACGTGCGACAGCGTCGGCACCACTTCGGACAGATCGGCCATGTCCTGCCAGGTCAGCTGGATGCCGGCGGCCTGGGCGATGGCTGGCATGTGCAAGGTGTGGTTGGTCGAGCCGCCGGTAGCGTGCAGGGCGACGATGGAGTTGACCAGCGCCTTCTCGTCGACGATTTCGCCCAGCGGCATGAAGTTGCCGCTGGCTTTGGTCATGCGGGTTACCTGACGCGCGGCCTCGGCGGTCAGCGCATCGCGCAGCGGCGTGTACGGGTTGACGAACGAGGCGCCAGGCAAGTGCAGGCCCATCACTTCCATCACCAGCTGGTTGGTGTTGGCGGTGCCGTAGAAGGTGCAGGTGCCGGGGCCGTGGTACGACTTCATTTCCGATTCGAGCAGCTCTTCACGGCTGGCCTTGCCTTCGGCGTAGCGCTGGCGCACATCGGCCTTTTCCTTGTTGGAAATGCCCGAAACCATCGGCCCGCCGGGCACGAACACGGTCGGCAGATGGCCGAAACGCAGCGCCCCCATCATCAGCCCGGGAACGATCTTATCGCAGATGCCGAGCATCAGCGCGGCATCGAACATGTTGTGCGACAGGGCGATGGCGGTGGACATGGCGATCACTTCGCGGCTGGCGATAGCCAGTTCCATGCCCGGCTCGCCCTGGGTGACACCGTCGCACATGGCCGGCACGCCACCGGCGAACTGGCCGACCGAACCAACGTCACGCAGGGCCTGTTTGATCTGCTCAGGGAAATGTTGATAGGGCTGATGCGCCGAGAGCATGTCGTTGTAAGCCGAGACGATGGCGACGTTGGCGGCGTTCATCAGGCGCAGGGTCTGTTTGTCGTCGGCGCCGCAACCGGCCACGCCATGGGCGAAGTTGGCGCACTGCAGGCTGGCACGCATGGGCCCGGTACTGGCCGCGCCGCGAATCAGCTGCAGGTAGCGTTCACGGGTGGCGCGGCTGCGTTCGATCAGCCGCTGAGTGACCTCAAGGATGCGCGGGTGCATGTACTGGACTCCAGGCTTGCGGTAAGGGCGCTCTCGGCGGGCAGTTCGCCCTGATTTGCGCGGCGACCTAGGCTCAGCAAGAGCCTACCATCACAGCGGGAAAGGGTACCCGGAGCGCTCGTTGTATGTTTAAACAAAATATTGCCACCAAAAAGGGTTGTTTTCTATCTGTCAGCGAATAATCTTGTAATTCCAACAACAAAACCGTTTCAGTGAAGCGGCTCTTTGTGCCACAGGCTTCTCCAGACTGCCAGAGGTATCGCCATGACCATTCGCATTGCCATCAATGGGTTCGGCCGCATCGGACGCAACGTGCTTCGCGCGCTGTATACCCAGGACTACCGTCACGACCTGCAGGTGGTCGCCATCAACGACCTGGGCGACAGCGCCATGAACGCCCACCTGCTCAAGTACGACAGCGTGCATGGCACCTTCGATGCGCAGGTCGAAGCCGACCACGAAAGCCTGACCGTCAATGGCGACCGCATCGCCGTCAGCGCCATTCGCAATCCGGCCGAGCTGCCCTGGAAGGCCAATGCGGTGGATGTGGTGTTCGAATGCACCGGGCTGTTCACCGACCGTGCCAAGGCCGCCGCGCACCTGAGCGCTGGCGCCGGCAAGGTGATCATCTCGGCGCCGGCCAAGGGCGCCGATGCCACGGTGGTGTACGGCGTCAACCACGAGCAACTGCGCGCCTCGCACCAGGTCATTTCCAACGCCTCCTGCACCACCAACTGCCTGGCCCCGGTCGCCCAGGTGCTGCAACGGGAATTCGGCATCGAACAGGGCCTGATGACCACCATCCACGCCTACACCAACGACCAGGTGCTCAGCGACATGTACCACAGCGACCCGTACCGGGCGCGTTCGGCCACCCAGTCGATGATCCCGAGCAAGACCGGCGCGGCCGAAGCGGTGGGCCTGGTGCTGCCGGAGCTGGCCGGCAAGCTCACCGGCATGGCGGTGCGGGTGCCGGTGATCAACGTCTCGCTGGTCGACCTGACGGTCAACCTGCAACGCGAAGCCAGCCGCGAAATGGTCAACCAGTTGTTCGAGGAAGCGGCGCGGCATTCGCCAGTGCTCGGTTACAACGCCCTGCCGCTGGTGTCGTGCGACTTCAACCACAACCCGCTGTCGTCGATCTTCGACGCCAACCACACCCGCAGCAACGGGCGCATGCTCAAGGTGCTGGCCTGGTACGACAACGAATGGGGCTTCTCCAACCGTATGCTCGACACCTGCAAAGCGCTGTTCAAGGCGCAGTAACCGCACTGGCGCCGGGGCTGGATGCCAGCCCCACGGGCCGCCGTGGGTTTGCAATCGCTGACATTTGCCGGCTTGACCAAAGAGGAAGATGATACGCATTATCAATAACTTTCCTCCGCTCAGGTTTCCCTGTGAGTCAGTCCCGGTTCAATGCCCTCTTCGTCAGCCAGCGCGTGGTGCTGCTGCGCACCTTGCAGCGCATGGTCGGCAACCCCAGCACCGCCGAAGACCTGCTGCAGGAAACCTACCTGCGGGTCACCCGCGCGCTGAGCGACCGACCGGTGGCGCACCTGCAACCTTTCGTGTTCCAGACCGCGCGCAACCTGGCGCTCGACCACCTGCGCGCCCGCCGCGTGCGCGAGCGCACCTTCGAGGATGTGCCCGAACAAGTGCTGCACAGCGTTGCCGCCCCGGCCAGCAGCAGCGAGGACGCCGCCCATGCCGAGCAATTGCTCAAGCACCTGAGCGTCAGCCTCGGGCAACTCAGCCAGCGCCAGCAGCGCATTTTCATTCTCAGCCGTGTGCATGGCGCCAGCTATGTGGAAATCGCCGAGCAGTTGAGCGTTTCGGCCAGCACCGTGCAGAAAGAGCTGAAGCTGATCATGGCCATCTGCATGGGCGTGGCCGACCGTCTGCAATGAGGCCCTGCATCGATGCAACACCTTGCCACAGGCTCGGTCAGCCTTGATCATCGCCCGATCTCTCCCCCGCAAGGACGTTCCGTGAGCGACCATCGCGCTGCCGACACCCCTGCCAGTCAGGCACACGCCCGCGCCCGCGAACAGGCGCTGGACTGGCTGGTGCGCCTGCAATGCGCCAGCGAAGACGACGAGCGCGCCTTCGCTGCCTGGCTGGGCGAGGCCGAGGAAAACGCTGCGGCGTATCTGCAAGCTGAAGCGCTGTGGAACGGTGTGCCCCTACATCAGGCAGCCGGGCAACTGCAGCAGCGTCAACGCAAGCGCATCAGCACGCGCCTGCGCCGCCACTGGAAACCGCTGGCCACCGCTGCACTGCTGGTGGTGGGGCTGTTCACCGTGGGCGATCTGCCCATGCGCCTGCAAGCCGACCACTTCACTCAAGTCGGCGAACGCCAGCGCCTGCACCTGGACGAGCACACCAATGTTCTGCTCAACACCGACAGCGCGCTGGCCAACGATAGGCGCGACGGCCGACCCGTCGCGCGCCTGCTGCAAGGCGAAGCGTACTTTCAGGTGGCCAGGGGCACGCAACCGGCACTCGAAGTTCAGGCCGGGCCGCTGCGCGCGCAGGCGCACGACACCGATTTCGCCGTGCGCTACCTCAATGGCCAGGCCCAGGTACGCGTGCAACGCGGTGATGTCGACGTTCAGGCAGCCAGCGACCGCATCCGCCTGAGTGCTGGTGACAGCATCAACATCGGTCCTCAGGGCCTGGGGCAGCCACAGCGCGCGGACCTGCGCCGGGACCTGGCCTGGGTCAACGGTCGCCTGGTGTTCGAAAACTGCCCGCTGAGCCAGGTGCTGGCCGAGGTCGGGCGTTATTACCCAGGCCTGATCATCAACCGCAACGCAGCGCTCGACACCCTTGCCGTGACCGGCAACTACCGCCTCGACCAGCCGCTGGAAACCCTGCGCGCACTGGCCCAGATCAGCTCGGCGCAGTTGCACGAATACCCGTCGCTGGTGATTCTCAACTGAGCCTGGCGCGGCACGACAGCCGGGCCCCATCGCTGAATCCAGGCCTCGGGCAAAGGCCTGACACTTACACTTACGACTATTTTTACGTCTTCCTCGCCCCTGCATCGTCTCGTTATAGCCAATGCGACTGATTCTTGTTCTTCCTCGACCAGAATCGGCCACTCATAACGTTCGCGCGACAGGGAGCGCCTTCGATGTCCACAGGTTTCAAACGCCCTTCTTCCTTGCCCGGCCAGGTTGGCCGATTGTCTCTGCTGACCCTGGCCATGCTCGCTGGCGGCGCCTGCAGCCTGCCAGCACTGGCGACGGAGCCTGCGCAGGCCAGCAGCCCGCAGGTGGGTGGCTACCGCTTCGCCATCGAGCAACAACCACTGGTCTCGGCGCTCAACGCCTTCAGCCAGGTCACCGGCTGGCAGGTCGGCTTCTCGGCCGAACTGGCCCAGGGCGTTGCCTCGGCAGGGGTGCATGGCTCGCTGAAACCGGAGGCGGCGCTCACCCGACTGCTGCACGGTACCGGGCTCAGCTACCGCACCATCGGCAGCGGCAACGTGGTGATCGAGCGGCAAACAGCAGCTCGCAACAGCAGCATTGCCCTGCAGCAATTGACCGTCAGTGCCACCCGCAGCGCCCAGGATGTGAGCCAGGTGCCGAGCACCGTCAGCGTCAAAACCCGCGAGCAGCTCGACCGCGACAACGTCAACAGCATCGCCGACCTGGCACGCTACGAGCCGGGTGTGTCGGTCAGCGGCATCGGGCAGCGCAGCGGCCTGAACGGCTACAACATCCGCGGCATCGACGGCGAGCGGGTGCTGACCCAGATCGATGGCGTGGCGATTCCCGACAGCTTCTTCTTCGGCCCCTACGCCCAGACCCAACGCAATTACGTCGACCCGGAAATCATCAAGCGCGTGGAAATCCTCCGCGGCCCGGCCTCGGTGCTGTACGGCAGCAATGCCATCGGCGGCGCGGTGAGCTACTTCACCCTCGATCCACAAGACATCATCAAACCCGGCAAGGACGTCGGCGCACGCCTGAAAACCGGCTACAGCTCGGCCGACGAGAGCTGGCTGACCTCCGCCACCGTGGCCGGCCGCCAGGGCCAGTTCGACGGCCTGCTGCACCTCAGCCAGCGCAATGGCCACGAACAGGCCTCGTACGGCACGCACAGCGGCGACGGCCTGGCACGCACCGAAGCCAACCCCGAAGACACGCGCAGCACCAACGTGCTGGCCAAGCTCGGCTGGGACTACGCAGAAGAAGGCCGCCTCGGCCTGACCTACGAACGCTTCAAGAATGACCGCGATCAGAACGTGCTCAGCGCGGTCGGCGGCCCGTTCAACAACGGTGCGGGTTTTGGCATGTACCGCAGCCGTCTGGCCAACGACACGGTCACCCGCGAGCGCTTCGGCATCGATCACGACCTGCGCCTGGACACCACCCTGGCCGACCACCTGAAATGGAGCCTGAACTACCAGATCGCCAAGACCGACCAGAGCACCGAAGAGGTCTACTTCCCGTTCAGCCGCACCGTGCTGCGCACCCGCGACACCACCTACAAGAACCGCCACTTCGTGTTCGACGCCCAGCTCGACAAGGCCTTCAGCCTGGCCGACACCGAACACGTGCTGACCTACGGCACCACCCTCAAGCACGAGAAGGTCACCGGTTCGCGCAGCGGCACCGGCACCTGCCTGGCCGTCGGCGCTGGCTGCCCCAGCATCGGCTTCGACCGCCCCACCGACGGCCAGGCGCTGGTCAGCGATTTCCCCGACCCCACCGTCAACACCTACAGCCTGTTCGTGCAGGATGAGATCCGCTGGAACGACTGGACCTTCCTGCCTGGCGCCCGCTACGACTACACGCACATGAAGCCGCGCATCACCGATGAGTTCCTGCGTGGTCTGCAAGGCAGCGCCGGCGCACCGCCAACCAGCATCGATGCCTCGGAAAAACGCTGGCACCGGGTTTCGCCCAAGCTCGGCGTCACCTACGCCTTCGACGAGCACTACACTGGCTACGGCCAGTACGCCGAAGGCTTCCGCACGCCTACTGCAAAATCCATGTACGGACGCTTCGACAACCCGCTCGAAGGCTACCGCGTCGAAGGCAACCCAAACCTTGAGCCGGAAAAGAGCAAGAGCTTCGAGGTGGGCCTGCGCGGCAACTTCGATGCCGGCCAGTTCGACGTCGCGGTGTTCTACAACACCTACCGCGACTTCATCAACGAAGACGCCGTGCAGTCGGCATCCCTGGGCGATACCTACCAGGCCAACAACATTCGCCGCGCCACCATCAAGGGCAGCGAGATCAAGGGCCGTATCGACCTTGGTCATTTCGGCGCCAGTGAAGGGCTGTACGCACAAGGCTCGCTGGCCTACCTGCACGGACGCAACGACGACACCGGCCAGCCGTTGAACTCGGTCAACCCGCTGACCACCGTATGGGGCCTGGGTTATGAGCAGCCGCACTACGGTGGCCTGCTCAGCTGGACCCTGGTCAAGCGCAAGAACCGTGTCGATGACACCAACTTCTTCGCCCCCGACGGCACCAGCAGCCGCTTCCGCACACCCGGTTACGGCGTGCTCGACCTCAGCGGCTTCTACAAGCTCACCGATGACCTGACCGTCAACGCTGGCCTGTACAACCTGACCGACAAGAAGTATTGGCAGTGGGATTCGGTGCGCGCCTATGACGGTCTGGGCGAAGCTGGGGTAACCCAACCCGCCAACCTCGACCGCCTGACCCTGCCGGGTCGCAACTTCGCCATCAACGTGGTGTGGGATATCTGACTCGAACCGCCGCGCCGGGCTCGCTCGCACAGGCACGCCCGGCGCTTTTTTTACGCTGATGCGCGGGCTGCTTCGTCTTTTATAGAGCGCCCCGAATCGACCTCTGAATGAGCAAGGACAGACCATGACCACTGCCCCTACCACCGAGCGCGCCAGCCTGCGCTCGCAACGCCTGAACCAGGCCACCCAGGCGCCACACAGCGCACTGGATGCCCTGGTCAAATCCCACGCACCCTTCGACAGCCGAGACAGCTTCGCCCAGTTCGTCGTCGCCCAGTACCTGTTCCAGGCCGAACTGCAAAGGCTGTACAACGACCCGCGGCTAGTGGCCATCATCCCCGACCTGCCCCAGCGCTGCCGGGCCGAGCAGGCGCGCCTCGATCTTGCCGACCTGGGCATGCCAGTGCCCGAGGCCGTTCCAAGCCCCTTGCAGGCGGTGGGCCTGGGTGAAGCGCTGGGCTGGATCTTCGTTTCCGAAGGCTCCAAACTGGGCGCCGCCTTCTTGATCAAGCGGGCAGCAGCCCTGGGCCTGTCCGACAGCTTCGGCGCGCGCCATCTCGGCGAGCCGACCGGTGGCCGTGCCGAGGGCTGGAAGCAGTTCACTCGGGCACTCGATGCCCTGCAGCTTTCGCCGCAGGACGACGCTGCTGCCGAACGCGCGGCGGTGGCTGCGTTCGAACGCTTCACGCAGTTGCTCGAACAGGCCTACGCGAACGATCGCGCCTCAGCCTGAAACACCCGCTCCGGCCACGGCAACATGGCCGGATGACCCTGCAGTGAGACCATGACCCAACTTGCCCGCTCCCGACTGTCCCGCCTGCTGTACGCGATCCTGGCCTACGTCAGCCTGGGCATCGGCTTGATCGCCATCGTCATTCCGGGTCTGCCCACCACCGAGTTCATCCTCCTTGCGGCCTGGGCTGCCACTCGCAGCTCGCCACGGCTAAGCGCCTGGCTGGAAAATCACCGCCTGTTCGGTCCGATTCTGCACAACTGGCGTAATGGCAAGATCATCCAGCGCCGTGCCAAGGTCAGCGCCACGCTGAGCATGCTGTTCTGCGCCGCCCTCATGCTGATCGTGCTCGAACACCACTGGCCGGTGTTCCTCGCCATCGCCGGCATGACCCTGGGCAACCTGTGGATCTGGTCGCGCCCCGAACGGCTGCCTGCCGTGGATCAGCGCCAATAGCGACTGCATCGGCTACCGTAGAGGACTGCGGGCAGCACCCGGCCTGCTCACATGACCCGACGGAGGCACACGCCATGACCCTGTTCAACCCCGGCCACCTGCACATCGAACGCCACGCGCTGAACAAGGACGACCACAGTTACGACCTGTGCATCGATTACGAGGTGTTTCAGGACCCCAAGGAAGGCTTGGGCATGACCTTTCGCCTGCACGGCACCATCGAGAACCAGCCCGTGGACGACAGCTTCTTCCTGGCCAAGGACCAGGCGTTCGACTTCGCCCGCCACGTCACCCGCCTGGCCGAACGTCACGGCCTGCCCAAGTCGGCCACCAGCCTGGCCTCTTCGCACAAGTTCTACGACCTGATGTTCGAAGACATCCGCGCCCAACTGCACGTCAAGTCCGGCGACCCGATGAAACCCGAGCACCTGACCTGACAGCGCTGGGGTTGCTGCACCAGGCGAGGCATACTGGGCGCCTTTCCCGGCCCTGACTTCGGCACCCCATGCGTATTCACGTCAGCTTCATCGACCGCGTCGGCATTACCCAAGAAGTGCTGGCCCTGCTGGGCGCGCGCCATCTCAATCTGGATGCGGTGGAAATGGTGCCGCCGAATGTCTATATCGATGCCCCGACCCTGAGCCCCGCAGTGCTCGAAGAGCTGCACGATGCGCTGCTGGACGTTCATGGCGTGCAATCGGTGGAGGTGGTCGACATTCTTCCCGGACAGCGCCGCCACCTGCAGCTCGACGCCTTGCTGGCGGCGATGAGCGATCCGGTGCTGGCGGTGGACAGCGCGGGCAAGGTGCTGTTGGCCAACCCGGCCTTGATTGCGCTGTGCGGCCGCGAGTCGGCGGGGCGCTCGGTGGGCGAGCTGTTCAACGATGCGGGGCTGTTGCAGGCGCTGCTGGACAACAATTTCCACCTGCCCATGCGCGAGATGCAGCTCAATGGCCAGAGCCTGCTGCTGGACGCCACGCCCATCACCAATGCCGGCGCGCTCCTGACGCTGTACTCGCCTACGCGCATGGGTCAGCGTCTGTCGGCGCTGCGCCACGACGCTGCCGATGGCCTGGATACGCTGCTCGGCGACTCGCCGGCGATTCGCACCTTGAAGGCGCGGGCGTTGCGGGTCGCGGCGCTGGATGCGCCGCTGCTGGTACACGGGGAGACCGGCACCGGCAAGGAACTGGTGGCGCGCGCCTGCCATGCCCTGAGCAGCCGTCAGTCGGCGCCGTTTCTGGCGCTCAATTGCGCAGCCCTGCCCGAGAGCCTGGCCGAGAGCGAGCTGTTCGGCTACGCCCCCGGCGCCTTCACCGGCGCCCAGCGCGGCGGCAAGCCGGGGCTGATGGAGCTGGCCAACAAAGGCACCGTGTTTCTCGACGAGATTGGTGAGATGTCGCCCTATCTACAGGCCAAGCTGCTGCGCTTTCTCAGCGACGGCAGTTTTCGCCGAGTCGGTGGCGACCGTGAGGTCAAGGTCGATGTGCGCATCATCAGCGCCACCCACCGTGACCTCGAACGGATGGTCGCCGAGGGCAGTTTCCGTGAAGACCTGTTCTACCGCCTGAACGTGCTCAACCTGCAAGTCCCACCGCTGCGTGATCGTGGCGAGGACATCCTGATGCTGGCCCAGGTGTTCATGGAGCAGGCCTGCACGCAGATTCAGCGACCGCCCTGCCGCCTTGGCACCGCCACCCACGCCGCGCTGCTCGGCAACCCGTGGCCGGGCAACGTCCGCCAGTTGCAGAACGTGATCTTTCGCGCGGCGGCGATCTGCGAGCGCCAGTTGATCGACATCGGTGACCTGGACATCGCTGGCACCTCGGTCGCCAGTGGCCAGCCAGGTTCGGTGGCCAGCCTCGAGGGTGCCGTCGCCGACTTCGAACGCGACCTGCTGCAGCGCCTGTACGCCAGCTACCCCTCCACCCGCCAGTTGGCCGCGCGCCTGCAAACCTCCCATAGCGCCATCGCCCAACGTCTGCGCAAGTACGGGATCGGTCGCGACAAATAGCCTGCGATCCTTCATGCGCAGGCTGCATGCTCACGAAAAAAACGCAGGATGTTGTGCGCAGAATTCGTTTGAGCCGAGCGCAGGGCTTGGCCATGGTGACAGCCTTGCCAGACAGTACCCGGCGGCACGACCGGGTGCGGCACGCGCCGCACGTGTGAGAACCGACCTTGGCCCGCTGGTCCAGCCCCCGCTCGGCAAGCGGGCGCACCCCGGTTCTGCCCAATAATAAGAGAGGACACACAAATGCAATCCAATGGTCTCAAGCAAAGCTTGAAGCAGCGTCACGTCACCATGATCGCCCTTGGCGGGGTGATCGGTGCCGGGCTGTTCATGGGCTCAGGCTCGCTGATCGCCTCGGCGGGTCCGGCGGCCATCCTGTCGTACTTCATCGGTGGCCTGGTGGTGACGCTGGTGATGTTCATGCTCGGCGAGATGGCCTGTCGCAATCCCGATGCCGGTTCCTTCTCCACCTATGCCAATACCTACCTGGGTGAGTGGGCAGGCTTTGCCGTCGGCTGGCTGTACTGGTTCAAGTCGATGATGACCATTACGCTTGAGGCGGTATTGCTCGGCGCCATCTTGCATGACTTTCTGCCTTGGCTGCCGATCTGGGCCGGGGCCGTGTTCATGCTGGTCACGCTGATGGCCAGCAATGCCTACTCGGTGCGCTCGTTCGCGGAAGTCGAATATTGGCTGGCGGCGATGAAAGTGGCCACCATCGTCATCTTCATGGCCTTGGGCATTTCCATCCTGCTGGGCCTGCACAGCGACATTCCTTCGCCCGGCCTGATCAACCTGACCGCCCATGACGGCTTCATGCCCAACGGCCTGTCGCCGGTGATGGCCGGTGTAGTGGTGGTGATTTTCTCGCTCGGCGGCAGCGAAATTGCCGCAGTGGCGGCAGGTGAATCGGAAAATCCGCGCAGGAACGTGATCCGCGCGATCAAGAGCGTGATCGTGCGGGTGATGCTGTTCTATGTCGGCTCGGTATCGATCCTGATCCTGTGCCTGCCCTGGACCGACACGGCGAATCTCGCCTCGCCGTACGTGTCGCTGTTCAGCCTGGCCGGTTTCAGCAATGCGGCGGTGGCGATGAAGATCGTGCTGTTCGTGTCGTTCATGTCGGTCATGAACTCGTTCATGTTCTCCAACTCGCGCATGCTGTTTTCCCTCAGCGAACGTGGCCATGCGCCGGCGGTGTTCTCGCGCACCACGCGCAAAGGGGTGCCGCTCAATGCTTTGCTGCTGAGCCTGGGCATCTGCCTGAGCATCCTCACCGTGCACTTCGCCAGCGGCGGCGATCTGTTCATGACCCTGGCCAAGAGCAGCGGCACCTTCGTCATGATCGTATGGATCTTCATCATCATTGCCCACCTGGCCATGCGCTGGAGCACGCGGCACGAGCCGCTCGACCCTGCGGCTTTCCGCGCCTGGTTCTTCCCCTACGGCAATATCGCTGCCCTGCTGGCGCTGGTCGGGGTCATCGCGACCCAGGCGTTCGAGCCGGCCTCGCGCTTCCAGTTCTGGTTCACTACGCTGACCGCCCTGCTGGTGGTGGCTGCATACTTCGTCATGCGTAGCCGCCGCGCATCGCGCTCGCCAGCAGTGCTGGTCAACCCGCGCTGAGCCACGGAGGATCGGCATTCCTCACTGCATCGTACCGATATCGATACACCGTATCGATATCGGTACATTCGCGTCCGAGCCACTGCACATAACCTTTTGATTGTATAAACGTTCGGCTCCAGGACTCGGTGTATCGAAATCGATACAAACGCACGACCGCTGCGGTTCCTCGCAATGCCTTGTAGCCCATTGCCTGCGCGTCTTCGCGTGCATGGCCGTGTTCTTGCTAGACAAGTGTTTCCAGAGCGCGGGACTACACTGCGCCTGACCTCCTGCATTCCGAGGACTTTTCATGAGCGAGTTGCGTTTTACCGAAGATCACGAATGGCTGCGCGCCGAGGCCGACGGCAGCGTCACGGTGGGCATCACCGCCTACGCCCAGCAAGCGCTGGGTGATGTGGTGTACGTGCAGTTGCCGGAGTTGCAGCACTACGATCAAGGCGCCGAAGCAGCCACGGTCGAATCGGTGAAGGCCGCCAGCGGCGTGTACATGCCACTGACCGGTGAAGTGCTGGAAGTCAACGAGCAACTGGCCGACCAGCCCGAGCTGGTCAACGAGCAACCGCTGGGCCAGGGCTGGTTCTTCCGTTTCCGCCCGAGCGACCCGTCCGCCCTGGCCGACCTGCTCGACCAGGACGCCTACGCCCGCCTGCTCGCCGCCACTGCCTGAGACCTTCGTAATGACCGCCAACCTCAGCACCGCCAACGAATTCATCGCCCGCCACATCGGCCCAAGCCCTGCCGACGAGCAGGCCATGCTCGACACCCTGGGCTTCGATTCCCTCGAGGCCATGAGCGACGCCGTGATCCCGGCCAGCATCAAGGGCACCAGCGTGCTCGGCAATGCCGATGGCCAGAGCGAAGCCGATGCACTCGCCGCGCTCAAAGCCATTGCCAGCAACAATCAGTTGTATAAAAGCTACATCGGCCAGGGCTACTACAACTGCCATACCCCTGCACCGATTCTGCGCAACCTGCTGGAGAACCCAGCCTGGTACACCGCCTACACGCCCTACCAGCCGGAGATTTCCCAGGGTCGCCTGGAGGCCCTGCTGAACTTCCAGACCCTGATCAGTGACCTCACCGGCCTGCCGATCAGCAACGCCTCCCTGCTCGACGAAGCCACTGCGGCGGCCGAGGCGATGACCTTCTGCAAGCGCCTGTCGAAGAACAAGGCAAGCCAACGCTTCTTCGCCTCCGTGCATTGCCATCCACAGACGCTGGACGTACTGCGCACCCGCGCCGAGCCGTTGGGCATCGAGGTGGTGGTGGGTGATGAAGCCGAGCTGAGCGATGTTTCCGGCTTCTTCGGCGCCTTGCTGCAATACCCTGCAAGCCATGGCGAAGTGTTCGATTACCGCGAGCTGGTACAACGGCTGCACGAGGGCAATGCGCTGGTGGCGGTCGCCGCCGACCTGCTGGCCCTGACCCTGCTCACCCCACCAGGTGAATTCGACGCCGACGTCGCCATCGGCACCGCACAACGCTTCGGCGTGCCGCTTGGCTTTGGCGGCCCGCACGCGGCTTACTTCGCTACCCGCGATGGCTTCAAGCGCGACATGCCGGGGCGGCTGGTCGGGGTATCCATCGACCGCTTCGGCAACACGGCGCTGCGTCTGGCGATGCAGACCCGCGAGCAACACATCCGCCGCGAGAAGGCCACCTCGAACATCTGCACCGCGCAAGTATTGCTGGCCAACATCGCCAGCATGTACGCCGTCTACCACGGCCCGGCCGGGCTGACACGCATCGCCGAGCGCATCCATGGCCTGACCGCCATCCTCGCTGAGGGCCTGACGCAGCTGGGTTTCACCCTGGTCGGCGCCACCGCTTTCGATACCCTGACCCTGCACGCTGGCGGCGACACCGCGGCGCTGCACCAACGCGCCTGGGAACAGCGCATCAACCTGCGCCAGATCGATGCCGAGCAGTTGGGGGTATCGCTGGACGAAACCACCTCCCAGGCCGATGTCGAGGCGCTGCTGGCACTGTTCGCAGGCCAACGTGCGGCGCCCGACTTCAACGCCCTGGCCGCCAGTGCCGAATCGCGCCTGCCGGCTGCACTGCGGCGTCAGTCGGCCTTCCTGCAACATGCGGTGTTCCAGCGTTATCACAGCGAGACCGAGCTGATGCGCTATCTGCGCCGGCTGGCCGACAAGGACCTGGCGCTGGACCGCAGCATGATCCCGCTGGGTTCGTGCACCATGAAGCTCAACGCCGCCAGCGAGATGATCCCAGTGACCTGGGCCGAGTTCGGCAATCTGCACCCGTTCGCACCGGCCGAGCAAAGCCAGGGCTACCAGCAACTCACCCAAGAACTGGAGGCCATGCTCTGCGCCGCCACCGGCTATGACGCCGTATCGCTGCAGCCCAACGCCGGCTCCCAGGGCGAATACGCCGGCTTGCTGGCGATCCGCGCCTACCACCGCAGCCGCGGCGACAGCCACCGCAACATCTGCCTGATTCCGGCCTCGGCCCACGGTACCAACCCGGCCACGGCGAACATGGCCGGCATGCGCGTGGTGGTGACGGCCTGCGATGCGCGGGGCAACGTCGACATCGACGACCTGCGTGCCAAGGCCCAGCAACACCGCGAGCAACTGGCCGCGCTGATGATCACCTACCCGTCCACCCACGGTGTGTTCGAAGAAGCCATCGGCGAGATCTGCACGATCATCCACGAGCACGGCGGCCAGGTGTACATCGACGGCGCCAACATGAACGCCATGGTCGGCCTGTGCGCACCAGGCAAGTTCGGCGGTGACGTGTCGCACCTGAACCTGCACAAGACCTTCTGCATTCCCCACGGCGGCGGCGGCCCGGGCGTTGGCCCGATTGGCGTGAAAGCGCATCTGGCGCCTTTCCTGCCGGGGCATGCCAGCCTCGAACACACCCAGGGCGCGGTGTGCGCGGCGCCGTTCGGCAGCGCCAGCATTCTGCCAATCACCTGGATGTACATTCGCATGATGGGCGGCGCGGGCCTCAAGCGCGCCTCGCAGATGGCCATCCTCAATGCCAACTACATCGCCCGTCGCCTCGAACAGCACTACCCCGTGCTGTACACCGGCAGCAACGGCCTGGTGGCCCACGAGTGCATCCTCGATCTGCGCCCACTCAAGGACAGCAGCGGCATCAGCGTCGATGACGTGGCCAAGCGCCTGATCGACTTCGGCTTCCACGCCCCGACCATGTCATTCCCGGTCGCCGGCACGCTGATGATCGAGCCCACCGAAAGCGAGTCCAAACAGGAGCTCGATCGCTTCTGCGACGCCATGATCCAGATCCGCGAAGAAATCCGCGCCGTGGAAGACGGTCGCCTGGACAAGGACGACAACCCGCTGAAGAACGCCCCCCACACGGCCGCAGAACTGGTCGGCGAGTGGTCCCATGGCTACGGGCGCGAACAGGCGGTGTATCCGCTGCCGAGCCTGGTGCAAGGCAAGTACTGGCCTCCGGTGGGACGGGTCGACAACGTGTATGGCGACCGCAACCTGGTCTGCGCCTGCCCACCCATCGAGCTGTATCAAGAGAGCTGATCGTTTGCCCCTCCACGCTGCCCGCGCCCTGCGCAGGGCAGCGCTGGCCGGGTCGTCGGCCTGCCGCTGGCCGCTACCTCCTAGATTCGAGGAAACCTTGATGTCCGATCCATTGCGCTGTACCCCGCTGCATACCTTGCACCTTGAACTGGGCGCCAGCATGGTGCCGTTCGCCGGCTATGACATGCCGGTGCACTATCCCCTCGGCGTGCTCAAAGAGCACCTGCACACCCGCGCAGAGGCCGGCTTGTTCGATGTGTCGCACATGGGCCAGATCCTGCTGCGCGGCGAACAGGCGGCGCAGGCGCTGGAGCGCCTGGTGCCGATGGACATCGTTGACCTGCCGCAAGGCTTGCAGCGCTATGCGCTGTTCACCAACGACCACGGCGGCATCCTCGACGACCTGATGGTGGCGCGCCTGGCCAAGGACGAACTGCTGCTGGTGGTCAATGCTGCCTGCAAGCAGCAGGACCTCGACTATCTTCGTCAGCACCTGCAGGCGCACTGCGAAGTGCTGCCGCAGTTCGAGGAACGAGCGTTGCTGGCCTTGCAAGGCCCTGCGGCTGCTCAGGTACTCGCTCAGTTGGCCCCGGAAGTGGCGCAGATGACCTTCATGCAGGTCCGTCCTGTGGCACTGCTGGATGCCCAATGCTTCGTCAGCCGCTCGGGCTACACCGGCGAAGACGGTTTCGAGATCTCTGTACCGGCCACTGCCGCCAAGGCACTGGCCCGGCATCTGCTGAGTCAGCCCAAGGTCCAGCCCATCGGTCTCGGTGCACGTGACTCGCTGCGTCTGGAGGCGGGACTGTGTCTGTATGGGCACGACATGGACAGCGATACCACGCCCGTGCAGGCCAACCTGTCATGGGCCATTTCCAAAGCCCGCCGCAACGATGGCGTCCGAGCCGGTGGTTTCCCTGGCGCCGAGACCGTATTCGCGCAGCAGCGCGACGGCGTGGCCCGTAAACGGGTGGGGTTGCTGGTCCAGGCACGCTCGCCAGTGCGTGAAGGTGCCGAGATCGTCAACGCCGCTGGTCAGGCAGTTGGCCAGGTCACCAGTGGTAGCTTCGGGCCTACGCTCAAAGCCCCCATGGCCATGGCCTATATCGATAACGAACATACTGCACCGGATACGCAACTGTGGGCTGTCGTACGGGGTAAACTGGTGCCTGTGCGTGTCAGTAAAATGCCTTTCGTTGCATCGCGTTATCAGCGCAACTGAAAGTTGTCTTCAACTCGTCGCGGTGTTCAGTTTCGAACTGCGCAGCGACGATATGAACATGGCGTAAGGCCAGGAATTGCGCCGTTTGCGACACCGGTGTCGCTTTTCTGCAAGGCGCCTGTTAGTGGGGTTGTAGAGGGCTTGTTTTCTCGCCGAGAGTTGGCGTAGAGTCGTTTCCACTGTGTTTGCATGGGTCGCTTAGTGGAACGTGACCTGGGCCAGTAGCTACCTCTCGCTACCACCCGCTCGATGCCAGACTTCCTGCAACCAGCCAGTAAGTTTTTCACTCACTCAATCGTGTAAAAACTACTGTTATTCCAAACTCAGATTCATAGGAAGTAAGACAATGGCAGAGCGTCAGAATGGTACCGTCAAGTGGTTCAATGACGAAAAAGGCTACGGCTTCATCACCCCGGAAAGCGGTGCCGACCTCTTCGTTCACTTCCGTGCAATCGAAGGCAACGGTTTCAAGAGCCTGAAAGAAGGCCAGAAAGTGTCCTTCGAAGCTGTGCAAGGCCAGAAAGGCCTGCAAGCCGATAAAGTCCAGGTTACCGACTAATCGGTGCCTGATAAAAAGCCCCTGCCAAGTGCAGGGGCTTTTTTTTGGCCGTAGAATACCGGCTTCGTTTTTCGGAGTCGTCAGCATGCCTCAGCCCTTACTGCACCCCCAGGGTGACTTCCCTTCGGTTGGCTTCCCCCGCCGACTGGCCGCGATGTTCTACGACTTTCTGCTGTGTACCGCGCTGTTGATCGTCACCGCGGGCCTGTACAAGATGATCCAGCTGGCGATCATCGGTGAAACCCGCATGCGTGCCTTGACCGATGCCGGGGCACTGGACGGTGATCCGCTGCTGTCGACGATCCTGTTGTTCGCGGTGTTCGGTTTCTTCGCCAAGTTCTGGACCCATGGCGGGCAGACACTGGGCATGCAGGTGTGGGGAGTGCGGGTGCAGAACGCCGATGGCAGTGCCATCAGCCTGTGGCAGGCACTGCTGCGTTTCCTGGTGGCGATTGCCTCATGGCTGTGCCTGGGGCTGGGCTTCTTCTGGGCGCTGATCGACAAACGCCAGCGCACTTGGCACGACCTTTACTCCGACACCCAGTTGGTCAGGGTGCCCAAGGTCAAGGGTTGAAGGCCGCGGGCAGTGCCATCCGGTACTGCCCGCCTGGCATCAGCCTGCCCTGCGTAGCAGCCACAGACCGGCCGCAGCACACACCACTGCCGGTAGCGCGACCGCCAACAGTGGCGGGAAGCCGAACACCTGACTGGAAGGGCCCAGCAACTCGCCGGCGATGCGGAACACGAAGCCGACCAGCACACCGGTGAAGACCCGCTGCCCCAGTGTCACAGAACGCAGTGGACCAAAGATGAAGGAGATGGCCATCAACACCAGCGCAGCGGTTACGGCTGGTTGCAGCACCTTGGTCCAGAACGCCAGCCAGTAACGGGCGTTGTTCAGTCCCTGATCAGCCAGGTAGTGGATGTAGTCCCACAGGCCTGTGATCGACAGCGACTCAGGGGCCAGCACCACGGTGTTGAGCAATTGCGGCGACACCGAGACATCCCAGCGCTCTTCAGGAGCCTTCACCACTTCGGTGTGATCGCCACGGAAGAAGGTGGTGCTGACATCGTTGAGCACCCAGTGATCGTCGTTGTAGGTCGCACGCCGGGCGAAGCTTGAGGTGATGATCTGGCGATTGTCGTCGAAGCGATACCGGGTCACCCCCAGCAGCAGGCCGTTGGGCTGAACCGAGTTGATGTGCACATACTCCTCGCCCTGGCGATGCCACATGCCGCGCTTGGAACTGAGCGCTTCACCGCCCCCTTGAGCCAGGGAGCGATCAGCCTGGGCCTTGTTTTCGGTCGCCGGAGCGACGTACTCACCGATCAGCACACCGGCCAGCATCAGCACCAGCATGGGCTTCATGACCGCCCAGACGATGCGCCCGATGGACACCCCGGCCGCCCGCATGATGGTCAGTTCGCTGCTGCTGGCCAGGCTGCCCAGACCAATCAGACAGCCGATGAGCGCGGCCATGGGCAGCATGTCGTAGACCCGCCGGGGCGCGGTCAGCAGCACGTACATCAAGGCGTCGCCCAGGCTGTAGGTGTTGCTCAGATCACCCATTTCATCGATGAAGGCGAACAACGAGGCCAGGCCAAGGATGATTCCCAGTACCGCCAGAATGGCCAGCAGAACGCTCTGGCCGATGTAGCGATCGAGTTTAACCACGGGCCACCTCCGCACGACGGGCAGCACGCATGAGGCGCAGCGGTTCCCAGTACATCAGGGCCAGGCCGATCATCAGGAACAGGCCATGCACCCACCACATGCCCAGAGCGATCGGCAACTTGCCTTTCTCCAGGGCGCCGCGTACGGAAATCAGCATCGTCAGGTAGGCCATGTACAGAAGAATCGCCGGCAGCAGCTTGAGGAAGCGACCCTGACGCGGATTGACCCGTGCCAGCGGTACGGCCATCAGGGTCACGATGAACACCAGAATCGGCAGCGACAGGCGCCACTGCAGCTCGGCCCGCTCGCGCAAACCGTCCTCACCGAACAGTTGCAGGGTCGGAATGGCCTCGCGCTCGGTGACTTCTTCGTTGACTTCAGGCTTGGGCAGCAACACGCCGTAGGTGTCGTACTTGATCGCACGGTAACCGGCTTCGCCGGGATTGCCGTCGTAGCGATAGCCATTTTCCAGCACCAGGTAACGGTTACCGTCGGCCTGCACTTCCTGGTGGCCCCGCTCGGCGACCAGTACGGTCGGCGGACGGTCCTTGCTCTTGTCCTGGTTGAAGCGCTTCTCGGAGATGAATACACCATCGAGCTTGACGCGGTCATCGGACAGCTGCTCGGTGTAGGTCACCCGGGTGCCATCGCGCAGGGTCTGGAAGCGTCCGGGCACCAGGGTGTCGAACTCGGTCAGGGCATCCTGCTGATTGATGATTTGCTGCACCTGCGTAACGCCCTGGGGCGCCAGGCTCAGGCTCAGCCAGGCCACCAGCAGCGCGACCAGACCGGCCGGCGCCATGGTCATGGCCAGCAGGCGCTGCTGGCTCATCCCGGTGGCCGCCAGCACGGTCATTTCGCTTTCCAGGTACAACCGGCCATAGGCCAGCAGGATGCCGAGGAACAGACCCAGCGGCAGAATCAGCTGGAGGAACCCGGGCAGACGGAAGCCCATGATCAGGAACAGCACGCCGGGATCGAGTACGCCCTGGGCCGCCTGGGCCAGGTACTTGATGAAGCGCCCACTCATGATGATCACCAGCAGCACGGCGCTGACGGCGCTCAAGGTCACCAGGACCTCGCGAGACAGATAACGGAAGACGATCAAACCAGAAACTCCTGGGTTGTCAGGGGCGAAGTGCCAGACAAGAAAATCGGACCATCAGGATCATAGCCGGTTCGCCTGAGCCAGCCGACTGAAAGTGGGCGCATTATCCTGTGATTGACCGTGCCTGTCACTTGGCCGCTTGCAGCCGCGCAGCTCGGGGTTGTCAGCATGGCGGCCACAGGCTCAAACTGGCAGCTTTTCCACTGGACCGCGACACGCGGCCAGGCTTGCACGGCACCGCGCCGATCGCACGATCTACTGGGGAGCGAACTATGGAACTGGTTGTAAAGAGCCTCAACGCTGCATCCGTGAAAACTGCAACGCTGGTGCTCGCCGTGGGCGAAGGCCGGATCCTCGGCGATACCGCCCAGGCCATCGATCTGGCCAGCAGCGGCGCCATCAGCGCCGTGCTCAAGCGTGGCGACCTCAGCGGCAAGCCAGGCCAGACCCTGCTGCTGCACAGTCTGCCGGGGCTCAAGGCCGAACGCGTCCTGCTGGTCGGTACCGGTAATGGCGAAGCGCTCAACGACCGCACCTGGCGCAAGGTCATCAACAGCGTGGCCGCAGTACTCAAGACCCTAGGAGGCGGTGACGCCCTGCTGGCACTGGACGAAGTTATCGTGCAAGGCCGTGACGGCCATTACGGCAAGTACCGCCTGCTCGCCGAAACCCTGCTCGCCGGCGCCTACGTGTTCGACCGTTTCAAGAGCCAGAAGGCCGATCCTCGGGCCCTGAAGAAAATCACCCTGATCACCAGCAAGGCCGCCCAGGCCGAAGTCGAGCGCGGGGTAAAACACGCCAGCGCCATCAGCGCCGGTATGGCGCTGACGCGTGACCTTGGCAACCTGCCGCCCAACCTCTGCCACCCAAGCTTCCTGGCCGAACAGGCCAAGGACATGGGCAAGGCGCACAAGAACCTCAAGGTCGAGGTGCTGGACGAGAAAAAGATCAAAGACCTGGGCATGGGCGCGTTCTATGCCGTCGGCCAGGGCAGCGACCAGCCACCACGCCTGATCGTGCTCAACTACCAGGGCGCGAAGAAGAGCGAGCAGCCGTACGTGCTGGTCGGCAAAGGCATCACCTTCGACACCGGTGGCATCAGCCTCAAGCCGGGCGCCGGCATGGATGAAATGAAGTACGACATGTGCGGCGCTGCCAGTGTGTTCGGTACGCTGCACGCGGTCCTGACCCTGCAACTGCCGATCAACCTGGTGTGCCTGCTGGCCTGCGCCGAGAACATGCCGAGCGGCGGCGCGACCCGTCCTGGCGATATCGTCACTACCATGAGCGGGCAGACTGTGGAAATCCTCAACACCGACGCCGAAGGCCGTCTGGTGCTGTGCGACACCCTCACCTACGCCGAGCGCTTCAAGCCCCGTGCGGTGATCGACATCGCCACCCTCACCGGCGCCTGCATCGTCGCCCTGGGCAGCCACACCACAGGCCTGATGGGCAACAACGACGAACTGGTCGAGCAACTGCTCGACGCCGGCAAGCGCGCCGATGACCGCGCCTGGCCGCTGCCGCTGTTCGAGGAGTACCAGGAGCAACTGGACAGCCCCTTCGCCGACATCGCCAACATCGGCGGGCCAAAGGCCGGCACCATCACCGCAGGCTGCTTCCTGTCACGCTTCGCCCGTCAGTACAGCTGGGCGCACATGGACATCGCCGGCACTGCCTGGATCAGCGGTGGCAAGGAAAAAGGCGCCACCGGACGCCCGGTACCGCTGCTGACCCAATACTTGCTCGACCGTATCGATGCCTGAGCCCGCAAGGACGATGAGGGGCATTGGTCACCGACTGGCTGATCAGCCATGAGCCAGGTCGACTTCTACATCCTGCCGAGCGACTCCCTGGCCGCGCGCCTGGAGTTCGCCTGCAAGCTGTGTGAAAAAGCCTGGCGCCTTGGCCACGGCGTCTACGTGCACTGCCAGGATCAGGCCCAGCGTGATGAGCTGGACGCACTGCTATGGCGTTTCAAGGGCGAAGCATTCGTACCCCATGACCCCGCCGAGCGAGCCGATGCCGGTCGGGTGGTTCTGGGCCTGAGTGCCGAGGCAGGCGAGCATAAAGACTTGTTGATCAATCTCGGTGGCGAGGTGCCCGGCTTTGTCGGGCAGTTCGCGCGGGTGGCCGAGATCGTGGTGGAAGCGCCTGATATCCGCCAGGCCGCGCGCGAGCGGTTCCGTTTCTACAGGGAACGGGGCTATGCTCTACACGATCACCGCTTACAGCGACTTTGATGACCATGGACAAGCCACACAACCCCCTCAACCACTCGACTCACCTGCTGGACGATCTGGAGTCGATTCGCGAACTGCTCGGCGATTCCGACCTGCAACCGCCACTGCTCACCGAAACCGTGGAGCAGTCGGTGCCGACGCTGGATGAGCGTGTCGACCATGCGCAACACGGTACCTCGCCCCGGCAGGACGACGCCCAGACGCGTCGCCAGGACATGTTGCTGCATCTGGACAGCGAACTGCGGGCCGCGGCCCAGTCGATCATGCAGGAGGTGATCAATGACTTCACCCCGCACATCGAGACTGAAATCAAACGTCGCCTGGCGGCGCGCATGGAACGGTTGCTGAACAGCCAGGACTGAGTGTCTGCGCGCACCGTTGCGGTGCGCCTGGTTATCGCGTCAGCCAATCGTGTACCGCCTGCTCCTGCAGCCATTCAGCCGAATGGACGCAACCCCTGACGCATCCCGAACAGGAACAACAGCAGATCATGGTCAGGCTTTGCCTGCGCCTGGGTTTCCGGCTTGCCGCGCGGCAAGGCACATTGACCTGCCAGATCGGCCTTGCTGAACACGACCATGCGCGGTTGTTCCCAGGCTGCCGCCGCAGCGGTAGTCACGGCAAGCGCAGCGATGAAGAATAAAGCTCGAGCTATTTCTAGTTTCATTACCCTAACCCTTTGACTGCGCTGCCAAACGCTGTTTGGTAAAAGTAGAGCAATGTCTGGAAATGCGCCTGGCTGATTGACGAATGGCGCTGCAATTGGCGCAAGTCGTTGTACGCCGCCCGTTGGCAACGGATACGGCGCCGGCATTTTTCCAGATCCAGCAGCGCTACCTCTACACGAGCGGCGTCATCATGCCCGCTGACTTTGACAAATACGTGTTTGCCATACAGGCAACCGTGCTGCCAGTGGCCCAGGTGCATGCGTGCCAGGTTTTCGGCCAGGTCCTTGAGCATCAGTTGGTGCACTGGCTCCGGGTAGCGCTGCAGGGCGCCTTCGGCATACCAGGTTTCTAGATCGACGAAGCCTTCGAGCGCTTCGCTCACCAGCAGCGCCCGCCACTGATGGTCGGCATCGCGCTCGGCACCGGCGAAGACGATGCGTGGCACTCGCACACCCAGTTGCTCGAAGCTGTGCAAGGCATCCAGCTCACGCAGGACCGTCGGACGACCGAACGGGTGAAGGAAGCTGCGGTAAATATGGCCGACCTGGCGTTTGGCGTAGAGCAAATGGCCATTGCCGTCATCGAGCCGTTGCACGCCGCTTTCACCGCCACGCCGTTGATTGGGGGCCTCGACCCACTCCCCCTGCTGCTGCCAGTAGAAGTCGAACTGCGCAGCTTGCTCCTGGGCGGTTGCCATTGATTGCTCTCTCTCAGGTGATGCTTGGAATCGCCACATGGCACGAAACGGCAGCACTGCCGCGTGTCGCTGGACTCAGAAGCCAGATGCAACGAAATGTTCCCAGATGGGGTCGTCGGTAACATGAAACCGTCACCGTTCCTTCAGCCGCGCGCGACGGACATTCCCAACCCCGTCGCGGTCGACACTTGAGTACCGCCTTCTGCCCGACCGCAAGCCCGAACCCCGCAGCGTCTAGCAGGCTGATCGGCACGATCACGTCCAACCAGCGGTGCACTCTCCACGGCCAGAAAACGTCCGATCGAACAAGGCGGGCCGTCCGCTCTTTTCGACCCGGGCGAAAACCCAGTGCAAGGGCCGTACCGACATCGCCTTTTCAGGCCGATAGGGTGATTATCCGTTCGGCTGATCGTCGCTCGACGAAGCGCTTTGGCTCGACGCGGGGATTGGCGCCACGGCGCCTCGCGCCTGAAGGCTCAGGTCGACCTGGAAGCGACATCCGTGTGGCGAGGTCGCGCTCAATCTGACCCGCCAGCCCTGGTCATCGCAGATACGCTGCACCAGCGACAGGCCCAGGCCCAGGCCCTCACCGCGACGTTCGTCACCGCGCACGAACGGTTTGAACATCGCCTCCCGCTGTTCTTCGGGGATGCCCACGCCGCTGTCCTCGACGCTGAAGCCATCGGCCTCCAGGCTCAGACGGATGTAGCCTGAATCGGTGTAATGGGCTGCGTTGCGCAGCAAATTGCCCATCACCGACTGCAGGAAAGTGGCGTTGTACTGCTGCGGACCGGCACTGACCCGACCGTCGTAATACAGGGTCAGGCCCTTCTGTTCGATCGTATCGCGCCATACACCGATCAGATCGTCCGCCACCTCGCGCAAGGTTGCCTTGGACGCGATGGCGCCTTCGTCACGCTGGGCGCGGGCGAGCATCAGGAAGGTCTTGACCAGCTCGCGCATCTCTTCGGTGGCGCGAGCGATGCGCTCGACCTGGCTGCGCGAACGGCTGTCGAGATTGGGATTGACCATCAACAACTCGCACGAGGTGGCCAGCACCATCAGCGGCGTGCGTAGTTCATGGCTGACATCGCTGGTGAACAGTCGCTCGCGGGTCAGCGCATCGCGCAGCCGGCCCAAGGTGTCGTCGAACGCTACGGCGAGCTGGCCGACTTCGTCGGCGGCATAGTCCGGCGCCAGTGGCGGCGCCAGGCCGAGCAACTGATCGCGATGCCTGACCTGCCGCGCCAGACGAATCACCGGCGCCATCACCCGCCGCGCCAGCAGCCAACCCAGCACCCCCGCAAGCGCCAGACTCAGCACGAAACCGACCATGACCACGAAGAACAGCACGCGCTCGCGCTCTTCGAAATCACTCTGGTCCTGCAGCAACACATAGTGACGGCCGTCTACCACCTCGACCATGGCGTGATAAGACAGCTGGTCGCGGAACACCTCGTGGAAACCGGGTTCCAGGTGGTACAGGTCCTTGGGCAGCTCGAAGTCGTCGCGACCGTCGCTGAAATAGAACAGTTGGTCGGGCCGCGGTCGATGGCTCCAGTCGCTGACGCTGTCCATGCGCAACAGGCGCTGCAGATCGCCCCCCAGCACCGAAGAAATCAGACGTTCCTCGACTAGATGCACGGTGGACACGATACCGACGGCGAACGCCCCCGCGACCAATGCGCTCATCAACGCGAAGGCGATGATGATGCGCTGGGCGAGGCTCTGTTTAAACTCCATCACGGCCCTCGGCGAGGCGATAGCCGACGCCATGGACGGTATGCAGCAGCGGTTTGTCGAAAGGCTTGTCGATCACCTGGCGCAACTGATGCACATGGCTGCGCAGGCTGTCGCTGTCCGGGCAGTCATCGCCCCACAGCGCCTCTTCCAGCACCTCGCGGCGCAGCACGTGGGGACTCTTCTGCATCAGTACGGCAAGCAGTTTCAGGCCCACCGGGTTGAGTTTGAGCGCCCGTCCCTGGCGACTGACTTCAAGGGTATCGAGATCGTAGCTCAGGTCGGCCACTTGCAGGGCCCGGCGTCCGCCGCCCTGGGCACGGCGCAGCACGGCCTCGATGCGTGCGGCCAGCTCCGATAACGCGAACGGCTTGAGCAGGTAGTCATCGGCCCCCGAGCGGAAACCTTGCAGGCGGTCGTCCAATTGATCGCGCGCGGTGAGCATGATCACCGGGGTATCGCGGCGGGCGTCTTCACGCAGGCGTTTGCACAGCGTGTAGCCGTCGATACCGGGCAGCATGATGTCGAGCACGATCAGGTCGTAATGTTCGGTCGCGGCCAGGTGCAGGCCCGACAGGCCATCCTGCGCGCAATCGACGGTATAGCCTTTCATGCCCAGGTAATCGGCCAGGTTGGCGAGGATGTCGCGGTTGTCTTCCACCAAAAGAATGCGCATCGAGGTCTCCTGTGCAGTGCTTGGGCGTGCGCAGCTTAAGGCCATCGGCCATGATGACGCCAGCATTGCAGAACAGTTAACGGCGGGCGGGCAGGCGGTCACCACTGCCCAGATACGGAAAAGCCCCGCACGGGGCGGGGCTTTTCAGGTGCTGCGGGGGTGAGGCCGGCTTACATCATGCCGCCCATGCCACCCATGCCGCCCATGTCTGGCATGCCGCCAGCTGGTTTTTCTTCCGGCAGGTCGGCAACCATGGCTTCGGTGGTGATCATCAGACCACCGATCGAAGCGGCAGCTTGCAGTGCCGAGCGGGTGACTTTGGCTGGGTCGAGAATACCCATCTCGATCATGTCGCCGTACTCGCCGGTAGCGGCGTTGTAGCCGTAGTTGCCCGAACCTTGCTTGACCTTGTCAGCGACAACGCTTGGCTCGTCGCCGGCGTTGGCGGTGATCTGACGCAGCGGCGCTTCGACAGCACGGCGCAGCAGAGCGATACCGACGTTCTGGTCTTCGTTGTCGCCTTTGAGGTCAATGATGGCAGACAGGGCACGTACCAGAGCAACACCACCGCCAGGCACCACGCCTTCTTCGACGGCTGCACGGGTGGCGTGCAGGGCGTCTTCGACGCGGGCTTTCTTCTCTTTCATTTCGACTTCGGTACCAGCACCAACTTTGATCAGGGCAACGCCGCCGGCCAGCTTGGCCAGACGCTCTTGCAGCTTCTCACGGTCGTAGTCGGAAGAGGTTTCGGCGATTTGTGCACGGATCTGGGTGACACGGCCTTGAATTTCGCCTTCAACGCCAGCACCGTCGATGATGGTGGTGTTTTCCTTGGACAGAACGACGCGCTTGGCGTTGCCCAGGTGCTCCAGGGTAGTGGTTTCCAGGGACAGGCCGATCTCTTCGGAGATCACGGTACCGCCGGTCAGGACGGCGATGTCCTGCAGCATGGCCTTGCGACGATCACCGAAGCCTGGCGCCTTGACCGCAGCGACCTTGACGATGCCGCGCATGTTGTTGACCACCAGGGTAGCCAGCGCTTCGCCTTCGACGTCTTCGGCAACGATCAGCAGCGGACGGCCAGCCTTGGCAACGGCTTCCAGAACCGGCAGCAGTTCGCGGATGTTGGAGATTTTCTTGTCGACCAGCAGCAGCATCGGGCTTTCCAGCTCGGCGACCATGGTGTCTGGCTTGTTGACGAAGTACGGGGACAGATAGCCGCGGTCGAACTGCATGCCTTCGACGACGGACAGTTCGTTGTCCAGGCCCGAACCTTCTTCAACGGTGATCACGCCTTCTTTACCGACTTTTTCCATGGCTTCGGCAATGATCTTGCCGATGGACTCGTCGGAGTTGGCGGAGATGGTGCCGACCTGGGCGATGTTGCGCGAGTCGGCGCACGGCTTGGACAGGTTCTTCAGCTCGGCGACGACAGCGGCAGTGGCCTTGTCGATACCGCGCTTGAGGTCCATCGGGTTCATGCCGGCAGCGACGGCTTTGAGGCCTTCGTTGACGATGGCCTGAGCCAGGACGGTCGCGGTGGTGGTGCCGTCACCGGCAGCATCGTTGGCCTTGGAAGCAACTTCCTTAACCAGTTGCGCACCCATGTTCTCGAACGCGTCTTTGAGCTCGATCTCTTTGGCTACGGAAACGCCGTCCTTGGTAATGGTCGGAGCGCCGAAGCTCTTGGCCAGGACCACATTACGGCCTTTCGGGCCAAGGGTCGCTTTTACTGCGTCAGCCAGAACGTTGACACCAACGAGCATTTTCTTACGGGCGGAGTCGCCGAATTTTACGTCTTTAGCAGCCATGATCGTTTAATCCTTGAATTCTCTGGAGTAACGGAAATCGGGGGGAAATCAGCCTTCGACGACAGCGAGGATTTCGTTCTCGCTCATCACCAGCAGGTCTTCGCCATCGACTTTCACAGTGTTGCTGCCCGAGTAAGGGCCGAAGACCACTTTGTCACCCACTTTGACGGCCAGTGCGCGCACTTCGCCGTTGTCCAGAACGCGACCGGTGCCGACGGCAACAACTTCACCGCGGTTGGGCTTTTCAGCAGCCGAACCCGGCAGGACGATACCGCCAGCGGTTTTCGATTCTTCTTCGCTGCGACGGATGACTACGCGGTCATGCAGAGGACGAAGCTTCATTGTCGATCTCTCCCAAATTGTGGTTTTCATCGGCCGGTGTCGACACCGGCGGGTTGAGGCATTCCGGCCTGGCCGGAGATGGCACGCCTGGGCAGGCCATCAGTGTCGTGTCTGGCGAAACGCGCCAGGAACCTTGCGGTGTCTCATAGATGAGGCCGGGCAAAACAATTACAAGGCTGTAGCAAAATATTTTTTCATTTACCGGGAACGGAAACGCCAACGGCCCCATCAGGGGCCGTTGGCAGGGGTGCATGGGCAATTACTGATCGCGGCGCTCGTACTCGCCTTCGATCACATTGGGACGCTGCAACCCCTCGCGGGGCTGAGCCGCAGCCGGGTCGTCGCGGAAAGCACGCTGGCGGGCCGCCTGGGCCTCGGCCCGTGCCCGCAGCTCGCGCGCCGCGAAATGGCGGCTGAACGGCAGCAGGCAGACCAGTCCGACGATGTCACTGAGAAAGCCTGGAATCAGCAGCAGACCACCGCCGATGGCCAGCATCATGCCCTGGAACATCTCCTCGGCAGGCAGCTCGCCGCGCTGGAGGCTTTCACGCGCGCGCAGCGCTGTCGCCAGACCGGCCACACGCATGACCAGCAGCCCCAGCGCCGAACCGGCAATGATCAGCAGCAGCGCCGGGAAGAAGCCGATCGCACCCGCCACCTTGACGAACACGAACAGCTCGAGCACCGGAAAAACAAGCAGAAGCAACAAAAAAACTCGCATCTAGAAATCCTCGCGCAAGACGACCTTGCTATAGGACTGCTAGATGGGCGCAACGATTCCCGATTTCAACCCGCCACCTGTTCAACTGCCGGCCACTGATCGGCCCGGGCCAGTAAAACCAAGGCTTCACGCACTTGTGTCGGCGTATTGCAGACGCTGGGAAACGGCAACCAGTGAATACTCTGGCCCTGACGCAGGTGCATGCCCTCGCTGTCGAGGCCGACCAGTTGCGCAGGCACGGTCGCGGGCAGGTCGTTCAGGTCCAGGTAGTGGCTGATGGCAGCCCCATGGTCGCTGTTCATGTGCTCGATCATGCGGGCCTCGGTGCTGCCATCGAACGGGTTGGCCAAGGTCACCTGGTCGAGCCAGTGAATGGCACCAAAACCGCCGATGTAGCGGTGCCGCACCGGCTCCAGGACCCAGAAATCGAAATCGTGGGCCTGGTGGTAGCCGGCAGCTTCAGGGAAATAACGGTAATAGCGCTCGGCGGCTGCCGCGATCTCGGTCGGCTCGCTCAGTGGCCGGGCCTGGGCCAGCACGGTCAGGCGCCCCACGGCCTGCACGTCCTCGGCATCGCGCTCACCCACCAGCAGCGAGCACTTGTTGTCCTGACGCAGGTTATGGGTGTGCTGGGCGATGCGGCTGATGAGGATCAGCGGCTGCCCGTGGACATCGAGGCAATACGGCACGACCGAGCCGAATGGATAGCCAGGCATGGACTTGGACAGCGTGGAGAGCACGCCCCGGTACTCCTTGAGCAGCAGCTCGCGGGCGGGGCGAAGGGCTTTGGTACTCACGTCGAAGGCTCCTGACGGACAAGTAATTGGCGCACACCATAGTCACTTATCCGCGCGGGAGCCAACCGGGCCGCCACACGGCCCATGACGCTTACCAGCTGACGCCGAAACCTGCGGTGTAGCGGGTCTTGTCGAGGTCGCTGTCCTGGGTGCCACTGATGACGTTCTTCTCGGCCTTGACGTTCAGCGAGGCCCAGTCGGTCAGCTTGTAGCGCAGGCCCAGTTCGGCATCGAGCGAGTAGTCGGCCACCGAGCCCAGTGGCTTGCCCAGCTCGCCGTTGGTGAAGAATTCGAAGCGCTTGCCGATCAGGTAGCGGTTGTAGTCCCACTTCAGGGCCACGGAGTAGAAATCATCCTTGCCGCCGTCGCGGTACTGATAGTCGGTGCGGTTGAGCAGGCTGCCGAGCGAGAACGCGCCGAGCTCGTCATCCCAGAACTGGTAGCCCGGGCCGGTACCCACGGTACGCTGGCGTTGCAGGTCTTCGACGTGATCGCGTTTGTAGTCGAAACGGCCCTGCCAGAACCACTTGTCGGTAATGAAGCGGTCGAGGGCATACTCGGCGCTCCAGTTGTCGTTGGTGGTGACGTCGTTCTGGGTATCGCGGTTGTATTCGCCCTCGGCGGTGTGCCGCCAGCGGCCATGGCGCGCGGTGGTCTTGAAGCCGATGTCGTAATTGTCGGTGTCTTTCTCGGCGCGCTTGTAATCGAGCGCTGCATCGATGCGACCCTTCCACACCAGGTCCTCGACCACCGGCTTGGGCTTGAGGATCTGCTCGATGCTGGCCAGCTCGACGGTCTTGGGCGCCTCGCCGTTGGCCAGCGTCACCTTGCCCTCCTCGGCCGGTTGCAGCGACTTGGCATGCTCGCCGGTGTAGGCATCCTGCTTGACCAGCAGCTGCTGGTCGCTTTCCAGGGTCTTGACCTGCTTCCAGTCCAGGGCGATCGAGCCGCCGTACTTGGTCTCGAGCAGCAGCTTGCCGCCATCGAAGACCTTGATGGTGCCAGTCAGGCGATCACCGTTCTTCATCCAGACAGTATCGGCCAGCGCAGGGGCAGACAGTGAGGCGACCACGAGAGACAACAAGGCTCTTGAATACATAAGCGGACTACTGGGCTCGGAAGGTGAAAACGTCGGTATTATCCGGATACCCACGAGCAGAGCAAGAACAGCTCGGGAAACGAGTCGTCGATTTGCATTCTCATTCAGTCATGCCTTTGGCATTAATCCCGCGTTAGCCCCGGAAAGCCTTGATGCTCAGTGATTCGCTCCCAGCGCCAGACAGCGCCGAAGCCCGACGAACGGCATTGTACTCTGTGCTCGGCAGCGTGCCGCCGGGCCAAGTGGTCAGTTATGGGCAGTTGGCCCAACTGGCCGGCCTTGGCCGCGCAGCGCGCTGGGTGGGCCGCACGCTGGGCCAGTTACCCAACGACACCCGCCTGCCCTGGCACCGGGTGCTCGGCGCCAATGGTCGCCTGAGCCTGCCTGTGGGTACGCCGGGCGGTGAAGAACAACGCGCGCGGCTGCGCGCCGAAGGAGTGAACATTACCCATGATCGTGTGGATATGGCACTGCATGGCTGGCGCCCCATGGAGCACACCAGTTAGAGTGCGCGTTTTGTTTTCCGCAACCTTGAGGCAGATCTTGGCCCATGTCCCGTAAAACCTGGCGCGCTGCGCTCGCTGCCTATGCCAGTCCATCGACATTGGTACTTCTGCTGCTCGGATTCGCCGCCGGCCTGCCTTACATGCTGGTGTTCTCGACCCTCTCGGTGTGGCTGCGCGAAGCGGGCGTGGCCCGTGAAACCATCGGTTATGCCAGCCTGATCGGCCTGGCCTACGCCTTCAAATGGGTGTGGTCGCCACTGCTCGATCAATGGCGGCTGCCGCTGCTTGGCGGCATGGGCCGACGTCGTTCGTGGTTGCTGCTCTCGCAGATCCTGGTGGTGATCGGGTTGATCGGCATGGGCCTGTGCGACCCGCAGAAACACCTGTCGTGGCTGATCGCTCTGGCGGTGCTGGTGGCCTTCGCCTCGGCTACCCAGGACATCGCCGTGGATGCCTACCGCCTGGAAATCGCCGACGATCAGCGTCAGGCCGCCCTGGCCGCCAGCTACATGGCCGGCTACCGGGTCGCGGCGCTGCTGGCCACCGCTGGCGCGCTGTTCTTCGCCGAGTGGTTCGGCTCCACCGGTTTCAGCTATCTGCACAAGGCCTGGACCGGCACCTACGTGCTGTTCGGCCTGATCATGCTGCCGGCCCTGTTCACCACCCTGGTGATGCGTGAGCCCCCCGTGCCGCTGCGCACCCAGCTGTCGGCGGCCCGTTACGGCCTGGGCCATCAGCTGGCCTCGGTGTTCGTGCTGATCATTCTGCTGGTGTCGGTGCCGGCCAGTTTCACCCAGATGTACAACACCGACTGGGCCAGCGTAGTGATCGGCACTGCCTCGCCGCTCGACCTGGTGATGGAAGACCGCGCATTCCTGCGCCTGATGCTCTACGGCCTGCTGACCTGGGCGTGCCTGTCGTCGATGGGCCGGCGGGGCCTGGCGCCGGTGCTCACGCCGGTCAACGACTTCATCCACCGCTACCGCTGGCAGGCGCTGTTGCTGCTGGGGTTGATCGCCACGTACCGGATGTCCGACACGGTCATGGGGGTGATGGCCAACGTCTTCTACATCGACCAGGGCTTCACCAAAGACGAAATCGCCAGCGTCAGCAAGATCTTCGGCTTGATCATGACCCTGGTCGGTGCCGGGGTCGGCGGTCTGCTGATCGTGCGCTTCGGCATCCTGCCGATTCTGTTCATCGGCGGCGCGGCGTCGGCAGCCACCAACCTGCTGTTCGTCATGCTCGCCGACATGGGCCCGAACCTGCAGATGCTGATCGTCACCATTTCCCTGGACAACTTCAGCTCGGGCCTGGCCACCTCGGCCTTCGTCGCGTACCTGTCGAGCTTGACCAACCTCAAGTTCTCGGCCACGCAGTACGCACTGCTGAGCTCGATCATGTTGCTCTTGCCGAGGCTGATGGGCGGCTATTCAGGGGTGATGGTGGAGAAGTTCGGTTACCACAACTTCTTCCTGATTACCGCCCTGCTGGGAGTGCCAACGCTGATCCTGATCGCCTTGCAGTGGCGTCTGGAATCCGGTCCGAACAAGCTCGAGCCGGTCGAGAAGCCCTGAAGCCCGAATCGGACATCAGGGCTTTGGCCTTCAGGGCGTGACCGCTCCCTGCCCCGGGCGACCGCCGATCACCTGCCACAATGGCCACAGTGCCAGCGCTCCGGCGCAACTGGCGGCTACGGCGAAGCTCAGCAAGCTCTCGCCCGCCCCGAGCATTGCCAGCAGCGCGCCGCCGAAGCCGAGCAAGGCAATGGTAATCATGCCCAGCATCGCCGAAACCAACCCCTTGCTCTGCTCGCTGGAATACAGCGTCACGCGGTACAGCACGGCATTTGCGATGCCCAGGCCCAGGGCATACAGCGACATGCCCGCCACCACGCTCGGCACCGCAGGCAGCGCCCAGGTCAGCAACAGCAACAGGCACAAACCGGCCAGATACGGCGCCAGTGCGCCGCGCAGCAGCGTGTTCAGTGGGTACCGGTCGGCAATGTGATTGATGATCAGGTTGCCGGCGATCAAACCGGCGAACACCGGCAACTGCCACAGGGCATAGGCCAGGGTGCTGAGGCCCTCGTCGTGGATCAGCAACACCGGTGACAGGCCGATCCAGCCAATCAGCGGCAAGCCCACCAAGCCCAGCGCCGCGCTGCCAGCGACGAAGCGCCGGTTACGCAGCAGTTGCCCGTAGGCCGCCATCAACGGCAACAGATGAACGGGCGTGAACGGTAGACGCGAGCCATCGCGGCGCTCGACGCCCAGGGTTTCCGGCATCAGTCGGTACAACAGTGCCCAGGTCAGCACCGCGCCGACGGCGAAGGCAACGAACAGCCAGCGCCAGTCGAGCCACTGCAGCATCAAGGTGCCGAGCAACGGCCCAAGCAGCGGCGAGAGCAGCGCGATGTTGGCCAGCAAGGCCATCATGCGCACCGCATCGGCCTCGCTGAAGGCCTCGTTCAGCGCGGGATAGCTGACGGTTACCACGAAGCCAAGGCCAACCCCTTGCAGCAGACGCAGCAGGTTGAACACGCCGATGTCATGCGCCCAGTAGGTGCCCAGGCACGCTGCGGCGAACAGCAGGCAGCCGACCAGCAGCAGAGGGCGTCGACCATAACGGTCGGCCAGCGGGCCGATCAGCCATTGCAACAGCACGCCGCCGAGCAGGTACAGGTTCAGGGCATGGGGAATGTACCCGGGGCTGGCCTTGAGTTCAGTGACCACCGCGGGCATGGCCGGCATCACCGCGTCGCTGGCCAGGTACGTGAGCAGCTCGAACAGCGCCAGGGTAAGGCCGAACGCCAGGGCGCGGGCGGGTGTGATGTACAGCAGTGGTTTCATGGTCGGGCCGACGGCAAGGAAGTCTGGGGCAGCGTGTATGCCACAACGCGCAAGATTTTGCAGTGAGGATGTGTAAATCGAGGGCTGAAAACGACTGTGGGAGCACCAGACGGCGCTCCCACAGCTTGACCCGGGCCAGCGCTTTTTACTGCGCCGCCGGCTCCTGCACCACGCGGATCACCCGCTGCGGGAACGGAATGTCGATGCCTTCGGCGCGCAGGCGGTCACGGGCCTGCTCGTTGAGCATGAACATCAGGCTCCAGTAATCAGGCGTTTTCACCCAAACCCGCAGCGACACGGTGATCGAGCTGTCGCCCAGCTCGGAGACCACTGCAGCGGGCGCCGGATCGGGCAGCACACGCGGGTCTTTGGCCAACTCCAGTAGCACGCCCCGGGCTTTCTGCAGATCTGCGTCGTAATCGACACCCACGTTGAACACCACCTGGCGAGTCGGTTGGCGGTTGTAGTTGGTGATGATGCCGTTGGACAGGCCGCCGTTGGGCACGATGACGGTCTTGTTGTCGCCGGTGCGCAGCACGGTGTGGAAGATCTGAATGCTGTCGACCGTGCCACTGACACCCTGCGCCTCGATCCAGTCGCCGATGCGGAACGGCCGGAACAGCAGAATCAGCACACCGCCGGCGAAGTTGGCCAGGCTGCCTTGCAGCGCCAGGCCGATGGCCAGGCCGGCAGCACCGATGGCGGCGACGAACGAGGTGGTTTCGATGCCGATCATCGAGGCCACGCTGACCATCAGCAGCACTTTGAGGACGATGTTGGCCAGGGTTGCGATGAAGTTCTGCAACGCCAGGTCGGAGTTGCGCAGCCCGACCAGTTTGCCGAGCCGATTGGTGATGCGGTTGACGATCCACCAACCGATGGCGAGGGTCACCACAGCCAGCAGCACCCGGCCGCTGTACTGCATGATCAAGGGAATCCAGGTTTGCGATTGGCGAACCAGCTGATCGACTTCAGCGTTCAAATCCATGTTCATCTCCAGATGCCGAGCGGCATGTACACAGTAAAACCGGCCGTGTTGTCACGACGGCCGCGGATGCGGTGGACATTGCCAGGCCCGTGGAGGTTCCTGACGCCTAGGCTCTGTCTGAAAAGCCCTGATACTTGGTGATCCTGCGTTGAAAGCAGCCTGGATCGCCAGCCCGGTCGGAATGCTCATTTACAATTAGTAAACTCCGCTTCCTCGGCTGCTTTCGCCTTGTCTCCCCGGCGTCTCAGAACTTTTCAGACAGAGCCTGGGGGCTGTTCCCGTTTCAGCGCAAACCGCGTTACCGCGCCAAATCGTGCCAGCCGAGGCGAAGGATGCAGGAAAGGGTCATTCCCTTTTCAAGTCCTTCAACGCTGGATGGCGCGATTTGGCGCGTAACCCGAAGGGCCGTGCCTGTTTTTTCGTATGAAACGTTCGAGTCTTGAACTCAAAAGGGCGAAAGAACAGGCCTCGGCGCGGTTGCGATGAAACGGGAACAGCCCCTAAGGTCAGTCGCGGAAGTTGTTGAACTGCAGCGGCATGTCGAATTCTTCTTTGCGCAGCGCCGCGATGGCGTCCTGCAGGTCGTCACGTTTCTTGCCGGTCACGCGTACCTGCTCGCCCTGGATGGCGGCCTGGACCTTGAGCTTGGCGTCCTTGATGTGGGCGACGATCTTCTTCGCCAGGTCTTTGTCGATGCCCTCGCGGAATACCGCTTCCTGCTTCATTTCCTTGCCCGACGGATAGGCATCCTTCACTTCCAGGCACTTGACGTCGATCTTGCGCTTGACCAGCGCCAGGCGAAGAATCTCGACCATGGCCTCGAGCTGGAACTCGGCCTCGGCGGTGAGCGCGACGGTCTTGTCTTTTTCCTTGAACTCGAAGCTGCCTTTGCCCTTGAGGTCGTAGCGGCGGTCGAGTTCCTTGATGGCGTTGTCGACGGCGTTCTGCACTTCGTGCTTGTCCAGTTCCGATACCACGTCGAACGAAGGCATGGGTTACTCTCCATAAATGCAAAGCGCGCTCCGTGACGCCTGGGCCTGAACGGCGAGGCGATGGAGCGCGGCGGGGTCGATGGGTAAAATGCGGGTCCATTATAACGGGTTGCGAAACACAGATGAGCAGCACCTGGCATATTCTCGGCGCCGGTAGCCTCGGCACGCTGTGGGCCTGCCGCCTGGCACGGGCCGGCAAGGCGGTGCGCCTGATCCTGCGCGACGAGCAGGCACTGGCGAGGTATCAGGCAGCCGGTGGACTGACCCTGGAAGAACACGGCAAGCGCCACCACTACGCCGTACCCGCCGACACCGCGCAAACCGCCGGCCCCGTGCATCGCCTGCTGGTGGCCTGCAAGGCCTACGACGCCGCTCCGGCGGTGGCCGCCCTTGCACCGCGACTGGCGGCCGACGCCGAGCTGCTGCTGTTGCAGAACGGCCTGGGCAGCCAGGATGAAGTCGCCGAGCAGGTGCCCACGGCGCGCTGCATCTTCGTCTCCAGTACCGAGGGCGCGTTCCGCCAGGCGCCGTTCGATGTGCGCTTCGCCGGCCACGGCCACAACTGGCTGGGCGACCCTCGGCATCCCGAACCACCGCCATGGCTCGATGAACTGAGCGATGCCGGTATTCCGGCGCAGTGGAGCGTGGACATCCTCACTCGGCTTTGGCGCAAGCTGGCGCTGAACTGCGCGATCAACCCGCTGACGGTGCTGCACGACTGCGCCAACGGCGGGCTGCTGGCACGCCTCGCTGAGGTCGACGCCCTGTGCAAGGAATTGGCCTTGCTGCTGCAGCGCTGCGGCCAGCCAGCGGCTGCCGACGACCTGGTCGGGGAAGTGCAACGGGTGATTCTCGCCACAGCAGCCAACTACTCGTCGATGTACCAGGATGTACACGCAGCACGGCGCACCGAAGTCCACTACCTGCTGGGCCATGCCTGCCGCGCAGCCACCCGTCATGGGCTGGCGCTGCCAGGCCTTGAACAGTTGCATCAGCGCCTGGTCGATACCTTGCAGGCCCGCGGCCTGCCGAGCGTCTGACGCTATCGAGGAACTCGACAACGGACCCCTTTTGCCCATGAAGCTGCATCAACGCCTGGACAACCTGCCCGTCGGGCAGAAGCTGTTCGCCGCCCTGCTGGTGTTGCTGGTGACCATCCTGGTGGTCGCCAACCTGACCTTCATCAGCGCCGCCTATTGGATCACCCAGGAAAGCATGGCGCCCCAGGCGTTGCAGACCATTGGCCGGCTGGTGGCCAATCCGAGCCTGGCGGCACGCGCCGGCGACTCCGAGCAGAACGCCGAACAGTTGCTCGATGCGCTGGACAGCTACTCTCCGCTGCGCGCTGCGGCGATCTACGGCAGCAACGGACGCATGCTCGCGCAGTTGCAGCACGGCGACGCGCTGACCTTGCCCAGACGTTTTCGCAACATCGACGGCTGGCGCCTGATGGAGTTTCGCAGCACGCAACTGATTACCCTGCCGCGACCCGGCAATCCGCCGGCGCACTTGCTGCTGGTGGCCAGCAGCGAGCTGCCGAGCGCCTTCTACACCGGCACCCTGACCGCCAGTCTGGCTATTCTGGTGTTCAGCATCCTGCTGTGGCTGGTGGTGGCGCGGCAGATCAAGCGGCTCATCACCCAGCCGATCAATCAGCTCGAAGAGCTCAGCCGCCAGGTCACCCGCGAGGAAAGCTATGCCCTGCGCGCGCAGCGCGGCAACGACGATGAAATCGGCAGCCTGGCCAACGCCTTCAACACCATGCTGTCGCGTATCGAGGCCCGCGAGCAGCAGCTCAAGCGTGCCCGCGACGAATTCCAGACCGCCTTTGACCAGGCCCAGGGGCTGGCCGAGGAAACCCGCCACACCAATCGCAAGCTGGAACTGGAAGTGCAGGTGCGCAGCAAGATCGAGAAAAAACTCACCGGTTTCCAGAACTACCTCAACAGCATCATCGATTCGATGCCCTCGGCGTTGATCGCCCTGGACGACGAGCTGTATGTCACCCAGTGGAACCAGGAAGCCACCACCCTCTCTGGCACACCCCTGTTCGAAGCGCTGAATCAGCCGATCTTCGTGGCCTTCGAACCGCTCAAGCCGTTCCTGCCACAACTCAAGGAAAGCGTGGAAAAGCACCGCGTGGCGAAGATCGAGCGGGTGACCTGGCAGCGCGGCGACACCCCGCGTCACTACGCCCTAACCTTCTACCCGCTGACGGGCGGCGGCGGGCGCGGCGTGGTGATTCGAATCGACGACATCACTCAGCGCCTGTCGCTGGAAGAAATGATGGTGCAGTCGGAAAAGATGCTCTCGGTCGGCGGGCTTGCGGCGGGGATGGCCCATGAGATCAACAACCCGCTGGGGGCGATTCTGCACAACGTGCAGAACATTCGCAGGCGGCTTTCAACCGGGTTGCCGCGCAATCAGGAGGCTGCCGAGGCACTGGGCGTCGACCTGGGCAAGGTCAACCACTACCTGGAAGAACGCGAAGTGCCGCAGTTGCTCGACGGTATCCAACAGGCCGGTGGCCGCGCGGCGAAAATCGTCACGCACATGCTCAGTTTCAGTCGCCTGAGTAACCGGCAACTGGTGCCGTGCGACCTTCCAGCACTGATCGACCAGGCCATTGACATCGCCGGCAATGATTTCGACCTGAGCGTGGGCTTCGACTTCAAGGGCCAGGCCATCGTCCGCGAGTTCGACCCGCACCTCGATCTCGTCCCCTGCACCGCCAACGAGCTGGAACAGGTGCTGCTCAACCTGCTGAAGAATGCTGCGCAGTCACTGCACCAGCGGGCGCAGCAGGACAGCCCAGGGCGCATCATCGTGCGCACCCGGCTCAACCCGCCGTGGGCAGAGATCGAAGTGGAAGACAACGGCACCGGCATGCCCGATGAAGTGCGCAAGCGCATCTTCGAGCCGTTCTTCACCACCAAGGAAGTCGGCCAGGGCACCGGGCTGGGCCTGTCCGTGTCGTATTTCATCATCACCAACAACCACAAGGGGCAGATGGAGGTGCACTCCACGCCCGGCCAGGGCACCTGCTTCACCTTGCGCCTGCCCCTGAACCCGACGGCCATGCCGTCTGCCAAGGAGTCGTGAGCATGGGCAATCGCCTGTCGAAAATCTATACGCGCACTGGGGATAGCGGTGAAACCGGGCTTGGCGATGGCCGCCGGGTACCCAAGGATCACCCTCGGGTCGAGGCCATCGGTGAGGTCGACACCCTCAACAGCCAGCTCGGTCTGCTGTTGGCAGGGCTCGCAGAGCAGGGAATCAGCGAGGTCAGCGACGTGCTGAGACCGTGCCAACATCGGCTGTTCGACCTGGGGGGCGAACTGGCGATGCCGACTTATCAGGCGCTCGATGCGCAAGAAGTCGAGCGCCTGGAAGCGGCCATCGACGTCTGGAACGATGAGCTGGGGCCGTTGAAGAACTTCATTTTGCCGAGCGGCTCGTACCTGATCGCCCTGGCCCATGCCTGCCGCAGTCAGGCCCGCACCGCAGAACGCCGCTGCCAGCAGCTCAACGCGCTGGAGCCGTTGAGCGCGGTGAGCCTGGCCTACATCAATCGGCTGTCCGACCTGCTGTTCGTCGCCGCACGCATCATCGGCCGTCGTCAGGGCGTCAGCGAAGTGCTATGGCAGGCTGCCGCGCGACCGTCGGCCTGAACCCCGTTCACTCCAGCACAGGCCACAACGCGCGAATACCCGCCACACCTTGCGCGCCGACCTGCCAGGCGCGAGAGCGATCGTCAGGCCCTACCCCGCCAAGCAGGAACACTGGCAGGTTGAAGCCGGCGATCAACCGCTGCGCCTGTTCCCAGCCCAGCGGTTGGGCATTGGGGTGCGTCTGAGTCGGCTGCACCGGTGAAAGGGTGACGAAATCGACACCCATCTGCTGCGCCAGTGCCAACTCCTCAGCATCGTGGCACGACGCTGCCAGCCAGCGCGACGCAGGGAACGGCCGGCCGTTGGCGGCATACTTGCGCAATTGCGCGGCGGTCAGGTGCCAGCCAGCGGCGGGGAAATCGCCCAGCCATTCCAGCGGCCCCTTGAGCATCAGTTGCGCCTTGCCCGCGCACAGCCCGACCGCATCCACCGCGATATCGCGGTACTTGGGGTCGTACATGTCGGGCGCGCGCAGCTGAATCAGGCCAACGCCATTGGCCACTGCCTGACGAATGCCGCGCAGCAACTGGCCCGGATCGGCGTCGTCGGGGGTGATCAGGTACTGATCCGGCAGGCGCGCAGCGGCGACGATAGCTTGGTTGGCTTCGGGGAACGCATAGTGCGGCAGATCCCGCGGCGCAACCCAGGCCAGCGGCTGCCCCTCAGCCCCGTGGGGCTCGCCGGTGAAGTCACGTACCTCGCGCACTTCCAGCAAGACCTGCTTGTCGGGGTAGTCATGGCTGACGCTGATCAGCGCGCGCGACCGCTGAACCTCGATGCCCAGTTCTTCGCGCAACTCGCGCGCAAGCGCCGCTTCGACGCCCTCACCGGCCTCGACCTTGCCGCCTGGAAACTCCCACAGCCCGCCCTGATGCTGAGTGTCGGCGCGGCGCGCGATGAGGATATGACCATCCGCGCGGCGGATCACCGCGGCGGCGACATGCACCCGGCTCACCAGGTGGTCTCCCTCAGCGCCGCCTGCTGCCAGCGCTGGAAGGCCGGCCAGGCATAAATAGCCTCGACATAGGCCTGTGCGGCAGCTGGCAGCTCGACGCGGTAACTGCGCAGACGGCTGGCGACCGGGGCAAAGAAGGCATCCGCCAGGCTGGGACTGCCGAACAGGAACGGTCCCGGGTCGGGGGCCGCTTCGCGGCATTGCGCCCACAACGCGACGATGCGATCGATGTCGGCCTGCAAGTCTGCCGAGATGGCGTCCAGCGCCTGGTCGCGCCGCAGGTCCATGGGCATCAGGCTACGCAACGTGAAAAAGCCGCTGTGCATCTGCGCACAGGCCGAGCGTGCCAGGGCGCGTGCCGCAGCATCTTGCGGCCATAGCTGAGCATCGGCATGGATTTCGGCCAGGTATTCGGCGATGGCCAGGGAATCGGCGATGGCGCCATGGGCGGTTTTCAGCACCGGCACCAGTCCTGATGGGGAGTGTTCGAGCAAGCGCTGCGCGGTGTCCGGCTGACGCAGTGGGATGAGGGTTTCATCGTAGTCGACGCCAGCCAGCTCCAGCGCCAAGGCGGCACGCAGCGACCAGGACGAGTAGTTCTTGTTGCCGATGATCAGGTGGTAATTCATGGACGCAGCTCCGTGCGGCTGGACAAACAGCGCCCGCCGTGACGCGGACGCCGCGCGAGGGGTCAGGTGCGGTATTCGGCGTTGATCTTGACGTACTCGTGGGACAGGTCAGTGGTCCAGATCGTCTCGCTGCACGGCCCACGGCCCAGTTCGATGCGGATGGTGATTTCTTCCTCGGCCATCACCGCAGCGCCCTGTGCTTCGGTGTAGCTGGCGCTACGACCACCCTTGCTGGCGATGCAGACTTCACCCAAGTAGACGTCGATCAGGCTCACATCCAGCTCCGGGACGCCAGCGCGGCCGACCGCCGCGAGAATGCGCCCCCAGTTGGGATCGGAGGCGAACAGTGCGGTCTTGATCAGCGGCGAATGGGCGACGGCATAGCCGACGTCCAGGCATTCCTGGTGATTGCCACCACCGTTGACCTGCACAGTGACGAATTTGGTGGCGCCTTCACCGTCGCGGACGATGGCCTGGGCGACCTCCATGCACACCTCGAACACGGCCTGCTTGAGCGCCTCGAACAGCTCACCACGGGCTTCGTTGACCTCAGGCACATCGGCCTTGCCGGTAGCGATCAGCATGCAGCAGTCGTTGGTCGAGGTGTCACCGTCGATGGTGATGCGGTTGAACGACTTGTTGGCGCCGTCGAGGATCAGATCCTTGAGCACCGCCGGGGCGACCTTGGCATCGGTGGCGATGTAGCCGAGCATGGTCGCCATGTTCGGACGAATCATTCCGGCGCCTTTGCTGATGCCGGTGACGGTGATGGTCTGGCCGTTGAACTGGAACTGCCGGCTGGCACCTTTGGGCAGGGTGTCGGTGGTCATGATGCCGGTTGCAGCGTCTGCCCAGTTGTCTTCGCTGAGGTCATCGAGGGCCGCCTGCAGCGCGCCTTCGATCTTCTCGACCGGCAATGGCTCACCGATCACACCGGTGGAGAACGGCAGCACCGCACTGGCATCGACGCCGGTCAGTTCAGCCAGCTTGGCGCAGGTGCGCTCGGCCGCAGCCAGGCCTGGAGCGCCAGTACCGGCATTGGCGTTGCCGGTGTTGGTCAGCAGGTAGCGCACCGGGCCTTGCACACGCTGGCGGCAGAGAATCACCGGTGCGGCGCAGAAGGCATTGAGGGTGAACACCCCGGCGACGCTGGAGCCTTCGGCGCAGCGCATCACCACCACATCCTTGCGCCCCGGGCGCTTGATGCCCGCCGAGGCGATACCGAGTTCGAAACCGGGAACCGGGTGCAGGGTAGGCAAAGGACCAAGACCGACAGCCATGTGAGCGCTCCTAAGACAAAACAGTGTGGGGACGGTGCGACCGCGTGCTGCGGTAGCGGGAAAAATGAGCAGGGCCGCTAAGCGGCCCTGAGCGACAACCAACGCCCAGCCCGAAAAAGGCTGGGCGGATGACGGGCCTGGTTACTCGATCTGCCCGTGGCAATGCTTGAACTTCTTGCCCGAACCGCACCAGCACGGCTCGTTGCGCCCCAACTTGAGGTCGTTGCGCACCGGAGCAGCGGCCACTGCGACTTCGCCAGGCTCTTCGCCCTGCTGGGTTTCAGCTTCCAGGCCCGGTGCCGGCGCATGTTCGAATTGCATGCGGCTGGCCAGCTCTTCAGCGTCGCGGCGCAGACGCGCCTCTTCCTCGGCCGGGTCTTCCTGGCGCACCTGGACGTGCGACAGCACACGAATGGCGTCGCGCTTGATCGACTCGAGCAGCTCCTGGAACAGGGTGAACGACTCGCGCTTGTATTCCTGCTTGGGGTTCTTCTGCGCGTAACCGCGCAGGTGAATACCGTGACGCAGGTGATCCATGGTGGAGAGGTGGTCTTTCCACAGGTCGTCGAGCACGCGCAGCAGAATCTGCTTCTCGAAGGTGCGCAGGGCCTCTTCGCCGGCCTGATCTTCCTTCTCGGTGTAGGCCGTAGTGATTTCGCTGAGCAGTTTTTCGCGCAGGGTTTCTTCGTAGAGGTGATCGTCTTCGTCCAGCCACTGCTGAATCGGCAGCTTCATGCCGAAGTCGCTGGCCAGCGCCGCTTCCAGACCGGCCACATCCCACTGTTCAGGCAGCGATTGCGGCGGAATGTGCTGGCTGATGGTGGCATCGAGCACTTCCTGGCGGAAGGCGACGATGGTCTCACCGATGTTCTCGGCGGCCAGCAAGCTGTTGCGCATGTGGTAGATCACCTTGCGCTGCTCGTTGGCCACGTCGTCGTATTCGAGCAATTGCTTACGGATATCGAAGTTGCGCCCTTCGACCTTGCGCTGGGCCTTCTCGATGGCGTTGGTGACCATGCGGTGCTCGATGGCCTCGCCGGACTGCATGCCCAGCGCCTTCATGAAGTTCTTCACCCGGTCGGAGGCGAAGATGCGCATCAGGCTGTCTTCCAGCGACAGGTAGAAGCGGCTCGAACCCGGGTCGCCCTGACGGCCGGAACGGCCGCGCAGCTGGTTGTCGATACGCCGCGATTCGTGGCGCTCGGAGGCGATCACGTGCAGGCCACCGGCTTCGATGACTTGCTGGTGACGCTTCTGCCAGTCGGCCTTGATCTGCGCGATCTGCTCGGCGGATGGGTCTTCAAGGGCAGCGACTTCAGCTTCCCAGTTACCCCCCAGCAGGATGTCGGTACCGCGACCGGCCATGTTGGTGGCGATGGTCAGCGCGCCCGGACGGCCGGCCTGGGCGATGATCTCGGCTTCCTTCTCGTGGTACTTGGCGTTCAGGACCTTGTGCTCGATGCCTTCCTGAGCCAGCAGGCGCGACATGTGCTCGGAGGTCTCGATGGTGGCGGTACCGACCAGCACCGGACGATCCTGGGCCATGCTTTCGCGGATGTCGGCGATGATGGCCTGGTACTTCTCGTCGGAGGTCAGGTACACCAGGTCGTTGAAGTCCTTGCGCGCCAATGGCTTGTTCGGCGGAATCACCATGACGTTGAGCTGGTAGATCTGAGCGAATTCGAACGCTTCGGTGTCGGCGGTGCCGGTCATGCCCGAGAGCTTGTTGTACAGGCGGAAGTAGTTCTGGAAGGTGGTCGAGGCCAGGGTCTGGCTTTCGGCCTGGATATTGAGGTTTTCCTTGGCCTCGATGGCCTGGTGCAGGCCTTCGGACAGGCGGCGGCCCGGCATGGTCCGGCCGGTGTGCTCGTCGATCAGCAGAACCTGACCGTCCTGAACGATGTACTCGACGTTGCGGTGGAACAGCTTGTGCGCACGCAGACCGGCATACACGTGGGTCAACAGGCCCAGGTTATGCGCCGAGTAGAGGCTCTCGCCCTCGGCCAGCAGGCCGGCTTCGGTGAGCATTTCCTCGATAAACTGGTGACCGGCCTCGTTGAGTTCGACCTGACGGGTTTTTTCATCGATGGTGTAGTGGCCCGCCTGGGTGACCTGGCCTTCGACTTCCTCGATGTGCTGGGTCAGGGTCGGGATCAGGCGGTTGATCTCGATGTACAGCTTGGAGCTGTCTTCGGCCTGGCCGGAGATGATCAACGGCGTACGCGCTTCGTCGATGAGGATCGAGTCGACTTCGTCGATGACCGCGAAATTGAGTTCGCGCTGGAATTTCTCTTCCTGGCTGAACGCCATATTGTCGCGCAGGTAGTCGAAACCGAATTCGTTGTTGGTGCCGTAGGTGATGTCTGCGCCGTAGGCGGCGCGCTTGTCTTCCGGCGGCTGGAAGGCGGAAACGATGCCCACCGACAGACCGAGGAACTCGTACAGCGGACGCATCCAGTTGGCGTCGCGGCGAGCGAGGTAGTCGTTCACCGTGACCACGTGCACGCCTTTGCCCGACAGCGCGTTGAGGTATACCGCCAGGGTACCGACCAGGGTCTTGCCCTCACCGGTACGCATTTCCGCGATCATGCCTTCGTGCAAAGTCATGCCGCCAATCAGCTGGACGTCGAAGTGGCGCATGCCCATGACGCGCTTGCCGGCCTCACGGGCGACGGCGAACGCTTCTGGCAACAGTTGATCAAGAGTCTCGCCTTTGGCCAGGCGCTCTTTGAACTCTGCGGTCTTGGCGCGCAGCTGCTCGTCGGAGAGGGCCACCATTTTCTCTTCGAAGGCATTGACGGTGCTGACCGTCTTGAGCATGCGTTTGACCTCACGCTCGTTCTTGCTTCCAAAAAGTTTCTTTAACAAAGGCGCAAACATATAGGCAGGATCTTCCACACGTGGGGATGGAGGGCGGCCCCGTGAGTCGCCCGTGCAGCCAGCAGCGGCTGCATGCGAACGAGCATTCTACCCGGAAACGATGGTGAGGAAAGTGGTGGATGTCCACGATGCTGGCACAGCGCTTTGGCAGGGGCGGTTTGTAACATAAGGTCATTATTTCCAAGTTCAAGGCATGCCAACATGAAAGCGTGCAGCCATGATCTGGATCAGCGAATTCGCCCCTGGCCAAGCCCTTCGGGTAGCCTGTGACGGGCAGCGCGCCAATGGCTCGATGCAGTTCTGCTAGACTGCGCGACTCGCCGTTAGTTGCAGACCCGCCATGGCTTACAAGCCCCCATCCGCCCTGCCCCCCTCTGCCCTGCTGCGCCAGGCGCGGCCGCTGCGCCTGCTGCTCAATCAGGCCGAGCGCATCGCCCATCTGCAGCGCCTGCTGGAAAGTCAGCTGCAACCGGCCGCCCGCGCCCATTGCCATATCGCCTCGTGGCGCGATGGCGTATTGCTGCTGGTGGTCACCGACGGTCACTGGGCCACACGCCTGCGTTACCAGCAAAGACGCCTGCAGCGCCAGTTGCAGGCACTGGAGGCATTCGCCAACCTCAGCCGGATCCTGTTCAAGGTGCAACCACCCATCACCGCGGGCAGATCAGCCGGCCACGCGCCAGCACTGTCGGCCCAGGCCAGCGAAAGCATCCGCGATTCGGCTGAAGGTATCGCCGACCCGAAACTGCGCGCAGCACTGGAACGCCTGGCCGCCCATGGGAAAAGCAAGAACTGACGGTTGCATTGCAAGCCCCAGATGGCCCACCGGCACGCATAAAAAAGGCCACCCGAAGGTGGCCTCAACAACTAGAGAGTGTTCGAAACTACACGGCTGCAACAGGGCGCATGTAGGAGATCGGTGCCGTACTGGCATCTTCGAAAACGACCACTTCCCAAGCATCAGTTTCGGCAATCAGCTTGCGCAGCAGCTGGTTGTTCAGCGAGTGGCCGGACTTGAAGCCCTTGAACTCGCCGATCAGGCTGTTGCCCAGCAGGTAAAGATCGCCAATGGCATCGAGGATCTTGTGCTTGACGAATTCGTCTTCATAACGAAGACCATCTTCGTTGAGCACGCCCTCCTCATCGACCACGATGGCGTTCTCGACGCTACCGCCCAGTGCGAGGTTGTGCTTGCGCAGGTACTCGATGTCGCGCATGAACCCGAAAGTACGGGCGCGGCTGACTTCCTTGACGAACGACGTGCTGGAGAAGTCGACACTGGCGCTTTGGGTACGGTCACGCAGTACCGGGTGATCGAAGTCGATCTCGAAGCTCACCTTGAACCCTTCGAAAGGCAGGAAGGTGGCGCGCTTGTCGCCCTCTACCACGGTTACCTCACGCAGGATACGGATGAACTTCTTGGGTGCGTCCTGTTCTTCCAGGCCGGCGGACTGAATCAGGAATACGAAGGGGCCTGCGCTACCATCCATGATCGGCACTTCCGAGGCGGAGAGCTCGACGTAGGCGTTATCGATGCCCAGGCCCGCCATGGCGGAAAGCAGGTGCTCGACGGTATCGACCTTGATGTCACCGTTGACCAGCGTGGTCGACATGGTGGTCTCGCCAACATTGGCCGCACGTGCAGCGATCTCGACCACAGGATCGAGATCGGCACGACGAAAGACGATACCGGTATCGATGGGCGCCGGCTTGAGGGTCAGGTAGACCTTCTCCCCGGAATGCAGACCGATGCCGGTGGCGCGGATGGTGTTCTTCAGGGTGCGTTGTCTAATCATGGCATTGGCCGCTTCAGCGCTAATTGCGAATTGGTATCAACAAAGGTTGGAAATAATACCAGAGCCGACCTTTGCTGAATACCAATCACCCCTATACCCCTGATAAATTCCATTAATCGGCCTGACGACGCAGGAAGGCCGGGATGTCCAGGTAGTCCAGGTCATCCTGAGGGTTGGCCTTGGCCGCAGCGGCTGCACCGGCGTGGGCCTGGTTGCGCATGACGGTCGGGCGTTCCAGGTCACGGTAGTTGACCGACGGCTGCTCGGCAGGACGGGCTGGCTGGGCAGGGTTCGACGCCTCGAAGGCTGCCTGGGCAGTCTGCAGGGTGTTGTCGATGACCTTGACCGGCTTCTCGATGCGCGCGCCCAGGCCGGTGGCCACGACGGTCACGTGCAGCTCGTCACGCATGTCCGGATCGATCACGGTGCCGACCTTGACCATGGCGTGGTCGGAGGCGAACGCTTCGATGATGCTACCGACATCGGAGTACTCACCCAGCGACAGGTCAGGACCTGCGGTGATGTTCACCAGAATGCCACGCGCGCCTTGCAGGTTGACGTCTTCGAGCAGCGGATTGCGGATCGCCGCCTCGGTGGCTTCGCGGGCGCGGTTCGGGCCGCTGGCGCAGCCGGTACCCATCATCGCCATGCCCATTTCGCCCATCACGGTGCGCACGTCGGCGAAGTCGACGTTGATCATGCCTGGACGCTTGATGATGTCCGAGATACCGCGAACGGCACCGGCCAACACGTCGTCAGCCTTGGCGAAGGCGGACAGCAAGCTGGCGTCCTTGCCGAGGATGGTCAGCAGTTTTTCGTTGGGGATGGTGATCAACGAGTCGACGCTCTCGGCCAGCATGCGGATGCCTTCATCGGCGATCTGCATGCGCTTGCGACCTTCGAACGGGAACGGACGGGTCACCACGGCAACGGTGAGGATGCCCATCTCTTTCGCCACTTCGGCGATGATCGGTGCGGCACCGGTACCGGTACCACCGCCCATGCCGGTAGTGATGAACACCATGTTGGTGCCCTGCAGCACCTCGGCGATGCGCTCACGGTCTTCCAGAGCGGCCTGACGACCGACTTCCGGATTGGCGCCAGCACCCAGGCCCTTGGTGACGCCGGTACCCAGTTGCAGGATGGTGCGCGCACCAATGCTCTTGAGTGCCTGGGCATCGGTGTTGGCGCAGATGAACTCCACACCTTCGATGTTGCTTTTGACCATGTGGTTGACGGCGTTGCCACCGCCGCCACCGACGCCGATCACTTTGATGACCGGGCTTTGCGGGACGTTGTCTACGAGCTCGAACATTTTCCCTCTCCTTACAGTTCTCTAGTTGTTGCGCCTACCACGACTGCTGTGAAACTTAGAAGTTGCCCTGGACCCAGCGCTTGAAGCGTTCGAGCACTGGGGCCTTCGGTTCCTCGCCATAGCTGTTGTTGCTGCTGTTGCCGGACAGAGGCATATCGTCGGTCTGCTTGTGCAGACCGTAGGTGAGCAGCCCCACACCGGTGGAATAGATCGGGTTGCGAACCACGTCGCTCAGGCCCCGAACGCTGTGCGGCACGCCCAGGCGTACCGGCATGTGGAAAATTTCTTCGGCCAGCTCGACCGCACCTTCCATCTTCGCGGTGCCGCCGGTGAGGACGATGCCGGCCGGGATCAGGTCTTCGTAGCCGCTGCGACGCAGCTCGGCCTGGATCAGCGTGAACAGTTCGTCGTAGCGCGGCTCGACCACTTCGGCCAGGGCCTGGCGGGACAGTTCGCGCGGCGGACGATCACCGACGCTTGGCACCTTGATGGTTTCGCCGGCGCTGGCCAGCTTGGCCAGGGCGCAGGCGTAGCGAATCTTGATTTCCTCGGCGTACTGGGTCGGGGTGCGCAGGGCCATGGCAATGTCATTGGTGACCTGGTCACCGGCAATCGGAATCACCGCGGTATGGCGAATGGCGCCCTCGGTGAAGATCGCGATGTCGGTGGTGCCGCCACCGATGTCGACGATGCACACCCCAAGCTCTTTTTCGTCATCGGTCAGCACGGCATAGGCCGAGGCCAGTTGCTCGAGGATGATGTCGTCGATTTCCAGGCCGCAGCGACGCACGCACTTTTCGATGTTCTGCGCCGCGTTCACCGCGCAGGTGACCACGTGGACCTTGGCCTCCAGACGCACGCCCGACATGCCCAGTGGCTCGCGAACGCCCTCCTGGTTGTCGATCACGTAGTCCTGCGGCAGGGTATGCAGCACACGCTGGTCGGCGGGGATGGCCACGGCCTGGGCGGCATCGAGTACGCGCTCGAGGTCGGCGACGCTGACCTCGCGGTCGCGAATGGCAACGATGCCGTGGGAGTTGAGGCTACGAATGTGATTACCGGCCACGCCAACGAACGCCGAGTGGATGCGGCAGCCGGCCATCAGCTGGGCTTCCTCCACGGCACGCTGGATCGACTGCACGGTCGATTCGATGTTGACCACCACGCCCTTCTTCAGGCCGCGGGACGGGTGGGTGCCGATGCCAACGATTTCCAGGGTGCCGTCGGCAGCGACTTCACCCACCAGCGCCACCACCTTGGAGGTGCCGATATCCAGCCCGACGATCATTTTGCCGCTCTGCGCGTTTGCCATGGTCCTGCCTCTCTCTAATTCTTCGCAACGGCGGGTTGGGCCGTCGTCGGTGCAATCGGTTCCCGCCAGCCAACGGCCAGGCCGTTGGCGTAGCGCAGATCAATGCGGGCGATGTTGTTGATCTGCTCTTTGAGTGTCTTGTCGTATATGGCAATGAAGCGGCGCATCTTCTCGAGCAGGTTGTCGCGCCCCAGCAGCAGCTCGATGCCCTGGCCGGAACTGCTGGCGCCAGTGGTCAGGAACCAGCTGCCACGCTCGCGCAATTCCAGACGGGCGATCGAGAAGCCCAGCGGACGCAGCATCTGACTCAGGACCTGGTACTGCTGCATGACTTTCTGCTGCGCACGCTGCGGCCCGGCCAACTGCGGCAGGTGCTGGTAGTTGGACAGCTCGCGCGGCGTGAACGCCTGCCCCTGATTGTTCAGCAAAGCCGCGTCCCCCCAGCGGGCTACCGGTAGCTGCTCTTCCAGGCGCACCACCACTTCGTCGGGCCATACCCGACGAACTTCGGCATGGGCGATCCACGGCATGGTTTCCAGTTCGGCGCGCATCGCCGAAAGGTCGACGCTGAAGAAGCTTGCCGCCACGAAGGGCGCGATCCGTTGCTGCACGGCCTTCTGGCTGATGTAACTCAGATCACCCTGGACGGCGATCTTGCTGATTGGCCGATCGGCGTAGGGCATCAGGCGAATCGCCCCTTCATAGGCCCCGAAGCCTGCCGCGACCAGCAACACCGGCCACAACAGACGCTTGATGAAGCCGAAGTTGGCCTTGGGCAGGCGCGCCGACATCGGCTCGGTGGCCTCCAGTCGGCTGGCACCGCGCGGCACCGGCTTGTTACGGCCGGTGGCGGGTTGCTGATGACGTACCATCGCGCCTTGCATGACCGTTAACCTCGCGTCTCGACGCTGGCAGCCAGGATCGCCAGCACCAACTGCTGGAAGTCCAGGCCAGCCGCGCGGGCCGCCATGGGTACCAGGCTATGATCGGTCATGCCTGGTGCGGTGTTGACTTCGAGCAGCCAGAAACGGCCCTGCTCGTCCTGCATCACGTCCAGCCGCCCCCAGCCGTCGATACCGATGGCATCGCAGGCGCGGGCAGTCAGATCGATCAGTTCCTGTTCTCGCGCGCTGTCGAGGCCGCAGGGAATGCGGTACTGGGTGTCATCGGCGAGGTATTTGGCGTCGTAGTCGTAGAACGAATGCGGTGTGCCCAAGGCAATCGGCGGCAGCACCTGGCCGCGCAAGACTGCGACAGTGAACTCGGGACCATGAATCCATTGCTCGACAAGGACCTGGGAATCGTAGCGGGCGGCGTCTTGCCAGGCGGCGACCAGTTCCTGGGCGCTGTTCACCTTGGCCATGCCGATACTTGAACCTTCATGGGCCGGTTTGACGATCAACGGGAAGCCCAGTTCCGTGGCGGCGCGAATACAGTCGTTTTCAGACGCGAGCACGGCGTGACGAGGTGTCGGAATGCCCAGGCTCTGCCACACCTGCTTGGTGCGCAGCTTGTCCATGGCCAGCGCCGACGCGAGGATGCCACTGCCGGTGTAGGGAATGCCCAGGCACTCCAGCAGGCCCTGCATACTGCCGTCTTCGCCGCCGCGGCCGTGCAGAATGATGAAGGCGCGGTCGATCCTTTCGCTGAGCAGACGTTGCAGCAGGTCGTCACCGACATCGATGCCGACCACATCGACACCCGCAGCGCTCAGGGCACCGAGCACGGCATTGCCGGATTTGAGCGACACTTCGCGCTCGGCGCTTTTGCCGCCGTACAGAACGGCGACCCGGCCGAAGGCTTTGACGTCGAGGGTGGAATGCAGGTTGGCGTAGGCGCTGTTCATTGCGCGGACTCCTGTTTGCTGATGGCGCCGGCAAACAGCGGGCTTTTCATCAATTGCGGGGCCAGACCACCGACATCGCCGGCACCCTGACAAAGCAGGATGTCGCCGGCGCGCAGCAGCGGCTTGACCAGTGGGGCCAGCTCGGCGCCACGCTCGATGTAGATGGGATCGAGTTTGCCGCGCTGGCGAATGCTGTGGCAAAGCTGACGGCTGTCGGCGCCGGGAATCGGCTCTTCGCCGGCCGGGTAGACCTCCATCAGCAGCAGGACGTTGGCGTCACCCAGCACCTGCACGAAATCGTCGTACAGGTCGCGGGTGCGGCTGTAGCGGTGCGGCTGGTAGACGATGACCAGGCGCCGGCTCGGCCAGCCGCCACGTACGGCCTTGATCACCGCAGCCACTTCGGTGGGGTGATGGCCATAGTCGTCGACCAGCATCACGCTGCCACCCTCGACCGGCAGCTCGCCATAGACCTGGAAGCGTCGACCGACACCCTGGAAGCCCGACAGACCCTGGATGATCGCTTCGTCGCTGATGCCCTCGTCGGTGCCGATAGCGATGGTCGCCAGGGCATTGAGCACGTTGTGGTTGCCCGGCATGTTCACCGACACCTCGAGCGGCGCGAGGTCGCGGCGCAGCACGGTGAAGTGGGTCTGCATGCCCTGCTGACGCACGTTGATGGCACGGATGTCGGCCTCGTCACTGAAGCCATAGGTCACGGTGGGGCGCTTGACCTGTGGAAGGATTTCGCGCACCACCGGATCGTCCAGGCACATCACCGCCAGGCCATAGAACGGCAGGTTGTGCAGGAACTCGACGAAGGTTTTCTTCAGCTTGTTGAAATCGCCCTCGTAGGTGGCCATGTGGTCGGCATCGATGTTGGTGACCACCGCGACCATCGGTTGCAGGTGCAGGAAGCTGGCGTCGCTTTCATCGGCCTCGGCAATCAGGTAACGGCTGGTGCCCAGCTGCGCATTGGTGCCGGCAGCGGTCAGTCGGCCACCGATGACGAAGGTCGGGTCCAGGCCACCGGCAGCGAACACCGATGCCAGCAGACTGGTGGTGGTGGTCTTGCCATGGGTGCCAGCCACCGCGATGCCGTGGCGATAGCGCATCAGCTCAGCGAGCATTTCGGCCCGTGGCACCACGGGGATGCGGCGCTCCAGCGCGGTGGCGACTTCCGGGTTGGCCGGGTTGATGGCGCTCGACACCACCAGCACATCGGCACTGGCGGCGTTCTCGGCGCGGTGACCGACGAAAATTTCAGCACCGAAGGTTTGCAGACGCTCGGTGACCAGCGAGGCCTTGAGGTCCGAGCCGGACACCTGGTAGCCCAGGTTCAGCAGCACTTCGGCAATGCCGCACATGCCCACGCCACCGATACCGACGAAGTGGATACGGCGAATGCGGCCCATCTTCGGATGAGGCATGGCTTTCTGGCTCTCAACCATTGGCCACCTCCAGGCAGATCTCGACAACGGTGCTGGTTGCAGCAGGCTTGGCCAGGCGGCGGGCGGTGCCGGCCATGGTGTTCAGTTTCTCGGGTTGCATCAGCACCTCGTTCAGGCGTTCAGCGAGCTGCGCTGCGCCAGTTGTAGCTTGTGGCATGAGGAAGGCAGCGCCCTCGTCAGCCAGGTAATGGGCATTGTGGGTCTGGTGGTCGTCGATGGCATGGGGCAGCGGCACCAGCAGCGACGGCAGGCCGGCTGCCGCCAGCTCACTGACGGTCAGCGCGCCTGCGCGGCAGACCACCATGTCGGCCCAGCCATAGGCGTGGGCCATGTCCTTGATGAAGGGTTCGACCTGCGCGTCGACGCCCGCTTCGCGGTAGCGCTCGGCGGTGACCTGCGCATGTTGCTTGCCGGCCTGATGGAACACCTCGGGGCGCAGCTCGGGGGCGACCTCCGACAGGGCCTTAGGTAGCAATTTGTTCAATGGTTCCGCACCCAGGCTGCCACCGAGCACCAGCAGCTTGGCGCGGCGTTCGGCCAGAGGCGCGCGTGGGCTTGCCAGGAACAGTTCGGCGCGCACCGGATTACCCGTGGTGCGGCGCTTGTCGCTGGCGGCGAAGGTGTCCGGGAAGGCTTCGCACACCCGTGCAGCCATCGGGACCAGCAGGCGGTTGGCCGTGCCTGCGCGGGCATTTTGTTCGTGAATGACCAGCGGGATGCCGCACAGCCTTGCAGCGACGCCACCTGGGCCGGTGACATAGCCACCGAAGCCAAGCACGCACACAGGCTTGAGTGCCTGCATGATGCGCCGGGCCTGCAGCACGGCCTTGACCAGCGTCAACGGCGCCTTGAGCAAAGACAGCTTGCCCTTGCCGCGCAAGCCGCTGACCTGAATCAGGTGCAGGGTCAGTCCGGCCTGGGGCACCAGTTCATTCTCGATGCCGCGAGGCGTGCCGAGCCAGTGCACGGTGTAGCCGCGGGCCTGGAACTCGCGCGCGCAGGCCAGCGCCGGGAACACATGGCCCCCGGTGCCGCCGGCCATGATCAGTACATTCTTGCCGTCAGCGACCATGGGTGGGCTCCTCGGCAAAGTCGTTCTCGTTGAATTCGTGCTCTTCGCTGCCCAAATGCGTTCGACTCTCCCACTCGATCCGCAGCAGCAGCCCTACGCAGGCGCAGCAGATCACCAGCGAGCTGCCGCCATAACTGAGGAAAGGCAAGGTCAGGCCTTTGGTCGGCAGCAGGCCGACGTTCACGCCGATGTTGATGAGGAACTGGCCGATCCACAGAAACGCCAGGCCGAAGGCCATGTAGGCGGCGAAGAATTGCTTTGCCTTTTCGGCCCACAAACCGATGTACAGTGCGCGTACGGTGACGAACACAAACAGCGCCACGGTGCACAGGGTTCCGACCACGCCCAGTTCTTCGGCGAGTACCGAGAACACGAAGTCGGTGTGCGCTTCAGGCAGGTAGAACTGCTTCTGTACGCTGTTGCCCAGGCCTACGCCCAGCCATTCACCGCGTCCGAACGCGATCAGCGCCTGGGTCAGCTGGTAACCGGAACCGAACTGGTCCGACCACGGGTCGGTGAAGGTAATCAGTCGCGCCATCCGGTACGGCTGCGCCTGCACCAGGACGAACACCGCCAGCACCGCCAGCACCACCATCAGGCTGAAGCGGAACAACCCAACCCCGCCGAGGAACAGCATGGCCGCAGCGGCGCCCATCATCACCACGGTGGCGCCAAAGTCAGGCTCCATCAGCAGCAGACCGGCCATGGGCAGCAGGACGATGAACGGCTTGAAGAAGCCCATCCAGCTCTCGCGCACTTCCTGCTGGCGGCGTACCAGGTAGCCGGCCAGGTAGATGACCACGAAGACCTTGGCGATTTCCGAGGGCTGAACGTTGAAGAAGCTGAAACCGATCCAGCGCATCGAACCGTTCACTTCCCGGCCGATGCCCGGCACCAGCACCAGCACCAGCAGGGCGAAGGCGCCCACCAGCATCATGAAGCCCATGCGCTGCCAGGTGGAAATCGGCACCAGCATGGTCACGCCACAGGCGGCAACGCCCAGGCCGACGTAAACCAGATGGCGAATCATGTGATACAGCGGATTGCCCGACTGCAGCGCGGCCACTTCGGACGAAGCCGAGGTGATCATCACCAGGCCCAGGCCCAGCAATGCCAGGCAACCGGCGAGGAAGGCGAAATCTAGATCGATGCCACGGCCGCTGATCAGCGGTGACGGATAAGGCTTGATGATGCCGAAGATCATGCCAGCCTCCCTGCCGCCTGGGCGAAGCGCTGTCCGCGTTCTTCGAAGTTCTTGAACATGTCGAGGCTCGCGCAGGCCGGCGAAAGCAACACGGCATCGCCGGGCTGGGCCTGCTCGGCGCAGCGCAGTACTGCTTCCTCCAGGGTTTCGACGCGGATCAGCGGCACCGCATCACCGAGCGCATCGGCCAGGCGCGCGGCGTCGCGGCCGAGCAGCACCACGGCCCGGCAGTAACGCGAAACCGGCGCGCGCAGGGCGGAAAAGTCCGCGCCCTTGCCATCGCCACCGGCAATCAATACCAGCTTGCCGCTGATGTCATCGCCCAGGCCTTCGATGGCTGCCAGCGCAGCGCCGACGTTGGTGGCCTTGGAATCGTCGTACCAGTTGACCTCATGGTGCACGCCAACCCACTGGCAGCGGTGCGCGAGACCGGTGAAGGTGCGCAGCGCTTCGAGCATCGGCGCGAACGGCAGACCGACGGCATGGCCCAGCGCCAGCGCCGCAAGCGCGTTGCTCTGGTTGTGCGCACCGCGCACCTTGAGCTCGCGCACCGGCAGCAGGCGTTCGAATTCGAAGGCCAGGTATTTCTCACCGTCGAATTCGCGCAGGCCGAAGGCTTTGAAGTCTGGGGCGTTGAGGCCAAAGCTCCAGGTCGGACGCCCTTCGACCGGCAGCGGTCGACTCAGGGCATCGGCGCGGTTGATGACCACTTGCTCGGCGCCACGAAAGATGCGGTGCTTGGCCATATGGTAGGCCGGCAGGCCACTGTAGCGGTCCATGTGGTCTTCGCTGATGTTGAGTACCGTCGCCACCTTGGCGTTGAGCTGGTCGGTGGTCTCCAGTTGGAAGCTCGACAGCTCCAGCACGTACAGCTCGATCTCATCATCGAGCAGATCGAGCGCCGGCGTGCCCAGGTTGCCGCCGACGGCCACGCGTTTGCCGGCAGCCTGCGCCATGTCACCGACCAAGGTGGTCACGGTGCTCTTGGCATTGGAGCCGGTAATGGCAACGATCGGCGCCTTGGCGTGACGGGCGAACAGTTCGATGTCTCCGGACAGCCGCACGCCGCGCTCAGCAGCAGCGTGCAAGGCAGGGGTGGCCAGGGCAAGGCCCGGGCTTACGTACAGTTCATCGGCACGGCAGAGGAAGTCGACATCCAGCTCGCCACAGCGCACCTCTACCTGCGGATAGTCGCGGCGCAACGTTTCCAGTTCCGGCGGCTGGGCGCGGGTGTCGGCGACGGCGAAGGCAATGCCTCGATTCGCCAGGAAGCGAACCAGAGACATGCCGCTCTTGCCGAGGCCGACAACGATGCGGAAGTGGTCAGAAGCGATCAATGACACGCGCGTCTACCTCAGTTTCAGGGTGGCAAGGCCGATGAGCACGAGAATCACGGTGATGATCCAGAAACGGACGATCACGCGCGGCTCGGGCCAGCCCTTGAGTTCAAAGTGGTGGTGAATCGGCGCCATGCGGAATACACGCTTGCCGGTGAGCTTGAAGCTGGCGACCTGAATCACGACCGAGAGGGTCTCCATCACGAACACCCCGCCCATGATGAACAGCACGATTTCCTGACGTACGATCACGGCGATGGTGCCCAGCGCGGCGCCCAGTGCCAGCGCACCGACATCGCCCATGAACACCTGGGCCGGATAGGTGTTGAACCACAGAAAGCCCAGACCGGCGCCGATCAGCGCACCACAGAACACGATCAGCTCGCCCGACCCTGGCACATAGGGAATCAGCAGGTACTCGGCGAACTTCACGTTGCCCGACAGGTAGCAGAAGATGCCCAGCGCACCTCCAACCATCACGGTCGGCATGATCGCCAGACCGTCCAGGCCGTCGGTCAGGTTGACGGCGTTGCTCGAGCCGACGATGACGAAATAGGTCAAGACCACGAAGCCGATGCCCAGGGGGATGGTCACATCCTTGAGGAACGGCACGATCAGCGTGGTCTCGACGCTGGTTGGCGCCGTGCTGTAGAGGAAGATGGCGGCACCCAGGCCGAACACCGATTGCCAGAAGTACTTCCAGCGGCTTGGCAGCCCGCGCGAATTCTTTTCGATCACCTTGCGGTAGTCATCGACCCAGCCGATGGCACCGAACAGCAGGGTGATGATCAGCACCACCCATACGTAGCGGTTGCTCAGGTCGGCCCACAGCAAGGTGCTGATGCCGATGGCAGAAAGAATCAGCGCACCGCCCATGGTCGGTGTGCCTGACTTGGACAGGTGCGATTGCGGGCCGTCATTACGCACGGCCTGACCGATCTGACGCATCTGCAAGGTGCGAATCATCCAGGGACCCAGCCACAACGACAGCGACAGCGCGGTCAGTACACCCAGAATCCCGCGCAGCGACAGGTACTGGAAGACCGCGAAGCCTTTGTGGAACTGTTGCAGATACTCAGCCAACAGCAGCAGCATTAATGTTTCTCCTCGCTGGAACCACACAGAGCCGCCACGACGTTTTCCATCGCAGCGCTGCGAGAACCCTTGATCAAAATGGTGGTGTTGCCGGTGTCCTGGCCGCGAATGGCCTCGATCAGCTCGGCTTGAGAAGCGAAGTGGTGGCCTTGTGGCCCGTAGGCACTGACGGCGTGAGCCATGTTGGCGCCCACCGCGTACAAGGCATCGACCTTGCCGCGTGCATAGGCACCGACTTCACGGTGACCTTCCTCGGCCCACTGCCCCAGTTCGCCGATATCCCCGAGCACCAGGACGGTGCGGCCGGAAAAGCCGGCGAGTATATCAATGGCGGCGCACATGGAGGTGGGATTTGCGTTGTAAGTGTCGTCGATCACACAGGCCCCACCCGGCGCCAGTTGCGCCACGGTGCGGCCCTTGACCGGCTGCACGGCGTTGAGCCCGGCGACGATCTGCGTCAGCTCGACGCCCATGGCGTGCGCAGCTGCCGCAGCGGCCAGGGCATTGCTGACGTTATGCGTGCCGAGCAGATTCAGCTGCACCGCGCCCTGGCCTTGCGCGCCGTGCAGGGTGAAGGCTGGGCAGCCGCGGGCATCACGAGTGATGTCGCTGGCATGGAAGTCGGCCTGCGGGTTGCTCAGGGAAAAATCGATTACCCGGCGCGCGCCATTGCGCCGCTGCCAGATGGCATAGGCCTTGTCATCCAGGTTGAGCACAGCGGTACCGCCTTCGCTCAACCCTTCGAGAATTTCACCCTTGGCCTCGACGATCTTGTCAGGGCCACCGAATTCACCGACATGGGCGGTGCCGGCGTTGTTGATCAGCACTACCTGGGGTTGCGTCAGGCCGACCGTGTAGCGGATTTCACCGATCCGCGAGGCACCCAACTCGATCACCGCTGCGCTGTGCTGTGGCGAGATTTCCAGCAGCGTCAGCGGCGCTCCCAGATCGTTATTGAGGTTGCCGCGGGTGGCGAGCACTTCACCCCGCTGGCGCAGGATGCTGGCGAGCATTTCCTTGACGGTGGTCTTGCCGCTGGAGCCGGTAATGGCTGCAACCGGGCCGGTGAATGCGGCACGGTTCAATGCGCCCAGCTGGCCGAGCGCCACGCGACAATCGGCGACCAGCAACTGGGGCAGATCCACCTCTGGTACTTCACGCTCGACCAATGCCGCAACGGCACCCTTGGCCTGCACTTCGGCCAGGTAGTCATGACCGTCGAAACGTGGTCCGCTCAGCGCCACGAACAACTGCCCGGCGCTGACCGAACGGCTGTCGATGCTGACACCCTCGAACGCGGCATCACGGCCCAGTACCCGGGCCTGCAGCGGCACGGCCAGTTGGCTGAGGGTCATGGCCTCAAGCATGGGGAACCTCCCAGGCGGCAAGGGCCTTGTCGGCCTCGACAATGTCAGAGAACGCGTGGCGCTGACCGGCGATTTCCTGGTAGTCCTCATGGCCCTTGCCAGCCAGAACGACGACGTCCTCGACACCTGCATGGGCAATGAGCTGAGCAATGGCAGCGGCGCGGCCCGGTACGAACAGCGCCTCACTGGCACGAGCGAAGCCGGGACGAATATCGGCAAAGATCTGCAAAGGGTCTTCACCGCGCGGGTTGTCGTCGGTGACCAGCACCTGATCAGCCAGACTCTCGGCCACCTGCGCCATCAGCGGCCGCTTGCCACGGTCGCGGTCGCCGCCACAGCCGAACAGGCACAGCAACTGGCCGCGAGCATGGGGACGCAGCGCGGTGAGGACTTTCTCCAGCGCGTCCGGGGTGTGGGCGTAGTCGACCACCACCAGCGGCTTGTCGCCGCCACCCAGACGCTGCATGCGCCCTACCGGCCCTTGCAGCTGCGGCACCACGCGAAGAATTTCATCCAGGGTGTAATCCAGGGCGAGCAAGGTCGCCACGGCAGCCAGCACGTTGCTCAGATTGAAACGGCCAAGCAGCTGGCTGCGCAGCGTGCGCTCGCCCTGGGCAGTGACCAGCACGGCTTGCACGCCATCGTCGCTGAACAGCGCTTCGCGGCAATAAAGAGAAGCCTCGGGATGCTCCAGGCTGTAGCTGATCAGACGGGTTTCGACGCATTCAGTGCTTGGTCGTGCAGCGAACGCCTCCGCCAGATCGCGACCGAAGGCATCGTCCAGATTCAGCACCTGGCAACGCAGGCCTGACCAGGCGAACAGCTTGGCCTTGGCGGCAGCGTAGGCCTCCATGCTGCCGTGGTAATCGAGGTGATCACGCGACAGGTTGGTCAGCACGGCGATATCGAAGGCCAGCGCGGCAACCCGCCCCTGCTCCAGGGCATGGGAAGACACTTCCATGGCCACGGCCCGGGCACCGGCCTTTTTCAGGTCGTTGAGGGTGGACTGCACGGCGATCGGGTCGGGGGTGGTCAGGCGACCACTTTGCAGATGACCGTGGAAACCGGTGCCCAGCGTGCCGATCAGGCCGCAGCGCTGGCCCAGCAGGTCGAGTGCCTGCGCCACCAGTTGGGTGACGCTGGTCTTGCCGTTGGTCCCGGTGACACCGACCATGTCCAGCTGGCGGCTCGGCTCGCCGTAGAAACGCCCGGCGATTTCCGACAACTGCGCGATCAACCCTCTGACAGGGATCAGCGGAATATCGGTCAGCGGCAGCACGGTGGCGCCCTGTTCCTCGTAGGCCACAGCGGCAGCGCCACGCGACATCGCATCAGCGATGTGCTGACGACCGTCGAGCTGCGCGCCGGGCACCGCCAGGAACAGATCGCCCGGGCGTACCTGACGGCTGTCGAGGGTCAGCTCGCGAATCAAAGGATCACGGCTGGCGTGGGCGAAAAGCTTGCTCAATGGCATCGTCATCAGCCACGCCCTCCTTTAGCGGGTACTGAATTGGCCTGTTGTGCTTCGGCAGGGGGCGGCAGGTTGTCTGGCGGTACATTGAGCAGACGCAGAGTGCCCGACATCACCTTGCTGAACACCGGCGCCGATACCAGACCACCGAAGTAGCCACCTTTGCTCGGCTCATCGATGACCACGACGATGGCGTAGCGCGGGTCGCTCATCGGCCCGAAGCCTGCGAACAACGAACGGTAGGCGTTCTCTGTGTAACCCTTGGAGCCCACGGTGGCTTTACGCGCCGTACCGGACTTGCCGGCCACGTGATAGAACGGCACCTGCGCGCGGAAGACCCCGCGAGGCGCTTCGATCACCTGCTGGAGCATGCCTTGAATGGTCTCGGCGGTTTCCTTCGGCACCACCTGGTTGGACTCAGGCTCCTTGTCGAGCTTGAGAATCGACAGCGGCACCATCTTGCCGTCGTTGGCCAGCGCCGCGTAGGCGTGCACCAGTTGCAGCGCGGTGACGGAGACGCCATAGCCGTAGGACAGCGTGGCTGTTTCGGCCTTGCGCCACTCGCGGTGGTTAGGCAGGTTGCCCACCCGCTCACCGGGGAAGCCCAGGCCGGTGTACTGCCCCAGGCCCAGCTGGGCCATGACGCGGTAGATGGCCTCGCCGCCGATGTCGAAGGCGATCTTGCTCATACCAACGTTACTGGAGTTGATCAGGATGCCGGTCAGATCGAGAATCGGGCCTTCGCTCTTGGATACGTCCTTGATGGTGTAACGACCGATCTGCAAGCTGCCTGGGTAGACCTCGACCTTGTCGGTCGGCTTCCAGCGGCCGCTTTGCAGCGCAGCACTCATCGACAGCGGCTTGACCGTGGAGCCGGGCTCGAACACGTCGATGATCGCCCGGTTGCGCATGGCCGCCGGGAACATGCTACGGCGGTTGTTCGGGTTGTAGGTGGGCTGGTTGACCATGGCCAGCACTTCGCCTGTTTTCACATCCATGATCACCAGGCTGCCGGCCTTGGCTTCCTGCTCGGCGATGGCGTTGCGCAGCTCACGGGTAGCCAGGTACTGCAAACGCAGGTCGATGGACAAGGCCAGGGTCTTGCCAGCCTTGGCATTCTTGGTGACCTGGATGTCCTTGATCAGCCTGCCGCGACGGTCCTTGATAACCTGGCGCTTGCCAGGCACGCCGGCCAGCCACTCGTCGTAGGCGAGTTCAACGCCTTCGCGACCGTGGTCATCGAGGTCGGTAAAGCCGACCATGTGTGCGGTGACATCACCGGCGGGATAGAAGCGACGGAATTCCTCCATGCCGTAGACGCCGGGCACTTTCAGGTCGAGCACCTGCTGGCCCTGCTCGGGCGTCAGGCCGCGCACCAGATAGATGAATTCCTTGCTGGCCTGCTGGGTGAGGCGTTCGGTCAATTGCTGCGGGTTTTGCCCAAGCACCGCTGCCAGTTGTGGCCAGCGGTCCTTGGAGGCCTGCATTTCCTTGGGGTTGGCCCACAGCGTGGTCACAGGAGTGCTGACCGCCAGCGGCTCACCGTTGCGGTCAGTGATCAGGCCTCGGTGGGCCGGAATGGGAATGTGGCGCAGGCTGCGGGCATCGCCCTGGCCTTTGAGGAAGTCACGGTCAACCACCTGCAGATCGATGATGCGCCAACAGATGGCACCCACCATGATCGCCAGCAGTGCGATCACCACGCGGAAGCGCCAGGGGTAGAGTGCGCCTTCAAGCTTCATCATGGCGCGATCATCCGAACTTCGTCCGCAGCCGGAACGCGCATCTTCAGTTGTTCGCTGGCCAGGTTCTCGATACGGCTATGGGCCGTCCAGGTGCTTTGTTCGAGAATCAGTCGCCCCCACTCGGCCTGGGCCTTGTCGCGGTCGTTGAGTTCGCCGTAGAGGGTGTTGAGCAACTGGCGATTCCAGTGTGCGCTATAGGACACGGCAATGGCCGATACCAATACACCGACGAACAGCACCAGCATCAGGAAGCTTCCGCCCGGCAGCGGCTTGGCGAAGAGCTTGCTCACCGGAGTTTCTCCGCAACCCGCATGACCGCGCTGCGCGACCGTGGGTTGGCCTTGAGTTCCTCTTCGGAGGCGAACTGGGCCTTGCCGATCAGCCGCGCCAAAGGTTCGAAGACTTTGTGCTGCACCGGCAGGTTGCGCGGCAGGTTGTCGGCCTCGCCCTTGGCCAGCTTGCGCATGAACAGCTTGACGATGCGATCTTCGAGGGAATGGAAACTGATGACCACCAGCCGACCGCCAACCTCCAGCGCATCGAACGCTGCCTGCAGGCCGGTTTCCAGATCGCCCAGCTCATTGTTGACGTGGATGCGCAGCCCCTGGAACGCACGGGTTGCCGGGTTCTTGCCCTTTTCCCAGGCCGGATTGGCGACCTTGAGCACTTCAGCCAAATCGGCAGTGCGGGTGAACGGCTGCTGTTCGCGGCGCTGGACCACGGCCCGCGCCATGCGACGGGCGAAGCGCTCTTCGCCGTATTCTTTGAATACCCGGGCGATTTCTTCTTCATCGGCACTGGCGATGAACTGGGCAGCGCTCAAGCCCTGATCGGGGTTCATGCGCATGTCCAGCGGGCCGTCATTGAGAAAACTGAAGCCGCGCTCAGGGTCATCCAACTGCGGCGATGACACACCAAGGTCGAGCAGAACACCGGAGACCTGGCCATCGAGCCCGCGCGCGGACACTTCATCTGCCAGCTCGGCAAAACTACGCTGCACAATGACAAAGCGGCCGTCTTCGGCCGCCAGCGCTTGCCCCGTGGCAATCGCTTGTGGGTCCTTGTCGAAGCCCAGGAGCCGTCCGGCGCTTCCGAGCTTGCTGAGAATCAGGCGGCTATGCCCACCCCGGCCGAAGGTGCCATCGAGATAGCAACCCTCGTCGCGCAGGGCCAATGCCTCGACAGCTTCGTCGAGCAGCACGGTGATGTGGTTGAAGCCGCTATCTATAGTCACAGGATCAGGTCACGCAAATCGTCGGGCACAGCGCCCGGTTGTTGAATAGCTGCAAGATCAGCGGCCGAAACCAGGTTCCAGGCCTCTTCATCCCACAGCTGGAATTTGTTCAGCTGCCCTACCAGCATCGCTTTCTTGTCCAGCTGGGCGTACTCACGCAGCCGTGGCGGCACGAGAAAGCGCCCACTGCCATCGAGCTCCAGATCAACCGCATTGCCGATCAGCAGGCGCTGAAGGCGGCGGTTTTCTTCACGCAAGGACGGCAATGCGCGCAACTTGGCTTCTATTTGCTCCCACTCATCGAGCGGGTAGACGCACAAACACTTGTCTACGGCGTCGATCGTGACGATCAGTTGGCCGTTGCAACGCGAATCCAGCTCGTCGCGATACCGACTCGGCATGGCGAGCCTGCCTTTGGCATCCAGGCTGACGGCGTTGGCTCCGCGAAACACGACTGTGATTCCCCAAAATGTTGGCTAGATGGTGGCAAAAAACCCACTTACTCCCACTTTTCGCCACTCGCGCACACTATAGGAATCCGCCCGCTGCACCGTCAAGGCACGTTCACGCGGAAAACCCTTAGAGCAAGGCGATTTAGCGCACAAAAAGAAGAGGGAAGAAGCACAGGGGGAGGCAACGGATCTTAAAAAGCAACACAACTCATACGCCTACAGCGCATAGTTAATGTTGTTTATTAAGACTAAGATTTTTTCGGCATTAGCAGAGGGCTTCTGCCATGGTTTGCAAGCGAGGGAAATGAGGTGGAGAGTCGGTCTGTAAGCCGGGTTCTGTCGAGGACAGTCATTCCTCTACGACGGCCATCACTGGACGCCTTTAGCAACCTACCCGGTTCCGACGCGGGCCACGCCTTAAGGAACCCTATTTGGTCTTGCTCCGAGTGGGGTTTACCTAGCCACGAACTGTTGCCAGACGTGCGGTGCGCTCTTACCGCACCTTTTCACCCTTACCGGCGCCGAAGCGCTTAGGCGGTTATTTTCTGTGGCACTTTCCGTAGGCTCGCGCCTCCCAGGCGTTACCTGGCACTCTGCCCTGCGGAGCCCGGACTTTCCTCCCCCCTCTTTTGCGGAACAAAAGAAGGCAGCGACTGTCCAACCGACTCTCCGCCGCCAAGGGTAACGGCAGCGCCGCTCAAGAACAAGCAACATCGTTAAACAATATCGTAATGCCACTACTTGTCTTTTTGCAGTTCCAGAGCGAACTGGTAGAGCAAGTTCTTGCGCACTCCAGTGATTTCAGCGGCCAGTGCAGCGGCTTTCTTGAGCGGCATTTCCGCCAGCAGCAGGCCAAGCACGCGCTGCGCTTCACTGTCTATCTGCTCATCGCCCACGGGCGCGACCCACCCGCCCACCAGCACCACGCACTCCCCGCGTTGCTGATTACTGTCGCCTGCGACGAAACTGCACAGCTGATCGAGCGGCAGGCTCTTGATGGTTTCGAACGTCTTGCTGATTTCCCGTGCCAGCACCGCCGGCCGGTCCTCGCCAAAGACGCTGCGCATGTCTTCCAGGCATTCCAGAATCCGGTGCGGCGCCTCATAGAAGATCAGGGTGCGCGGCTCTTCCTTGAGCTGGCCCAGACGCCCGCGACGCGCCACCGCCTTGGCCGGCAGGAAGCCTTCGAAGATGAAGCGATCAGACGGCAGGCCGGCAGCCGAGAGCGCCGCGATCAATGCACAGGCACCCGGCACAGGCACCACTTCGATACCGGCAGCACGGGCCTGGCGCACCAGGTGATAGCCAGGGTCGCTGATCAGCGGCGTGCCGGCATCGGACACCAGTGCCACGTCATCCCCTGCCAGCAAACGCCCCAGGAAGCGCCCGCCTTCATCGCGTTCGTTGTGTTCATGGCAGGCCGCCAGCGCAGTGGTGATACCGAAATGCTGCATCAGACGAATCGAATGCCGAGTGTCCTCGGCAGCGATGAGCGCGACGTCAGCCAGCACCTTCAGGGCCCGCGCACTCACGTCATCGAGGTTGCCGATGGGTGTGGCCACCACGTACAACCTGCCCTTGGCGGACTTGGGAACCCCTGCATCGTCAGTCACTCAAACACCTGCTCATCCAGATCAAAGCGGGCATTGTAGCCCGAGCGCCGGTAATGACGAGCAACGATCTTCAGCCGCGAAATACCCAGGCCGACCTATAGTAAGGCGTCAGCGCCGGTAGCATCGCGCCGCGGCGGGTGCTTGGGTACAATCGCTTCCACCTTGACCTCGTAACAGGACCCTTCCATGACCGCTTGCCTGCGGCTGTTCTCAGCCTTCTGCCTCGCTGCACTGCTCGCAGCGTGCGCCAGCTCGCCCTCATCCAGCCTGGGCGAACTGCCGCGCACGCCGGACGCCAGCATCGAGCAACTGCTCGAGCGCGCCGACTCCAGCAAGTCTGCAGCCGAGGCGGCTTCGCTGCGTCTGAGCGCCGCGGACATGGCTTACCAGCAAAAGGATCTACCCCGTGCGGCACGCATTCTCGAGCAGGTCTCGCTCGATGCGCTGAAACCTGCCCAGCAAGTGTTCGCCAGCACCCTGGCCGCCGAGCTGGCCATGAACCGCAATCAGCCCAAGGCCGCGCTGAAGGCATTGCAGCACCCTAGCCTGCAACGCCTGGGCGAACTGCCCGAGGCGCAGCAAGTGCGCACGTACACGGTCCACAGCGCCGCATTGGAGGCCGATGGTCAGCAACTTGCCGCCGTCGAGCAGCGCGTGCTGCTCGCGCCACTGCTCAGCGGCCAGGCCGCTGATGCCAACCAGAACACCATCTGGGCCCTGGTTGCCGCGCTGCCCGCCGAGCAGCTGCAGCCTGCCGCCAATCCTGTCGTGTCGGGCTGGACCAGCCTGGCACTGGCGCTCAAACGTGCCGGCACCCTGGAACAACAGCAGGCGGCGATCGACGCCTGGCGCAAGCAGAATCCCGATCACCCTGCCGCGGTCAAGCTGCCCGAGCCGTTGGCCAAGCTCAAGGAGCTGACCAGCGAACCGCTGACCAAAATCGCCCTGCTGCTGCCCCAGGAAGGCCCGCTCGCCAATGTGGCCCGCGCCCTGCGTGACGGGTTCATGGCTGCCCACCTGCAAGCCCAGCAGTCAGGCCAGCCGACACCTGACATACAGGTGTACGACAGCTCGAAAATCACCTCGCTGGACGACTTCTACCGTCAGGCCCAGGCCGCCGGCGCGCAGATGGTCGTCGGTCCGCTGGAAAAGCCGCTGGTCAAGCAACTGGCCGCGATGGCGCAACTACCCCTTCCCACGCTGGCGATGAACTACGCCGACGCAGGCCAGAAAGCGCCGCCCCAGTTGTTCCAGTTCGGCCTGGCCGCCGAGGATGAAGCCCGCGAAGTATCGCGCCGTGCCCGTGCCGACGGGCTGGTCCGCGCTGTGGCCATGGTGCCGAGCGGCGAGTGGGGTGATCGCGTCCTGGCTGCCTTCCGCCAGGATTGGGAAAGCAACGGCGGCACGCTTCTGGCCGCAGAGCGTATCGCCCAGCCCGTCGCCCTGGCCCAGCAGATCGCCGATCTGTTGAAGCTGCGCCAGAGCGAAGGCCGAGCCAAGAGCCTGCAGGAAACCGTAGGCGGCGATGTCGCCGCGCAACCTTCGCGCCGCCAGGACAGTGACTTCCTGTTCCTTGCAGCGACCCCACAGCAGGCCCAGCAGATCAAGCCCACACTGAACTTCCAGTACGCGGGCGATCTTCCGGTGTACGCCACGTCCAACCTCTACAGTGCCAGCGGTGACGTCAATCAGTACAACGACATGAACGGCATTCGTTTCTGTGAGACACCATGGCTGCTCGACAGCAACAACCCGCTTCGTCAGCAGGTCGTTCAACAGTGGCCACAGGCCGCTGGAAGCCTGGGCCGACTGTATGCCATGGGCGTCGATGCCTATGGCCTGGCCCCTCGCCTCGGCCAGCTCAAGGCTTTGCCTGACAGTCGTATCGAAGGCTTGTCCGGCAGTTTGAGCATCAACCAGAGCCAGCGCATCGAACGCCAGTTGCCATGGGCCGAGTTTGCCAGCGGTCAGGTCAAGCGTCTGCCCGATACGCCGCGCTGATGAGCGCATCGCCAGCACGCGCCGGCAGGATGGCCGAAGATCATGTCCTCGAACACCTTCAGGGACTTGGCCTGACCCTGATTGCGCGCAACTGGCGATGCCGTGGCGGCGAGCTTGATCTGGTCATGCTCGACGCCAATACAGTAGTATTCGTCGAAGTCCGCTACCGGTTGCACGCCAGCTTCGGCGGCGCCGCAGGTAGTGTCGATTACCGCAAGCAACAGCGACTTGCGCTTGCCGCTACGGTGTTTCTGCAACGGCACGCCTGCTGGGCCAATCACCCCTGTCGCTTCGATGTCGTCGCGCTTCAAGGCAGTGACCACGCCGGCGAACCCTTGCAATGGCTGAAAAACGCCTTCGACTGCTGAACCCGAATCGATCATTCGCTCTATGTTTCGCGGGCAGGCCCTGGTTGCGCTCCGCGCCGGCCACCGCCCCTCTTAAGGTCACACCCGATGGACATGCAATCCCGAATTTGCCGGCTGTTCCAGGCCAGTATCGATACCAAGCAACAGGCGATGGACGTCCTGGCACCGCATATCGAGCACGCCAGCCTGGTCATGGTCAACGCGCTGCTCAACGAGGGCAAGATGCTCGCCTGCGGCAATGGCGGCTCGGCCGGCGATGCGCAACATTTCTCCTCGGAGCTGCTCAACCGCTTCGAGCGCGAACGCCCCAGCCTGCCGGCCATCGCGCTCACAACCGACAGCTCCACCCTCACCTCCATCGCCAACGATTACAGCTACAACGAGGTATTTTCCAAGCAGATCCGTGCCCTGGGACAACCTGGCGATGTGCTTCTGGCAATTTCGACCAGCGGTAACTCGGCCAACGTGATTCAAGCAATTCAGGCCGCACATGATCGAGAAATGATTGTCGTAGCCCTGACCGGGCGCGACGGTGGCGGCATGGCTTCACTGCTTTTGCCGGAGGATGTGGAAATTCGCGTGCCGTCCCAGGTGACTGCCCGTATCCAGGAGGTTCACCTGCTGGCCATCCACTGCCTGTGCGACCTGATCGACAGCCAACTGTTCGGGAGTGAAGAATGATTTCCAAGCGTCTAGGCCTGATGGCCATCACCTTGTGTCTGGGGCTTTCGGGCTGCAGCTCAATCGTTTCGTCATCGCGCAATTCACCGATTGACGACGATCGCGGCACGCGCACCATCGGCAGCAAGATCGACGACTCGCTGATCGAAACCAAAGCCTCGGTGAACATTTCCAAGGCCAGCCCTGACCTCGACAAAGGCTCGCACATCGTCGTCAGCAGCTATAACGGCGTGGTGCTTCTGGCCGGCCAGACCCCGCGCGCCGACCTCAAGAGCCTGGCCGAGGAAACCGCCAGCCAGGTACAACGGGTCAAGCGGGTGCACAATGAATTGCAGGTCATGCAGCCCTCCTCGATCCTGGCCCGCAACAACGATGCCTGGCTCACCACCAAGATCAAGACACAAATGCTGGCTGACGTGAACGTGCCAAGTTCGCGAATCAAGGTCATTACCGAGAATGGTATCGTCTACCTGCTGGGCCTGGTCACCAAGGGTGAGGCTGCTGCCGCGACCAACGTTGTGCAAGGTGTCTCTGGCGTACAGAAGATCGTCAAGCTGTTCGAGTACATCGACTGAACCAGCGCGGCATTCAATAAAAAGGCGATCCTTCAGGATCGCCTTTTTAGTTACTTGACCACCTTCAGACTCGGCCGACCGCTGGGCCGTGGCGGCTGCCCACCGTCGTCCGGCGAGTCATCGCCATCGATGTCTTCAGCGTCCAGCAGCTCATCGCCTTCATCCACCGGCTCCAGCTCGAAGACCATGCCCTGACCGTTTTCCCGAGCGTAGATGCCCAGAATAGCGCCACTGGGCACATACAGGCTGTGGGCAACGCCGCCGAAACGGCCTTCGAAACTCACCGCGTCATTATCCATGTGCAGGTTTCGCACAGCGCTTGGCGATATGTTGAGGACGATCTGACCATCACTGGCAAAACCGTCGGGTACCTGGACCGCCGGATATTCGGCGTTCACCAGCATGTGGGGCGTGCAATCGTTGTCGACGATCCACTCGTACAGCGCTCTTACCAGATAGGGGCGACTGGAGTTCATCACCGGCTCCTTAACTATTGCGTATTTCGCGTTCAACGGATGACAGGCTCGTCTGGAAAGAAGGACGGGCGAACTGTCGCTCCATGTAATCCAGCAGCGGCTTTGCCTGCCGCGGTAATTCGATACCCATGGTCGGCAATCGCCATAGTATGGGCAATAGACAGCAGTCGACCAGGCTTTGCTCCTCGCTCATGAAGCAGGCGAATTCGCCGAACAGGGCCGACACGCCGATCAGGCTCTCACGCAGGGCCTTGCGCGCCTCGTCACGGGCCGCCTCAGCGTTGCGCGCATCGAGAATCACATCAGCCAGCGAACACCAGTCTCGTTGAATCCTGTGCATGAGCAAACGGGTATTTCCACGCGCTACCGGATACACCGGCATGAGCGGCGGATGTGGGTAACGCTCTTCGAGGTATTCCATGATCACCGAAGGCTCATACAAAGCCAGGTCCCGATCGACCAGGGTCGGCAGGCTGGCGTAGGGATTCACTTCCGCCAGCTTGGGCGGTATGCGCGCGACATCGACATCGATGATCTGCACATTGACGCCTTTCTCCGCGAGCACAAGGCGAACCCGATGTGAGTAGTGATCAGCCGGGTCCGAGTAGCAGGCCAACCGATTGGTCACCGCCATGAAGTGCCTCCTCGCATCGCAATGCGGATAAAACCATAAACGCAAACGCGCCCCGCGGCGTACTGGTCAGGACCAGGACGCCGCGGGGCGCGTTCAACCTCCAGAAGTGACTGTGAGGTCAGTGCACGTCCTTCCAGTATTCACGCTTGAGCAAGTAAGCGAACACGAAGAAGAACGCCAAGTACAGCAACACGTAGGTGCCGATGCGCTGACTCTCCAGCTTGACTGGGTTGGCCGAGTAGGCCAGGAAAGCCACGAGATTCTTGACCTTCTCGTCGAACTGCTCGGTCGTCAGGGTACCGGAATTCGGCTCGACGGTCAGCTGATCGCACGCTTCATGGGTCAACGGGCTGCCGGTCAACGGATCGAACTGCTTCTTGCCATCGACCACCGTCTGCACCTGCTTGCAGCCAATCACCTGATTGCCCTGCAGCCCGACCAGCACATTGGGCATACCGACGTTGGGGAACACTTTGTTGTTGACGCCATAGGGGCGCGAAGGATCTGCGTAGAAGCTGCGCAGGTAGCTGTAGAGCCAGTCTTCGCCACGCACCCTCGCGACCAGGGTGAGGTCTGGGGGCGCGGCGCCGAACCAGGTCTTGGCATCCTGGGGCTGCATGCCGATCTTCATGTGGTCGCCGATCTTGGCACCGGTGAACACCAGGTTGTCGAGCATCACGTCGTGGGGAATACCCAGGTCGTCAGCCACTCGCTCGTAGCGCTGGAACTTGGCACTGTGACAGCCCATGCAATAGTTGGCGAAGGTACGGGCCCCATCTTGCAAGGCAGGCTTGTCGGCCAGGTCGATATCGACCTTGTCCAGTTCAACGCCATGTTCAGCGGCCAGCACGAAGGTAGGCATCACGGCCAATAACAGTACAGCAATCAGCTTTTTCATCAGCCAGTCACCCTTTCCGGAACCGGTTTTGTCTTTTCGAGCCGGGTGTAGAACGGCATCAGCAGGAAGTAGGCGAAGTACAGGAAGGTGCAGATCTGCGAGAGCAAGGTCCTTCCCGTCGTCGGCGCCAATACCCCGAGGACGCCCAGAATCACGAAGGACACACAGAACACCAGCAGGAAGACCTTGCTCAACCAGCCCTTGTAACGCATCGAGCGCACCGGACTGCGGTCCAGCCAGGGCAGAACGAACAGCACCGCGATGGCTGCGCCCATGGCGATCACACCCATCAGTTTGTCTGGCACGGCGCGCAGAATTGCGTAGAACGGGGTGAAGTACCAGACCGGCGCAATGTGCTCAGGTGTCTTGAACGCGTTGGCTTGCTCAAAGTTGGGCTTTTCGAGGAAATAGCCACCCATTTCCGGGAAGAAGAACACCACCGAGCAGAACACGAAGAGGAAGACCACAACACCGACGATGTCCTTGACGGTGTAGTAGGGATGGAAAGGAATGCCGTCGAGCGGAATACCGTTTTCATCCTTGTGCTTCTTGATATCGATACCGTCCGGGTTGTTCGAACCCACTTCATGCAACGCCAGGATGTGCAGCACCACCAGCCCGAGGATGACGATTGGCAGCGCCACGACATGCAGTGCGAAGAAGCGGTTCAGGGTGATACCCGAGATCAGGTAATCGCCGCGAATCCACTGGGTCAGGTCGTCACCAATAACGGGGATGGCGCCGAACAGCGAGATGATCACCTGGGCGCCCCAGTACGACATCTGCCCCCACGGCAGCAGGTAGCCCATGAACGCTTCGGCCATCAGCGCCAGGTAGATCAGCATGCCGAACAGCCACACCAGCTCGCGCGGTTTTTGGTAAGAGCCATACAGCAGGCCGCGGAACATATGCAGGTAGACGACGATGAAGAATGCCGACGCGCCGGTGGAGTGCAGGTAGCGCAGAATCCAGCCGTATTCGACGTCACGCATGATGTACTCGACCGAGGCGAATGCCTCTTCGGCCGAAGGGGTGAAACTCATGGTCAACCACACACCGGTGACGATCTGGTTGACCAGCACCAACAGCGCCAACGAACCGAAGAAATACAGGAAGTTGAAATTCTTCGGTGCGTAGTATTTGGCCAGGTGGTCTTCCCACATCTTCGTGGCGGGGAAGCGTGCATCGATCCACTCCATGAACTTGCTCATCATGCGTTCTCCTGATCGACGCCAATGACGATGATGTCGTCCGACTCATAGGCATGGGGCGGGACGGGCAAATTGAGCGGGGCGGGTTGCGATTTGTAGACGCGGCCGGCCATGTCGTAGTGCGAACCGTGGCACGGGCAGAAGTAGCCACCGACCCATTTGGGACCAAGATCGACCGGCGCGACCTCAGGGCGGAACGTCGGTGAGCAACCGAGATGAGTACACAGCCCGACCAGAATCAGGATTTCCGGTTTGATCGAGCGGACCTGCGGATCGACATAGGCCGGCTGATCCGACGCCTTCGAGGACGGGTCGGAAAGATCGCCTTCGATCTTCTTCAGATTGCCGAGGATTTCCGCCGTTCGCCGCACGATGAATACCGGCTGGCCCCGCCACTCGGCGACCATCTGCTGGCCTGGCTCGACCTTGGCAATGTTGACTTTCACTGGTGCGCCGGCGGCCTTGGCCTTGGCGCTGGGGAACCACGACCCCACGAACGGTACCGCAGCTCCCACTGCCCCCGCTGCACCCACCACGGATGTGGCAGCTACAAGGAAGCGGCGCCGCCCTGCATTGACGCCGTCATTACTCATTCAGTCCTCTCCCCATCAGCGTTCACGGCCTGCTACGACAGGCATCTACTTAGGTAATGTCTGTGGCACCAAAAATTGGCCGCCATGGTAAGAAACAAATCCACACAGTGACAAGGTGATTAGCGGCGCGGCGGCAGCAACCCTCGCATTGCTTGATCTGCGTCTATAAGGAGGGAGTGCATGGGCATGGGGGAGGTTAGTTGGCGACATAAAAAAAGCCCGGTTCCTGAGAACCGGGCTTTTTTCGACTGCCGAAGCGAAATTAACGCTTGGAGTACTGAGGACGCTTACGCGCTTTACGCAGACCCACTTTCTTACGCTCGACTTCACGAGCGTCGCGGGTGACGTAGCCAGCACGACGCAGAGCAGCGCGCAGGCCTTCGTCGTATTCCATCAGAGCGCGGGTGATACCGTGACGGATCGCACCAGCCTGACCGCTAACACCACCACCAGCAACGGTGACGTAGATGTCGAACTTCTCGAGGTTCTCGGTCAGCTCCAGCGGCTGGCGAACGACCATGCGGGCAGTTTCGCGACCGAAGAAGGTGTCCAGAGGACGGTTGTTGATGGAGATGTTGCCAGTACCTGGACGCAGGAACACGCGAGCGGTTGCGGTCTTGCGACGGCCAGTGCCGTAGTTTTGAGTCGCCGACATAATGAACTATCCCGTTAGATCTTCAGTTCTTGAGGCTGCTGAGCAGTGTGTGGGTGAGTAGCACCCGCGTACACTTTCAGCTTGCGGTACATGTCGCGACCCAGCGGGTTCTTAGGCAGCATGCCTTTGACCGCGGTCTCGATCACGCGCTCGGGGGCCTTGGCGATCAACTTCTCGAAGTTGATTTCCTTGATACCGCCCGGGAAGCCGGAGTGGGAGTAGTACATTTTGTCCGAAGCTTTGGCACCAGTGACACGTACCTGCTCGGCGTTGATGACGACGATGTAGTCGCCGGTGTCAACGTGAGGAGTGTATTCTGCCTTGTGCTTGCCACGCAGACGACGAGCGATTTCAGTGGACAGACGACCCAGGGTCTGGCCAGCGGCGTCGACTACGAACCAGTCGCGCGTTACTGTTTCCGGTTTAGCAGTAAAAGTTTTCATTCTCTAAAGCCTCAGAGGCCGCCCAGCGAAAATTAAGACGGCGAATCTTACTGGTTAGTGCATCGCTTGACAAGTCAAGCGCGCAGCCGCATGCGGACGCTATAGGGGGCTCGGGTCGGCGCGTCCAGATTCGGCAAGGTTTCTCGTGCAACGCGGTGCATCACTTCCGCAGCGCACGAAGGCGCGTAATTATCCAGATTGCGCAGAGAATATCAACCTGATTCGATGATCATCGATCTATTCGAGGAGTGAACGCGTCATGGAATACCGCAAGCTCGGCCGTACCGACCTGAATGTCAGCGCCCTGTGTCTGGGCACCATGACCTGGGGCGAGCAGAACGACCCGGCACAGGCCTTCGAGCAGATCGCCCTGGCCCGCGATGCTGGGGTCAACTTCATCGACACCGCCGAGATGTATCCGGTGCCGCCCCGCCCGGAAACCTACGCGGCCACCGAGCGCATCATCGGCGACTGGTTTGCTCGGCAAGGCCAGCGCGAGCGCCAACACTGGGTGCTCGCCAGTAAAGTTGCAGGGCCCGGCAACGGCATCAGCCACATTCGCGATGGCCAACTCAGGCACAACCGCCAGCACATCGTTGCAGCCCTGAACGAGAGCCTGAAGCGTCTACGGACCGACTACATCGATCTCTACCAACTGCATTGGCCAGAACGCAACACCAATTTCTTCGGCAAGCTCGGCTACCGGCACCTGCCCAACGACCTGTTCACGCCCATCGAAGAAACCCTGGAAGTGCTGGATGAGCAAGTGCGTGCCGGCAAGATCCGCCATATCGGCCTGTCCAATGAAACGCCATGGGGCACCATGAAGTTTCTGCAACTGGCCGATAGCCGCGGCTGGCCGCGTGCGGTGTCGATTCAGAACCCCTACAACCTGCTCAATCGCAGCTTCGAGGTCGGCCTGGCGGAAGTTGCCATTCGCGAACAGTGCGGCTTGCTGGCCTACTCGCCCTTGGCGTTCGGCATGCTCTCGGGCAAATACGAGAACGGCGCTCGTCCGGCCGATGCGCGCCTGACCCTGTTCAGCCGCTTTGCCCGCTACTCCAATCCGCAAACCGTGCAGGCGTGCAGTCGCTATGTGCAGTTGGCCCGCGAGCACGGCCTGGACCCGGCGCAGATGGCCCTGGCGTTCGTCACCCGGTAGCCGTTCGTGACCAGCAATATCATTGGCGCCACTTCCTTGGAGCAGTTGCAGAGCAACCTCGACAGCGCTGCCCTGACGCTCAGCGAAGAACTGCTCGCCGCCCTCGAAGCGGTTCATCAGCAACAGCCCAATCCTGCACCATGACCCCGCCGGGGCCGCCTGGCGGCCCCGCGCAGCTTGCCAAGGCTGGACAGCACGGAGAAAAGCTAAGACGATCCAGCCAGCACTTGTCCACTCTCCCTTATAAGAACAACGACGATGATGCCCATTCAAGCCAGCTCTACGTTACGGCGCGTCAGCATTCTGGCGACCGACAACGTGTTCGCCTTCACCCTCATGCAGGCCAAGGATTTCTTCCACCTGGCCAGTCTGCGCTACAGCCGGCAACTGGGCCTGAGCCTGCAGCCGATGTTCGAGATTTGCCTGGTCAGCCCTGACGGCCAGCCTGTGGACAGTTTCAGCAATGTGCGCATACCGGTCGATGGCGGTCTGGACGATACCGACGTGATCATCCTGCCGGCCTTCTGGGACGACTTCGACAGCCTGCTCACGCGCGCACCGCAGGTGCTGCCCTGGCTGCGCGAGCAGCATGCCCGCGGCGCGGTCCTGTGTGGCGAGGCCAGCGGGGTGTTCTGGCTGGCCGAAGCGGGATTGCTCGACGGCAAGGAAGCGACCACCTACTGGCGCTTTTTCAATAGCTTTGCCGAGCGTTTTCCTAGGGTACGGCTGAACCAGGACAAGCACCTCACCGATGCCGACAACCTGTACTGCGCCGGTGGCACCACATCCGCCTGCGACCTGTACATCTACCTGATCGAACGCTTCTGCGGCGCCAACGTGGCCCGCGCCGTGGCTCGCGACATTCTCTATGAGGTGCAGCGCAACTACACCCCCGGACGCATGGGCTTTGGCGGGCAGAAACTGCACCAGGACCTGCTGATCCTGCAGATCCAGCACTGGCTGGAAGAGCACTTCGCCGACAAGTTCCGCTTCGAGGACGTTGCCCGCAACCATGGCATGAGCATTCGCAACTTCATGCGCCGCTTCCAGGGCGCGACCGGCGACAAACCGTTGCACTACCTGCAACGCCTGCGCATCGAAACGGCCAAAGGCCTGCTTTCCAGCACCCGCAAGAGCATCAAGACCATCAGCTACGAAGTGGGCTACGACGACGCCAGCTTCTTCGCCCGCCTGTTCCGTCAGCACACAGAGCTGTCGCCCAACCAGTATCGCCAACAGTTCCAGCAGGAGAGCAGCGGCTAGGAGCAGCGACTAGTTGTGAGCTTGAAGCTGCAAGCAAAAGCAAAAGCAAAAGCAAAAGCAAAAGCAAAAGCAAAAGCAAAAGCAAAAGCAAAAGCAAAAGCAAAAGCAAAAGCAAAAGCAAAAGCAAAAGCAAAAGCAAAAGCAAAAGCAAAAGCAAAAGCAAAAGCAAAAGCAAAAGCAAAAAGCCAGGGCAGATGAGGTCTGCTCTGGCTTTTTCTTGTCGCTTGTAGCTACAAGCTTGCAGCTAAAAGCTCGCAACTGCCCTCAGGGCTTGTGCGCCCGAGCGAGGAACTCGTGGGACTGCATTTCCAGCAAACGGCTGAGGGTACGCTGGAACTCGAAGCTTAGCCGTCCACCGGTGTACAGGTCTTTGAGCTCGACCTCGGCAGAGATGATCAGCTTGACGTTACGGTCGTAGAACTCGTCGACCATGTTGATGAAACGCCGGGCGATGTCGTCGGTGGTGACGCTCATCTGTTCGACGTTGCTCAGCAGCACAGCATGGAAAATCTTGCCCAGCTCGATGTAGTCGTTCTGGCTGCGGGGACCATCGCACAGGGCGCGGAAGTCGAACCAGGCGACATCTTCACAGGTGCGCAGGGCATGAATCTCGCGGTTCTCGATCACCAGCACGTCGTTCTCGACCGCCTGAGTGCAATCGGGGGTAAGCGCCTTGAAGCTCTGCTGCATGCTGGCCTGGGCGGCCTCGTTCAGCGGGTAGTGGAACAGCTCGGCTTGCTCGAGGTGGCGCAAACGGTAGTCGACGCCGCTGTCGACGTTCACCACTTCGGTGTGCTGCTTGATCATGGCGATTGCGGGCAGGAAGCGCGCACGCTGCAGGCCATCCTTGTACAGACCGTCCGGCACGATGTTGGAGGTCGCGACCAGGGTCACACCGTTCTTGAACAGCTCTTCCATCAACGTGCCGAGAATCATGGCATCGGTGATGTCGGAAACGAAAAACTCGTCGAAGCAGATGACCCGGGCTTCGCTGGAGAAGCGCTTGGCGATCACCGTCAGCGGGTTCTTCTCGCCTTTGAGGGTTTTCATTTCTTCGTGCACACGCTTCATGAAGCGGTGGAAGTGCGTGCGCATTTTCTGCTCGAACGGCAGCGCATCGAAGAACGTGTCGACCAGGTAGGTTTTGCCGCGCCCTACCCCGCCCCAGAAGTACAACCCCTTGACCGGAGCCTGCTCCTTGCGCCCAAACAGTTTGCCGAGCATGCCCGGTTTGTTGCCTTGCGCCGCCAGCAGGTCGTCATACAGACGCTGTAGATGCCGCACCGCAGTTTCCTGCGCCGCATCATGGAAGAAGTCGGGACGTTTGAGATCTGCTTGATATCGTTCTAGAGGCGTCATAAGTCGTTGGCGAGGTCACAAAACCGGGCCGTCACTGTAGCGACGGCCCTGCGCGTTGGCAATCGGACTTGCGTCAATCTGCCTCAGGCCTGCACTGGCTCAAGCGCTTTGCGCAGACGCTCGATGGCTGCATCACGGTCAGCTGCGTCGGTGAACAGGCCACCTTTGGCGACTTCGTCATCTTCGAGCCAGAGGCCGAAGCTGAGCCCCTCTACACGAATGTCGGGCGCGCCACCTTGCTGCAACTGCTTGCTCACTGCACCGGCACCCTTGCCATCGGCAAAGCTGCGCGAGAGCAGCAGTTGCTCGCCGTCGGCGGCCAGCAGGCGGAAACGGAAACTGCCGTCATCGTCACGGAAGCTGACGAAGCGCGCGGCCTTCACCGTCTTCTTGCTCGATTCGGCGCTGGCCTGGGCGATGCTGCGGAACGAGCGCAGGCCTACCGCTTCGCGCAGTTGCTCGAGGAAGGGCGTAGCGACCTTGCGTGCCTTGGCAGCGCCGGCCAGGAGGATGTCCTCGAGGTCGGCCGGGCGTGCCAGCAGTTGCTGGTAACGCTCGCGCGGCGCAGCCAGTTGCCCGTCGAGCAGCTGGAACAGACGCTGCTTGGCCTCGCCCCAACCCAGCCCTTGCAGCAGATCGTCGCGGAACGCCTGGGCGTCATTCTGGGTAGCGAAGGCCTGGTAGAGGGTGAACAGGTGGGCGTTGTCCGGGTCTTTCGCCTCGCCAGGTGCGCGCGAGTCGGTGACGATGCGCGAGATGGCGTCCTTGAGGTCCTTGGCATTGGAGAACAGCGGGATGGTGTTGTCGTAGCTCTTGGACATCTTGCGCCCATCCAGGCCAGGCAAGGTCGCCACGCTCTCTTCGATGACCGCTTCGGGCAGAGTGAAGTACTCCTGACCCTTGCCGAACAGGTGGTTGAAGCGCTGGCCGATGTCCCGTGCCATTTCCACGTGCTGGATCTGGTCACGGCCAACCGGCACCTTGTGCGCATTGAACATGAGGATGTCGGCAGCCATCAGCACCGGATAGCTGAACAGGCCCATGCTGACACCGGCATCCGGGTCTTCACCGTTCTCGACGTTCTTGTCCACCGAGGCCTTGTAGGCATGGGCGCGATTGAGCAGGCCCTTGGCGGCAACGCAGGTCAGCAGCCAGGTCAGCTCAGGAATTTCGGGGATGTCGGACTGGCGATAGAACGTGACCTTGTCGGCATCCAGGCCACCGGCCAGCCAGGTGGCAGCGATTTCCAGGCGCGAGCGCTGAATGCGCTGCGGGTCGTCGCATTTGATCAGGGCGTGGTAGTCGGCGAGGAAATAGAACGAATCGACGCCAGGCTGCTGGCTGGCGCGGATGGCCGGGCCAATGGCGCCGGCAAAATTGCCCAGGTGCGGGGTGCCGGTGGTGGTGATGCCGGTAAGGATGCGCGTAGTCATGATTATCGCTTGATCAGGCTTGGCTCATTTCGAGAGGCGCGGCAGCAACAGATCCTTGAGATCGGTCAGCTTGCCATGGAAGAAGTGTCCGCATTCTGCCACTTTCAGCAGCTCGTGCGGGCGCGAAAGCGTTTCAGACCATTGGTAGACCAGCTGTGGGTCCACCACTTCGTCAGCATCCGGTTGCACCACGCTCAGTTGGCAGTGCTGCGGCAGGGGAAACTGCTCGGTCAGGCGCATCACCGCGGGCGCGATCATGAACAGTTGCTCGACCTCGCTGCCGGCCCGCTCCAGCCGACCGGCCAGGCTTGCCGCGACGAAGCCGCCGAAGGAAAAGCCCATCAGCACTAATGGCAGTTGGGGGTGTTGCTGGCGCATCCACTGGGCGACCGCCTCGCTGTCGTCCACTTCGCCAGCGCCCATGTCATGGCTGCCAGCACTTTGCCCGACGCCGCGGTAGTTGAAGCGCAAGGTGCTGTAACCGGCATCGCGAGCGGTGCGCTGCAGGGTCGAAACCACCTTGTTGAGCATGGTGCCGCCCTGCACGGGATTGGGGTGGCAGATCAGCACCAGGCCACGGGCATCGGCGACATCAAGGTACAACGCTTCCAGCGGCCCGCTGGGGCCATCGATGAAGCAAGGGGTTTCGCGGACAAGCAAGGCAGTACTCCGTGACCCGGGAATGGGTCGATTCGTCTAGCTGAGGATGTCTGTTCTGGGATAGTTGCGATCGCTCGCGGTATATACAGCGCAGGTCTGAGCCGTTAACGTAAAGCAAAGCCGTTTATAGAGGAAGGACTCGTGGAACTCTCGCTCCTTGTTTGGTTGTTGCCGACCCTGGCACTGGTGGTCGGCGTCGTCGCCGGCTTTGTCGCTGCCCGCCTGCTGCCCCACGCAGCACCGAACAGCACGCAACGTCAGCTGGACGATATCCAGCAGCGTTTCGACAATTATCAGAACGAGGTGGTGACCCACTTCAACAGCACCGCCACCCTGGTCAAGCGCCTGACCCAAAGCTATCAGGACGTTCAGGATCACCTGGCCGAAGGCGCCGACCGCCTGGCACTGGACGATCTGACCCGTCAGCGCCTGCTCGCCGCCCTGCACTCCGACGCACCGCAGCCGCACCGCGATCGCCTGACCCCGCCGCGCGACAGCGCCGAAGTGCCACTCGACTACGCGCCGAAAGCGCCGAACTCACCCGGCATGCTCGATGAGAGCTACGGTTTGAAGCACTGATCGCTACACCGAACAAGGCCGCTGACGCGGCCTTTTTCATGCCTGCTGCCTGGCCATCACTCGACGGTGGCAAGTGCCTGGGCGAGGTCAGCCAGCAAGTCATCGATGTCCTCCAGTCCTACCGACAGCCGTACCAACCCCTCGGAGATGCCATGGGCCGCCCGCTCCTGGGCCGTGTAGCTGCTGTGGGTCATGCTTGCCGGATGCTGGGCCAGGGATTCGGCATCGCCCAGGCTCACCGCGCGGCTGAACAGCTGGAGTGCGTTCATGAACTGCCGACCCGCCGCCAGGCCGCCGCGCATCTCGAACGCCAGCATGCCACCCGGCAGACGCATCTGCCGGGTGGCCAGCTCATGCTGCGGGAACGAGGGCAGACCCGGGTAGTGCAGCACCTCTACCGCCGGCTGGCGCTGAAGAAACTGGGCGACCTGCAGGGCATTGCGGCAATGGCGCTCCATGCGCAGGGCCAGGGTCTTGATGCCGCGCATCAACAGCGACGCATCATGGGGTGAAAGCACCGCACCGGTGAGGTCTTTCAGGCCTTGCAGACGAATCCTGTCGATCAGCGTCCTGTTGCCGATCACCAGACCCGCCGTGATATCGCCGTGGCCGCTCAGGTACTTGGTGGCCGAATGCAGCACCAAGTCGGCGCCCAGCGCCAGGGGCCGTTGCAGATAGGGGGTGCAGTAGGTGCTGTCCACCACCACGGTGATGCCATGCTCGCGTGCCACACCGGTGACCGCCGCGATATCGACCAGACGCATGGTGGGGTTGGCCGGTGTTTCGAAGTAGATCATCCGCGTCTTCGGGGTGATGGCCGCGCGCAGGGCGTCGAGGTCATTGAGGTCGACATGCCGCACCTTTACGCCGAACTCACCGATGCCGTGGTGCATGAAGGCGAAGGTGCAGCCGTACACGGTGGTGCCCACCAGCAGTTCGTCGCCCGGACGCAGCAGCGTCCACAACGTCGCGCTGATCGCGCCCATGCCCGATGCCAGCGCCAGGCCCGCCTCACCCCCTTCGAGCGAAGCCATGCGCTGCTCCAGCAGTGCCAGGGTCGGGTTGGAGATGCGGCTGTAGACATGCCCGTCGGCTTCGCCGGCAAAGCAGGCAGCGCCGTATTCGGCAGAGGGGAAAGCGTAGGTTGAAGTCTGGTAGATCGGCGCAATCAGCGCGCCGCCGTGGGACATGGGATCGTAGCCGTGGTGAATGGCCCGGGTGGAAAAGCCTTGGGTGTGAGTGGAATTGTCCATGGCAGGCACCTCTGGAGGTTTGTTCTAAGCTTATGCCCAGCCACAGCGTGATTCTTGCTGTTTTGTACCGCATGTTTGCGCTGCTTGAGCAACCGATTGGCCATTGAGCAACTCAGAAAGGCACGCCATGCCCCCACCCCTGGACCGCACTGACCTGATTCTGCTGAGCGCCTTGCAGGCGAACGCACGCCTGACCATCAGCGAACTCGCCGAGCAGGTGTCGCTCACCACCTCGCCTTGCTGGCGACGGGTCAAGGCACTCGAAGAACAGGGCTATATCACTGGCTATCAGGCGACCCTCTCACCCAAGGCGCTGGGCTACGGGGTGACCGCGTTCGTCAGCATCATGATGGACTCACACGGCAAGGACGTTGCCCAGGCCTTCGAGCAACGTCTGGCGGAAATACCCGAAATCATTGCCTGCCACCATATTTCCGGGCGCTACGACTTCCTCCTGGAAGTGCTGGCGACTGACCTGGAGTCATTTGGCGAGTTCGCCCGGGAAGTGCTGCAAAGGTTGCCCGGGGTGAAGGAGATCTACTCGAGCTTTTCCTTCAAGGCGGTCAAGCAGCGAGACAAGGTTCCGCTACCACAGGCGAGGAAATGAACACGGCGTCGGTTTCCTGCGCTTGCCGCCTTAAAAGCGAAAACCCCGCCGAGGCGGGGTTTTCGTCGATCAGCCGCGGTTAGATCGCACCGCGGCGGCGCAAGGCGTCCAGCACCTGCTTCACACCCTCTTCGACGCTGGTGCTCTGAGTGTCGATCACCACATCGGCATCCAGCGGCACGTCGTACGGGAAGCTTTCGCCAGGGATGTTGTCGCCAGCGGCCGCATACAGCCCTTGCGGGTCGCGGGCGCGGCAGGCCAGCGGCGAAGCCTGGACGTAGACGGTCAGCAGGCGATCATTGCCGATCAGCGCCTTGGCCTGTTCGCGGCCTTCGGCATCCGGGGCGACGAACGCGGCCAGGGTCAGCAGGCCGGCTTCGTTGAACTGACGCGCCACATGGGCGGCGCGGCGCCAGTTCTCGGTGCGTCCGGCGCGGTCTTGCGGCAGGCCCTTGTTCAGGTCGTGACGCAGGTTCTGCCCGTCGAGTACGTACACCGCACGGCCCATGTCGAACAGCTTGCGCTCGACGGCATAGGCCAGCGTGCTCTTGCCAGCGCCGGACAGGCCGCTGAACAGGACGGTGGCCGGTTGCTGACCCAAGCGCAGGGCGCGCTCTTCGGTGGACACATGCGCGGCCTTGCCGTGCTGGCCGGTGCTGCCGTGCGGCAACACAGGCGATGCGATGATCATGCCGGCACCGACGGTGCCGTTGGTCAGGCGGTCGATGACGATGAACGCGCCAGTGGTGCGGTTGCTGTCGTAGCCATCCAGGGCGATGGAAGCGTCCAGCGCTACCTTGACCCGGCCGATCTCGTTCAGCTCCAGAGCACTGGCCGGCCCCTCTGCGAGGGTGTTGACGTCGACCTTGTGCACGATGCTGGCAATCGAGCCCGGCACGTAGCTGGTGGCACGTTTGATGTCGTATTTCTTGCCCGGCAGCATGGGTTCTTCGGCCATCCACACCAGCATCGCGTCGAACTGGTCGGTGACTGGCGGGACGTTGTCGGCATGCACCAGCAGGTCGCCACGGGAGATGTCGATTTCATCTTCCATGGTCAGGGTCACGGCCTGGCCGGGGCCTGCACTTTCCAGTTCACCCTCGTAGGTGACGATGGACTTGACCCGGCTGCTCTTGCCCGAAGGCAGCACGACCACTTCGTCACCCTTGTGCACGATGCCGCTGGCCAGGGTGCCGGCGAAGCCGCGGAAGTTCAGGTTCGGCCGGTTGACGTATTGCACCGGGAAGCGCAGATCGGTGAAATTGCGGTCGGCCGCCACTTCCACGCTTTCGAGGATTTCCATCAGTGCAGGGCCGGTGTACCACGGCGAACGCTCGCTGCGGTTGACCACGTTGTCGCCCTTGAGCGCCGACATGGGCACGAAGTACAGGCTCGACGGTTGCAGGTTGATGCGCTCGGCGAAATCGAGGTAATCGGCCTTGATCGACTCGAAGACGCCTTCGTCGAAGCCCTTGAGGTCCATCTTGTTGACCGCGACGACGATGTGCTTGATGCCCAGCAGCGAGGCGATGAAGCTGTGCCGGCGAGTCTGGGTCTGCACGCCGTAGCGGGCATCGACGAGGATGATCGCCAGGTCGCAGGTGGAGGCACCGGTGGCCATGTTGCGGGTGTACTGCTCGTGGCCCGGGGTGTCGGCGATGATGAACTTGCGCTTGGCGGTGGAGAAGTAGCGATAGGCGACATCGATGGTGATGCCCTGCTCGCGCTCGGCTTGTAGACCATCGACCAGCAGCGCCAGGTCGACCTCTTCACCGGTGGTACCGGATTTTTTCGAATCACGGGTGATGGCCTCGAGGTGGTCCTCGTAGATCATCTTGGAGTCATGCAGCAGGCGCCCGATCAGGGTGCTCTTGCCATCGTCGACGTTGCCGCAGGTGAGGAAACGCAGCAGTTCTTTACGCTCGTGCTGAGCCAGGTAGGCGAGGATGTCCTCGCTGATCAGATCGGATTGGTGACTCATTTCATTCAAGCTCCAAGCTGTTGGCTTCAAGCGGCAAGCTTGTCGGCGTACAGCTAGTTAGAAATTCTGTTGATCAACCCTGCGAGCATTCTGGATAGCTCGCGGGTTTCATTAATCCAATTGTCGGCCGGCTCGACGGGTAGATAGCCGATCTCTGCTGCGATGATCAGATGGGTGCGCAACTCGGCACACGGGGCTTTCGCGACACTGAGAAACCAGGCCTTCTCACGTTCACTGCGCCGTTCCATTCCCTCAGCGATGTTCGCCGGGACGGAAACGGCTGCGCGTGTCAGTTGAGACTTGAAGCCCAAATCCCGGCAATGCGCGAAAGCCCGATACATCTCGACCGCAAGCTTCTTGCCCCTTTGCCACACCAACAATTTCTCGAAATCCACTGCGAGCCTCCATGAGCACCCGCAGAGCAGGTGGCAATCCGCACGGCACAGACGCTACTCGCAACGCCTCTGTCCTGCAGCTTGCCACTTGTAACTCGAAGCTTAGAAATAACCCTGACGTTTCTTGTCTTCCATGGAGCCTGCGCCATCGTGGTCGATGACGCGGCCCTGGCGCTCTGAGGTGCGCGTCAGGAGCATTTCCTGAATGATGTCGGTGAGCGTTTCGGCTTCCGATTCGACAGCGCCTGTCAGCGGGTAGCAGCCCAGGGTACGGAAACGCACCTTCTTCTTGACGATGCGGGCTTTTTCTTCCTCGCTCAGGTGCTCGAGGATGCGCTCGTCGTCAATCATGATCAGGGTGCCGTTCTTCTCGATCACTTCACGCTCGGCGGCGAAGTACAGCGGCACGATCGGGATACCTTCGAGGTAGATGTACTGCCAGATGTCCAGCTCGGTCCAGTTCGACAGCGGGAACACGCGAATCGACTCGCCCTTGTTGACCTTGCCGTTGTAGACGTTCCACAGCTCGGGGCGCTGGTTTTTCGGGTCCCAGCGGTGCTTGCTGTCGCGGAACGAGTAGACGCGCTCCTTGGCGCGGGACTTCTCTTCATCGCGGCGCGCACCGCCGAAGGCGGCGTCGAAGCCGTGCTTGTCCAGCGCCTGCTTCAGGCCCTGGGTCTTCATGATGTCGGTGTGCTTGGAGCTGCCGTGGGTGAATGGATTGATGCCCTGCGCCACACCCTCGGGGTTGACGTGGGTGATCAGGTCCAGACCCATTTCCTCGACCATCTTGTCGCGGAAGCGGTACATCTCCTGGAATTTCCACTGGGTGTCGACATGCATGACCGGAAACGGCAGCTTGCCCGGGAAGAAGGCTTTGCGCGCCAGGTGCAGCATGACGGCAGAGTCCTTGCCGATCGAATACAGCATGACCGGGTTGTCGAACTCGGCGGCCACCTCGCGGATGATGTGGATGCTTTCCGCCTCCAGCTGTTTCAAGTGCGTCAGTTTGTCGACCATGGCTACTCACGAAAAACGATCTTATGGACGGCCAGCGGGCCGTGTTCGAGCGAGCCACTTTATCACAGCGACTGATTCTATTTAGAGCGCTGGATAGATCGAAACAATCTATCCATATGACTGCCGGTTTGGCCTTCTACCGCCCACGCCGGCCAGCCCTCATACCGGATTGGGACAGTCGATGAACAGGTGTTCGACGGCAAAGCGCCGAGCCAGGTAATCACCCAACGCCTGCACGCCATATCGCTCGGTGGCGTGATGCCCCGCGGCGATGAAGCTGATGCCGTTTTCCCTGGCGCTGTGGAAGGTCTGTTCGGAGGCCTCGCCGCTGATGAACAGATCGACCCCGGCCGCAATCGCCTGGTCGATGTAGCCCTGACCGCCGCCCGTGCACCAGCCGACCCGGCGGATCATCTGCTCGCCCTCGACCAGCAGCGGCTCACGCCCCAGTGCCTCGTGCACGCGACGGGCGAAATCACGCGGCGACAACGGCTCGGGCAAAGAGCCGAGCAATCCGACCACGCGGGCATCGGTGGGGTCGAGCGGGCCTTCCACGGTGATGTCCAGCAGCCGCGCCAGTTGCACGTTGTTGCCCACCTCAGGATGCACGTCCAGTGGCAGGTGGAAGGCCAGCAGGCTGATGTCGTGACTGAGCAGCGTGCTCAAACGGCGTCGCTTCATGCCGGTGATGCAAGGGTTTTCACCCTTCCAGAAGTAACCGTGATGGACCAGGATCAGGTCGGCGTCAGCCTCGACTGCCGCATCCAGCAGGGCCTGGCTGGCGGTAACGCCACTGACGATACGCCGGACCTGCGCGCGCCCCTCGACCTGCAGGCCATTGGGGCAGTAGTCGTGAATCTTCGCACTGGCGAGGTAACGCTCGGCTTCGGCGACCAGTGTCTGGAGAGCGACGGCCATGGAAAAACTCCTTCGAATCAGCGGTTGCAGCGGGCGCAACGCCCGTATAATGCCGGCCATTATGAGCCGCCTGCCGACGCGGGGAAACCGCCGGCCGACGCCGCTCGAGGCTGTCTGTTTGATCGCTTGCGGGCCCGCGCCATTTCCTCGGCGGCGGCCCCTTCTCCCAGGATTCGTTCGATGCTCAAGGCTTTGCGTTACGTTGGCTGGCCCCTTCTCACCGGGGTCCTGATCGCCCTGCTGGTCATTCAGCGCTTCCCCCAATGGGTGGGCCTGCCCAGCCAGGATGTCAATCTGCAACAGGCGCCGCAAACCACCCAAGTGGTGCAAGGCCCGGTCTCCTACGCCGACGCGGTGACCCTCGCCGCGCCTGCGGTGGTCAACCTCTACACCACCAAGGTGGTGAACAAGAACGCCGCCCACCCGCTGTTCGAAGACCCGCAGTTCCGCCGCTTCTTCGGCGACAACCTGCCCAAGCAGCGGCGCTGGGAATCGAGCCTGGGCTCGGCGGTGATCATGAGCCCGGAAGGCTACCTGCTGACCAACAACCATGTGACCAGCGGGGCCGACCAGATCGTGGTGGCGCTCAAGGATGGTCGGGAAACCCTGGCGCGGGTCATCGGCAGCGACCCGGAAACCGACCTTGCCGTGCTCAAGATCGATCTGAAGAACCTGCCCGCCATCACCATCGGTCGTTCCGACACCTTGCGCATCGGTGATGTGTCGCTGGCCATCGGCAACCCGTTCGGCGTCGGCCAGACCGTCACCATGGGCATCATCAGCGCCACCGGCCGCAATCAGCTGGGCTTGAACAACTACGAAGACTTCATCCAGACCGACGCGGCGATCAACCCCGGCAACTCCGGTGGCGCGCTGGTCGATGCCAATGGCAACCTTACCGGTATCAATACCGCGATCTTCTCCAAGTCTGGCGGCTCCCAGGGCATCGGCTTCGCCATCCCGGTCAAGCTGGCGCTGGAGGTGATGAAATCGATCATCGAGCATGGCCAGGTGATCCGTGGCTGGCTGGGCATCGAAGTGCAACCGCTAAGCCAGGAGCTGGCCGAATCCTTCGGCCTCAAAGGCCGTCCGGGTATCGTCGTGGCCGGCATTTTCCGCGAGGGGCCGGCAGCTCGAGCGGGCTTGCAGGTGGGCGATGTGATTCTGAGCATCAATGGCGAGCCGGCCGGCGACGGCCGCAAGTCGATGAACCAGGTGGCGCGCATCAGGCCGAACAACAAGGTCGCCATCGAGGTGATGCGCAATGGCAAGCAGCTCAAGCTGATCGCCGCAGTGGGCCTGCGTCCACCACCGGCGCCGGTGGTCAAGAAAGACGAGAAGTGACTTCCAACGGGGGCCGGCAAGCGGCCCCTTCGGCTCTGCCCCTGGCGTGCGGGCGATTGAAGTGGCAAAACGTCTGATGTTGCGCGATTCTCTTCAGCCATTCATACCCCTGCCTGGTGCCATGCACCGACAAAGGCAGGCCCGCACTTCATTGGAGCAGCCATGACCGACCCGTTGATTCTCGAGCCACAGAACACCGCCGATGCCTGTGTGATCTGGTTGCATGGCCTGGGAGCCGACCGTTACGACTTCCTACCGGTTGCCGAAGCGTTGCAGGCGCACCTGCACAGCACCCGCTTCGTCATGCCCCAGGCGCCGACCCAGCCAGTGACCATCAACGGCGGCTATGCCATGCCCAGCTGGTACGACATCAAGGCCATGAGCCCAGCGCGCGCCATCGATGAAGCGCAGCTGGAGCAATCGGCCGAGCAGGTCATCGCCCTGATCGAAGCCGAGCGCAGCAAGGGCATCGACCTGACCCGCGTATTTCTCGCCGGTTTTTCCCAGGGAGGCGCAGTGGTCTTGCACACCGCCTATGTGAAATGGCAGGAGGCACTCGGCGGGGTGCTGGCCTTGTCGACCTACGCCCCGACCTTCAGCGACGAACATCAGCTCAGCGCCTGCCAGCAGCGTACGCCAGCCCTGTGCCTGCACGGGGTAAACGATCCGGTGGTGATTCCATCCATGGGCCGCACCGCCTTCGAGCACCTCAAGCACTGGGGTGTCGATGCCAGCTGGCAGGAGTATCCAATGGAGCATGAAGTGCTCAACGAAGAGGTTCAAAACATATTGAACTGGCTGGTCGCACGGCTGCGCTGAGCGAGCAGCCATTTGGAGTAGTCGGCGCACCACGCTACGCCGTGCGCAGTTCTTGCTTTACACTGCCCGGCGTACATTCCTTAATCAGTTGATGAGACGACCGTGCTCAAGGCACTCAAGAAACTATTCGGCAAGGAAGACGCCGCCGCCCAGGCCGCCGCTACCCCAGCCCCCGTGGTCACTCCGCCGCCCGCAGTCGCTGTGCCGGCGCCCTCCATCGCGCAGTCCTTCGAGGCTCCGGCCGTCGGCACGCCACCGCCTTCACCACAGCCTGAGCCAGGCCCGCGCCAGCAGGCCGCCTCCAACAGCAAGCCGCGCCGTGAGCGCAAGCCCAAGCCGCAGGCGTCATTGTGGAAGCCTGAAGACTTCGTGGTCGAAGCGCAGGAAGGCAAGACCCGCTTCCATGATTTCAAACTGTCCAACGAGCTGATGCACGCCATCCACGACCTGGGTTTCCCGTACTGCACGCCGATCCAGGCCCAGGTCCTGGGCTACACCCTGCGCGGCCAGGATGCCATCGGCCGGGCACAGACCGGCACCGGCAAGACCGCAGCCTTCCTGATTTCCATCATCGCCCAGCTGCAACAGACGCCTCCACCCAAGGAGCGCTACATGGGCGAGCCGCGCGCGCTGATCATCGCCCCAACGCGCGAGCTGGTGGTGCAGATCGCCAAGGATGCCGCGGCGCTGACCAAGTACAGCGGCCTGAACGTCATGACCTTCGTCGGCGGCATGGATTTCGACAAACAGCTCAAAAGCCTGGAAGCCCGTCATTGTGACATTCTGGTGGCCACGCCTGGGCGTCTGCTGGACTTCCAGCAACGCGGCGAAGTGCACCTGGACATGGTCGAAGTGATGGTGCTGGATGAAGCCGACCGCATGCTCGACATGGGCTTCATTCCCCAGGTGCGACAGATCATCCGGCAGACGCCACCCAAATCCGAGCGTCAGACCCTGCTGTTCTCCGCCACCTTCACCGACGATGTGATGAACCTCGCCAAGCAGTGGACCACCAACCCTGCCATCGTCGAAATCGAGCCGGAGAATGTGGCCAGTGAAACCGTGGAACAGCACGTCTACGCCGTGGCCGGCAGTGACAAGTACAAGCTGCTGTACAACCTGGTGACACAGAACAACTGGCAGCGGGTGATGGTCTTCGCCAACCGCAAGGATGAAGTGCGGCGCATCGAAGAACGCCTGGTGCGCGATGGCATCAACGCCGCGCAGCTGTCTGGCGACGTACCGCAGCACAAGCGCATTCGCACCCTGGAAAACTTCCGCGAAGGTCGGGTGACGGTGCTGGTGGCAACCGATGTCGCCGGCCGCGGCATCCACATCGATGGCATCAGCCACGTCATCAACTTCACCCTGCCGGAAGATCCGGACGACTACGTGCACCGTATCGGGCGTACCGGCCGTGCCGGCAGCAACGGCGTGTCGATCAGCTTTGCCGGCGAAGACGACTCCTACCAGTTGCCTGGCATCGAACAACTGCTGGGACGCAAGATCAGCTGTGAAATGCCGCCTGAAGCATTGCTCAAGCCGGTGCCGCGCAAAGGGCAGTAAGCTGCTCAAGCCCGACAAATGGCTGTAGCGGCTTCAGCCTCGATAGGCCGCAAAGCGGCCCTACTGAACACGGTTCGCTCCACAGCGGCTTGAACTGCGCCCCTTCTCACCAACGCTCAGCCGCGTCCTGATCGCTCTGCCGACCCTCGACCCAACGCGGGCCGAGTTCGGTGGACTCTTTTTTCCAGAACGGCGCCTGGGTTTTCAGGTAGTCCATGACGAAATTGCAGGCATCGAACGCAGCCTGACGGTGGGCGCTGGCGATGCCGACGAAGACGATCGGCTCGCCCGGTTGCAACGCGCCGATGCGGTGCAGCACCTCGACCCTGAGCAACGGCCAGCGCTGCTGGGCCTGGACCAAGATCTTGTTCAGGGCCTTTTCGGTCATGCCCGGATAGTGCTCAAGGAACATCCCCGCCACTTCGCGGCCGTCATTGAAGTCACGCACGTAGCCGACGAACGCCACCACCGCCCCAACGCCGACATTGGCCGCATGCATGGCATTGACCTCCTGCCCGGCATCGAACGGCTGCGCCTGCACACGGATGGCCATGCTCAACCCCCCGTCACAGGCGGGAAGAAGGCCACTTCGTCGCCCTCTGCCAGCGCCTCGGTGAGCCGGCACAGCTCCTGGTTGCGCGCGCACATCAGGTTCTGTTCGGCGAGCACGGCGTAACCCTGGCCACGCTCGAGCAACGCCTGGCGCACATCGTCGAGCACCTTGAAGTCGCCTTCCACTACCTCGCCATCCAGCCCCAGTGCCTCGCGATAACGGGCGAAATACACCACTTGCAGCTTCATTGCGCCTGCGCCTGGAAGTCGCCGCTCTTGCCGCCGCGCTTCTCCAGCAAGCGCACCTGCTCGATGACCATGCCTTTGTCCACCGCCTTGCACATGTCGTAGATCGTCAGTGCGGCAACGCTGGCGGCAGTCAGCGCTTCCATTTCCACGCCGGTCTGTCCGGCCAGCTTGCAGCGCGCCAGGATCTGCACGGCGTCCTCACCCTCGGCGCGCAGTTCGACCTTGACACTGGTCAGCATCAGCGGATGGCACAGGGGGATCAGGTCGCTGGTTTTCTTCGCGGCCTGGATGCCAGCGATGCGCGCCACGGCGAACACATCGCCTTTAGGATGCTCGCCATCGACGATCATGCGCAGGGTCTGCGGCAACATGCGTACCCGCGCCTGGGCCACTGCTTCGCGGGCGGTGACGGCTTTTTCAGTGACGTCGACCATGTTGGCCCGTCCCTGGGAATCAAGGTGTGTCAGCACTGCTCTGCTCCTGTGAAGGGAGCGTCGAGTGTAACGCCATGGGTCGCGTTGCGCAGGGAAATGATCGGGCGGCGAACCGCCCGAACAGATGACTTACAGATGCGACTCGGCGTACTCGGCCAGTACCGAGCGCGGCACCCCTTGCAGGGTGATGTGCACGCCGTGGGGGAAGTCCTTGAAGCGCTCGGTGAGGTAGGTCAGGCCCGAGCTTGTGGCGGACAGGTAAGGCGTATCGATCTGCGCCAGGTTGCCCAGGCAGACCACTTTGGAGCCAGCGCCAGCACGGGTGATGATGGTCTTCATCTGGTGTGGAGTGAGGTTCTGGCATTCATCGATGAGGATCAGGCTTTGCTGGAAGCTGCGACCGCGAATGTAGTTGAGCGACTTGAACTGCAGCGGGACGCGCTCGAGAATGTACTCGACACTGCCGTGAGTGCTTTCGTCATCCATGTGCAAGGCTTCGAGGTTGTCGGTGATGGCGCCCAGCCAAGGCTCCATCTTTTCTGCCTCGGTACCCGGCAGGAAGCCGATTTCCTGATCGAGCCCCTGCACGCTGCGGGTGGCGATGATGCGCCGGTAGCGTTTGCTGACCATGGTCTGTTCGATCGCCGCCGCCAGGGCCAGGATGGTCTTGCCCGAGCCGGCAGCGCCGGTAAGGTTGACCAGATGGATGTCCGGGTCGAGCAACGCCAGCAAGGCCAGGCTCTGGTGAATGTCGCGGGGTTTCAGGCCCCAGGCTTCCTGGTGCAGCAACGGCTCCTGGTGCAGGTCGAGCAACAGCAGTTCGCCATCGCGTGCGCCCTTGATCCAGCCGACGAAGCCTTGCTCGTCGATAATGAACTCATTGATGTGCACCGCCTGCAACGGTTCGGCCAGTTGCACCCGATGCCAGGTACGACCACGTTCCTGGCGGGTATCGACCTTGCTTACCCGATCCCAGAACGAGCCGCTCACCGAGTGATAGCCCTTGGACAGCAGCGAGACATCGTCGACCAACTGGTCGGTGCTGTAGTCCTCGGCGGCAATGCCGCAGGCGCGCGCCTTGAGGCGCATGTTGATGTCTTTGGTGACCAGCACCACGTCAAGATCGGCGCGGGTGGCCCGCAGTTCGAGCAACTGGTTGATGATGATGTTGTCGTTGAGGTGCTCGGGCAGCAGGCGATTGGGTTCGTTGCGCTGGCTCATCAGAATCGACAGGAAACCTTTCGGCCCGCTTTTGCCACGCTGAATCGGCACGCCCCGCTCGACCGCGCTGGGCGAGGCATCACCCAGGGTCTGGTCGATCAGGCGAATGGCCTGGCGACAATCGGCGGCAATCGACTGCTTGCCTGTCTTGAGCTTGTCGAGTTCCTCCAGCACCGTCATCGGCAGGGCGACGTGGTGCTCCTCGAAGTTGAGTAATGCGTTGGGGTCGTGAATCAGGACATTGGTATCGAGGACATAGAGGATTGGCTTGCTGGAGGAAGGGGTGCGTCCTTGGTCATCCATACTCGGTCACCTTATATCGAAGCCACGTAGCGCGTACCGCTGCGCTGCAGATTGACCGCCGTTCTCCCCGTATCCGCGTCGTTACGGGCGGGGAGCGCACCTGGCTAGGAGGGCCTGGATGACGCCACCTGTGCTGCAGGATTCGGCTGTCTGCTTCTTTCATACCGCAAAACGTATTACGGAAAAAAGTAATTTTACGCTTGGGTGAAGTTTATTTTTCCGATCGACTCACTTGCCTTGCAGCCTCTGCCCGGGCGACTACAGTGAAAGGTCAGGCGCTCCTGCGATCACTCGCGCAGGGCGCCGTAGGTCTGACAATCCTCCCAACCCAAACCGCTCTGCGCCGTGCTCTGCAGCAAGGTTTCCACGGCCACCTGCGCTTTCGGCAGGCTGTCGTGGAACTGGATCACGCCCTTGCGCCAGAGCAGCATCAAGGTCAGTACCCGCTGCGCCGATTCTTCACTGCCAAGCGGGCCATCGTCCTGGGCGTCGATGTCCCACAACGCTACCTGCAAGCCCTGATTGCGCATGAATGCCTCACCATCAGCGCGTCGTTGCCCATAGGGCGGACGGAACAGCGGCACGTACTGCTCGGGCAACTCGGCCTGCACCCGCGCCTGGCTGCGGCGCAGCGACTCCTGCCAACCTTGCCATAGCGCATGGGATCGATACTCCCAGCCCTGAATGCCCACGCACTGCCCGGCATAGACCTCACGCAGCGGGCTGCCCGCTGCGCTGTCGCGCCGCTGTTGCAAACGCGTGCCGAGCACGAAGAAGGTGCCTTGCACCTGTTGGCTACGCAAGTAGTCGGTGAGGCGATCGGTACTGCCAGCAGCAGGTCCCGGGCCACCGACGAAGGTCAGCAGAAACACGCGGTCATTGAGCTCATCGCCCGTGCGCTCGGTTGCCGAAAGGCGCTGGATTTCGTTGGGACTGCTGGCGAACAGCGCGGCCTTGCGCAGCAGTTCATCGAGATAGCGTTGATGGAACGCGTAACTCGGCTCGACCCAGGGGCTGTAGAACTCGCCCACTTCCTCGGCGAACACCGCGGCACGTGCGCGGAGTTCGGCCATGCTGTCGAGCGGAAAGCAGAATGAGGCATCCTGCTCGCAGCTCTGCCGAGCCTGCTGGAAGTTCTCCCACAGACGCTGCCACAAGCGGGCGCGCACGGCGCGAATCATCGGCAGGTCGATCTGGCGCAGGCCAAGTCGCGTGGCCAGAGCGGTGTCATCGAGCCGTTCGCTTTCGTGCAACGCGCGGGCGAACGAAAGAATCTCGGCGCGCGAAGCGACATCGAACAGCACCGGGCTGTCCAGTTGCTCGGGCCACAGGTTGCGCTCGAGGCTGACGTAGGGCGAAGGCGGTGCGGCCTGTGCGGCCAGACTCAGCAGGCCGGCGAAGACCACCAGGGCAAGGCGCACGGGCGACACTCCGGTAAAAGGTAGTGTCGGCACTATAGCGTCTGGCCCGGCCATGGTCAGCGCCTATCACGCGCATAGGTTGGAGCTTGCGGGCAGCGCCCGTAGAATCGCCCGATCAACTCCAGGAGCCGACCCCATGCTGACGGTGATTTCCCCCGCCAAAACCCTCGACTACGAAACCCCGCCGGCCACCGAGCGCTTCACCCTGCCGCAGCATCTGGAACACTCTGAGGTCTTGATCGAGCAACTGCGCGAACTGAGCCCGGCGCAGATCGCCGAACTGATGCATCTGTCGGACAAGCTTGCTGGCCTGAATGCCGCGCGCTTCGGCAGCTGGAGCGAAACCTTCACTACGGACAACGCCAAGCAGGCGCTGCTGGCGTTCAAGGGCGACGTCTACACAGGGCTCGACGCGCAAAGCCTCAGCGAAGACGACTTCAGCTACGCCCAGGAGCATCTGCGCATGCTCTCGGGGCTTTACGGCCTGCTGCGCCCGCTCGATCTGATGCAGCCTTATCGCCTGGAGATGGGTACCAAGCTGAGCAATGCCCGCGGCAAGGATTTGTATGCTTTCTGGGACACGCGCATCAGCGAATGGCTGAACCAGGCGCTGTCCGCACAAGGTGACGACCTGCTGTTGAACCTGGCCAGCAACGAATACTTCAGCGCGGTGAAGCGCAGCGCCTTGAAAGCGCGGGTCATCCATGTGGATTTCAAGGACTGGAAGAATGGTCAGCACAAGATCATCAGCTTCTACGCCAAGAAAGCCCGCGGCATGATGAGCCGCTTCGTGATCCAGAACCGCATCGATGATCCGCAGCAGCTTCAGCAGTTCGATGTGCACGGTTATTACTACAGTGCCGAGCAGTCGAAGCAGGATCATCTGGTATTCCTGCGCGACCAGGCGCCTCAGTAGAATGCCGACGCTTGAGGCACTGCGGCGTCCATCGCCCCTGACGGGACGACGGACGCCGCAGGGCTCCTGGTTGGCTCAGAAGGTCAAATCCAGCGAGCCGTCTTCAATCTTGTAGTCCTTTTTGTTGTACGAGAAGCTCATGGTGAACTTGAAGGAAAGACTCTTCCCTGGTTCCCACTTGAGCGAGGTGACCTCCGGTTTTGAGGTGATTAGCGCAGCAAAGTCGACGGCCACGAACCCCGATTCCACCGACGGTTTACCCTGACCGTCATAGCGCAGCATGAAAATCACGCCAAAACGCTGCAGGCCGCCCTGAAGGTCCTTGGTCTGCATGGCGAACAGCGCAGTCGGCGCAGTCGGCTCGCCGTTGTATTCCATCGTTTTAGCCTCGATGGCCAGATTACCTTCAAGCGGCTCGTCCAGCTTGGCCGATGCGCTGCCCGAACCCTGTCCAGCCGTTCGAGCGCCGACGGAGACCGTGAACCGCCCCGCGGTCACAGTGACATTCTCTGGGTCGCTCTTGGCCACGAAATCGAACTTGCCTTCCATTTTGCGGCCAGGTGTGCCTGCCGATTGCAACATCAACGTCCCTGACGTTGCCTCTCCGGAATGCGTCCCGCCGACATACGCGCGGACCCCATCCTTGCCGATTGAGTGCTCACCCTTTTCGATGTCCTTGGGAAAGCCCAGGTAGATGAAATGGTCATCGTCGATTAAGCCAATCACGCCTCCAACCGTGTCCCATTCGACCTGAACAGCCTTGAATGCTTGGCCATCGATGCTGGCGGTCATCAAGCCCTGTGTTGCTTGTGCGGTATCAGATGTCTTGTTCATGTTCAGCCTATTGATTGCTTGAGCTAGGGTTCATCGCCCCGCAAGCGCGTTGTCCAGCGCGCGGCGCTGATGTGAGCCTTGAGCCTAAGAGCGTCAGAACCATGTTGAAACTGACAGAAATACCAGGTCAGGCCTTCCGTGCCATGGCTAAACGAGGATGCGCCCAGGTTTTGAGCCCAACGCCAATTGCCGCTAGGATGTCAGGCACTGCTCACTCCCAGGCCCGCCCACCATGCTCATCGGCGCACTGCTCATTCTCACCTGGTTGGTTCTGCTGCTGCGCTACCCGCGCAAGGCGCTGCCGCTGTCGCTGGCGGCTGCCATCGGCTTGGGTCTGGTGGCGCTTTACGTGGTGTGGGAAGACAATCGCGAAGCCTCGCAACTGGCACGCCTCGACCTGCGCCTGAGCTACAGCCCCGAGCAGTGCCCGGCCGACCGCACCTTGCTGGTCGAGCTGAACAACAGCAACGCTGTACCGCTCAGTGAGCTGCGCTGGCGCGTCGCGGCTTATGCGCCCGGCGACACCGTCAACCTCGCAGAAAGCACCTACGCGGCGCCGCGCTATCGCGGCCCAGGCGAACTGCAGGCCGGGGCGCAATGGCGCGACTGCTTGCCGTTGCCACCGTTGCGCGCCGGCTACCGGGCACAATCGCTGGAGTTTCGCGCCGAACACCTGCAAGGCACGTTCGCCAACTGAGCGTGTCCCGTCCCTACCCAGACAGAAGGCTGACCGCCATGCCCAACGTGCTCATCACCGGCTGCTCCAGCGGCATCGGCCGCGCCTTGGCCGATACCTTTCGCGATGCCGGCTACGAGGTATGGGCGACTGCTCGCAAAGCCGAAGATGTCGAGCGCTTGGGTGAAGCCGGCTTCACCGCACGAAAGCTGGACGTCAATGACCGCCAGGCGCTGGCGCAGCTGGCCGAGGAACTGCAAGCCCACAGCGGCCAGCTCGACCTGCTGATCAACAACGCAGGCTATGGTGCCATGGGACCGGTGCTCGACGCCGGCGCCGAAGGCCTGCGTCAGCAGTTCGACACCAACGTGTTCGCCGTGGTCGAGGTCACCCGCGCCCTGTTCCCCTTGCTGCGCCAGGCCAAGGGCACGGTCATCAACATCGGCAGTGTGTCGGGTGTGTTGGTGACCCCGTTCGCAGGCGTGTACTGCGCGTCCAAAGCCGCCGTGCATGCCTTGAGCGATGCGCTGCGCCTGGAACTGGCGCCGTTCGACATCGCGGTAATGCAGGTGCAACCAGGCGCCATCGCCTCGCAGTTCGCCGCACACGCCCAGCGCGGCGCCGAAGAGGTGTTGCGGGCTGAATCGGCCTGGTGGCCGCTGCGTGAACAGGTTCGTGCCCGCGCCCGCGCCTCGCAAGACCGCCCCACCTCAGCGTCAGTGTTCGCTCAAGGCGTGCTGGCCGCTGCCCGCCGTCGCCCACTGCCAGCCGTGGTGCGCCTGGGCAATGGCAGCACCGCCCTGCCCTTGCTCGCCCGGCTAGTGCCGCGGCGCCTGCTCGACTGGGCCTTGCGCAAGCGCTTCGGCCTGCTGCGGCCGCTGTGACCGCGACGCAGGCATGGCCCCCTGCTCGGCCTCGAAAGCCTGCCAGCCACCACCCAGCGCCTTGTACAGCCCTACCAAAGCCTGCGCGACTGCGGCCTGGCTATCGATCGACTGCTCCTCGCTTGCCAGCAGCGCGCTCTGCACGCTGAGCACGTTGAGAAAATCCACCGTCCCTTCGACGTACTGTTGCTGCGCAGTGCGCAGGGCGATGCGGTTTTCCTCCACCGCCTCGGCGAGGTGCTCGCGGCGCACCTGGCTGGCGTTGTAGCGGCGCAGTTGATCGTCGATTTCGTGCCAGGCGCCGAGCACCACCTTGCGGTAGTTGAGCGCCGCTTCCTGCTGCTGCGCTTGGCGCAGGTGCAACGTGCCGCGCAAGCGCCCGCCTTCGAACAACGGCAGCGAAAGCTGCGGTCCGAAGGCGAAGCGTCGCGCCCCCCAACTGCCCAAGTCCGACAGTTGCAGGGCCTGGAAACCGACGCTGCCCGACAGCGTGATGCGCGGATAGAAATCGGCCTGGGCCATGCCGATACTGGCAGTCGCCGCATGCAGGCGCGCCTCGGCCTGGCGGATATCCGGACGCCGCGCAGCCAACTCCGATGGCAGGCCGATGCCCAGGTGCTGGCGTGGCTCAGGTTGTGCCCAGGGGGCCAGCAGTTGTCGGTGCAGGCTGCCCGGCGGCTCGGCAGCGAGCAGGCTCAGCGCATTGATCAGTTCGTCGCGGCGCGCTTGCAGGTCAGGCAGCCGGGCTTCGATGGAGGCGACCTGGGCACTGGCCTGGGCAACATCCAGGCGCGTGGCCACGCCCTCTGCCTGGCGCCCACGGGACAAGCGCAGGCTGTGCCGGGCCAGCTTCAGGTTGTCTTCGGTAACGCTCAAGGTGCGCTGCACCGCGCGCAGTTGAATGTAGTCGCTGGCGGTGTCGGCCAGCAGGCTCAACAGCACGCCGCGGCGATCATTCTCGGCCACCTGCACGCTGGCGTCAGCGGCCTCGACCTGGCGCCGTACCCGGCCCCAGAGGTCGAGTTCCCAGCCTGCAGCCAAGTCGCCCTGCCACAGGTTGTAGGCGGCCTTGCCGGCATTGCCGGAGGGGTCGTTGAGGCCTTCGGCACTGTTGCGCGCGCGGCTGTAACCGGCATCGGCACGTACGTTCGGCGCCTGCTCGGCGGCCACCGTGCTGCGCAGCGCGCGGCTTTGCAGCATGCGCGCGCTGGCCATCTGCAGGTCGAGGTTACGCGCCGCAACCTGCTCGATAAGGGCGCTCAGCCGCGGGTCGTGGAAACTGTCCCACCAGCGCAACTGCAGCGGCTCGGCCTCGGCCCGACTCGCCGCCGCATCGCCCTTGGGCTGTGCCCACTGCGCCGGGGCAGTGCTCGCAGGCGTGTGAAAGTCCGGTCCCAGGCTGCAACCGGCCAGCGCCATGGCCAGCAGCAGCGGGCTGCATCGCGTCATCGCCTTCATCGCGCACTGACCTCGCGCCGGCCCAGGGCGTCATCGCCGGTGTCGATCGATGCCTCCACCGACATCCCTACGCGCAGACGCTGCAAGGCGGGCTGGTCGGCATCGAAGACGATCTTCACTGGAATCCGCTGCACCACCTTGGTGAAGTTGCCGGTGGCGTTGTCCGGCTTGACCGCGGCGAAGGTCACGCCGGTGGCCGGGGCAATGCTCTGCACACGGCCGCGCAAGGTGTGTCCGGCGAAGCTGTCGACGCGAATCTGTACCGGCTGGCCGGGCTGCACATGGGTCAACTGGGTTTCCAGGAAGTTGCCGATCACGAAGGCCTGCTCCAGCGGCACCACCGACAGCAAGCGGGTACCGGGGCTGACATACGCGCCGGCGCGCACTGCACGCTCGCCGACCATGCCGGCAACCGGCGCGCTGATACGTGTGTACGACAGATCGAGGCGTGCCTTGGCAACGCCCGCTTCTGCCTGCTTGAGCTGACCATCGGCACCCGCCAACTGCGCCTTGAGCACCTCGACCTGCTTGCGTGCAGCCAGCAGCGCGGCGTCGGCATCGGCGCGGTGCGCCCGGGCCTGCTCGACCCGGCTGCGCGCCTGCTGGGCGTTCTGCACGGTGCCGGCACCCTGCGCAGCCAGGCGCTGGTAACGGCCGACTTCGTGCTCGGCGAAGGCGTCTTCGGCTTTGGCCGCCTGCAGCGCTGCCTGGGCCTGGGCGATCACCGCGCTCTGCCGCTCGAGGGTGGCCTGGGCGTTGTCGCGCTGAGCCTTGGCCACCAGTTGCCGGGCCTGGGCGGCGTCGAGGGCGGTCTGGTAGTCGCGGTCATCCAGGGTGGCGAGCAACTGCCCGGCCTCGACCGCCTGGTTGTCCTCGACGCGAACGTCCTTGATGAATCCAGCCACCTTCGGCGCGACCACCGTGTAGTCGGCACTGATATAAGCATCGTTGGTGCTTTGGCGGCGGTCGCTGCCCAGCAGCCAGGGGCCGACCAGGGCCGCCAGTACGGCCACGGCCAGTACGCTGGCGATGATCAGGGTCTTGCGCGTGTCTTTCATGTCGGCGAAGTCTCAGGCTCAGGTCACCGCGCGCGGCGGATACACCCGTGTAGGAATGATGGGAATCAGGCAGATCAGCGCAAGGCCGACGCCGGCCAGCACCAGGTAGAGGTCGGCCGAGGTCAGCACCAGGGCCTGGGCGTGGATGCGCTGGGCCAGGCCGGCGGCGTGATCGTCGAGCAGCGGTGCGTTGCCCAGGCTGTCCACCAGATGGGTGGAATGGGCATGCCGGCGCCAGGTGCCGAGCGCCTCCAGCAGCGCCCCGGCCACCACCACGCTAAGCCCGCGCACAGTGTTGAACCAGGCCGAGGCGAACGGACCCTGTTGCGGGCTCATGCCATTGGTCGACAGCAACAGCAACGGCAGCACCGCCATCGGTTGGCCGAACACCTGCAACAGGTAGAACGGGTAGAAGTCGTCACGAATCCATTGGCTGGTCAACGTGCTGCTGCCCAGGCACGACAGCACCAGCATGCCCAGACCGGCTGCCAGCACCCAGCGACAATCCACCGCACGCAGGTTGCACAGCGCTGCAGTCAGCGCCAGGGCCAGCAACTGCGGCAGTGCTACCAGCAACATCAGCGGACTGGTCTGCGCCGGGCGATAGCCATGGATCTGGGCGAGGTACGCGGAGGGCACGCTGCCCACACCCGACAACACGATCAACACCCCGGCCAAGGTCAGCAGGGCGAACATCAGGTTGCGCCGGCCCAGCATGCGCAAGTCGAAGAACGGCACCGGCTCGGACCACTCGTTGTACAAGAACAGCACCAGCAGCAGACCGCCGCCGCCCAGTAGCACGCTGATCAGCGGCGAATCGAACCAGCCCCAGCGATCGCCCAGGGACAGCCCCAGCACCAGACAGCTCAGCGCCGGCAGCCCCAGTAGCACGCCGCGCCAGTTGAACTGGGCGAAACGCTCCAGGCGCAGCGGATCCTGCGGCAGCCCCCAGGCTACGCAGGCCGAGGCCAGCAGTGAAGGCGCGACGATCTGCCAGAATGCCCACTGCCAACCGACGTATTCGGTCCAGAGCCCCGCCAGCGGCGTCGCCAGGTTCGGCCCGAAGGTCGCGGTGAGCGCGTAGCAGGCCAGGCCATACACCTTGATGCCCGGCGGCAGGAAGCGCAGCGCCACGCTCATCAGCATCGGCGGCAAGGCGCCCGCTGCCAGGCCCTGGAGGATGCGCAGCAGCATCAGGCTGTGCAGGTTCGGCGCGAACGGCTGCAGCAGCCCCAGCAGCGCAAAAGCGCCAATCGCGCAGAGGGTGAAGCGCCGCAGAGAGAAGGTCGTCGCCAGCCACGGTGACACGGCCGTCGCCGAAACCGCTGCGGCGCTGTACACCGCCAGCAGCCAGGCCCCTTCGTCGGCGCCGATGCCCATGGCGCCGCGGATGTCGGCCAGCGACAGTTTGGTCACCGCCTCATTCAGGCCCGCGCACAACACCGCCAGCAACACACCGAACAAGCCGACCACTACCCTTGCCCCGAACGCTGCCTGCGCGGGTGCCGCCACGGGCGCGGGGCCAGCGGCGGCATAGGTAGGGGAAGGCTGCGACATGCCCAGAAAACTCCAGCAACAAATTTGAGGCTGGCAAGTCTAGAAACATCGATTACTTACGAAAACTGACTTATCGGTAGTTTTTAGTTGCGTCAAACGCAATCGACAACATACTCCCCGTGCGTTGAAACGCATCAGGGTTGCGCTTCGCAACACGCCTTGAGGGTCTGGCGCAGCCAACGGTGAGCGGGGTCATGGTGAAAACGCGGGTGCCAGGCCTGCATGACCGTGACCCGCTCTAACGCCAACGGAATGTCGAACGCGCGTAATGGCAGGCCAAGCTTGCGCACGCTGGCCAGGATGTTCGCCGGCATCGGCAGGATCAGGTCGGAATCGGGCAGCGAGAACATCGCCGAATGAAAACTTGGGGTAATCAGCGCCACGCGCCGTTGCACGCGAAACGGCGCCAGTTCGACATCGATCGGGCCATTGGCGCGGCCGCGTCGCGACACGCTGATGTGCGGGTAGGCGGCAAAGCGCTCCGGGCTGATGACCCCGTCGAAAATCGGATGATCCTCACGCGCCAAGCCGATGTATTGCGTATGGAACAGCCGCTGCACCTTGATCTCCGGGCCCAGGTCGATGGTCGAGCTGATGATCAGATCAGTGCGTCCATCACGCAATACCGCATCGTCGTCGCCGCTTTCCGGCACGAAACGCACCACCGTGCGCGGCGCCTGCTCGTGCATCATGCGCAGCAATTGCGCGCCGTACAGCGCGATGAACAAGTCGTTGGTGCGGATGTTGAAGGCACGCTCCAGAGTGGGCAGGTCCACCGCATCGCCGCTGCGAAACACCTCGCCAGCCTGCTCGACCAGCTGACTCACCTGTTCACGCAACGCCAGCGCGCGGGGCGTTGGCACCAGCCCGCGCCCGGCACGTACCAGAATCGGGTCGTTCAACGCTTCACGGATGCGTCCGAGGGTGCGACTCATCGCCGCCGGGCTCAGGTTCATACGCTGCGCGGCCCCGACCACACTGCCCTCGTCAAGCAATGCATCGAGCGCCACCAGCAGGTTCATGTCGGGAAGCGGCATGGAAATGTCCGAAGGTGAAGTGGAAAAAAATCGATCTTAGCAGTTGGCAAACGTGCACTAGACACAACCTGCGGTTGCACGCCAGGCTATTTATCCGGCTCCTTCGAGGCCCGACAATGCGCACGCCCCCTTCCCCGTCCAAGGAATGCCCATGCCCCGCACGGTCCTGATCGCCATCGACGCCTCCCCCGCCCGCACCGCTATCGTTGCCCTGGCGCGGCGTTACTGCAGGCCGGACGAGCATGAGCTGCACGTGCTGCTGGCGATCGACCCCAGCTTTGCCGTACACCGCAGCCCAGGGCTGTTCAGCGCCGAGGAACTCGACCAGTACCCAGCAGCCTGCGACGAACAGCGCCAGGCCGAGCAGGCCATGGCGCAGGCCTTGCAGGCGCTGCGCGAGGCCGGCTTCACCTGCGTGGGCAGCACTGAGCCGGGTCAACCCGTGGAGGTGATCGTGGCCAGCGCCCAGGTGCTGGACTGCGAGCTGATCATCATGGGCCACCGCCATCTGTCACGCCTGGGCCGGCTGCTCGACCCGTCGGTGAGCAGCAAGGTCATCGACCGGGTGCAGGTGCCGGTGCTGGTGGCGGTCGCCGAAGGCTGACGGGTTTGCCTATTGCCAGCCTTCAACTGTCGCGGGGGCGTACCACCACGGTACAGGTCGTCCCTGCGGCAAGCAGAAAACCCTCCGGCACGGCATCGATCTGAATCCGCACCGGCACCCGCTGGGCCAGACGCACCCAGTTGAAGGTCGGGTTGACGTCGGCCACCAGCTCGCGGCTTTGCGGGTTGTCGCGGTCGTAGATGCCGCGGGCGATGCTTTCGACGTGGCCTTGCAAACGCTCGCCGCTCATCATCTGCAACTCGGCCGGATCGCCCACGCGCACGTGCGGCAGCTTGGTTTCCTCGAAATAGCCATACACCCAGAATGACTGCGCATCGACCACCGCCATCAAGGGCTCGCCGGTGCGCGCGTAGTCGCCGCGGTGCACGTTGAGGTTGGTCACGTAGCCGTCGACGCTGGCGACGATGCGTGTGCGCGCCAGGTTCAGCTCGGCCGCCGCCAACTGCGCCTGGGCCTGCTGGTATTCGGCCTGGGCGGTGCTGGCGATATCGCGGGCGTCGTCGCGGCTCTCGGCCGAGATCACCAGGTTGTCCAGGTCGGCGCGGCGCCGGGCGTTGACCTGGCGCATCTGCCAGGCGGCCTTGCGCGCCGCCACCAGTGCCTTGGCCTGCTCCACCGCCACTTGGTAGTGCGCCGGATCGATCTGCATCAGCAGCTCGCCCTTGCGCACCCGCTGGTTGTCGCGCACCGGCACATCGACCACATAGCCGGGCGAATCGGCGGCGACGTTGATGATGTCGGCGCGTACCCGGCCGTCTCGGGTCCAGGGCGTGGTCATGTAGTCGAGCCACAGCTGGCGACCGATGAACACCGCCGCGGTGAGCACGAGCAAGGTGGCGATCAGGCTGAAGAACTTTTTCATCGAAGGAGGGTTACCCGTAAATGGTCAGCGCCAGGGCGCCGAACAGACAGACGAACAGCGACAGACGCAACAGCGCCGGGTGCCAGAAGAAGCGGTAGCCGTCGACGCTGGCGATGAAGCGATCCAGCCCCCAGGCCAGGCCCGCAGCGAGCAGGAACATCAAGGTCATGCTGGGCATGTACAGGCCGTGGAAGGCGATTTCACGGGGCATGGGCGGCTCCTTGGGCGGGCGGCACAGTGGGCGGTGTCAACGGCGATTGCGGGTCGAGCAACGAGGTGCGGATGAAGTGCAGGTAGCTCTGCACCCGGCGCAGCACCGAGGTGTCGAAATGCCGGGCGAACGGTTCGTCGGTGGCTTGCACACGGCCGATGGCGTGGTCTACCGCGATCAGCGCACGCTGTTGGTTGCTGGCGCCGGGTTGCAGGAACAGCCGGGTCAACGCCCGCCCCATCACCCGAATCGCCTGCCGCCATGCCTGGCTTTCGGCATAGGCCGGATGCACCGGCGCCTGGGCCTGCTCCTTGCGCAGTTCGATGACCGCATGCCCGACCTCCAGCACCACGAACATCCAGCCCATCAGCTCGCGCTGCACCTGAGGGCGCCCGGCCGCCAGGCCATAGGCCTGGTGCAGCAGGTCGCGGGTGCGGCTTTCGAACGCCGAACTCAGGCCACGCAGACGCCCACTGATGGCGAACAGAACTTGGGCACGCAGATCCTGCTCGAGGCGCTGCCACAGCCAGCGGCTGTTGGGCGGCAGGATGATCGCACCGGCCGCGGCGCATACCAGCATCCCCAGAAGCATGCCCAGGTAATCGTTGATGAACACATAGGGGTCGTACACGGTGAGGTTGTTCGGCACCGAGCCGATGCCGAAAAACACCAGCAGGCCGATACCGTAACCGGCATACAACGGCCGCGAGGCGAGAAACGCGCCGAGCACGAACACCGGCGCCAACACCATGCACAGCAGCGCGAAACCATCGATCCAAGGGAACACGAAAAAGGTTTCGAAAAAGCCGACCAGCGCCCCGAGCAAGGTGCCGCAGGCCATCTGAAAGGCCATGCGCCGGGGGTTGGGCGAAGCCGCTGAAAGGCCTGCGGTGACGGTGGCAATCAGCGTCATCATCGCCCCGCTCGGCCAATCGCTGAGCAGCCAGTAGCTGCCCAGCAGCAGCAGCACCACCGCCGAACGCAGCCCGGCGGCGGCCGACACCAGCCAGTTGGTCTGCGCCACGTAGGGCTCGTCCCACTGCTCGCGCTGGTGCCGGTGCGCGGCCAGCGAGGCGTGGGTCTGGGCGAAGTTGTAGAGGTCGTCGAGCAGGCGGTAGAGCAACTCGAAGGCAGTATGAAAATCCAGCAGGTCGGCCTCGCTCGGCGCACTGGCGAGAAACTGCGCGCGCAGCTCGCGCACCTGCTGTTGCAGGCCGTCGCGGTAGCCCGCCAGCTCCAAGGTCAGGCGCAGCGCATCGGCGTCGGTCAGCGAGCGCCCGACATAGGGTTCGAGCAGCTCGATCAACGGCGCCATGCCCGGCTGCAACACCGCGTTCAACTGCAACGGCCCGCGCTCGCGCTCGCGCAGGCGTTCGAGCAGGCGGTTGAGCGCGTGAAAGCGCGTGGTGATGGCCATGAACTCACTGTTCAGGCGCATCAGCCGGCCATTGCGCCGGCGCATGTGCGGGTCTTCGAAGGCGGTGACGTTGCGCAGGCTCTCAAGGCCCACGGCCTCGGCGACGAAACGCACGTTGCTGGCCTCGAGCCGTTCCCGCTGACTGTTGCCGCGCAGCGCCTCGACGGCGACCGCGGCAAAGCCACCGAAGCGCTGGTACAGGGCATGGCGCATCGCCGCACTGGCCGACTGCGGCAGAATCGCCGCGCTGACCGCGGTGGACACGACGATCCCCAGGCTGATTTCCAACACCCGCCACACCGCCGCGAGAAACGCCTGCTCGGGATGTTGCAGCACTGGCAGGCCGATCATCGCTGCGGTGTAGCCGGCAAGCACGAAGCCATAAGCACGGAAGGTGCGGTAGCGCATGGCGCCGGCAGCGCACAGCCCGACCCACAGCGCCAGGCTGGGCAGAAACAGTTCGGTGTTCTGCGGAAACAGCGCCACCAGCAGCACCATCATGCTCGACCCGGCCAACGTGCCCAGCAGACGGTAGAAGCTCTTGGCGAACACATGGCCGCTCTGCGGCTGCATGACGATGAACACGGTGATCATCGCCGTGCGCGGCTGCGGCAACTCCAGGCGCATGGCCAGCCACAGGGTCAGGAACGCGGCCGCCAGCACCTTGAAGATGTATACCCAGGTCACGCCGTCGGTGCGTGCCCAAGCGTAGAAACCGCGCTGCCACGGCAGTCGGTGCAGCCATTGCCAGCCTTGGCGCAGGCTGTTCATTGCCGGGCCTCGGGCTTGATGAACACGGCCAGCGCCGCCGGTGCGTCCGGGGCGGCTTCACGCGTGCTCGCCGGGGTGTCGGCGCCGGCCTGCAAACCGCCGCCCAGCGCAGTTGCGAGGTCGGCGTGCACGCTCAGCCGCGCGGCCCACACCTGCTGCTGCACCTGTTGCTGACGCAACAGCAGGGTCTGCGCATCGAGCACCTCCAGGTAGCCAGTCAGGCCGCGCTGGAAGGCCACGCTGGCGATGTCGTAGCTGCGCTGCGCGGCCGCCACCGATTCATCTGCAAGGTGCGCCTGGGTCTGCATCGATTCACGGCGGATCAGTTGGTCGGAAATGTCCTTGAGCGCCAGCACCAGGGTCTGGTTGTAGTCGGCGACCGCTTCGTCATAGCCCGCAGCGGCGGCGCCCAATTGCTCGCGCAGCCGGCCGCCATCGAAGATCGGCACGCTCAGCGCCGGGCCTACGCCGTAGTTGAAGGTTCGCCCGCTGAGAAAACCCAGGGCGCTGCCACCGGTGGCGATGAAACCCAGATTGCCGACCAGGTCGATATTGGGCAGAAAGCGCGCCTGGGCCACCTCGATACCGCGCGCCTGGGCCGCCACCTGCCAGCGCCGGGCGACCACGTCGGGGCGTTGCCCAAGCAACTCGGCCGGCAGCGTGGCAGGCAACCCAAGCGGGTTGGCCAGGCGCAACTGCGGACGTTGCAAGCGCGCGCCAGCACCCGGGCCGAGACCGGCCAGTGCGGCCAGCTGGTTACGCGTCAGCGCCATGGCCTCGACCAGGCTGTCCAGCTGACGATGGGTTTCCGGCAGTGGCGCCTGCGCCAGGCTCACCTCCAGATGCGTGCCCATGCCCGCATCGAGACGACGCTGGGCGAGGCCCAGAATCTGCTGTTGCTGGGCCAACTGGCGTTCGACGATGTCGTGCCGGGCATACAGCAGGGCCAGTTCGATGTAGCGCTTGACCACGTTGTTCTGCAGTTCGAGCTGCGCCTGGCGCGCTTCGGCGGCGCGGCGATGGGCGATGTCCAGGGCCTGCTCGCTGGCGTTGCGCGCCTGGCCCCAGAGGTCCAGCGGGTAGCTCAGGCCGATGCCGGCATGGTTGTCCCAGGTGGTGGCGCCCGACAGATCGCCGGGGCCATAGAACGCGTCCTGCGGCCAGTTGTGGCGTTTCAGTGCGGCGTCGCCATCGCCCTGCAGGCGCTGGGCCGACTCGGCCACGCCCGCCAACGCCTTGGCCTGGCGCAGCCGCGCCAGGGCCAGCGCCAGGCTCGGGCTGCCGGCCAAGGCCTGGTTGAGAAACTGGTCGAGCTGCGCATCGCCATAGGCCTGCCACCAGCGCTGCGCCGGCCAGTGGGCATCGCGCTCGGCGTCGGCCAATGTGCTGTCGAGGGCGAGGTTGTCGGGGTCGAGGCGTTGGCTATGGGGGGTGATGTCTGAGGTTGCGATACAGCCACTCAGGGTCAAACTAAGGGCACAGGCAGTGAGCACGGTGAGCGCTCTGTCGAGGCGACGCAGCACAGCGGCGATTTCCCGGGGAATGAGGTCAAGGGGGGGGCAATGCAATTCTAGGGGGCAGCCGCGGGTGGCGATAAGCGTGGATTCCTGCGAATCTTTGTTACCGAAAGCGTGATAATCCGGCTTTGGTCGAAGCTTCAGAGGCGATGCTTCATGTCACAATTTCGCCCTCAACCTTGAGAGTGACCCATGGACACCCTGCAAAACATGCGTGCGTTCAGTTGCGTGGCCCAGCTTGGCAGTTTCACCGCCGCGGCAGGGCAGCTCGACACCACCACTGCCAACGTGTCACGCGCTGTCTCCAACCTCGAAGCGCACCTGCAAACCCGCCTGCTCAACCGCACCACCCGGCGCATCGCCCTGACTGAAGCCGGCAAGCGCTACCTGATGCGCTGCGAGCAGATTCTCACCTACGTCGAAGAAGCCGAAGCCGAAGCCAGCGACGCCCACGCACGCCCTGCCGGGCAGCTCAAGGTGCACTCCATGACCGGGGTCGGTCAGCACTTCGTGGTCGACGCCATCGCCCGCTACCGCGAGTCGCACCCGGATGTGACCTTCGACCTGACCATGGCCAACCGCGTCCCCGACCTGCTCGATGAAGGCTACGACGTGTCGATCGTGCTCGCCAGTGAGTTGCCGGACTCGGGCTTCGTCTCGCAGCGCCTGGGGATTACCTACAGCATCGTCTGTGCTTCACCGGACTACGTCAGCCGCCACGGCATCGCGCAAAAACCTTCAGACTTGCTCAAGCATGCCTGTCTGCGCATGGTCAGCCCGGTCATCCCGCTGGAGAAATGGCTGTTCGACGGCCCGCAGGGCCAGGAAGTGGTGAACATCGCCAGCTCGCCGTTCCAGGTCAACTCCGCCGATGCCATGAAGACCGCAATCCGCAGTGGCATGGGCGTCGGCGTGTTGCCGATCTACTCGGCCATCGATGGACTGCGCGACGGCAGCCTGGTGCGGGTGATGCCCGACTACCGCCTGCAGGAGCTGAACCTGTACGCCATCTACCCTTCGCGCCAGTACCTGGATGCGAAGATCAAGACCTGGGTCGAGTACCTGCGCAATTCGTTGCCGGAGATACTCGCCGCCCATGAGGCCGACCTGAAGATCCACGAATTGCAGATCGCCCACTGACCACCGCGTTGCGCCGCTGCGGGTGTCGATCCCGGGCCCGGCGCAGCATCGTCCTTGCCGCTCACCTTGCAGAGATGCCGACCGATGAAAAAGACCGTACTGGCTTTCAGCCGCATCACCCCGGCCATGGCCGAACGTTTGCAGCACGACTTCAACGTGATTCTCCCCGACCCCAAGCGCGGTGACATCGCTGCGCAGTTCAACGAGGCGCTGCCCGAGGCCCACGGCCTGATTGGCGTCGGACGCAAGCTGGGCCGCGCGCAACTGGAGGGTGCCGGCAAGCTGGAAGTGGTGTCGAGCGTGTCGGTGGGTTACGACAACTACGATCTGGACTACTTCAACGAACGCGGCATCGCCCTGACCAACACCCCTGACGTGCTCACCGAAAGCACCGCCGACCTGGGCTTCTCGCTGATCATGGGCTGCGCGCGGCGCACCGCGGAACTCGACGCCTGGACCAAGGCCGGCAACTGGCAAGCCACCGTCGGCCCCGCGCAGTTCGGCAGCGACGTGCATGGCAAGACGCTGGGCATCGTCGGCCTGGGCAATATCGGCGCCGCCATCGCCCGCCGTGGCCGCCTGGGCTTCAACATGTCGGTGCTGTACACCGGCAACAGCCGCAAGCCGGCGCTGGAGCAGGAGCTTGGCGCGCAGTTCCGCAGCCTCGACCAGTTGCTCGGCGAAGCGGACTTCGTCTGCCTGGTGGTGCCGCTGTCCGATGCCACGCGCAAACTGATCGGCGCCCGCGAGCTGCAACTGATGAAATCCAGCGCGTTTCTCATCAATATCTCCCGTGGGCCGGTGGTCGATGAGGCCGCCCTGGTCGACGCCCTGCGCCAGGGCACCGTGCGCGGCGCCGGGCTGGACGTGTACGAGAAGGAGCCTCTGGCCGACTCTCCGCTGTTTCAGTTGCCCAATGCGCTGACCCTGCCGCACATCGGCTCGGCCACCGCCGAAACCCGCGCGGCGATGGCCAACCGGGCCATGGACAACCTGCGCGCTGCGCTGCTCGGCGAGCGGCCGCGCGACCTGGTCAACCCGCAGGTGTGGAAGGGCTGAGTGAACGCGCCGGGGCGGGCTAGCGAATCAGGCTGGCCAGTCCCAGCAGCGGGCCGAGCACCAGGCTGATGGCGGCAAGCCCCAACAGCCAGCGTGGCCGGTACGGCAGGATGAACACCCACAACGTGACCGCGGCCATCAGCAGCGCCATCCATTCCACCAGGCCAAAGGCCAACCCGCGCAGGTGCACCGCCAGTACCAGCGAGGCCAGCAACAGCCCCCACCCCGCCCAGCGCAAGCTGCGCAGGTGCACTGCGCGGGGGGTGTGCTTGAGCAGCTCCTTGAAGTGTTTATCCATGGCCAGGCACAACGCGGCGAATCCCGCGTAGCCCAGCAGTGCAACGCTGAGCATCAGTTGGCCTCCGCTTCGGCAGTGACCTTGCCCTGCGCTGCTGCACGCGGCGCACGCTTCTTGGCCGCAGCCGGCACACGCAGCATCTTGCGCGCCAGCCAGGCCATGAACAGCCCGGTGGCCAGGGCCGTCAGATCGACACCGGCCATGGCCCAGTCACCCACGGCGATGGAATGGTTCAGGCCTTGCCCGGTACTCAGCCCATTGAGCAGCGGCAACAGGCCGAAAGCGACCGCACCAAGCCCCAGTTGCTCGGCCCAGGCGCGACGGCCGGGACGCACCGCCGCATGCAGCAGCGAAGCGGCCCAGACCCACAGAAACGCGTTGACCTCCCAGTCGGCACGTCCTTGCAGCGCGACCGGCAGCAGCCGGTTGGCCCAGAAGAACGCCGCCACCGCCAGCAGCAACCCACTCATGCTGGCGATGTTGAGCACCTCCACCAGACGTAACTCACCGGGCTGACGCTCGCTCTTGGCATGCTTGAGCTGGCGCTTGCCCAGCCACATCACCAGGCCCGTGCCGATCACCGCAGTGCCGGCCACGCCGAACACGAAGTACAGCCAGCGCAGCCAGGGTCCGGCGAAATTGCCCATGTGCAGGCCGGCGAAGGTAAACGAGGTCATCATCATCGCGCTTTCCGGCGCCCCACTGGACACCTGCGCACCGCTCACGCCATCGAATGTCCAGCTCTGACTGCGGCGGTAGGCGACGCCGTCGGACGAGGCCCGGGTGAAGCTGACCCGGGCGTTCTGATCGTTGGGGTTCTGCACCTGGATGTAGCCCATGCGCGCGCCGGGCGCCCCCTCCTGGGCCTTGGCGTACAAGCCTGGCAATGCCACCATGGGCGCGACTACCCCAGCCGAACTGACGTCAACGTCACGCCCGAACAGGTCGCTGAAATAGCGGTTGGTTTCGCCACCGTAGCTGGCCATGATGCCCGCCGGCATCACCATGTACATGAACAGCACCAGGCTGCTGTAGCTGATCATCAGGTGGAACGGCAGCACCAGCACGCCGATGGCATTATGCCCATCGAGCCACGAACGCTGACCCTTGCCGGGGCGGAAGGTGAAGAACTCCTTGAAGATCTTCTTGTGGGTGATGATGCCGGTCACCAGGCCCAGCAGCATGATGAACGCGCACCAGGTCGACAGCCAGCGCCCCCACGGGTGTGGCAATTCGAGCTGGAAGTGGAAACGGTAGAAGAAATCCCCGCCACGGCTTTCCCGCGCCTGGACCACCTCGCCGCTGGCGGCGTCGAGGGATTTGCTGACAAAGCCCCTACGGCCCTGCCCCGGTTCGCGCCAGCCAACGCTGATGGCCGGCTCGCGATCGCTGGGCAACTGGATGAACCAACTGGCGGCGCTGCCGGCGTTGGCATCGAGGTAACGCTGGGCCAGGCCCAGGCTGTGGGCTGGATCAAGCGCGTGGCGCTGGATTTCCGGCTGGCTCCAGTGGCTGATTTCGTCCTTGAAGTACGACAGTGTGCCGGTCAGGAAGATCGCGAACAGCAGCCAGCCGAAGATCAGCCCGGTCCAGGTGTGCAACCAGGCCATGGCCTGGCGAAAGCCTTCTTTCATGACGTTTGCATCCCGTAGGCCACGCCATCGATCAGCGCCAGCAACGCGCTCGGTGCCAGCACCCCGGCCCAGGCACGCCAGGCGCTACGACAGGCGAAACACCAGATGAACGCCAGCAGATACACCAGAAACGACAGCATCATGCCCAATAGTGCGGCATCCACCTGGCTGATGGGCGTCAACAGCGCCAGGGCGATGTTCGCCAGCGAGGCAAGCAGGTAGCCGCCCAGCAAGGCGGCGAGGCTGCGAGAGGCGACGGCCAGGCGATATGCCAGGGGCAGGCCGGCGGCGGTACGTTTCATGTCTGCGATCCGGGGTTTCAGGGGTTGCAATAGTAATGATTTCAATTCTCATAAGCAAAGACTGGCGGATGAGATACCCTGCAAAAAATTCCGTCCAATCACGCCGCTGGTGCAACCATTTGCAACAGAAGATTTATTTGTCATCAGGGCTTGAAATCATCCATCGCTTGCCTGACCTTAGAGTCAAGAGGCGCAGAATTTCCCCCTGCTTCAAGGGTTTCCACTCTGTCATGCACCTCTTGCGAGCCAGCTGAATAAGGATTGAATCATGCAAATCCAGGTAAACAGCAGCAACCAGATCCAAGGCAATGCCCGTCTCAACGATTGGGTCCGCAGCACCTTGGAAAGTGGCCTCGAACGCTTCGAGGACGACCTCACCCGAGTCGAGGTCCACCTCAGCGACGACAATGGCGCCAAGCCAGGCCCGCATGACAAACGCTGCCAGATGGAGGCTCGCCCCAAAGGTCATCCACCCATTTCGGTCAGCCACACCGCAGGTTCCCTGGACCACGCCGTGGATGGCGCCACCACCAAGCTCAACCACGCGCTGGACCATTTTTACGGCAAGTTGCGCAGCAAGCGCGGCACTCTGGAACTGGCTGAGCCTGAAGACGAATGAATCCGGTTGTCTGAACTGAACGCAAACGCCCGAGGCAGTGCCTCGGGCGTTGTTTTTGTGCAAAGGTCATTCGTCGCAGGCCGCTGAACCATCAGCTCCAACCCTCGGTCAACAGCTCCACGTCCCATCTGCAGAAGTCGATCATGTACAACCCGTTCGCTCAGATCAGTGCCGCCTTTTCCGCCGACTACCGGGTCAATCTGTCCATCGTTGGCCTTGACGGCAGCATCATGCTGACCCTGTCAGACGACAGCGGCATCGCCGCAAAGCGGCTGATCAAGCAGGCACAACGCAATGACCCGCTGCACTTGCAGCGGGTCATCGACAGTATTCAGCTGGACCTTGCCGTGGAACGCGGCGCGATGGCCTGCTGAACGGCGGGCGCTTGCTCAGCGGCCCGAATCGAGTAAGCCGCGAATGGCTTTTTCGATATCCGGCAGGCGCAAGCGATACTCACGGTGCTCGGCAGCGAAACTGTCAGGCGTCGTGAAGATGCCCACCAGGCCGGGGTCATAGGTGGGTTCCTCGCCCTCTCCAAGCCAGTGCAGCACTTCATCGACCAGCGACCGCGACTCGACCACCTGGGGTTCGAGCACGTTGTCCACTTGCGTGACGAAAGTGAATTCCACATCCAGCTCCAGCGGTAAAAAGTAGCCGTCGAGGTAATCGATGACTTTCAGTCGGTCCAGTTCACTCATGGCGTTCTCCTCAGATCAAGCGCGGGCCGGCAACCGCAACGGTTTGCCCCAAAGCCGCGCAGCGCAGATTGAACGCCAATCCCTCACTGCCCACTCTCTAGATATTCAGCACCTCGAACGCTCTATCTTGTAGCGTGACGCTCGCGGCACACCTCACCGATTCTCTTCCAGTTCCTTGCCATGGGCATCCAGCGCGCGAGTCGAGGGATAGCGATACGACGCATAACGCACCACCAGAATGGCAAAGGCCAACAGCAGGATCCCCCCGCAGACGTACAGCAGCCCGACGTCGGGCGCCTTGTGGTGCGAAACATCGCCGATCAGCAGCCGCGTCAGCGCGGTGATGGCTACGTACAGCAGGAAGCGGATGGGCATGTGGTTGGTCTTGAAGTAAATCCCCACCATCGCTCCCAATTCCAGGTAAATGAACAGCAGCAGAATGTCATCCACGCTGACGCCGCCCTTGCCCAGCATGTCGAGGAAGGTCATTACGGCGGCCCAGGCGGTGATGCCGCCGATGCCGAACAATGCCAGGTAGTGGAACGATTCGACGCACAGGTTGCCCAGCGAATCGGCGGAGCCGTGCAGGCCCTTGCGCAGCTTTTCAGCCCATTTGATGTTCACGATGTCAGCTTCCCAGGTACGAGCAGAAAAGAGTGCTTCGGCGATATGACGCTTGTGCCACGCAGTAAAAAGGCCAGACCCACGCCTTGGAAGGCGACCGATCGCCGCACGGCACGTCAGCGAGGGATGCGCCAGCTCAACCGCAACGTCGCGGTTGCAGCCAGGCCGGACCTTCGTATACTGTATATAGATACAGCACACCTGTGACTGATTCGATCATCCCCGCTTGAGCGACACAGGCCGCGCCCCGCCGGCGCCCCTGACATCACTGACTGAGAGGCCTCCCATGGCTGTTGAGATTCTTTACCGCAGTACGCGCGATTTGGAGACTACGTTTTTGGACCGCAAACTCGCAGACGCCCATGACCAGATGCTGGAACTGGCCGAAGTGCTGACCCAGGTGCTGGTGAAAAACGTGCCAGGGCTTGAGGAAAACCTCGCCGAGGAAGCGAGTATCTTCATGGCCAAGAACCGCGCCGTATTCGCCGCGGCGTTCAAGAACAACGCCGCGGCGCTGGCGGAACTGGAAGGGTCGGGCAGCGAAGAGGCCTGAGTCTGCCAGCGCTGCCCCAAGCAGTGTCAGGCCTGCGCCTGGCCTGCTGCCGCAGTAGGGTTGCGCTTCTCCAGGCCAGCAGACACCGCCCAGATCGCCAGCCCGCCCAAGGCAAGGCCGCAGCCCACCCAGCCGGGGGAGGTCCAACCGTAGCCGGCCGCCAGCGCCAGGCCACCGAGGAACGGGCCCAAGGCATTGGCGAAGTTGAAGGCCGAGTGGTTCAGCGCAGCAGCCAGCCCCTGGGCATCGGCTGCCACATCCATGAGGCGGGTTTGCAGGACGGTGCCGAGCGCGCCGCCCGAGCCGATCAACAGCACACACAGCGAGATCGTCCAGACGTTGCCTGCGGCGAAGGGAAACAGCGCCAGCATCACAGCGCTGAACACCAGCATGCCGCCGGCAGTGGCCATCAGCGCGCGGTCGGCGAAGATCGGCACGATCAGGGTGCCTAACGTCATGCCGACGCCGAACACCGCGAGCACCAGCGGAACCGTACTGTGCGGCACGCCAGTGACAGCGCCGAGGATGTCGGCCAGGTAGGTATACACCGCGAACAGGCCACCGAAGCCAATTGCGCCAATGGCCAAAGTCAGCCAGACCTGGGTATTGCGCAACGCACTGAGTTCGCGCAGCGGGCTGGCGGTGGGGTCAGCCTTGTCGCGAGGGGCGTACAGGGTCAGGGCGAGCATGGTGCTCAGGCCCAGCAACGCCACCAGGGCGAAGCTGTAACGCCAGCCGAACAGCTGGCCCAGCCAGTTGGCCAGCGGCACGCCCACGATGGTGGCGATGGTCAGGCCAAAGAACATGCGCCCCACCGCCCAGGTACGGCGATTGGCCGGCACCAGTGAAGCGGCGACCAGGGACGCGATGCCGAAGTACGCGCCATGGGGCAAGCCTGCGATAAAGCGAAACACCAGCATCCAGTGATAATCCGGTGCCACCGCCGATAGCCCATTGCCTACCGCGAACAGCGCCATCAGGGCGATCAACAACGTGCGCCGCGATAGCCGTGCGCCGAGCACCGCCAGTAGCGGAGCGCCGACCACAACGCCCAGGGCATAGGCACTGATCACGTGGCCGGCAGTAGGAGCATCGATGCCCAGGTCAGGGGCGAAGAACGGTAGCAGGCTCATGGTGGCGAATTCGGTGGTGCCGATGGCAAAGCCACCGACCGCCAGCGCGAACAGCACCAGTGCCGTGCCCGCGTGGGGTTCGGTGTGTCGTAATGTCATGAAAAACCTTATGGTTGCAAGGGTGCGCTGCAAGGTCGAGCGCGTTGACGCATGCGCGTGCCGCCCTTATGAGGCGGCACGGCCAGAGACGCCAGTTTAAGGGGACTGCGACGCGAGGTCGAACCGCCAGCGCGTAAGCGTTATGAGCGACCGCCGCCGCGCAGGTTCCCGCTGATCGCTAACCGTACAGCAATCGCTCGGCAAGCACCTGCGCCACCCTGGCAGGCGAGCGGTTTTCCGCCTGGGCATGGGCGAAAACCTCGGTCAGTCGTGATGGAATACGTGCAAGGTGCTCGGTGATGGCTTCGACAGCCTGGCCGTGGTGGGACAACGCCACGTAGATCAGACCGCCCGAATTGATCACGGTGTCGGGCGCATAGAGGATACCGCGCGACTCCAACTGGTCGGCCACTGGCAGGCCAGTCAACTGTTGATTGGCGGCCCCGGCCACGGCAGCGCAGCGCAACTGCATGACACTGTGGGCGCTCAGCACCGGCCCTACCCCGCATGGCGTGAAGATGTCGCAAGGCGTGGACAACACCGCGTCATGGGCCACCGGCCAGGCATTGAAGCGCTCCACGGCCAGCCGTACCCGCCCAGGATCGAGATCGCTGACCAGCAACTCAGCGCCGGCGGCGTGCAACTGCTCGGCCAGGGCAAAGCCGACGTTGCCCAACCCCTGCAGCGCCACGCGCAAGCCTTCGAGGTTGCTGCTGCCCAGACGCGCCTGGGCAGTGGCACGCAGCCCGGCGAACACACCCATGGCCGCATAGGGCGCAGGATCACCGCCGGCGGTGGTGCTGCTGACGTGCACGGTACTGCGGGCGATGCAGTCCATGTCCACGGTCGAGGTGCCGCTGTCGACTGCCACCACCAGACGCCCTTGCAAGGTATCGACGAATCGACCGAAGGCTTCGAACAAGGCGGCGCGGTTCTCTACATGGGGGCTGCGCAGAATCACGGCCTTGGCGCCACCGAGCGGCAGTCCGGCAAGCGCTGCCTTGTAGCTCATGTTGCGTGCCAGGTGCAGCGCGTCGCTGATGGCGCTTTCATCATCGGCATAGGGCAGGTAGCGACAGCCACCGAACGCTGGGCCGAGTTGCTCGCTGTGAATCGCCACGACCGCGCGCAGACCGGTCGATGGATCGCTCCACAGATGAAGCGCATGGGCGCGGGTGCTTTGCATGAGCGCGAACATCGACGAGCTCCCGATTACGGTGCAGATTCCCAGTATAGGCAGCCCCACGCACGGCGAAGCCGATCCGGACCACTGGACGAATGATGCCCTGCGGACTACAAGTTAGACGTGTATGGAGGGCCTCCATGAATCCACGTCAACGCTGCCTGTCATGCCTGCAACGCTCCCCGGCCGCTCTACTGGAGGCAGCGCTGTGGATCGCCGTCGAACATGATGGCTCTGTCACGCCAGCAGACAGCCTGGATCGGCTGCTGCACCTCCAGCAGCAGGTGCGCAACCTGCTGCCGGTATTGCCGCTGGGCGAACTGGCGCAACCCCTGCTGCGGGCGTTGAACACCCTCGGCTTCCAACAGGATGAATATCACCCCATCCGCCCCCACGCCGCCTTGCTCGACAGCGTGCTCAAGCGCCGCCGCGGCCAACCCCTGGCACTGGCCATCGTCGCCCTGGAGCTGGCTCAACGGCTGGGCATTCCACTGGAGGGGGTGAACTTTCCGGGGCACTTTCTGCTGCGTCTGCCAGGCGCTGACCACTTGCTCGATCCGTGCGGCGGCAGACGACTGTACGCCAAGGACTGCCGTGACTTGCTCGCCCGGCAGTATGGCGACAGCGCCACGCTCAATGGGGATCACCTCATCCGCGCCACGCCGACCCAGATGCTCCAGCGCCTGTCACGCAACCTGCGCCAGTTGCACACCACCCACGACCACGACCTGGCCGCACTCGTCGATGCCGAACGGGTCATGCAACTGGGCCCGGTGGGCAGCGCCGACTATCTGGCGCGGGCCAACCTCTACCAGCGCCTGAATTGCCCGCAGGCCGAGCGATTCGATCTGCAACATGCCCTGCTGCTCAGTGACGATCCACTGCAACGGTTGCAACTGACTGAACGCCTGGGCCTGCTCGGCACGCCCTCAGCCTCGCTTCACTGAGCCGGCGCATCCGCCTGCCGGGCCGGGTGCGCGGCCTGCCACTGCGGGTGCTGCGCGGCCAACGCCGCGACCCGGGCAATCCTCGGGTAGCCGCTGAGCTCCAGGCCGAAGCGCTGCGCAGCGTAAAGCTGCGCCACCAGGTATACGTCGGCCAGCCCTGGCGTTGCGCCGAAGCACCAGCCCTGATCGTCGAGCAACTGCTCGACCGCCTGCAGCCCGTGGCCGATCCAGTGTTGAACCCACTGGTAGACCGCCGGCTCGTCGAACCCGCAAGCCCGCAGTCGGTTGAGCACGCTGACGTTGTGCAAGGGATGCACATCGCAGCCGATCAACGCCGCTACACCACGCACTCTGGCACGGGCTGCGGCATCGGCCGGCAGCAGCGCGGGCTCGGGGTAGACCTGCTCCAGGTATTCGATGATCGCCGCCGATTGCACCAGCACCTGGCCATTCTCAGTGCGCAGGGCCGGTACTCGACCTTGGGGATTGACGGCCAGATAGGCCGGCAGGTGCTGCTCACCGCTGAGCAGGTTGACCGGCACCGCCCGGTAGTCCAGGCCCTTGAGGGCCAGCGCCAGACGTACGCGGTAGGACGATGTGGAACGGTAGTAGGTGAACAGCTCCATCACGCTTGCCTCTCAAGGTGCCGCGACGACTCTGCCGCGGCACTCGCCGAAGCCGATGCTGGCAACGCCCTCACGCACGCAGCGACCGCGCAGGATGATCTCGTCGCCATCTTCGAGGAAGGTGCGTTGCTCGCCATTGCTCAGCAGCAACGGCCGTTTGCCGCCTTCGGTGATCTCCAGCAGGCTGCCATAGGCCTGGGGGTCTGCACCGGACAGCGTGCCCGAGCCGAACAGGTCGCCCGGTTGCAGCTGGCAGCCATTGACGCTGTGGTGCGCGACCAACTGCGCCACGGTCCAGTACATGCTCAAGCTGTTGCTAAGGGTCAGGCGCTGCGGTGCCAGACCCTGTTCGCGCATGGTCGGGGTCAGCAGCAGCACCTGCAGTTCGATATCGAAGGCGCCATGGGCCTGGTCGGCGGCATCGAGCATGTACGCCAGCGGTTGCGGATCACCTGCCGGGCGCGCCGGCTGGGCGCAGCGGAAAGGTTGCAAGGCTTCGGCCGTGATGACCCAGGGCGACAGCGTGGTGATGAAGCTTTTCGACAGAAATGGCCCAAGCGGCTGGTACTCCCAGGCCTGGATGTCGCGCGCCGACCAGTCGTTGAGCAGGCACAAGCCAGCCACGTGCTGACCAGCCTCGGCGATGTCGATGGGTTCGCCGATGGCGTTGCCCTGGCCGATCCAGATACCCAGTTCCAGTTCGTAATCGAGGCGTGCGCAGGGCCCGAAGCGCGGCTCGCTGTGGCCGGCGGGTAACGTCTGGCCTTTCGGCCGGCGCACGTCGGCTCCGGAGGGGCGCAAGGTCGAGGCGCGGCCGTGGTAGCCGATCGGTACGTATTTGTAGTTGGGCAGCAATGGGCTGTCGGGGCGGAACAGCTTGCCTACGTTGGTGGCGTGCTGGATGCCCACGTAGAAATCGGTGTAGTCGCCAACCCGCGCGGGCACGTGCATCTGGCATTCGCTGCTCGGGTACAGCAGCGGCTCGAGGGCGGCCTGGTGCTCGCTGTGTTCGCCAAGCAGGTCAAGCAGGCGCTCGCGCAGCGCAACGCGCGCCGCCGGACCCAAGCCGAACAGGCCGTTCAAGGCGCCATCGGCGGTGGCCTCGACGGCCTGGCGCGCCAGCCCGTCGAGCAAACCGGCGGCCAGCACGCCGTGCAGGTCGAGCACCGCCTCGCCGATGGCAACGCCGCAGCGATGGGCGGCGTCACCACGACTGAAGATACCCAGCGGCAGGTTGTGCAGTGGGAAATCCGCGTGGCCATTGGCGTGGTCGATCCAGCTACGGGATTGGCGAGTGAGAATCATTGGTCAGCTCCGTGGCGGGGTGAAGGTGGTGGCAAGACTCGCCCAGCACTGGTCATAGTCCGCCTGCAGTTGCGCACTTTCCAGGGCCTGCGTGCTGGGGCGCAGCACCTGGCTGGTTTCGAACATGAAGGCCATGGTGCCGTCGAGCTTGTGCGGCGCCAACTGCGCCTCGATGGCCTTGCTGCAGCTTTCGGCATCGGGGCCGTGGGCACTCATGCACGGGTGCAGCGAGGCTCCGCCGGGCAGGAAACCTTCGGCCTTGGCGTCGTAGGCGCCGGTGATCAAGCCCATGAATTCGTTCATCAGGTTGCGGTGGAACCAGGGCGGACGGAAGGTGTTCTCGGCCACCATCCAGCGAGGCGGGAAGATCACGAAATCGATGTTGGCCTGGCCAGGCACGCTGCCGGGCGAGGTCAGCACGGTGAAGATCGACGGGTCGGGATGGTCGTAACTGACCGTACCCAAGGTGTTGAAGCGGCGCAGGTCATACTTGTACGGCACGTTGTTGCCGTGCCAGGCGACCACATCGAGCGGTGAATGGCCCAGCTCGCAGCCCCAGTACTGGCCGAGGAATTTCTGCACCAGCGCGGTCGGCGTAGTGCGGTCTTCGAAGTGTGCGACCGGGGTGAGGAAATCACGCGGGTTGGCCAGACCATTGCTGCCGATTGGGCCAAGATCGGGAATGCGCAGCGGCGAGCCGTGGTTTTCCGCCAGATAGCCGCGGGCCTGCCCATCAGGCAACTCGACACGAAACTTCATGCCACGCGGCAGCACGGCGATTTCCTGCGGTTCGACCAGCAGCACCCCCAGCTCGGTGACGATACGCAGGCGACCCTGCTGCGGTACCACCAGCAACTCGCCGTCGGCGTCGAAGAAGGCGCGCTGCATCGAGCGATTGGCCGCGTACAGGTAAATACTCACCCCGCTGGCAGCATCGCCTGCAGCGGTGGCGGCCATGGGCAGCCAGCCGTCGATGAAATCGGTCGGCACCCCAGGCAATGGTTGCGGACTCCAGCGCAGACGGTTTGGGTTGACCGCCCCGGCACCCGCCGCCAGCGGCTGCTGCGCCAGCCGCTCGAAGCGCGGATGCAGGGCGCTGGGGCGGATCCGGTACAACCAGGTTCGCCGCTGTTCATGGCGCGGCATGGTGAACGCAGTGCCAGAAAGCTGCTCGGCATACAAACCATGAGGCACCCGCTGCGGGGAGTTCTGCCCCACTGGCAGCGCGCCGGGTAGCGCCTCGCTGGCGAACTCGTTGGCGAAACCGCTGAGATACTGCAGATCGGTTGAAGGAACGTGCTGCATTGATGCCTCCGGCTGACCGCAGGGGAATCGAGAGGCAATGGTTGACCCTGAATCCCGCGCTGAATTGTATTTATCGTAATCAGATTACGAATAACGTAATTTGCTCCGGAGCAAGCGTCAAGCTATAAGGTCGCCAACTCAACTGGGAAATCATTCCAATGACCAAGGTCAATGTTTCCACCTCTGACAGCGGTAAACAGAAGGTCCGCTCGGCAGAAGTCGGCACCGACATCCTCAAGGCGTTGGCACAGTTGTCCCCCGCAACCTCGTTGTCGCGCCTGGCCGAACACGTCGACATGCCCGCCAGCAAGGTCCATCGCTATCTGCAGGCGTTGATTGCCAGCGGTTTCGCCGAGCAGAACCCGGCAACCAACCATTACGGCCTCGGCCGCGAGGCCTTGCGCGTGGGGCTCGCGGCCCTGGGCAGCATCGATGTGCTGAAGGTCGCCGCCGTGCCGCTGTCGCAATTGCGCGACACTCTCAACGAGAGCTGCTTCGTCGCGGTCTGGGGCAATCAGGGCGCAACGGTGGTCAACATCGAGCCGGCAGTGCGCGCGGTAACCGTGGTGACGCAGATCGGCTCGGTGCTGCCGCTGCTCAGCTCGTCCACCGGGTTGGTGTTCGCCGCCTACCTGCCCGAGCGCGAAACCGCCGAGCTGCGCGACCAGGAACTGGCCCGCCTCGGTCGCAGCGCCGACGACTACACGGCGCTGCTGGCCGAGATTCGCAACAACGCCCTGCACCACGTGCATGGCCTGCTGATGCCGGGGGTCGATGCGTTGTCGGCGCCGATCTTCAATGCCATGGGTGAAATCGCCGCAGTCATGACCGTGGTCGGTCCTACCTCGATGTTCAATGCCGACAGTCAGGGCCCAGCAGCCGAGCGTCTGCGCCTGGCTGCACAGGCGACCAGTTGGCGCATGGGCCACCAAGCTTGAGCAGCCACACGGTCGGTCCACTGTTACCCGGCAGGTAACAGTGAATGTCTCGGATGAGTGTTTTTCCCCTGCGGTCAACGGCTTATGCTGGCTTCACTGACCATCGGTCCGCGCACCTCCCCCTCCGCGCTGGACGGTGGTCGGTATACCTAGGCTGATTTTGAAGCTCCTTGATCTGCCGTCTTCCTTGAGCCGCTGCGTTTACGCAGCGGTTTTTTTTCATGAGCCGATGGCATGGACGCTCCAGGCTGCTTTCTGCGGCAGGTGAGCCAGCGGTTGGTCACGAAATGCCAGGTAATGATGCAAGACCTGCACTGCGGCTTCGGTATGGGGGTAATGGCCGATGCCCGGCAACAGCACCATGTCGGTGTCGGGCAGTAGTTGCCGGTAGCGCTCCAGCACCGGTGCACTGCACAGCGGGTCGAGCGCACCATTGATCAGCCCCAGCGCCACGCCCTGGCGTTGCAGGGCGCCGACCCACCGCTCCCGGTACAGGCTGCGCTCACGCACATAGCCCATCAGCTTGTGCAGAATGCGCGTGCCCCGGTTGGCCACGATCAGGCTCCAGTAGTCGTCCAGCGCGCTTTCATTGGGGTGGGCGCCCAGGCTGCACACCTGCGACAGACTGCGCACCAGGTCTTCACGACCGAAGGCACGACCGACCAGCCAGCCCAACGGGCTCAACAGCAGCTTGTGGGCCATCTGCAAGGGATGACACTCCGCCAGCAAGGCGCTGTTGAGAAACATGCAGCTGCCAAGCTCGGCGCGCCCTTCATGATGGCGCGCCAGCAGTTCCTGGGCCACGCTGCCACCGTAATCGTGGGCCAGCACGTGCACCGGCTGGTCAATGCGCAAATGGGCCAGCAGCGCTTGCTGCAGGTCGGCCTGCTCGAGCAGGCTGTACGCGTGCTGCAACGGCTTGTCAGAGTCACCAAAGCCAAGCATGTCGCAGGCGATCAGGCGAAAGCGCTGGGCCAAGGGCGCCCATAGGTAGTGCCAGTCCCAACTGGCGGTGGGAAAACCGTGCAGCAGCAACAGCGGCTCGCCCTGGCCTGCGCTCCAGTAGCGGATGCTCTGCCCGCGGAACAGGAAAGATTGCGCACGGGTGCGCCAGATACGAAGGGGAATTTCGGCGAGGGGCATCAGACACGCCCCTCTGAACCACCGGACTGCAACGACTCGGCTACGATCATGGCAACTCACCTCGGCACATGCATGTGCTCTCTGTATCGAGGCTGAGTCTAGTCAGCCGGCAAGGCCCGGGAGATTGCCTTGGCAGCCAGCTTGATGACCGTGCAGGACAGCGGTGCGAACGGTAGGCCTCAGGCCTGACGCGCCTTGAGCGCCGTCACCAACTCCGCGAGCCAGGGCTCGGCATCGGTTTCCGGGGTCACTGTCTCACTGGCATCCAGACGCAGCAGCGGCAGCACCGATTCGATGCCCAGCTCGTCGAACAATTCGACCATCTGCTCGCCGCCGGCGCAGAACGTGTCGTAGCTCGAATCGCCCAGTCCGATCACCGCGCCCGGTAGACCACGCAGTTCGCTCGGCAGGGTGTCGCGCAGCGCGCTGTAGAGATCCATCAGGTTGTCCGGCAGTTCGCCCATGCCAGTGGTCGAGGTCACGGCCAGCACGGCATCGGGGGCGAAGCGCCGGATGTCCTGGAGAGTGCCACGCGTGGCGTGCCAGGCCTGCAACCCAGCGGCGTTGAGCAAAGCCTCGGCGTGATGGGCGACCTCTTCGGCTGCACCGAAGACCGAACCGGAAAGGATGGCGACTTTCATCAGGAAACGATTCCGAACTTGAGTGTAAACGTAGGATACTAACATTCGTCGTCGCTGGCCGCCTGGCCTGCGCACCCCTATGAAAGGCCCGAGGCATGATCAACGCGCAACTGCTGCAATCGATGGTCGAGGCCTGCAACGACGGCATCGTGGTCACCGAGCGAGAAGGTGAGGACACCATCCTCATCTACATGAACCCGGCCTTCGAGCGGCTGACCGGCTATTCCAGCAGCGAGGTGCTGTACCAGGACTGCCGCTTCCTCCAGGGCGACGATCGTGACCAACTGGCCCGTGCGCGCATCCGCCGCGCATTGGCAGCCGGTCAGCCATGCCGGGAGATCCTGCGCAATTATCGCCGCGATGGCAGCGCGTTCTGGAACGAGCTGTCCATCGCCCCGGTGCATACGCCCGGTGATCCACGTGTCTACTACATTGGTGTGCAAAAAGACGTTACCCGGCAAGTGGAGCTCGAGCGCCAACTGGCCGAAGCCCAAGCCAGGCTGGCCGCACTGCAGGCCGACCTGCAAGACTGACCCCAACCGCGACGACCGCCCCTTCGCCCGTCGCCTGTGAGAATGACCGTGAGCAACGACATGTCCGCCGACCCTCTGCTCAGCCAGGACGAACTGGACTTCATCCAGCACCTGCAGCACGCGCCGCAGTTGCACCTGGCTGATCCGACCTCGCGCCTGCTGGTCAACGGCGACGGGCGCACCAAGGCGCTGCTCACGCGCCTGGTGGCCAACGAGCAGGTGACCCTGCAGGCCAGCGTCAACAATCAGCAGATCACCTTCCCGCTGCACGTGGTCGAGGACGAATTCCACGCCCTGCACCTGCAACTGGGCTCACCGGAAATCTACGAAGACGGTCCAATGCTGCGCGCCTGGCGCCTGGCGCTCGAACGACCCTGTGCCCTGCACGACGCCCAAGGTCAGGCCAGTGCGCTGTGGGTGCGTGACCTGTCGTTCAAGGGCATGCTGGTGGAGCTACGCGACCAAGCGCCGGCACCGGCAGCGTTCGACTTGCAGTTCACCCCGCCCGGACTCTGCCCTATCACCCTGCACGGTGAACTGCGCCGACGTATCGGGGCCGATCTGGCCGCCTACGACCTGAGCCACAGCGCCACCGATGAAATCGAGCGCTTGCGCGACTATGTGCTGCACGCACACCGCCAGGCCCATCCCGAACTTCACGCTCAAGTATCGAGCTGAGCGCTCATGAACAACGCCAGACGCTGACGCATCTGCGTCGCCTGCGCACCCAGGCAGGCGATGGCGCTGGCCTGCAAACGCGCTTGCGCCCGCTCCGACATCTCCCCGGCCAGCGCCAGTGGGCACACCAGCCCGCAGGCCACCTGGGCCAGACGCGGTGCCAACTCCGCTGACGGGTGATGATTGGAGACCAGTATCAGCGCATCGGCGCGGCGGCGCTCGCAGACCAGCGCCAGCTCGTCAGGTGGTTGCCCTGGCGGCAGCACGATCACCCCGATCTCGTCGCTGCACAGCAACAGCCCGGCCACCAGCAACTCCAGCTTGGCGACATCGTCGTTGAGCGGCGCCACCAGAACATTGAGCGTACGGTTGCCAGCCTGCGGCAAGCGCTGCCACACCTGATGGCGCAGGAATTGGTCAAGGAACAGCCATTCGCTGGTCTGCCCGTAACCCTGCCGCGCGCCGCGCAGGGTGGTCCACAGTGGCATCCATACCTGTTCGAACACTGCATCCTGACCCAGCACCGCCAGGGCGCGCTGATAGACCTCGCCCAGCTTGGCTGGATCGAACTCGGCCAGCGCTGCGCGCGCTTGAGTCTGCCAGTAGCGCGGCGGCTGGGAGGCGCCCGCCGGCAGCAGGTGTTCACTGGGGCGTGCGAGGATCCGCGCCACCCGGCTCACCGGCACGCCGCGGGCGAGCCAGCCAAGGATGCTGTGGATCGTGTCGATGTCCGCACCGCTATAGAGCCGGTGCCCGCTCTCGGTGCGATGGGGCTGCAAAAGGCCATGCCGGCGCTCCCAGGCACGCAGGGTCACGGCATTCACGCCAGTACGGCTGGCCACTTCACCGATCGAGTACAGCACTGGCTCGGCAGTGTCGGCGTCGGCCCGTGGGCCGGGGGCCTGGTCGTTCATCGGCATGTAACCTGTGCGAGGTAAAGAACGCCAGTGTACGCCGCTGAAAACCCACCGAGCTGGAAAACCTGTCGTCGGCACACGAACTGCGCGATGATTCGCGCCTGATTCTTGCATCCACGCTTGCATCGCCCACCACCCCGGGCGATCGAGCCCAGGTGCCGGCTACCCGCCAGCGCCGCGTTGAGGAGATACATAATGTCTACCGCACCTGTGACCTTGATGGTCTCGCGCCGCGCTGCCCGTGGCCGCTACCAGGAGCTGCTGGCCTGGCTGCACGAAGGCGAACAGCTGGCCACCGACTTCCCCGGCTACCTCGGCTCGGGCATCCTCGCCCCGCCCGCCGATGGCGATGCCTTCCAGATCATCTTCCGCTTCACCAACGAACAGACCCTGCATGCCTGGGAGTTCTCCGCCTCGCGCCGTGCCTGGTTGCAACGCGGTGACGGCCTGTTCGAACGGCCCACCGAGCACCGCGCCAGCGGCATTGAAGGCTGGTTCACCAGCGGCCTGGTGCGCCCGCCGCGCTGGAAACAGGCCATCGCCATCTGGCTGGCGTTCTTCCCGGTGTCGTTGCTGTTCAACCTGGTGTTCGGCCCTTGGCTGAGCGCCCTGCCCCTACTGCCGCGCATTCTGCTCAGCACGGCGGCACTGACACCGCTGATGGTGTACTGCTTCATACCGCTGTCGACGCGTCTGTTGGCCAACTGGCTGAATGCTGCGCCGCGGGCAGGCAAGGCCACGCGCCAGCTGCACAGCCGCTGAGCCAACCGGGCAGGCGGCCACACAGGGAAACAGTTCGGGTATGCTGGGCGATCATCGCCAGGACAGACGAGTCGACCGCCCCGAACATGAACAGTCCTATCCTTCTCACCGGCGCCAGCCAACGCGTCGGGCTGGCCTTGGCCCAGGCCCTGGCAGAGGCCGGCCACACGGTCATCAGTGCCAGCCGCCGCCAGCCGCCCGCGCACCCGAATATCCAGCATTTCGAAGCCGACCTGTGCCGGGCCGATGATCGCCAGGCGCTGATCGACTACCTGCAGCGCCATTGCCAGAGCCTGCGCGGGGTCATCCACAACGCCTCTTTGTGGCTCGATGACAGCCTGGAAAACCTCGATACGCTGTTTCGTCTGCATGTCGAGGCGCCCTACCATCTGAACCTGGCACTGGGCGAGTTGCTCGGCAATGCCGGCAAGGCCGACATCATTCATATCTGCGACGAGACCTCCTCACGGGGCAGCCAGAGCCATATCGCCTACGCCGCGACCAAGGCCGCCCTGCAGAACATGGTGCTGTCGTTCGCGCAGAAGTACGCGCCCAACGTGCGCGTCAACGGTATCCTCCCGGGCCTTCTGATGTTCAAGCCCGACGGTGACGAAGCCTACCGTCAGCACACCCTGCAAAAAGCCCTGCTGCAATTCGAACCTGGCGCCCAGCCACTGATCGAGGCCGTGCTGTTCCTGCTCGAAAGTCCGTACAGCACCGGCACGTTCGTGACCATCAATGGTGGTCGCCACCTGAAAAACCGCATGACCTGAGAGCCCACCATGACCCCACAACAACAGCTCGAACTCGAAGCCGCTGCCTTCCGTCGCCTGGTCGACCACTTGCAGCAGCGCACCGACGTGCAGAACATCGACCTGATGAACCTCTCCGGCTTCTGCCGCAACTGCCTGTCCAAGTGGTACAAGGCCGCAGCCGACGAGCGCCAGCTCGACGTCAGCCTGGATGACGCCCGCGAGGCGGTGTACGGCATGCCCTACGCCGAATGGAAAGCCCAGTACCAGAAAGAAGCCAGCGCCGAACAACAAGCGGCGTTCGACCAAAGGAAAGCACCGTGACCGATCTGAACACCCTGCGCGCATCGCTCAACAGCGGCGAACACGCCTTCGCCAGTACCCTGGCGTTCGTCGCCGAACATTATCGCTACACCCCGCAAGGCTTCGACAACGGCGGTCTGGTCAGCGCCGCCGGGCAGAACGAAGGCTCGTGCAAGACCCTGGGCCTGGCCCTGCTCGAAGGTTTGAGCGACCAGGAAGCCCTGCTGGCCTTCGGCGAGCACTACCGCAGCGTGCTGGAGACGCCCGAAGGCAGCGACCACGGCAACATCCGTTCGCTGATCAAGCATGGTCTGGCTGGGGTACGTTTTGCGCAGCAACCGCTCGAGCGGCTGGGCTGATGGATTCAGCCTGAGACGGCGCGGGCCGACGCGAACAGCGTCGACCGCGGCCATGGGCGCTGGTGAACACCAGCGCCTGACGGGCGTTACAGCTGGACGCAGTCGAAGTCCACCAGGGTGGCGACGTCCTGGTCGTAGTCGACATCGCTGCGCTCGAAGCCGAACAGGTTGAGGAACTCCTTCTTGTAACCGGCGTAGTCGGTGACTTCGAACAGGTTCTCGGTGGTCACTTGCGGCCACAGGGCCTTGCAGGCGTCCTGCACGTCGTCGCGCAGTTCCCAGTCGTCCAGACGCAGGCGAGCCTTCTCGTCGACTTCGGCAGGCTGGCCGTCTTCACGGTACAGACGCTCGCGGAACATGCGGTTGAGCTGGTCGCCGGTGCCTTCGTGGACACCCTTCTCCTGCATGATCTTGAACACCATCGACAGGTACAGCGGCATCACCGGGATGGCCGAGCTGGCCTGGGTGACGACCGATTTCAGCACGGCCACGTTGGCGCCGCCGTGAATCGAAGCGGACAGCTTCTGGTCCAGGCGCAAGGCGGTTTCGTCGAGGTCCTGCTTGGCCTGGCCGAGCGCGCCATGCCAGTAGATCGGCCAGGTGATTTCAGTCCCGATGTAGCTGAAGGCCACGGTACGCGCGCCTTCGGCGAGCACGTCGGCGCCAGCCAGGGCGTCGATCCACAGCTGCCAGTCCTGGCCGCCCATGACGGTGACGGTGTCAGCGATTTCCTGCTCGGTGGCCGGCTCGATGCTGGCTTCGGTGATGCAGTCCTTGTTGGTGTCGATGGCGGTCGACGTGTACGGCTGACCGATGGGTTTGAGCGCCGAGCGCACCACCTCGCCACTGCCGGGCAGCTTGCGCACCGGCGAGGCGAGGGAGTAGATGACCAGGTCGACCTTGCCGCCCATCTCGTTCTTGATCAGTTCGATGACCTTGGCACGCGCCTCGTCGGAGAACGCATCGCCATTGATCGACTTGCTGTACAGGCCCTCGGCCTTGGCGAACTTGTCGAACGCGGCGGCGTTGTACCAGCCGGCGGTACCGGCCTTGGTTTCGCTGCCCGGCTTTTCGAAGAACACGCCCAGGGTATCGGCCTTGAAGCCGAACGCGGCAGTGATGCGCGCCGCCAGGCCGTAGCCGCTGGAGGCACCGATGACCAGAACCTTTTTCGGCCCGTCTTCGCGCACACCCTGCTTGCGGGTGGCTTCGATCTGATCACGGACGTTGAGCTCGCAGCCCTTCGGATGGGTCGTGGTGCAGATGAAACCGCGAACCTTGGGATGAATGATGGCCAATGTCTGTACCTCGTCAGGTTTAATCGGGTGTGGAGTCGCGTGGGGCGATCTCGTATCGGTAGGGGTCGTATGAAAAGCTGTCGGGCGCTGTGCCTGATAGGGAGGAGCGGGTTTACCCGCGAAGGGCCGCAAAGCGGCCCCAATACCCTTGATGAACAGCGGCCCAACCTCTTTTCATACAACCCTTGGCGGTGCGTAAGACTACACCGGTCAGCGTTGCGACACATCTTAAGGGCTGCACGTCACGTTTCAAGCACCTGCACAATCAGTGTCAATCCACCTGATTGATTGCAAAAGCCGATCAATCACCCAGAAAAACAAACTTCTCAACTGCCCTGCAGGCGTGGATGCTGTGGCCTTCACAGCCTCGCCTTTCGGAGAACCGCAATGAACGAAGTCGCCATCGTCGCCGCCACTCGCACCGCCATCGGCTGTTTCCAGGGCGCCCTGGCCAACGTGCCGGCCATCGAACTGGGCGCTGCGGTGATCCGGCAACTGCTGACCCAGACCGGCCTGGACCCGGCCGAGGTCGACGAAGTGATCCTTGGCCAGGTGCTCACTGCCGGCGCCGGGCAGAATCCGGCGCGCCAGAGTGCGATCAAGGCCGGCCTGCCCCACGCAGTGCCCGCACTGACCCTGAACAAGGTCTGCGGCTCGGGGCTCAAGGCCGTGCACCTGGCAGCCCAGGCGATTCGCTGCGGCGACGCCGAGGTGGTGATCGCCGGCGGCCAGGAAAACATGAGCCTGGCGCCCTACGTGCTGCCCTCGGCGCGCACCGGCCAGCGCATGGGCCACGGACAGATGCTCGACAGCATGATCAGCGACGGCCTGTGGGACGCGTTCAACGACTACCACATGGGCATCACCGCCGAGAACCTGGTCGATGCCTACCGCCTGACCCGCGCCGAGCAGGACGCCTTCGCCGCCGAATCCCAGCGCAAGGCCCTGGCAGCGATTGCCAGTGGGCGCTTCGTCGAGGAAATCACCCCCGTGCACATTCCCCAGCGCAAAGGTCCGGCGCGGGTGTTCGACACCGACGAGCAACCGCGCGCGGGCACCACGGCCGAGAGCCTCGCTGGCCTGCGCCCAGCGTTTCGCAAGGACGGCAGCGTCACCGCCGGCAACGCCTCGACCCTCAACGATGGCGCCGCCGCAGTGCTGCTGATGAGCGTCAGCAAAGCCCAGGCTCTGGGCCTGCCGGTGCTGGCGACCATCAGTGGCTATGCCAGCGCGGGTGTCGACCCGGCGATCATGGGCATCGGTCCGGTGTCGGCCACCCGCCGCTGCCTGGAGAAAGCCGGCTGGCAGTTGCAGGACGTCGAGCTGATCGAAGCCAACGAAGCCTTCGCCGCCCAGGCCCTGGCAGTGGGCCGTGAGCTGCAATGGGAGGCGAGCCGGGTCAACGTCAACGGCGGGGCCATCGCCCTCGGCCACCCGATCGGTGCATCCGGCTGCCGGGTATTGGTGACGCTGCTGCATGAAATGCTCAAGCGGGACGCGCACAAGGGCCTGGCAACGCTATGCATCGGGGGTGGCCAGGGCGTGGCGCTGGCCATCAGCCGCTGAGCGCAGCGTTTGCCCGGCCAAGGGGATCGGCGGTTCACCGCAGCGCGCCGCTGACGCACAATGCGCAGCCACCCGTCGGTGGCCGCGCAAAGGGTCACCGGCGCGGTCGCTGCGCGGCTCGCTCATCTCACTCCCGGTACCTGCCTTGACCCGCGAACAACTGGAACACCAGCAAATCCCGCTGTATTTCGTCGTGGTGCTGGCCGCCGCCGTCCTGGGTCTGACCCTGCCAGCACTGGCCGCCCACGGCGAGTGGCTGATCAGCCCGGCGCTGGCCCTGTTGATGTACGTGATGTTCCTGCAACTGCCGCTGTTCGAGTTGCGTCAGGGCCTGCGTCAGGCGCGTTTTCTCGCCGCCTTGCTGATGGCCAATTTCGTCTTCGTGCCGCTGCTGGTGTGGCTGGCCAGCCGCAGCCTGCTGGGGCATCCGGCGCTGCTGATCGGGGCGCTGCTCGTGCTGCTCACCCCCTGCATCGACTACGTCGTGGTATTCACCCAACTGGGCAAGGGCGACGCCAGCCTGACCCTGGCCGCGACGCCGCTGTTGCTGCTGGTGCAATTGCTGCTGTTGCCGCTGTACCTGGCGCTGATGGTCGATACCCAGTGGGTGCTTGACCTGCCGCTGACCCCGTTCGTCGAAGCCTTTGTCGGGCTGATCGCCGTGCCCCTCGGGCTGGCGCTGCTGACCCTGGCGGCGGCGCGCCGGCAAGCGGCGGTCGCTGCGTGGAGTCAGGCGTGCAGCTGGCTACCGGTGCCGGCCATGGCTCTGGTGTTGCTGCTGGTGGTGGGTTCGCAGAGTGGCAAGGTGGCCGCCGACTGGCCCGGCATCGTGCCAGTGCTGCCGGTGTACCTGGGCTTTGCCGTGCTGGCGCCGGCGCTGGGGCTGCTGACGGCGCGGCTGTGGCGCCTGCCGCCGGCGCAGACCCGCTCGCTGATGTTCAGCAGCGCCACACGCAATTCACTGGTGGTGCTGCCGCTGGCCCTGGCCTTGCCGGCCGAGATGCGTAGCCTGGCGGCGGCAGCGGTGGTCTGCCAGACCCTGGTCGAGCTGCTCGCGGAACTTGCGTACATTCGCCTGCTACCGCGGCTGGTGCGCGGCTGAGGCAGCGCAAGGGCGGCGGGCAGCTTGGCCTGACACCCCTGCGCTCGACCTTCAGACCAGCGCCGCAGCGGGGCCGAAGAACTCGAAGCGGCTCTGCGCCTCTGGTACGCCCAAGGCCTTGAGCTGCCGCTTGATCGCTGCCATGAACGGCTTCGGCCCAAGGAAGTACACGTCGACGTCGCGCTCGCTGGGCAACCACTCGCCAAGCAGGTCCTGGCTCATCCGCCCCAGCGCATGGGCATGCCCGCTGCCGTCGTCCTCGTCGTAGCAGTAGAAGCGCTTGAGCTGAGGATGCTGCGCTGCCAGCGTGTCGACCGCGTCGCGGAAGGCATGCACCGCACCGTTGCGCGCGCAGTGGATGAAGTGCACCGGGCGGCCATTTTCCACGGCCGCCTGCAACATCGCCAGGGTCGGGGTGATGCCCACACCACCGCTGATCAGCACCAGCGGCTTGTCGCTTGCGACCAGGGTGAAATCCCCCGCTGGCGGAAACAGCGGCAGCGTGTCGCCGACCTTGAGCTGGTCATGCAGGTAGTTGGAGACCTTGCCACCGGCCTCGCGCTTGACGCTGATGCGGTACTCGCGGCCATCGCACCGGGCCGACAGCGAATAGTTACGGCGCTGCTCGCTGCCGTCGATGAACAGCTGCAGGCCGATGTACTGGCCAGGCTCGGCCTTGAGTACCGGCTTGCCGTCGACCGGCGCGAAGTAGAACGACACGATCTCCTCGCTTTCCTGCTCGCGGCGCACCAAGGTGAAAGCCCGCGCACCGCGCCAGCCGCCCTCGGCGTGTTCCTTGGCCTGGTACAGACTTTCCTCGGCACCGATCAGAATATCCGCCAGTTGCCCGTAGGCCGCTGCCCAGGCATCGATGACCGTAGGCGTGGCAATGTCCTCGCCAAGCACCTCCTTGATCGCCCGCAGCAGGCACGCGCCAACGATCGGGTAGTGCTCGGGAAGAATCTGCAACGCCACATGCTTGTTGATGATCTGCCCGACCAGGCCGCCCAGTTGTTCCAACTGGTCGATGTGCCTGGCATACATCAGCACGCCGTTGGCCAGGGCGCGCGGCTGGTCGCCACTGGCCTGGTGCGCCTGGTTGAACAGCGGACGCACTTCGGGGTGCTCGTCGAGCATCATCTTGTAGAAATGCGTGGTCAGCGCCTCGCCGCCGCTTTTCAGCAGCGGGACGGTGGCTTTGATGATGGCGCGTTGGTCAGCGGTGAGCATTGGCGATTCTCCTGAAACGATGATCTGAACGATGCAATGCACATTTCAGTAATCGTGCCAACGCTGCAGACTCGTAAATTCAACGGCTGGGTACCCGTACAAGTCAAAATGACCTAGCTCGCGCTATAGTCCAAACGACTACACCGGAGTCCTTATGACTGCTACGCCGTTGCTCACCGCCCTTCTACCGCTGGTACGCGACCTGTCGCGCGACCTGCCCGACCACGAGCGCTACCGCCGCCTGCTGCAAGCCCTGCGCGATCTGCTGCCCTGCGATGCGGCCGCCCTGCTGCGCCTGGAGGGCGAGTGGCTGGTGCCCCTGGCCGTCGATGGTCTGGTGGCAGACACCCTGGGCCGGCGCTTCAAGGTCAGCGAGCACCCACGCTTCGCCGTTCTGCTGGGCAATCGATCACCAACGCGCTTTGCCAGCGACAGCGATCTGCCCGACCCGTACGACGGCCTGGTCGCCGCCGCCCATGTCGACCTGCAGGTGCACGATTGCATGGGCTGCCCGCTGATGGTCGACGAGCGGCCGTGGGGCCTGCTGACCCTCGACGCGCTGACCGCAGGCCAGTTCCAGCCGCTGCAACTGGACGCCTTGCAGGCCTTCGCCAGCCTGGCGGCGGCTACCGTCACCGTCGCTGAGCGCATCGAGCACCTGGCCCTGCGGGTAAAAAACGAGCAGCAGCGTGCCGAGCAGTACCGCCAGGCCACCCATCAGGAGCGCCAACTGATCGGTCAGAGCAACGCCCACCGGCAATTGCTGGAAGAGATTCGCCTGGTCGGCAACAGTGAACTGACGGTTCTGGTCACCGGTGAAACCGGTGTCGGCAAGGAATTGGTGGCCCAGGCGCTGCACCAGGCCAGCACGCGCGCCGACAAGCCGCTGGTCAGTCTCAACTGCGCGGCGCTGCCCGATACCCTGGTGGAAAGCGAGTTGTTCGGCCACGTCCGTGGCGCCTTCACCGGCGCCCATGTCGAGCGGCGTGGCAAGTTCGAGCTGGCCCACGGCGGCACGCTGTTTCTCGATGAGGTCGGCGAGCTGCCCCTGGCCGTCCAAGCCAAGCTGCTGCGGGTGCTGCAGAGCGGACAACTGCAGCGCCTGGGCTCGGACCGTGAGCACCATGTCGATGTGCGCCTGATCGCCGCGAGTAACCGTGATCTGGCCGAGGAAGTACGCTGCGGGCGCTTTCGCGCCGACTTCTACCACCGCTTGAGCGTTTATCCGCTGCAGGTGCCGCCACTGCGTGAACGCGGACGCGACGTACTGCTGCTGGCCGGCTACTTCCTTGAGCAAAACCGTTCGCGGCTTGGCCTGAACAGCCTGCGCCTGAGCATGGATGCCCAAACTGCGCTGCTGGACTACGACTGGCCCGGCAATGTCCGCGAACTGGAACACCTCATAGGCCGCAGCGCCCTCAAGGCACTCGGCCAGCATCGCTTGCGTCCGCGCATACTGACGCTCACTTCAAGTGATCTGGAATTGCACCCAGGCACTGTAGCACCGGCCGTCATTAGCGAGATGCCACTACCGCCGGTCGGTTCCTCCCACGTCGGATTGCGTCGTGCAGTGGATGACTTCCAGCGACAGCTCATCCTGAAAAGTCTCGACCGCCATGAGCAAAACCGCGCCGCTGTGGCTCGGGAGCTGGAAATCGATCGCGCCAACCTGAGCCGCCTGGCCAAGCGCCTGGGAATCGACTGAGCGCCAACTAACCGACGCGCCTTTATTTGGCGCGCCAGGGAAACTGGTCCGTTCGGTCAGCTCTGCCTATACCTGCCAAACGATCTGTAACAGGGCTGTTACAGGCCTCCCGCGTGTGCTCATGCGCGTGCTCGGAGGCAAGGATTAGCTGCTCGTCACCTCGGACGAGTGGCACCCCATCCAGCAGGGAGTGCTTATGGATAACATCGTCGTCGCCGATAAAAATACCGCCCAACTGTCGCAAACCGCCTGGGGCGACCTCAGTCTCAGCCAAGCAAGCCTGGTGCAACTGCCGGTGTCGCCAGATGCGGTGGCCTCGGTCAGCCGCAACGGGCAGAACTTGGTGCTGACACTCAAGTCTGGGGAGCGTCTGACCATCGCCAACTTCTTCGTCGTCGATCAGGACGGCGTGGGCAACGACCTGGTCTTCGTCGGCGAAGACGGCACTCTCTGGCAGGCGTCTTATGATGCCAATGCCTTCAGCGGTTTCACTTTCGATGAAGTCGCCTCCCTCGATCAGCTGATGGCGGGCATCGGCGAGGCTGGCAATGCCACGCAGACCTTCGCCATTGCCGGTCTTGGCCTGCTGGGCCTGGGCGGTGCAGCCGCCGCGGCAGGCGGCGCAGGTGGCGGCGGAGGTGGTGGCGACGGTGAACCCGGCGACACCCTGGCCCCGGCCCGCCCCACCGACCTGCTGGTGTCAGCCGATGGCCTGCGCCTGAGCGGCCGCGGCGAGGCCGGCACGACGGTCAACGTGCGCGACGCAGCCGGCAATCTGATCGGCAGCGGCACTGTTGGCAGCGACGGTAGCTTCGATCTGGCGCTGGACACGCCCCAGGCCAATGGCGAGGTGCTGACCGTCGACCTGACCGACGCCGCCGGCAACGTCTCCGAACCCGGCACCGTCAACGCCCCGGACATCACACCGCCTGCCGCCCCCACCGACCTCGCCATCGATGACGCAGGCATCGTGCTCAGCGGCCGCGCCGAGCCTGGCTCGACGGTTCAGGTGCGCGGCCCCGATGGCAACCTGCTGGGCAGCGCCGTCAGCGGCAGCGACGGCACCTTCAGCGTGACCCTGCAACCGCCGCAGAGCGCCGGTCAGACCCTGCAAGTCAGCGCCACCGACGCCGCTGGCAACACCTCACCGGCCAGCACCCTTAGCGCGCCCGACCTTGGCACACCGCCCGATACCACCGCACCCGATGCGCCGACCGACCTGGTGATCGGTGACAGTGGCCGTCAGCTGAGTGGCCGCGGCGAAGCGGGCACTGGCGTGACCGTGCGTGATGCCCAGGGGAATGTGATTGCAACCGGCGTTGTTGCCGCTGATGGCACGTTCTCGGTGGTGCTTGATCCGGCGGTCATCGACGGCAGCAGTTTGCAGGTCGATCTGACTGATGCCGCAGGCAATGTTTCTGAACCCGCTTCGGTAGCCTCGCCAGACTTGATTGCGCCGGCGCAGCCGACTGAACTGGCTCTGGCCAATGGCGTGACGTTGACCGGCCTTGGTGAACCAGGTGCGACCGTGCAGGTGCGTGATGCTTCGGGGGCGGTGATTGGCAGTGGCGTGGTGGGCGCGGATGGGCGCTTTAGTGTCGAATTGGACCCAGCGCAGGCCAATGGCGAGTTCATCGATATCCGCCTGATCGATGCCGCCGGCAATGAGTCGCTGCCGCTGGCCTTCCAGGCACCGGATATCACGGCGCCGGAGGCGGTTACCGATGTAGTGGCCAGTGCCGATGGGCTGACGGTTTCGGGGCGTGGTGAGATTGGGGCTAGTGTTGAGGTTCGTGATGCTCAGGGCACCGTCATCGGCACCGGTGTTGTCGGTGCAAATGGCGCGTTCGTTATTGCCCTGGACAGTGCCGTAGCGGCTGGCGATGTGATCAATCTGGTGCAGACCGATGCGGCAGGTAATGCCTCGCCAGCTACAGACTTTACCGTTCCTGCAACGCCTGCTCCTGCCACCCCGACCGAACTGACATTGAACGCCGATGGCTCAGAACTGAGCGGCCTTGCTACGCCCGGAAACCGTGTAGAGGTCCATGGCGCAGACGGCATGCTGCTGGGCAGTGCTATCGCGGGTGAAGATGGTTCGTTCACCATCCCCCTCGTCCCTCCACAGGCAAATGGCGAAGCCCTGGAGGTGGTGGCGATCAACACCGAAACTGAACAAAGTTCGATTCCGGCCAGCATCACTGCTCCAGATATCACCCCGCCTGTTGCTCCATCCGAATTGTCGGTAAGCGCCGACGGCACCGTGCTCACCGGTCGTGGAGAGCCGGGCAGCACCATTCGTGTCACTGATGCTCAAGGCAATCAGCTAGGCACTGCCGTGGTGAACGCGGCGGGTAGCTTCGCAGTAACGCTGGTTCCAGCACAGACCGAAGGGCAAAGCCTGGAAGCCACGGCTCAAGATGCCGCTGGCAACATATCGCCCGCCGCCTCGGTGATAGCACCTAATCTCGAAGCGCCTATCGACAACACCCCACCTGACGCCCCGATCGACTTGGCTGTCAGTGCAGGTGGTACACAACTGAGCGGTCGTGGCGAAGCGGGCACCACGGTGAATGTCCGCGATGCTCAAGGCAACGTGATCGCAACCGGTACAGTTCAAGCCGACGGCACCTTTTCGGTTGCTCTCGATCCCGCAGTTATCGACGGCAGCAGCTTGCAGGTCGATCTAACCGACGCCGCAGGTAATGTGTCCGAGCCGGCTTCGGTTCAATCCCCCGATTTGATTGCACCGGCACAGCCGACTGATCTGGCCTTGGCCGAAGGCGTGACGCTGACTGGCCTTGGAGAACCAGGCGCGACCGTGCAGGTGCGTGATGCTTCTGGGGCGGTGATTGGCAGCGGAGTCGTCGGAGCTGACGGTCGGTTCACCGTAGAGCTCGACCCCGCACAAGCTAATGGCGAGTTCATCGATATCCGCCTGGTCGATGCAGCCGGTAACGTGTCTATTCCGCTGGCATTCCAGGCACCGGATATCACCGCACCCGAGGCGGTTACCGATGTGGTGGTCAGTGCTGATGGGCTGACGGTTTCGGGGCGCGGTGAGATTGGGGCGCTCGTTGAGATTCGAGATGCGCAGGGTGTTCTGATCGGCACCGGTGTGGTCGGGGCGAATGGTGCCTTTGTCATCGCTCTGGAGGATGCTGTCGCTGCTGGCGACGTGATCAATCTGGTGCAGACCGATGCGGCAGGTAATGCCTCGCCAGCCACCGATTTCACCGTGCCTTCCACCCCTGCCCCTGCCACCCCGTCCGAGCTTGCGCTGAATGCCGATGGCTCCGAACTGAGCGGCCTCGCCACGCCCGGAAACCGTGTCGAGGTGCATGGCGCAGACGGAGCGTTGCTGGGCAGTGGAATCGCTGCAGAGGATGGTTCTTTCAACATCACCTTGGTGCCGCCACAGGCCAACGGCGAAGCGCTGGAAGTGGTGGCGATCAATACCGAAACCGAACAAAGCTCCATTCCGGCCAGCATCACCGCGCCAGATATCACACCACCTGTGGCGCCATCCGAGTTGGCCGTAAGCGCAGACGGTTCCGTGCTTACCGGACGCGGTGAACCGGGTAGTACCGTTCGGGTCGTCGATGCGCAGGGCAACGAGCTGGGCAGCGCTGTGGTGAACGCGACGGGTAGTTTCGCCGTGACGCTGGTGCCGGCCCAGACAGAAGGGCAAAGCCTAGAGGCGACGGCTCAAGATGCTGCCGGCAACGTATCGCCAGCGAGTTCGGTCACTGCACCGAATCTTGAAGCACCAATCGACAACACTCCGCCGGATGCCCCGATCGATTTGATCGTTAGCACAGGCGGCAACCAACTGAACGGCCGTGGCGAGGCGGGCACCACCGTGACCGTGCGTGATACCCAAGGCAATGTGATTGCCACAGGGGTCGTTGCGGCTGATGGCACGTTCTCGGTTGTGCTTGATCCCGCAGTCATCGACGGCAGCAGCTTGCAGGTCGATCTGACTGATGCCGCAGGCAATGTTTCCGAATCCGCTTCCGTTGCCTCGCCGGACCTGATTGCACCGGCGCAGCCGACTGAATTGGCCTTGGCCGAAGGCGTGACATTGACTGGCCTTGGTGAGCCGGGCGCGACCGTGCAGGTGCGTGATGCTTCTGGGGCGGTGATTGGCAGCGGAGTCGTCGGAGCTGACGGTCGGTTCACCGTAGAGCTCGACCCCGCACAAGCTAATGGCGAGTTCATCGATATCCGCCTGGGCGATGCAGCCGGCAACGAATCACTGCCGCTGGCCTTCCAGGCACCGGATATCACGGCGCCGGAGGCGGTTACCGATGTAGTGGTCAGTGCCGATGGGCTGACGGTTTCCGGGCGCGGTGAGATTGGGGCCAGTGTCGAGGTTCGTGATGCTCAGGGCACCGTCATCGGCACCGGTGTTGTCGGTGCAAATGGAGCGTTCGTTATTGCCCTGGACAGTGCCGTTGCGGCTGGGGATGTGATCAATCTGGTGCAAACCGATGCGGCTGGAAATACCTCTCCGCCCACTGACTTCACTGTTCCGTCGACCCCTGCTCCTTCTACCCCGACCGAACTGGCATTGAACGCCGATGGCTCAGAACTGAGCGGCCTCGCCACGCCCGGAAACCGTGTCGAGGTGCATGGCGCAGATGGCACGTTGCTGGGCAGCGCTATTGTGGGTGAAGACGGATCATTCACCATTACCCTCGTGCCAGCACAAGCCAACGGCGAAGCGCTGGAAGTATTCGCGGTCGACGTAGTCACCGATCAGGCCTCGATCCCGGCCAGCATCACAGCGCCAGATACCACACCTCCGCTGGCGCCATCCGAATTGGCCGTTAGCGCAGACGGCAGCGTGCTTACTGGTCGTGGAGAGCCAGGCAGCACCGTTCGGGTGGTCGATGCGCAGGGCAACGAGCTTGGCAGCGCTGTGGTGAACGCTGCAGGGAGCTTCGCCGTGACGCTGGTCCCGGCACAGACCGAAGGTCAGAGCCTAGACGCCACGGCACAGGATGCCGCTGGCAACGTATCGCCAGCGAGTTCGGTCACCGCACCGAATCTTGAAGCACCAATCGACACCACCCCGCCAGATGCTCCGACCGATCTGGTCGTTAGCTCAGGTGGTCGTCAATTGTCAGGACGTGGTGAAGCTGGCACCACCGTTACGATTCGCGATGCGCAAGGCAACGTGATTGCCAGCGGCGTTGTTGCCGCTGATGGCACGTTCTCGGTTGTGCTGGATCCAGCGGTCATCGACGGCAGCAGTTTGCAGGTCGATCTGACTGATGCCGCAGGCAATGTTTCCGAACCCGCTTCGGTAGCCTCCCCGGACTTGATCGCCCCTGCGCAACCAACTGAGGTGGCCTTGGCGGAAGGCGTGACATTAACTGGCCTTGGCGAACCGGGCGCGACCGTCCAGGTGCGGGATGCTGCCGGTGCAGTGATTGGCACTGGAGTGGTGGGCGCGGATGGGCGATTCAGCATCGAGCTGAACCCTGCACAAGCGAATGGCGAGTTCATCGATATCCGCCTGGTCGATGCAGCCGGTAACGTGTCGATTCCGCTGACATTCCAGGCACTGGATATCACTGCACCCGAGGCGGTTACCGATGTGGTGGTCAGTGCTAATGGGCTGACGGTTTCAGGACGTGGTGAGATTGGCGCCAGTGTTGAGGTTCGTGATGCTCAGGGAACGGTGATTGGCACCGGTGTTGTCGGTGCAAATGGTGGATTCGTTATCGCATTGAACGGTGCCATTGCGGCTGGCGATGTGATTAATCTGGTGCAAACCGATGCGGCTGGAAATACCTCTCCGCCCACTGACTTCACTGTTCCGTCGACCCCTGCTCCTTCTACCCCGACCGAACTGGCATTGAACGCCGATGGCTCAGAACTGAGCGGCCTCGCCACGCCCGGCAATCGTGTCGAGGTACGTGGCGCTGACGGCACGTTACTGGGCAGCGCTATTGCGGGTGAAGACGGCTCGTTCACCATTACCCTCGTGCCAGCACAAGCTAACGGCGAAGCGCTGGAAGTATTCGCGGTTGACGTAGTCACCGATCAAGCCTCGATCCCCGCTACCATCACTGCTCCAGATATCACCCCACCTGCTGCGCCAGGTGAGTTGGCCGTAAGCGCCGACGGCACCGTACTTACCGGACGCGGTGAGCCGGGCAGCACCATTCGTGTCACTGATGCTCAAGGCAATCAGTTAGGCACTGCCGTGGTGAATGCGGCGGGCAGTTTCGCCGTTACGTTGGTTCCGGCACAGACCGAAGGGCAGACCCTGGAGGCCGCAGCACAGGACACTGCTGGCAACCTATCGCCCGCCAGTTCGATCACTGCACCCAACCTCGAAACCCCTATCGATAACACCGCGCCGCAAGCGCCAACCGACCTGGTGATCAACGCCAGTGGTCGCGAGCTCTCTGGCCGGGGCGAAGCCGGCACCACCGTGACCGTGCGTGATGCCCAAGGCAATGTAATCGCCACGGGGATCGTTGCGGCTGATGGAACGTTCGCCATCACGCTCGCTCCAGCGGTCATCGACGGCAGCAGCTTGCAGGTCGAGCTGACCGATGCCGCAGGTAACACCTCGCAGCCTGCTTCGGTGGCCTCGCCGGATTTGACTGCACCAGCGCAGCCGACTGATCTGGCGTTGACAGAAGGCGTCACGCTGACCGGTAGCGGCGAACCGGGCGCGACCATACAGGTGCATAGTGCCACTGGCGAAATCATCGGCAGCGGTGTCGTCGGGGCGGACGGGCGATTCAGCATCGAGCTGAACCCAGTCCAGGCCAATGGCGAGTTCATCGATATCCGCCTGATCGATGCAGCCGGCAATGAATCGCTGCCGCTGGCCTTCCAGACGCCTGATACCACCGCGCCTGTCGCGCCGTTCGAATTGCAGGTCAGCGCCGATGGCAGCGTGCTCAGCGGTCGCGGTGAGCCGGGGAGTACGGTTCGAATCGTCGATGCACAGGGCAATGAACTGGGCAACGCTGTGGTGGGCGCCGCAGGCAGCTTCGCAGTGACGCTGGTGCCTGCCCAGACCGAAGGGCAGAATCTTCAAGCCACTGCACAGGATGCTGCTGGTAACGTGTCGCCGACCACCTCGGTCATCGCACCGAACCTCCAAACGCCGATCGACGATACCCCGCCGGATGCACCCACCGGCCTCTTGATCAATGCGGCCGGGCGCGAGTTGTCGGGCCGTGGTGAAGCGGGCACGACCGTGACCGTGCGCGATGGGCAGGGTACTGTCCTCGCCAGCGGCACGGTTGGAGCTGATGGCCGCTTCTCGGTCGTGCTCGATCCCGCTGTCATCGATGGCAGCAGCGTCCAAGTCGATCTGACCGACGCAGCGGGTAATGTCTCCCCCGCCGTTTCGGTAGTCTCGCCAGACCTGCTCGCCCCTGCACAACCGACCGATCTGGCCCTGGCCGAAGGCATAACCTTGACCGGCAGCGGTGAGCCAGGTGCGACGATAGAGGTGCGCGATGCTGCCGGCGCGGTGATTGGCAGCGGGACTGTCGGGGCCAATGGCCGCTTCACCGTCGAACTCGCGCCGGCCCAGGCTAATGGCGAGTTCATCGACGTTCACCTGATCGATGCGGCCGGCAACGAGTCGATTCCGCTGGCCTTCCAGACGCCCGATATCACCGCGCCGGAGGCGGTGGCCGAGGTAGTAGTCAGCGCCGACGGGCGCACGGTTGCAGGCCATGGCGAGATTGGCGCCAGTGTGGAGGTACGTGATGCGGCTGGCGCCATCATCGGCACCGGCGTAGTCGGAGCCAACGGCGCGTTCGTCATTGCCCTTGACGGTGCAGTAGAAGCTGGCGAAGTCATCAACCTGGTGCAGACCGATGCAGCCGGCAATGCCTCGCCGGCCATCGACTTCACCGTTCCTGCGACCCCTGCCCCTGCCACCCCAACCGAGCTGGCACTGAGCGCCGACGGCTCCGAGCTGACCGGCGTTGCAACGCCCGGAAACCGGGTCGAGGCCCACGCCGCAGACGGTACCTTGCTGGGCAGCGCAATCGCCGCTCAAGACGGTTCCTTCACCCTCACCTTGGTGCCAGCACAAGCCAATGGCGAGGTGCTGGAAGTGTTCGCGGTTGATGTGGTCACCAATCAGGCCTCGATCCCCGCCAGCCTCGTCGCTCCGGATATCACTCCGCCGGTGGCACCGTCTGAATTGGCGGTCAGTGCAGACGGCAGCGTGCTCAGCGGGCGTGGCGAGCCGGGCAGTACCGTGCGGGTGGTCGATGCGCAGGGCAATACCCTGGGCACGGCGATCATTAATGCGGCGGGCAGCTTCGCCATCACCCTCGACCCACCGCAGACCGCAGGTCAGACGCTCGAAACCAGCGCGCAAGATGCAGCTGGCAATGTGTCACCAAGCGGTTCGGTCACGGCCCCCAATCTTGAGACGCCTGTTGACGATACCCCGCCGCAAGCCCCGACCGATCTGCTCATCAGCGCTGGCGGCAGCCAACTGAGCGGACGCGGCGAGGTGGGAACCACTGTCAGCATTCGCGATGCCCAGGGCGCTGTGCTCGCCACGGGTGTGGTTGCGGCGGATGGCACCTTTTCGGTCGTCCTCGATCCAGCCGTGATCGACGGCAGTACGCTGCAAGTCGACCTTACCGATGCCGCGGGCAATGCTTCCGCCGCCGTCTCGGTCGTCTCACCGGACCTGCTCGCCCCTACTCAACCGACTGACCTGGCCCTGGCCGAAGGCATAACTCTAACCGGCAGCGGCGAACCAGGCGCAACGGTAGAGGTGCGCGACGCTGCCGGCACGGTGATTGGCAGCGGGACTGTCGGGGCCAATGGCCGCTTCACCGTCGAACTCGCGCCGGCCCAGGCCAATGGTGAGTTCATCGACATTCACCTGATCGATGCCGCCGGCAATGAGTCGATTCCCCTGGTCTTCCAGACGCCCGATATCACCGCGCCGGAGGCGGTGACCGAGGTGGTGGTCAGCGCCGATGGGCGCACGGTTGCAGGCCATGGCGAGATTGGCGCCAGTGTGGAGGTACGTGATGCGGCTGGCGCCATCATCGGTGCCGGTGTCGTCGGTGCCAACGGCGCCTTCGTCATTGCTCTGGACGGTGCAGTAGAAGCTGGCGAAGTCATCAACCTGGTGCAGACCGATGCAGCCGGCAATACCTCGCCGGCCATTGACTTCACCGTTCCGGCAACCCCCGCCCCTGCCACGCCAACCCAGCTTGCACTGAATGCCGATGGTTCGGAACTGAGCGGCCTCGCGACGCCCGGAAACCGGGTCGAGGTCCACGCCGCAGACGGCACCCTGCTGGGCAGCGCAATCGCCGCTCAGGACGGTTCCTTCACCCTCACCTTGGTGCCAGCACAAGCCAACGGCGAAGCGCTGCAAGTATTCGCGGTTGACGTAGTCACCGATCAGAGCTCGATTCCGACTAGCATCACCGCTCCAGATATCACCCCGCCTGTCACCCCATCTGAATTGGTAATCAGCGCTGACGGCAGCGTGCTCAGCGGGCGTGGCGAGCCGGGCAGTACCGTTCGGGTAGTCGATGCCCAGGGCAACCCATTGGGCACGGTGGTGATCAATGCGGCAGGCAGCTTCGCCATCACCCTCGACCCACCACAGACCGCAGGCCAGCGCCTGCAAGTCAGCGCCGTGGACGATGCCGGCAACCTTTCCGACAACGCAGCCATCACCGCGCCGAACCTGGAAACCCCGGTCGACGACACGCCACCTGCAGCGCCCACGGGCCTGGTGATCAATGCCGGCGGCAGCCAACTCAGCGGTCGCGGCGAGGCGGGCACCAGCGTCAGCGTGCGTGATGCTCAAGGCAACCTGATCGCCACCAGCACGGTCGCTGCGGACGGCACGTTCTCGATTTCACTCGACCCAGCCGTGATCGACGGCAGCGCCTTGCAAGTCGCGCTGACGGACGCGGCGGGCAATGTCTCCGAAGCGGCGTCGGTGCGCTCGCCAGACCTGATCGCCCCCGCGCAGCCGACTGACCTGACCTTGGCCGCAGGTGTGACCCTGACCGGCAGCGGCGAGCCGGGTGCGAGCGTGCAGGTGCGCGATGCGGCGGGCGCAGTCATCGGCAGCGGCGTGGTCGCTGCCAATGGCCAGTTCAGTGTCGAGCTGACCCCGGCACAGGCCAACGGCGAGTTCATCGACGTCCGCTTGATCGATGCGGCCGGCAACGAGTCGATTCCGCTGACGTTCCAGGCGCCGGACATCACCGCGCCGGTGGCGCCCTTCGACCTTGCCGTGAATGCAGACGGCAGCGTGCTCACGGGTCGTGGTGAGCCGGGTAGCACGGTGCGTGTCGTCGATGCCCAGGGCAATCCATTGGGCACAGCAGTCATCAATGCGGCGGGCAGCTTCGCCATCACCCTCGACCCACCGCAGACCGCAGGCCAGCGCCTGCAAGTCAGCGCCGAGGACGCTGCCGGCAACCTTTCCGACAACGCAGCCATCACCGCGCCAAACCTGGAAACCCCGGTCGACGACACGCCACCTGCGGCGCCCACAGGCCTGGTGATCAATGCCGGTGGCAGCCAACTCGGCGGTCGCGGCGAGGCGGGTACCACCGTCAGTGTGCGCGATGCCCAAGGCAACCTGATTGCCAGCGCAACAGTCGCCGCCGATGGCAGCTTCTCGGTTACCCTCAGCCCTGCCGTCACCGATGGCAGCACGCTTGAGGTGCAACTGAGCGATGCAGCCGGCAATGTCTCCGCGGCCACGTCGATCACCTCCCCCGACCTCATCGCGCCGGCGCAACCCACCGCGTTGACGCTGCTCGATGGCGTGACCCTCACCGGCAACGGCGAATCCGGCGCCACGGTGCAGGTGCGTGATACCACAGGTGCGCTCATCGGCAGTGGCCAGGTCGGCGCCGGCGGCACGTTCAGCGTCACCCTCGATGCGCCGCAACGCAACGGCGAGCTGCTCGACATTCGCCTGGTCGACGCCGCCGGCAATAGCTCCACCCCGCTGCAATTCCAGGCGCAAGACACCACGGCGCCTGCAGCCATCACTGATGTGGTGGTCAGCGCCGATGGTTTGAGCGTGTCTGGCGACGGTGAGCCGGGCGCTACCGTGCAAGTTCGTGATGCCGGGGGCAACCTGATCGGCAGCGGCGCGGTCGGCGCCACTGGCAGCTTCGTGCTGGAGCTGGACAGCCCGCTCGCCGCTGGCCAAGTGATCAGCCTGGTTCAGACCGACGCTGCGGGCAACGCCTCGCCGGCCACCGAGTTCAGCGTGCCGAGCACCCCAGCACCCGCCACTCCCGGCGATCTGCTGCTCAGTGCCGATGGCAGCTCGCTCACCGGCAGCGCAACCGCCGGCACCCGCGTCGAGGTGCGCGGCGCCGACGGCACGCTGCTCGGCAGCGCCGTGGCAGGTGCCAATGGCGCCGTTGCCATCACGCTGACCCCAGCCCAACGCAACGGCGAAACCTTGGAAGTGGTAGCGGTCGACCCGACCACTGGACAGAACTCCATCCCCGCGACCCTCAACGCCCCGGACACCACCGCGCCGGACACGCCGGCGCAACTGCAGGTCAGCGCCGACGGCAGCAGCCTCAGCGGTCGCGCCGAAGCGGGCAGCAGCATCCGTGTGACGAACGCCCAGGGCGCAGTGATCGGTACCGCCCAGGTCGCCGCCAACGGTACCTTCAGCGTCACCCTCGACCCGGCGCAAACCGCAGGTCAGGTTCTACAGGTCAGTGCCGAGGATGCCGCTGGCAACGTTTCGACCAACGCCAGCGTCACCGCACCAGACCTGGAGGCGCCAACCGACGACACGCCGCCAGAAGCGCCAACCGGCCTTACCATCAACATCGGTGGCAGCCAGCTGAGCGGTCGTGGCGAAGCGGGCACTACCGTCACCGTGCGTGATGCCCAAGGCAATGTGATCGCCAGCGGTGTCGTCACTGTCGACGGTGAATTCAGCCTCACCCTCGATCCGCCAGTGATTGACGGCAGTCGCCTGCAAGTGATGCTCACCGATGCTGCGGGCAACGACTCCACCCCGGTGTCGTTGAGCAGCCCCGACCTGACCCCGCCAGCGCAGCCAGGCGACCTGCAACTGGTCGACGGCAGCGTGCTCAGCGGCACGGGCGAGGTCGGTGCGCAGGTGCTGGTGCGTGACGCCAACGGAACCCTCATCGGCAGCGGCCAGGTGGACGCCGATGGCCGCTTCGAGCTGGTTCTGGATGTGCCGCAGTTCAACGGTGAAACCCTCGACATCCGCCTGCTCGACGCCGCTGGCAACAGCTCGACGCCGCTGCTGTTCCAGGCCCCAGACATCAGCTCGCCCGACCCGGTCAGCGACATCCTGGTCAGTGTCGACGGCAGCCTGATCGGCGGGCGTGGCGAGCCGGGGGCGACGGTCAGCGTGCGTGATGGCAATGGCCAACTGCTGGGCACTGGGGTGGTCGGCATCGACGGCAACTTTGTTGTGACCCTGGACCCAGCGGTGCAGGCAGGCGCCACCCTGACGCTGGTGCAGACCGATGCGGCCGGCCTGACGTCGGACTTCGTCAACCACCTGGTGTCGGCCATCCCGGCCTTGCCCAGCCCGGGCGATCTGCTGCTGGCAGAAGACGGCAGCAGCCTCAGCGGCAGCGCGCCTTCAGGGGTTACCGTGCAGGTGCGCAATGCCAGTGGCGAGACGCTGGCGAGCGTCGTGGTCGGTGCCGAGGGCACCTTCACGCTGCCGCTCAATCCGCCGATTGCCGACGGTCAGCCGTTACATGTGGTGGCGCTGAACGCCAATGGCAGCAGCTCGCTGCCAACCCCCATTACCGCGCCCGACCTCACCGCGCCTGACGCGCCGGTCGAGCTCAGCGTCAGCGCCGACGGCAGCCTGCTGATCGGCCGCGCCGAGCCAGGTAGCCAAGTGCAGGTGCGCGATGCCCAAGGCACTGTGCTGGGTTCCGGCACCGCCAACAGCACCGGAAGCTTCGTGGTCAGCCTAGACCCGGTTCAGGTCGACGGTCAGACTTTGCAGGTCAGCGCTACCGATGCGGCGGGCAATACCTCGATCAGCGGCAGCGTCAGTGCTCCGGACCTCAGCCTGCCGGTGGACATCACTCCACCCCAGGCCCCGACCGACCTGGCGATCAGCAATGACGGCAGCCGCGTCTCGGGACGCGGCGAGCCGGGCACCGTGGTGCGGGTACTGGATGCCCAGGGCCAAGTGCTGGCCGAAGCGGCGGTGCCGGCCAATGGTGAGTTCACCGTGCAGGTGCAACCGCCGGTGATCGACGGCAGCCCGCTGCGCGTGACCCTCACCGATGCCGCCGGCAACAGCAGCAGTGCGCCGCTGACTGCGCCGGACCTGGTCGCGCCTGGGCCTGCCGCTGATCTGCTGTTCAGTGATGGACAGACCCTCACCGGCAGCGCCGAAGCGGGCGCGCGGGTCGAGGTCCGCGACGCCGATGGCGAGCTGCTGGGCAGTACCGTGGCCGATGGCGACGGGCGTTTCAGCCTGACCCTGGAGACGCCGCTGCGTAATGGCGAGACGCTTGCCGTGCAGGTCATCGACGCCGCCGGCAATCGCTCGACCACGCTCGACTATGCAGTGCCCGATACCACGCCTCCAGCAGCCGTTAGCGACGTGCAGATCGACCTCACCGACAGCGTGCTGGCCGGTCGCGGTGAACCGGGCGCTGTGGTGCAGGTGCGCGATGCCGAAGGCGTGTTGCTGGGCAGTGCCGACGTTGCCGCCGATGGCAGCTTCCGGGTGACGCTCGATCCGCCGGTGACCGCAGGTGCGGAGCTGACCGTGGTGCAGCAGGATGCTGCCGGCAACCTGTCGCCGACCCTGGAGTTCAGCGTACCGCCGACCGTACTGCCAGCCAGCCCCAGCGATGTTCAAGTCAGTGCCGATGGCAGCAGTGTCAGCGGCAATGCGTCAGCCGGCAGTGAGGTGCAGGTGCGCGACAGCGACGGCAGGCTGATTGGCAGCGTCCAGACAAACCCTGATGGCAGTTTCGATCTCCCACTCGAGCCACCGCTGCGCAACGGCGAATCGCTGAGCGTGGTGGTGGTCGACGCTGCGGGCAACAGCTCGCTGCCCACCCCCACCCAGGCCCCGGACACCACCGCACCGCAACCGGCCAGCGACCTGCAACTGAGCGCCGATGGCAGCACCCTGAGCGGTCGCGGCGAAGCCGGTGCCCGTGTCGAGGTGCGCAATGCCCAGGGCGAATTGCTGGGCAGCGCCAGCGTGGCCGACAACGGCAGCTTCAGCCTGACCCTGCAACCGGCGCAGATTCAAGGTCAGCAACTGGATGTCAGCCTCACCGATGCGGCGGGCAACAGCTCGGCGCCCAGCAGCGTCACCGCGCCCGACCTGCTCGGCCCGTTGCAGCCCTCGGCCATCGTGGTCGATGCCAGCGGCAGCCTGCTCAGCGGCATCGGCCAGGTCGGCTCTACCCTCACCGTGCGCGGGGCTGACGGCGAGGTGCTCGGCAGCACCACGGTCGGCGCCAGCGGCCGCTTCGAGATCAGCCTGGAACCGGTGCAACGCAACGGCCAGCAGCTCAGCGTCGAGGCCACCGATGCGGCCGGCAACAGCGCTGAGCCGGTCACCATCACCGTGGCCGATACGCAACCGCCAGTGCCGGTCGAGGCGCTGCAATTGAGCGCCGATGGCCTGCAAGTCAGCGGCCAGGGCGAGCCGGGTGCCGTGGTCAGCGTGCGCGACGCCGAAGGCAACCTGCTGGGCACGGCGCAGGTCGATGCCGACGGCACCTTCAGCGTTGCGCTCGACAGCGCCCAGCGCAATGGCCAGGCACTCACCGTCGAACAGCGCGATGGGGCGGGCAATGTCTCCGAGCAGGTCGCATTGCAGGCGCCCGACCTCGAAGCGCCAGCGGCGCCCAGCCAACTGCTGCTATCGGCCGATGGCAGTAGCTTGCGCGGTGTCGGCGAACCCGGCAGCACAGTGACGGTACGTAACGCCCAGGGCATCGTCGGCAGCGCCGAGGTGGGCGCGGACGGGCGCTTCGACGTGCCGCTCACGCCCGTCCAGCTCAATGGCCAGACCCTCTCCACCACCCTCACCGATGCTGCCGGGAACGTTTCGCCGCCAGTTGAGCTGACCGCCCCCGATCTGCAACCGCCACTGGCGGCTGATGACCTGCAACTCAATCCAGCCGGCACCCTGCTCAGCGGCAGCGCCGAGCCGGGCAGCCGGGTGGAGGTGCGCGACAGCGCCGGTGCCCTGCTAGGCAGCGCCGAGGTCGATGACGACGGCCGCTTCAGCATCGGTCTGCCCGCGCAGACCAACGGCGAAGTGCTGGCCGTGCAAGTCATCGACGGCCAGGGCAACGCGTCGCCGAGCGTCAGTTACACCGCCGCTGACACCACCGCCCCTGATGCGCCGAGCGAACTGCAGATCAACGCCAATGGCTCGCAAATCAGCGGCCGTGGCGAAGTCGGCAGCGTGGTCGAGGTGCGCAACGCAGCCGGCGTGCTGGTCGGCGAAGGCGTGGTACTGGAGGGTGGCGCGTTCCTGATCAACCTCCAGCCTGTGCAGAACGATGGCCAGGCCTTGCAGGTGACCTTGCGCGATGCGGCCGGCAATACCTCGGATGCGACCGACATCACTGCGCCCAATACCGCACCGCCAGAGGTGCCGGCCAGCGCCACGGTGAGCCTTGACGGCAGCACTGTGAGGGGCAGCGCGCCGGGCGCCAGCCAGGTGGTGGTGCGTGACGCGGCCGGCAATGAGCTGGCCAGCGCGCCAGTGGCCGCCGACGGCAGCTTCAGCGTCAGCCTGCCGACCCCGCTGACCAATGGCGAAGCCCTCAATATCGTGGCGGTCGATGGCGGCGGCCTGAGTTCGGCCGAGTTGCCGGTCAATGCCCCCGACACCACCCCGCCGGCAGCGGCGCAGAATGTGCTGGTCAGTGCCGATGGCAGCAGCATCAGCGGCAACGCCGAGCCTGGCAGCACGGTGATCGTGCGTAACGCCAGCGGCGAACTGGGACAAACCACGGCGGCCAGCGATGGCAGCTTCGTGCTCACGGTAGAACCGCCGCTGCAACCCGGTGACAGCGCCGAGGTGGTGGTCATCGACCAGGCCGGCAACGAAACCCTGGAGCCGGTCGACGTCAGCATTCCGCCCGCGCAAACCATCGACACCCCAAGCGCCTTGCAGATCAGCCTCGACGGTTTCAGTCTGAGCGGCCAGGCCACTGCAGGTACGGTAGTCAGCGTCAGTGCCGGCGGTGTTGCCCTGGGCAGCGCCACGGTGGGCAGCGACGGTAGCTTCCTGGTGTTCTTCGAGCGCGCCCAGCTCAACGGCGAGGTGCTGCAGGTCAGCGCCCGCGCAGACAATGGTGTGGTCTCGGAGCCTGCGAGCATCACCGCGCGCGACATCACCCCGCCAGATGCGCCGCTGCAAATCGTCGTCGAGCGCGACGGTGCGGCGCTGAGCGGGCGCGGCGAGGCCGGCGCCACGGTCAACGTGCGTGACAGCGCCGACAACCTGCTGGGCAGCGCGCAGGTCGATGACAACGGCGCGTTCCGTGTCGACCTGCAACCGGCGCCGGTCAACGGCGAAACCCTGCTGGTGCGTCTGATCGATGCGGCCGGCAACCCCTCGCCGATCAGCAGCGTGCAGGCGCCGGACCTCACCCCACCGCAGGCAGCGACCGCCCTGGCGCTGAATGATGCCGCCACGGTGCTCAGCGGTCGTGGCGAAGCCGGCGCCAGTGTCAGCGTGCGCGACGCCGACGGCGTGGTGCTGGCAACCGGCACGGTGAACCAGAGCGGTCAGTTCCAGATCACCTTGCCCAACGCGCAGATCAGCGGCGCACGCTTGCAAGTCATCCTCACCGACGCCGCCGGCAATATCTCTGACCCTGCCAGCATTGCCACCCCCGACCGTACGCCACCGGCTGCGGTCAGCCAGCTCAACCTCAGTGTCGACGGCAGCCAGCTCACCGGCACTGGCGAGCCGGGCGCAAGCGTGCGCGTGCGCACTGCCGCAGGCGCCGTGGTCGGCAGCACCACAGTCGATGCCGATGGCTACTTCACGGTCACCTTCACCCCGCCACAGAACAGTGGCCAGCCCTTGGGCGTGACCCAGATCGATGCTGCCGGCAACGTTTCGCCTGCCGTGACGCTGAACACCCCTGACCTGCAAGCCCCTGCTGCACCGACCAACGTGGTGCTCAACCTTGACGGCCTGACCCTGCACGGGGCGGGCGAAGCCGGCAGCCAAGTAAGTGTGCGCAACGCCCAGGGCGCACTGATCGGCAGTGGCCAGGTGGCCGCCAATGGCAGCTTCACCCTGACCCTCGACACCGCCCAGCTCAACGGCGAGGCACTGAGCGTGGTGCTGACCGATGCGGCCGGCAACGCGTCCACTCCTACAGGGTTGGTCGCGCCTGACCTGACCCCACCTGCGGCACCTGACGATTTACTGCTGGCAAGTGGTGGTCTGCAATTGTCCGGCAGCGCCGAGGCAGGCAGCACCATCAACGTACGCTCGGCCAGCGGTGAGCTGCTCGGCACCGGACAGGTGGCCAGCAATGGCACCTTCCAGCTGACCCTGAACAGTCCACAGACCAACGGCGAGCAGCTGTCGATCACCGCCACCGATGCGGCGGGTAATGTCTCGCCGGTCGCCAATCTGGAGGCCGCCGACACCACGCCGCCGGCACTGGTCACCCACCTGGCGGTGGCCGCCGACGGCAGCAGCCTGAGCGGTCACGGCGAGATCGGCGCGACCGTCACCGTGCGCAATGCCGACGGCGAGGTGCTGGGCAGCGCCGAGGTCGATGTCGACGGCCACTTCGTCGTCACCCTCACGCCGGCAGCGGCGCCGGGCACGACCCTGAGCGTGGTGCAGGCCGATGCCAGCAACAATGTGTCCTTGAGCGAAACCTTCACCCTGCCCGGCGTGCTCGCCCCAGACGTGCCAGCGGCACTGCAACTGGCCGCCGATGGCCAGAGCGTGAGCGGCCAGGGCAGCGTCGGCAGCCGTATCGAGGTGTATGGCCCGACCGGCCTGCTACTGGGCAGCGCCGAGGTGCGCGCCGACGGCAGCTTCACGGTGAACCTGCAACAGCCCCAGGCCAACGGCGAACGGCTGGAGGTCAGCGCGGTCGGCGAGGACGGCACGCGTTCGCTGCCGGTGCTGCTGCAAGCGCCGGATACCACTGCACCGCAGCCGCTCAGCGAGCTGCGCCTGTCGGTCGATGGGCTGGTCGTCACGGGTCGAGGCGAAGCGGGTGCCCAGGTGAGCATCACCGGCAACGGTGGGGTCATTCTCGGCAGCGGGCAGGTGGGCCCCAACGGCCGCTTCAGCGTTACCCTGAGCGCTGCGCAGATCAACGGCGAACGCCTCGACGCCAGCCAGACCGACGCCGCCGGTAATATCTCCGACAGCGTCAGCCTGCTGGCGCCGGATCTGGTCGCACCCGAGCCTGCCGAGGATCTGCAACTGAGCGCTGGCGGCAGCCTGCTGCAAGGCACCGGCGAAGCCGCCGCACGGGTCACGGTGCTGGCCGCTGATGGGAATGTGATCGGCACCGGCATGGTACGTCTGGACGGCACCTTCCAGGTCGAGCTACTGCCGCTTCAGGCCAATGGCGAAACCTTCAAGGTGGTGCTCACCGACGCCGCCGGCAACCGCTCGGCCGCCGCCGAGTTCACCGCCCCCGACACCACCCCGCCGGCGGCACTCAGTGAGGTCAGCGTTGCGGCTGACGGCGCCAGCCTCAGTGGTCGTGGCGAGGTCGGTGCAGTGGTGACGGTGCGCAATGCCGACGGTGAACGCCTGGGCAGTGCCACGGTCGATGCCAGCGGCAACTTCACCCTGGTGCTCGACCCGCCGCTGGGCAACGCCGAAGTGCTGAGCCTGAGCCAGGCCGATGCTGCCGGCAACGTCTCGCCAGTCATCACCCTGACCACTCCAGACTTCACCCCACCGGCAGCACTCACCGAGGTGCGTATCAGCGCCGACGGCGCAGTGGTGACCGGGCGCGGTGAACCCGGCGCCAGCGTCACCATCAGCGACGCCGCTGGCGTGGTGATCGGGCGTGGCGTGGTGCAGGCCGACGAGACCTTCCGCATCGAACTGACCCCCGCGCAGATCAACAATCAACAGCTCAGCGTGGTGCAGGCCGATCCGCCCGGCAACCTCAGCGAGGCGGTGCTGATCATCGCTCCGGATCGCACTCCGCCACTGGCGCCGCAGGAACTGCGCCTGAACGCTGCCGGCGATCTGCTCAGCGGTACTGGCGAAGCCAACACCACCGTGCGCGTCAGCGTCGCCGGGGTCGAGGTCGGTCGCGCCACGGTGGGGGCCGATGGGCGCTTCAGCGTTGCCCTCGACACGCCACTGCGCAATGGCGAACAACTCCAGGTGAGCCTGGAAGACGCCAGCCAGAACCGATCGCTGCCGACCCTGCTCGACGCCCCCGACCTCACCCCTCCGGCCCAGGTGGTAGCCAGCCTCGACGCCGAAGGCACGCGTTTGAGCGGCAGCGGTGAGGCCGGCGCCCGGCTGACGGTGCTGAACAACTTCGGCGATCGGGTCGGCCAGGGCACCATCGACGCCGAAGGCCGCTTCGTCGTCGAGTTGACCCCGCCGCAGCGCAATGGCGAAGTGCTGAGCATCGTCGCCCAGGATGCCGCGGGCAATCCGTCGCAGCCCTTGTTGCTGACCGCGCCTGATCTCACGCCACCTGCGCAACTGCAGGATCTTTCCCTCAACCCCACCGGCACCACCCTCACCGGCAGCGGCGAGGTGGGCAGCATGGTGCGCGTGCGGGGTGCCGACGGCAACCTGCTCGGCGAGGCCGTGGTGCCGGCAGGCGGCACCTTCGTCATCACCCTGTTGCCGCCCCAGGCCAACGGCCAGACCCTGACCGTGACCGCCGCCGACGCAGCGGGCAACACCTCGACCCCGCAGACCGTGGTCGCCGCCGACACCACCGCACCCGACCCGGTCAGCAATCTGTCGATCAACAGCGCCTATGAGGTGTTGGTCGGTCGCGGTGAAGTCGGCGCCACGGTGCGTGTCGTGCAGGGCGGCACCTTGCTCGGCAGCGCCGAGGTCGGTGCCGATGGCCGCTTCCAGGTCAGCCTCAGCCCGAAAGCCAACCCCGGCGTGGAACTGGCAGTGACGCAGACCGATGCCGCCGGCAACACCTCGACGGTGGTGCCGTACACGACGCCACTGGAACCGGTGCCGGCCACACCGACCCTGGTGCAACTTAGCGTCGATGGCCTGGTGGTCAGCGGACGCGCCACGGCGGGCAGCGAAGTGCGCGTGGTCAACGCCGCCGGAACACTCCTGGGTTCAGCCCAGGCCAGCGCCGCCGGCACCTTCACGGTCGAACTGAACCAGGCTCAGCTTAACGGCCAGCGCCTGGACGTCAGCGCCCGCTCCAGCGGCGGCGAGTCGCAGCCGTTCGTGCTGATCGCCGCCGACGTCACCCCACCTGCGCAACCGCTGGTCACGGCGCTCTCGGCCAATGGCCTGGTGCTCAGCGGCAGCGGCGAAGCAGGAGCCACGGTGACCGTGCGCAGCGCCAACGGCACCTTGCTCGGCACGGCAGTGGTCGGCCTGGCCGGCACGTTCAGCGTCGATCTGGCCAGCGCGCAGCTCAATGGCCAGGTGCTGAGCGTGCGGCAGACCGATGCGGCGGGTAATCCCTCCCCCGTGCTCAGCTATACCGTGCCGGACGTGCAGGCGCCGCTGGCGCCGAGCAACCTGCAACTGCTCGACGGCGGTAGCCGCCTGAGCGGGGTCGGCGAAGCCGGCGCGCGGATCGAGGTGACCGGTCGCGGCGGCGTGGTGCTCGGTTCGACCACCGTGGCCGCCAACGGGCAATTCAGCCTGGTGCTCAACGCGGTGCAGGCCGACGGTCAGGTGCTGACCGTGCGCCAGACCGATGCCGCCGGCAACACCTCGGCCAGCGCCAGCCTCACTGCCCCGGACACCACGCCACCGGCGCTGCCGAGCGCCACCCTCAACGCCGCCGGCACGCTGCTCAGCGGCAGCGGCGAAGCGGGGGCGCGAGTCATCGTGCGCAGCAACGGCAACGTCATCGGGCAGGCTGTGGTGGCCGCCAACGGCACCTTCGTGGTGACTCTGACCGCTGCGCAGATCAACCATGAAACCCTCAGCGTCAGCCTCACCGATGCCGCTGGCAACGTCTCGCCGGTGCTGACCCTCACCGCGCCGGACATCACCCCACCGGCCATCGCCGCAAACCTGCTGGTCAACGCCACCGGCAGCGAGCTCAGCGGCACCGGCGAAGTCGGTGCCCGCGTCACCGTCCGCGGGGCCGATGGCAGCGTGCTGCAAAGCGGCGTGGTGATCGGCGCCGATGGTACCTTCCGCGTGGTCCTGAACCCCGCGCAGGACAACGGTCAGCGCCTGAGCGTGACCCTCACCGACCCGCGCGGCAATGTCTCGGGTATCGCCACGGTGGTGGCGCCGGACGTCGATGCCGACCGGCCAGTGGTGGCCAGCGACAACCTGGTCACCGCCGTGGTCAACCTGGCGCCGGTGACCAGCAAGCTGCCGACCATCAACGACAGCTACACCCTGCTGGTCGGCCTCAACACCACCAAGGCCTTCACCTGGAGCGTGGCCGCCGGCACCACCGTCAACCCGACCCTGACCCTGAGCGTCGACAACCTCATTGGCGTGCTCAACAACCCGACCTTCACCTTGCAAGTGAAGAACGCCGCTGGCGCGTGGGTCGATGTCGCCACCGGGGGCAGCTCCGCCCTGTTGACCCTGGTGCTGCTGCCCGGCGTCGGTGTGCGTGCCGAGATCGGCGCCCTGCGCGCCGGTGACTACCAACTGCTGGTCACCTCCGGCGGGTTGAGCGCAGTGACCACGGTCAATACCCGGCTCGAACTCGAGGTCACCAGCCTGACCCAGTTCACCGGCAGCGGCGTGGTCAAGAGCGGCAACGTCATCACTGACCCGGGCACCGATGGCACGCCAGACATTCTCGGCCCGGACAACGGCGCGGTACTGCAAGTGCTCAAGGGCGGCGTGTACGTCAATGCCGGTGCCGCCACCAGCGTGCAAGGGCTGTACGGCACCCTGCTGATCAAGGCCGATGGCAGCTACACCTACACGCCCAGCGGCACCCCGGCCAGCGTCGGCAAGGTGGATGTGTTCAGCTATCAGCTGAGCCACCCCAACGGCAAGAGCGACACCGCCAACCTGTACGTGCGCATCGACAGCCCGCAGGCCACGGAGATCTGGAACGACGCCAACCTCGGCGCACCCGCCACCGTGGTCGATGCGGTGGACGATGTCGGGCGCAGCACGGTGAGCCTGACCAACAAGCTCACCCCTGGTAGCCAGGCGTTCGATCCGATCAGCCTGGCCGGCCTGGCAGGTACGCGGGTCGGCACGGTGACGCATACCGTGGCCAACAACACCACCGCCGACCTTGAGGTGAACCTGACCACCAACAGCCTGCTCAACCTGGGCAACAGCATCACCCTGGAGCTGAGCAAGCTGGGCAGCAACGGTCGCTATACGGTGGTCAATACGGTCAGCGGCAGTCAGTTGCTAGACCTGCTCGGCAGTGGCGGCAAGAGCCACGTGTTCCGTGACCAGACGGCAGGTACTTACCAGGTGACGATCAAGGCGGCCGTGACGCTCGGCCTGAGCGGCTCGGTGACAGCCAGCCTCAACACCACCACCAAGTCGCTCACCGAGTTCGTGGTCAATACCGCCACCACTGCCACCGGCAACCTGCTGAACGGCGACACCCTAGGTTCGAGCCTCACTACCCTGAGCGTGCAAACCGCCGCCAACAGCTATGCCCTGCCCGGTTACAACGGCGTCAGCGTGGCCGGGCTGTACGGCACGCTGCTGGTGTTCGCCGATGGCAGCTACAGCTACACCCTCAAACCCGGCCTCAGCGCTGCGGTGGTCGGCCAGGTCGATACCTTCAACTACACCCTCACCCACCCCAACGGCAGCAGCGACACCGCGCAGTTGAAGATCACCATCGCTACCGGCGCTTCAGGGGCGCGGATGCTAGAAGCCCAGGCCGATGAAGGTAGCGAGGCCGTGGTGCTGGCGGCCCTGGCCGATCAGCAGGACGACGGGCAGGATGCTGCCGCGTCCGCTGCCGCTACGCCCGGTACGGACGATGAGCCGGGATTGGCCGCGCAGACCGCCGACGATGCAGTGCTGGCCGAGGAAACCGGCTTTGCCAGCATCGGTGCGGACAACGCCGACACCACCCTGCTGTGGCAAGGCGGCGATGCCAGCATCGACCTGGCCAGCCTGGTCGGCGAGGTGCACGACCTCGAAGTGCTCGACCTCAACGCCAGCAGCGCGGTGAGCCTGAGCCTGACCCTCGACGACGTGCTGGCCGTCACCCAGGAGCAGGGCAACACCCTGCTGATCAAGGGCGACGACGCTGACACCGTGCGCCTGGGCGATGCCTGGAGCCTCACCGGCCAGGACGTCGCCGATGGCATCGACTATAACCAGTACACGGCCGCGGAGGATCCGAGCCAGCAGTTGTGGGTACAGAACGGCATTCATGTGGTTTAGGGGTGCCTGCAGGGCCGCCGGGCGATGCGCCCGGCGTTCAGGGATGAAACGCCAGTAAGGGAATACCGTGAAGCAAGGTTGTCTGCTGTCACCGCTGTTGCCGGGGGCCTTCGCGCTCCTGGCCTGTTTCTACCACCCGGCTGCCGTGGCGGCCGATGACACCGACCCGGCCCTGCGCCAGATCGGCCCCTCCACCCTGCACGACCCCGCCGCCGCGCTGCCGGCGCGCCCGGCGCTGGCGCGGGCAGGTGCCGATTCCGGGCGCCTGGGGTTGGCCGAGGCGGTACTGCAGGCCGTGCAATGGCACCCCAGCATCGCCCAGGCGGTGGCCGACCTCGACCGCCAGGGCGAGGGCATCACCGTCGCTCGCGCCGGTTACTACCCGCAGATCTCCGGCGGCCTGCGCGGCGGCTACGACTCCGGCTACGGTGGCGACCGCAACAGCCAGGCGCTGAACCTGTCGCTCAAACAGATGCTGTATGACTTCGGCAAGGTCGACCATGCGGTGGACGCAGCGCGCGCCGCCGCCGCGAGGGCCCAGGCCAACATCCTGCTGGTGGTCGACGACCTGGCGCGGGAAACCGCCTACGCCTGGATCGAGACCCGTCGCTATGCGCAACTGATGAGCATCGCCCGCGAGCAGATCGCAGGCGTCGGCGACATCGTCGGCCTGGCCCGACAGCGCAGCGACATGGGCGCCAGTACCCGCTCCGATGTGGTTCAGGCGCAGTCGCGGGCCGATGGCGCACAAGCGGTGTTCGAGGAGTACCAGGCGCAACACCAGCGCTGGCGTTCGGCGCTGGCGACCTTGCTCGGCCGGGTGTCGCCGCCGGCGCTGGCCGACGAGACCCCGGCGCAACTGCAACAGGCCTGCAACCGTCCCCTGCAAAGCGATGATCGCCTGCCAGCGGTGCTCATGGCCCTGGCTCTGCGCAGCCAGTCCCAGGCCGAACTGGCCCAGGCCAAGGCCGAGGCCTACCCGACGGTGTCCCTGCAACCGCAGCTCAACCACTATCTGGACAACGACTACAACCGCGACAACCGCCGCCTCGACCGCACCCAGGCGGGCATCTACCTCAATGTCGAGGTGCCGATCTACCAGGGCGGCGCCATCGACGCCCGCAGCCGCGCCGCCGGGCATGCCCTGAGCGCCGCCGATTCGGCCGAAGATGCCGCCCGCCTGAGCGCCCGCCGCGGCCTGGCTGAAGCCCAGGCGCAGACCGCAGGGCTCGGTCGACGCCTGCGCGCCCTGCAAGCGCGGCAAAGCAGCATCCAGGAGGCGCGCATGCTCTACGGCCGGCAATACCTCGACCTCGGCACGCGGCCGCTGCTCGACCTGCTCAACGCCGAGCAGGAAATCTACCAGTCGCGCTTCGACATGGCCGGCACCCGCTCTGACCTGCTGCGCCTGAACATCGATTGCCTGTACAACAATGGCGCCCTGCGCCCGGTGCTGGGCCTGGAAGGGCGCAGCCTGCAAGGCGTGGAGATCCTGCCATGAACGACACCGTCCAGATCACCCATGCCCCACCGCCAGCCGCCGAAGCGCGCGCCGACCTCACGCCGTGGCTCGAATGCATGCTGCAGGTGGCGCGCCACTACCGCCTGGATGTCTCGCCGCAACGCATCCGCCTGGCCGCCGCCGAAGACGCGCGGCCGCTGGACGACATTCTCCAGCACATGGCGCGCCAGGCCGGGCTGACGTTGCGTTTCGTGGCCTTCGATGCCAAGGCCTTGCGCCAGTGGCGTACGCCCCTGCTGCTGGAGCTGGACGACGGCCAGTTGGCGGTGGTCGAAGCCGTGACCGAAGACGATCACCTGGCCCTGTCCTTTGCCGGTGACCAGGGCCTGACCAGCCGCCTGCACCGCGACCAGCTGCAAGGGCGCATCACCCGCGTCGCCCTGCTGCGCCCGGCACGGCCCTTGCGCGACGTACGCACCGATGACTACACCGCCCCCTACGACCGCCACTGGTTCGCGCGCATCGTACTGCGCGACATCCGACCGTATGGCCAGGTGATGCTTGCCTCACTGGTGGCCAACGTATTGGCCCTGGCCGGTGTGCTGTTCTCCATGCAGGTCTACGACCGGGTGATTCCTGCTGAATCCCTGCCCACCTTGTACGTGCTGTTCGGCGGCGTAGTGCTGGCGCTACTGTTCGACCTGACCATGCGCCTGCTGCGTCTGAAGGTCACCGACCTGCTCGGCAAGCGCGCCGACCTGCGTATCTCCGACCTGGTGTATGGCCATGCCCTGCGCCTGCGCAACTCGGTGCGACCGAAATCCACCGGCTCGTTCATCTCGCAGTTGCGCGAGCTGGAGCAGATCCGCGACCTGATTACCTCAAGCACGGCTACGGCATTGGCCGACCTGCCGTTCTTCCTGCTGTTCCTCTTCGTGTTCTGGCTGATCGGCGGTGTGCTGGTGGTGATTCCGCTGGTGGCGCTGGTGCTGATGGTGCTGCCGGGCATCCTCGCCCAGCGCCGCCTGGCGCGCCTGGCCAATGCTTCGATGCGTGAATCGGCGCTGCGCAACGCGATGCTGGTGGAAAGCGTGCAAGGGTTGGACGAGATCAAAGCCCTACAGGCCGAGGCGCGCTTCGAGCGGCAGTGGAACCAGTACAACGCCGCCTGCGCGCACAACAGCCTGCGCCTGCGCACCCTGACCAACGGCCTGGTGACCTGGACGCAGAACATCCAGGGCGCGGTGTTCGCCGTGGTCGTGGTGGTGGGTGCGCCGATGGTCATCGCTGGCGATCTGACCACCGGCAGCCTGGTGGCGGCGTCGATGCTGGCCTCGCGGATGATGGCGCCGATGGCCCAGCTGACCCACGTGCTGACCCGCTGGCAGCAGGCCAAGGTGGCGCTCGAAGGCATCGACAAACTCATGCAGAGCCCGGTCGATCACCCCGAAGGCGAAGCGCGGGTGCACCTGCCGGCGATTCGTGGCGACTACCATCTGCGTCAGGCGGTGTTTCGCTACAGCCCGGAAGCCGCGCCGGCGCTGAGCATCGGCCAACTGCGCATCAGCCCTGGCGAACGCATCGCCGTGCTGGGGCGCAATGGCGCCGGCAAGTCGACCCTGCTGCAAGCGCTGGGCGGCGCGATGGACCTGATGCAGGGCGAAGTCAGCCTCGATGGCATCGCCGTGGCCCATCTGGACCCTGCCGACCTGCGCCGCGATGTCGGCCTGCTGGCCCAGCATGCCCGGCTGTTCCACGGGACCCTGCGGGAAAATCTCAGCCTCGGCGCCGGCCAGGCCAGCGATCAGGAGCTGCTGACGGCGCTCAACGCTACCGGCGCGCTGGAGTTCGTCCGGCAACTGCCCAAGGGCCTGGAGCACCTGATTCTCGAGGGCGGCCTGGGCCTGTCCGGCGGTCAGCGCCAGGCGCTGGTGCTGTCGCGCCTGTTGCTCCGCCAGCCGCAGGTGCTGTTGCTCGACGAACCCACCGCGGCACTGGATGACGTCACTGAACGCAAGCTGCTGGATAACCTCGAGCGCTTCTGCCAGGGCCGCACGCTGATCATCGCCACCCACCGCCTAAGCGTGCTGCAACGGGTCGACCGCATCCTGGTGCTTGATGGCGGGCGAATCGTCATCGACGACCCACGCGACGCTGCCCTGGCGCGCCTGCAACAAGGAACCCAGTCATGAGCCGCGACAGCCTGCCCGCCTCCTACCTCGATGGCCAGGATGACCACGCCGTGCTGCGTGCCGGGCGGATCATCATCGTCTGCGCGCTGATGCTCGCCGCCTTCCTGGCCTGGGCGGCGTGGTTCGAGGTGGTCGAGGTGTCCACCGGCACCGGCAAGGTGATTCCCAGCTCGCGGGAACAGGTGATCCAGTCGTTCGAAGGCGGCATCGTCGCGCAGATGAACGTCGCCGAGGGTGACCGCGTGCAGCGCGATCAGGTCCTGGCCCAGCTCGACCCGACCAAGAGCGAATCCAACGTCGGCGAGAGCGAGGCCAAGTACCGCGCCGCATTGGCCAGCGTCGCCCGGCTGCGCGCCGAAGTCAGCGGCAAGCCATTGCAGTTTCCCGCCAGTCTGGCCGATTCCACCGAGCTGACCGATGCGGAAACCGCGTTGTACAAGACTCGCCGCCAGGGCCTGGAACAGACCTTGGCCGGCATTCAGGATTCGCTGCGCCTGGTGCGCAGCGAACTGCAGATCACCGAGAACCTGGCCAAGCTCGGCGCCTCCAGCCGGGTCGAGGTGATTCGCCTGAACCGCCAGCGCTCGGAACTGGAGCTCAAGGCCACCGAGGCGCGTTCGGACTACCTGGTGCGCGCCCGCGAAGAGCTGGCCAAGGCCAGCGCCGAGGCCGACAGCCTCAAGGCGGTGATCCGCGGACGCAACGACTCGCTGACCCGCCTGACCCTGCGTTCGCCGGTGCGCGGCATCGTCAAGGATATCGAGGTCAACACCCTCGGCGGCGTGGTGCAGCCGGGCGGCCAGGTGATGAAGATCGTGCCGATGGACGAACGGCTGCTGATCGAGGCGCGCATCTCGCCGCGGGACATCGCCTTCATCCACCCCGAACAAGCCGCCAAGGTGAAGATCAGCGCCTACGACTATTCGGTGTACGGCAGCCTCGACGGCCAGGTGGTAGGCATCTCCCCAGATACCTTGCAGGATGAGGTCAAGCCCGAGATCTACTACTACCGGGTGTTCATCCGCACCGAGCACGACAGCCTGCGTAACAAGGCCGGCAAGGAATTTGCGATCACCCCGGGCATGGTCGCGACGGTGGATATCCGTACCGGCGAGAAGACCATTCTCGATTACCTGATCAAGCCGATGAATCGCGCGCGGGAGGCGTTGCGCGAGCGGTAGGGCCGCGTGGTTTCCGAGCTGTCGGGGTCGGGCCTGCTGCGCAGGCCATCGCGGCTGAAGCCGCTCCCACAGTGTGTGTGTACAAGCGACTTCAGTCGCGAAGGCCGGCAACGCCGGCCCAGCTCAGGGAGCCAGGATTGCTCCTCGGCTAAAGCCCCCCGCCCTCGCGCCGATAACCAGTCATTCCCTCTTTTTGCAAAGGTCGCCCGATGGCCTCCCAATCCGCCCGTGCCGACTCGCTGTCGCTGCTGTTGTTCACCCTGCGCAGCGGCAAGCTGATGGCGATCAACCTGCTCAAGGTCAGCGAAATCATTCCCTGCCCGAGCCTGACTCGGCTGCCCGAAGCCCACCCTCATGTGAAGGGTGTGGCAACCCTGCGCGGTAATCCGCTGTCGGTGATCGACCTGGCCCGTGCGCTGGGTGAGCGCCCGCTGGAGCAGCCCGACAGCGGCTGCCTGATCGTCACCGAGATCAGCCGCTCGCGCCAGGCCCTGCACGTGCAAGCGGTAGTGCGCATCATTCACTGCCGAACGACCGACATCAAACCGCCACCCTACGGCTCGGGCAGCCGCTCGTTCATCACCGGCGTGACTCGGGTGGACGATCAACTGGTGCAGGTACTGGACATCGAGAAGGTCATCCACGGCATCGCCCCGCCGCCGCCGGCTCCGGCGCCGGAAACCCTCGACGAGGACGCCGCCAGCCTGTTCGCTGCGGCCAACATTCTGGTGGTGGACGACAGTCAGGTCGCCTTGCAGCAGTCGATCCACACCCTGCGCAACCTGGGCATCGACTGCCACACCGCACGCAGCGCCAAGGAAGCCATCGAGCTGCTGTTGGAGTTGCAGGGCACCGCCCTGGAAATCAACATCGTGGTGTCGGACATCGAAATGTCCGAGATGGATGGCTACGCCCTTACCCGCACGCTGCGTGAAACACCCGACTTCAAGCACCTGTACATCCTGCTGCACACCTCGCTGGACAGCACCATGAGTGGCGAGAAGGCTCGCCTGGCCGGTGCCAACGCGATTCTCACCAAGTTCTCATCACCCGAGCTGACCGACTGTCTGTTGGTGGCGGCACGCAGCGTGGTGTTTGGTGAGCATTGAGCCTTCTGATACCTGGAGACATAACCGCAGGGTTGCCGACTGACACGGGTCGGGCATAATTCAGCGTCTTTAAATGAATTAGCCGGTATCGCGTATGAAGTTTTTCTGCTCCATCCTGATCACCTGCGCCTTGGCCAGTGGCGCTGCCCATGCCTCCAGCAGCCAGGCCTGGAACGAACACCGTCAACTGATGCTCAAGAGCTGCCTGGCCGCCAGCCAGTTCAAAGATGCCCACGCCCGTGGCAAGCCTGCCGAGTTCGACGACCAGGTCGGCTACAGCGCCATGCTCATCGAAGGCGTGTACCCGCAGAAGTACATGAAGGGCCGCACCGGCACCGAGCTGTGCCTGTATGACCGTCGCGTGCAGAAGGCCTTCGTCAGCGAGTGGACCTCGGGCAAGTCGTGAGCACCGCGTTGCGCTTCGCCTGCACCGGTTGTGGCAAATGCTGCAGCGGCCACCACGTGCCGCTGACCCTCGACGAAACCCGGCACTGGGCTGCCCGCGGCGGCCAGGTGATCGTGCTCATCGAAGGCTTCATCAGTGATGGGCCAGGCATGCCGCTCGAGCAGCGTGAACACGTGTTGCGCCGCTCGTTGGCGGTGCCGTGCGGGGCCGGTGAAGTGCGGGTCTCGGTGACCTTCGCCGCCTTCAACCCCGGACGCTGCCTGCACCTGGATGCGGCCGACCGCTGCAGCATCTATGAGGATCGACCGCTGGTCTGCCGCATCTACCCCATGGAAATCAACCCGCATATTCCGCTGCGTCCCGAGAACAAGGACTGCCCCAGCGAAGCCTGGGAGCAAGGCCCCGAGTTGATTCATGGTCAGATCGCCGTCGATCCGCACTTGCGCGCCTTGATCGAAGCTTCGCGCCAGGCCGACCGTGACGACATCGCCGCCAAGGTCGCCGTGTGCCAGGCCCTGGGCATGACCACCAGCGCACTCAAGGGCAACGGTTTCACCGCATGGCTGCCGGACATGGGCGCGCTGGCCGCCGCGCTGGACGCAAGCGCCCAAGTCGCCGATCAGGCCTGGCAGTTGCACATCGAAGACCAGGCCCTCAGCGATACCCTGGCGGCTCTGGGCGTACAGTTCACCGCACAGCCCTCTGCGCGCTACGCCTTCATCGGCTTCTGATACCCCGGCGCCGCTCAACGGCGCGGGTTTGACGGCGATCGTGCGGCGAACGGCCGGCTATCTTTACCTTTTTTGCAACAGTGCTTATTCAACCCGGCGCTGTTTCCGCCTCTGTCCAGGGACTACCGTAGTGGCGTTCACATAGCACTTGCCAAGCAAGAAGGTAGTTACATCATGTCCAACAGTATGGGTCTTGCCAGCGTCTTCGTTCTGTCTTCGGTGTTGTTGTCGCCCCTGGCCTTCGCCGAAGAGTCCCCGGTGTTCGCCGCGCGCAACCAGGCCGTGGCCGAACACGCCGAAGCGCTTTTCGCGCAGCAGCGCGACGTGGTTAAAGACGCGCAGCAGACCGCTTCGAAGCTTCAGGCGGACGATCACATCGACAGCTGAACACGGCACGCACGACACGCCGGGCCGTTTTCCTGCAACCTACGGTTGCGCTGAGATCCTCGCGTGTTAGCCTGCAAGGCCGCTGCCAGACAGCGGCTTTTTCATGTTCGTGCAGACGCAGGGAGGCGGTTATCCAGCAGGGTGAAAGCACCTTGGCGTGCTGCTCGAGGTCACCCGCAAAGGAGCTGTGCCCGGTGCTGTCCGCATTCCGCTATACCCCGCTGTTCGTTGCAATGGCTGCAACGATGCCTGCCCACACCCTGGCCGATGAGGCCGCCCAGGAAGGGTTCGTGGCCGGCTCGTCGCTGAACATCAAGCTGCGCAATGCCTACTTCCATCGCAATCAGCTCGACGCGGGTGTGCATGACAACCGCGAGTGGGGCCAAGGCGCAGTGGCGCGCTTCGAGTCGGGCTATACCGAAGGCACGGTCGGCGTGGGTGTCGATGCCTTCGCCATGCTCGGCCTGAAGCTCGACGGCGGCGGCGGCCACGCCGGCAGCAGCATCCTGCCGCTGAACCAGCGCAGCGATGGCGAACTTGGCGCCGCGCCCCGCTCGTTCTCCACCGCCGGAGCGGCGCTGAAGCTGCGCGCCTTCGACACCGAGCTCAAGGCAGGCGATCTGTTCATCAACAACCCGGTGATCGCCGGCGGCGAAACCCGCATGCTGCCGCAGACCTTCCGCGGCGTCAGCCTGAGCAACACCTCGCTCGATGGTCTACTGCTCGAAGCCGGCCAGGCCAGCTTCACCAAGCCCTACAACCAGAGCGGCCACCGCCGTATCGACAGTTTCTATGCGAGCCTGCCCGAAGGTCGTCACAGCGACCACCTGAACTGGGCCGGCGGCACCTGGACCGGCACCGATGCCTTCAGCGCCAGCCTGTACAGCGCAGAACTCAAGGACATCTGGCGCCAGCACTACCTCAACCTCGAATACACCTACGTGGTCAACGATCAGCTCAGCCTCAACCCTGGGCTGAACCTGTACCGCACCGAGGACACTGGCAAATCGCTGCTCGGCGACATCGACAACACCACCTTCAGTCTGCACCTGATCGTCGCCGCCGGCGCGCACAGCGTCACTGCCGCCTACCAGCGGGTCAACGGCGACACGCCGTTCGACTACATCAACCAGGGCGACAGCGTGTTCCTCGACAACTCGCGGATGTACTCGGACTTCAACGGCCCCCACGAACGCTCGTGGAAACTGCAGTACGCCTACGACTTCGCCGGCCTCGGCGTGCCGGGGCTGACCTCGACCGTGTCGTACTCGCGCGGCACCCTCGACCTCACCCGGGCGAATGCCGACAGCGTTGGCTATGGCAGCTGGTACAGCGCCGATGGCAAGGATGCGCGGCATTGGGAGCGCGATCTGGATGTGAAGTACGTGGTCCAGCAAGGCGCCGCCAAGGACCTCTCGGTGTTGCTGCGCTATGCCAGCCACCGCGGCAGTCGCGGCTATTCCTCGGTCGACCGGGACAACGACGAAGTGCGAGTCATCGTCGATTATCCGATCAACGTGTTCTGAGCCATTTGCCGCCCTGGCGCAGCCGTTGACGCTGCGCCGCGGCTGGCGTCACGGCGGCTGGCGCGAGGGTCGCTCAGCCGCGTTGACATCTCTGGGCCATGCTCCCGTAGTAGTTGTCCGACAATCTACGCTTGCCTAGAATGGCGCCTTCCTTCACCGCAACCCCGCACGCTTTGCAGGGTTATAGAACCGTGAGCCTGCCGTTGCCCTCGCCTAGCGCTTTGTTCGCCGTGTTCAAGTCTCGTCCGGAATTGTCGCTGAGCCTGGGCAGTTGTCTTGCAGTGCTGGCCATCGTCAGCATCGTCGGCTATCTGCTGGCGCGCGAGCGCGATGGCATCGAGCAGGCGGCGATCCGCGCATCGAACAACATCGTGCAGCTCATCGAGAGCGACATCCTGCGCAACGTCGAGCTGTACGATCAATCGCTGCGCGGTGTGATCTGGGGCGTCAAGCACCCAGAACTGCTGCGCCTGCCACCGCAATTGCGCCAGCAAATCTTGTTCAGCCAAGCCTTTACCACGCCGGTGCGCGGCGACATCCTCTGGCTCGATAGCAACGGCGACGTGCGCGGCGATTCCACCAGCAGCACGCCGCGCCAGGCCAATTTTGCCGACACCGCGCCGTTCCAGACGCACCGTAGCCAGCCGGGGCTCGGGCTGTTGATCAGTCCGCCGTTCAAGGCGCGCCTGGGCGATCTGGACTGGTGCATCAGTTTCACCCGGCGCATTTCCGGCGAACATGGCGAGTTTCTCGGCATCGCTGCCGGGGCGCTGCGCCTGTCGTACTTCGACGAGCTGTTCAAGCGCCTGGACGTGGGCGAAGACAGCAGCGTCAACCTGTTCAACCTCGATGGCCAGTTGCTTGCGCGCCAACCCGTGCGCGCGGGCGACCCGCAAGTGGGCAGCAACTACGGCGCGCGGCCCAACTTCCAGCGCATCATCAGTGAGCATAAGGGTAGTTTCATCGCCCCTTCGGCAGAACGTAACGGCGAGCGGCGCATGTACACCTTCGCCAAGGTCGCCGACCTGCCGCTGATCGTGCTGGTGGTGCATTCCGTGGATGAAGTGTTCGCGCCCTGGCGGCGCACCGCGATGCTGGTCGGGGGTGCCACAGGCGTGTTGTGCCTGGCGATCCTCTGGCTGAGCCTGCTGCTGGGCCGCGAACTGCGCCGGCGCCAAGTGGCCGAACAGAACCTCGAAGCGCTGGCAGCCACCGACGGCCTGACCGGCCTGGCCAACCGCCGGCGTCTGGATCAGGTGTTACGGCAGGAATGGGCGCGCGCCCAGCGCAATGCGCAGCCGCTGGCGGTGCTGATGATCGATGTCGATGACTTCAAGGCCTTCAACCAGCGTCATGGCCATGCCGGCGGCGACCATGCGCTGCGCGAGGTGGCGCTGACCCTGCAGCGCTGCATCAGGCGGCCTGCCGATCTGGCCGCGCGTTACGGCGGTGAGGAGTTTCAGGTGGTGCTGCCGGAAACTGACCTGGCCGGTGCCTATTGGCTGGCTGAGCGGATTCGCAAGGCAGTGGCGGCGCTACCGCCGTTCGGCGGCGACAGCGCGCCGGTGACGGTGAGCATCGGCATTGCCGTACACACAGCACAAACCCAGCACGATCTGACGACCTTGCTGGGCTTGGCGGATGAAGCGCTCTACCGGGCTAAGGCCGCAGGCCGTAACCGGGTAGAGGGTGCGCTGGCTTAGGAGCGCGCGCGCGCCTGGTCACGCAGGGCTTTGACCTGGTCGTGATTGCGCTGCACGCCATCGAGCTGCTCCTGGACCAAGATGAAGGCCCTGGTCGCGTTGTCGGCTACAGAACCGGTGATCGCGTCGGCTGGCGCAGTGGTGGTGGTGCCCAGTGGCGCTGCATGGCCGGTAGTACCCAATGGCGCGGCATGGTTGGTGTTGGCGCCGAGCTTGACCAGCTTCTCGCGAGCATCCTTGTAAGCCTTGAGTGCATGGTCTTCGCCGCGCTCGACTTCGTTCAGCACCGCCTCTTCGTCCTTGCCGGTCACTATCGACTTGAAGTTAACCCAGCCGCGGTGGAGGTCGCCGGAAATGCTTGTAGAGTCTTTCGGTTCACCGCCCAGGTGGCGAACCTCAGCCTGTAGCTCGTGCACAGCAGTGGCGCACGCCGCGGCCCGCTCAGCGAAAAACCGTTTGAGATCCGGGTGCTTGACATCATCTGCCGATTCTTTGAAACCCTTCTCACCGTCCTTGCTGTATTCGATCAGGTCGTTGAGAACGTCGATTACATCTTTGTTCGGATTGCTCATGGCTCAAACTCCTTGGCACTGGTTTAGTCTCAGGAATAGAGCAGCCTTCGTGCCAGCTTTTATACCTCCATAAAATCCTTGAATATCAGATACTTACAATAATGTGGCGCAACGCCATGCGTCGCGTTATGCATGATCGGTGTTGGGCGGTCGTGCAGTTTGCAGTATGGTCCGCGCTTGCCCATTCAGAGTGCCAGCGATGAAACCTGAAACCCTGCAATTGCTGGTGACCCGAACCATGCCGTTCGGCAAGTACCAGGGCCGGCTGATCGCCGACCTGCCCGGCGACTACCTGGCCTGGTTTGCCCGCAAGGGCTTCCCGCCCGGGGAGTTGGGCGGGTTGCTGGCGTTGATGCACGAGATCGACCACAACGGCCTGATGGAGCTGCTGACCCCATTGCGGGGCCAGCGCGGCTGACGCTGACTCAGCCCTTGGCTGGTGCCACGACCATTTCTACCGGCTCGCCTTTCTTGATCAACGCATAGATCAGCGCCGTCACCAGGCTACCGGCGACGATCGCCAGCAAATACAGCAAGGCGTGGTTGATGGCGTTGGGAATGAGCATGACGAACAGCCCACCATGCGGCGCCATCAACTTGCAGCCGAAGTACATCGACAGCGCGCCGGTCAGCGCGCCACCGGCGATGCTCGCCGGAATCACCCGCAGCGGGTCCTTGGCGGCGAAGGGAATGGCGCCTTCGGAGATGAAGCACAGGCCCAGCACGAAGGCCGCCTTGCCGGCTTCGCGCTCGCTCTGGGCGAACTTGCGCCGGGCGATGAAGCTGGCGATGCCCAGGCCGATCGGCGGCACCATGCCCGCCGCCATGGTGGCGGCCATCGGCGCGTAGCTGGACGACGCCAGCAGACCGACCGAAAACGCATAGGCTGCCTTGTTGATCGGCCCGCCGAGGTCGACGCACATCATGCCGCCGAGCAGCACGCCGAGCAGAATGGCATTGGTGGTGCCCATGCTGTCGAGGAACTGTGTCAGCCCTTCGAGCATGGCCGCCACCGGTTGCCCGACCACGTAGATCATCACCAGGCCGGTGAACAGGCTGGCCAGCAATGGAATGATCAGAATCGGCTTGAGCGCTTCGAGGCTGGTGGGCAGGCGTACCCATTGGGCAATCGCCTTGGCGCTATAGCCGGCAAGAAAGCCCGCGACGATCCCGCCAATGAAGCCGGCGCCCAGGGTACTGGCGAGCAGCCCGCCGATCATTCCGGGGGCCAGACCCGGCCGGTCGGCAATCGACCAGGCGATGTACCCGGCCAGCAGCGGCACCATCAGTTTGAACGCGGCATCACCGCCGATCATCATCAGCGCCGCCGGCAGGGTGCCCGGCTCCTTGTGGGCATTGATGCCGAAGACGAACGACAGCGCGATCAACAAGCCGCCGGCCACCACCATCGGCAGCATGAACGAGACACCGGTGAGCAAGTGCTTGTACACCCCGGTGTTCTCGGCCTTGGCCGGCTCGGCGCTGGTCGCGCCAGCGCTTTCCTGCTTGCCCTCGGCCAGGGCCTTGTCCAGGGTCGCCGCGGCCTGCTTGAGGGCGATGCCGGTGCCACAGCGGTAGATGCGCTTGCCAGCGAAGCGTGCGGTCGGTACTTCGATGTCGGCCGCCAGCAGCACCACGTCGGCTTCAGCGATGGCCTCGGCCGGCAGCGGATTGCGCGCCCCCACCGAGCCCTGGGTTTCCACGGTCAGTTGGTAGCCTTTGAAGGCAGCGGCCTGCTGCAGGGCTTCGGCGGCCATGAACGTGTGGGCCACGCCGGTTGGGCAGGCGGTGACCGCGACCAGCTTCGGCGCAGCGGTAGCCGGCGCGACGTCGGCAGACGCACTGGCCACGGCGCTGGCATCCAGCACCTGAGCGTTGGCGGCCGCTTCGTCGAGAAACCGCTCGCGGTCGGCCAGGGCTTGGGCCGGCGTGCTCTGGTACACGCGCTTGCCGATGAAGCGCTGCACATCCAGTGGGCCGGTGGCGATCACCAGTATCCAGTCGGCGGCAGCGATCTGCGCTTCGCTCAGACGCTGCTCGGGGTGCTCGGGGTCGGCGACTTCGACGCTGACGCTCCAGCCACGACGGTGCGCTTCGGCAGTCAGCAGGCGTGCGCTGAGTACGCTTGAGACCTGCCCATTGGGGCAGGCAGTGACGATGGCGATGTTCATCGGCTGGCCTCGGAGTGTTCGGTAATGTGCACGGCCGCTTGCAGACGCGCCAGTTGTTCGCGGTCACGGATGCCGAAGCCGACCTGGGTCACTGCCTGCGCGGCAATGGCCGTGGCGCGGCGCAAGGTCTGCGCGGCCGGCTCGTCCTGCAACAGACCATGCAGCATGCCGGCCACCAGCGAATCGCCGGCGCCGACGGTGCTCGCCACCTGCACGGCGGGCGGCTGCGCATGCAGGGTCGCGCCGTGGGAATACCAGCTCAGGCCCTCGCCGCCGTTGGACAACACCAGGTGCTCGACACCCGCATCCAGCAGTTGCTGCACCAGTGCCTGACGAGCCGCTGCATCCGGCACGGGATGACCCAGCGCCTCGGCGAGCTCCTCCAGGTTGGGTTTGACCAGCCAGGGCGCGCAGGCAAGCCCGACGCGCAGTGCTTCGCCACTGGTATCGAGCACCACCTTCGCGCCCTGCCTGCGCAGTTGTTGCAGCAACTGCTCGAACCACGCGAGGGTAATGCCTCGCGGCAAGCTGCCGGCGACCACCACGGCATCGAACTCGGGCACCAACTGCTCGAGGCGCCTCAGCAGCGCGCTCTGCGCGGCGACGTCGACCACCGGGCCTTGGCCGTTGATGTCGGTGACTCGGCCATCGGCTTCCACCAGCTTGAGGTTGCTGCGGGTCTCGCCCGGCACGCGCACGAAATGGTCGGCAAAGCCGCGCCACTCGATCAGTGCCTCGAAGGGTTGCAGGTTATCGCGGCCGAGAAAGCCCGCCACGCTGATGGCATGGCCTAGGTCGGCCAGCACCTGCGCGACATTCAGGCCCTTGCCGGCGGCATGGCTGTGCTGCGCGTGGCTGCGGTTGACCTGGCCTGGGCGCAGGGTGTCGAGGCTGACGGTGAGGTCCAGCGCCGGGTTGAGGGTCAGGGTCAGGATCTTGGCCATCAGTTGTGCTCCACCAGCGCGCGCACCGAGGCGGCGCTGTCTTGTTGCAAGGCGGCCTGCGCGAGGGCGCGGGCGGCTTGGAAATCGGTTTCGCGGATCAGCGCCTTGACCTCGGCGATGCTGCGCGCAGCCACGCTCAGCTCATCCACCTCCAGACCCAGCAGAATCGCCACCGCCTGGGCATCGGCGGCCAGTTCACCGCAGACCCCGACCCACTTGCCATGGGCATGGGCAGCGCGCACGGTCATGTCGATCAGTTGCAGCACCGCCGGGTGCAGGCCGTCGGCCTGGGCCGACAGGCTCGGATGGCCGCGGTCGATGGCCAGGGTGTACTGGGTCAGGTCGTTGGTGCCGATGCTGAAAAAGTCCACTTCACGTGCCAACTGCGGTGCCAGCAACGCGGCGGACGGCACCTCGACCATGATCCCGACCTGCAGGTCGGCCACTGGAATCTCCAGGCGCAGACGCTCGACCATGGCCTTGGCTTCGCGCCATTCGTGCATCTGCCCGACCATCGGGAACATGATGCGCAGCGGGCGGTTGTCGGCAGCGCGCAGCAGGGCGCGCAGCTGCTCTTCCATGATCTGCGGGCGCTGCAAGGTCAGGCGCACGCCGCGCACACCGAGGAAAGGGTTTTCTTCGGCAGCGATGGGCCAGTACGGCAGCGGCTTGTCACCGCCCACATCGAGGGTGCGCACCACCAGCGGGCGACCGCCAAGCCCGTCGAGCACACGCCGGTAGTCGGCCTCTTGGGTGGCTGCATCCGGCGCCTGGGAATGACCCATGAAGATCAGCTCGGTGCGCAGCAGGCCAATGCCTTCGGCGCCCTGCTCGACCACTTTGTCGATACCAGCGGTCTCGCCAACGTTGGCGAATACCTCCAGGGCATGGCCGTCGCGGGTCACCGCAGGCTGATGACGCTCAACCCAGGCGGCTTGCAGGCGCTGCTCGCGACGATCGCGCTCGGCCAGGGCCTGCTCCACGTCGCCAGCAGATGGTGCGATGCTGACGCGGCCGCGCTGACCGTCGAGCAGCAACGCAGTACTCGATTGCAGAGCGAGGATCTGCGCGCCCGCGCCGACCACCGCCGGAATGCCCAGCGCGCGGGCAACGATGGCGCTGTGCGCGGTGGCGCCGCCGTAGGCGGTGACGATACCAGCGACCCGCGCAGGATCGAGACGTGCGACATCGGACGGGCCGACTTCGGCCATCACCAGCACGTACGGCTGCTCAGGCTCGCCGGCCTGCTGCACGCCGCACAGCTGCTGCAACACGCGCCGACCGATGTCGCGCAGGTCGGCGGCGCGCTCGGCGAGCAAGGTGTCGTTGAGCGCTTCCTGTTGCCGGGCGGCGCTGTCGATCACCGCCATCCACGCCGCGGGCGCGCTTTCACCCTCGGCCAGGCGCTGCTGCACGTCCTCGACCAGCGCCGGGTCGGCCAGCATCTCCTGGTGGGTGATGAAGATGTCGCCGATGGCCTTGTCGCTGCGGGCGATCAGCCCTTGCAGCTCGTTATCCACCGCCGTCAGGGCCTGCTCGAGGTGCAGTCGTTCCTCGCTCGGGGAGGTGCCACGCAGCGGGTAGTCGATGGTGCGCTCGACCTTGACGTGCGCCGGCCCAGTGGCGATGCCCGGTGAAGCCGACACGCCCTGAATCACGCTGCCGGCCGCCGGCGCCGTCACCTCGTCCACAGGCGCAACGGGCGTAACTGCGGTATCGACCTGCGCCGCCTGCACCGGTTCGACCTCCTCGCCCAGACCTTCCTCGATGGCCTGTAGCAGCGCCGGCAAGGCGTCGCCAGCGATCTGCGGCTCGGCCAGCAGCTCCAGGGTCTGGCCGCGCCGAGCACCGAGGCTGAGCAGCTTGCTCAGGCTCTTCACCGAAACGGCGGCCTCACCACTGTCGACCACGCGCAGGCGAATCTCGCCGTCGAAGCGTTTCGCCAGCTGCGCCAGCACCTTGGCCGGACGCGCATGCAGGCCGTGGGCGTTGGCCAGGACGATGCGGGCGCTGGGCCAGTCTGGGGTGACTTCACCACCGAGCACCTCCAGCACGGTGCGGCTGCTGGTGGCCTGGTAAAGGGTCTGCCCGCGGCCTTCGATGAGCACTTCGCAGAGCCGTTCCAGCAGGGCCTGGTGCGCGGCGCCGAGGCTGGCCAGGCAGAACAGTCCACGCAACGGCTGATCACGGTACTGCAGCGGCTGTTGTGGCGTGATGAACGCCAGCCCCGGTTGCAGGACATGGCGCTCGCTGTGCAGCCACCACAGGCCATCGCCCAGCGGCAGCGGTTGCGCCTGTTGCAGTGCGGCGGTAAAGCCCGCTTCGGCGCAGCCGGCACGGCGCAACAGGCGCGCACCGCGCCAGCACAGTTCGTCGAAGTCGTCGGCGGGCAGGTTGAGGCTGACCAGTTGCGCATCCAGCGCCAGCTCGCGCGGGGCGCCTTGCAACAGCTTGAGCAGCGCCTCGGGGGAACTGGCGCGGCGCAGGGCCTCGGCCAGGTCGGTCTCGCCCAGGGCGCGGGTCAGCAGTTGCAGCAGACGCAGGTGCTCGTCGGAACGCGCGGCGATGCCGATGGCCAGGTAGACGATCTGGCCGTCGCCCCAGTCGACGCCATCCGGGAACTGCAACAGGCGCACGCCGGTGCTGAACACCAGGTCGCGGGTCTGCGGTGTGCCGTGGGGAATGGCGATGCCTTGCCCGAGGAAGGTTGAGCCCTGCGCTTCGCGGGCCTGCAGACCTTGCAGATAACCTTCGGCGACCAGCCCATCAGCCTGCAGGCGTTCGGCCAGCAGGCTCAGGGCCTGGGATTTGTCAGCCGCTACCTGGCCCATCGCTATCTGCTCTTTGACGAGCTCGAGCATGACCTTCTCCTTTTGCAGCCCCGCGCCGGGGCCGAGGTATTGTTGTGGACGCATGAGTATGGATGATGGTGCAGCGCTGGCAGCGCGCCAGTGGCAGCGTGGACCAGGCATCGCACCTTCGCGTTTGAGCAGGGCCAAAACCTGGCAGTAATCCCCGGCTGAAACGTTTAATCTGAAACGCCGGCCACGTTACTCGATAATCTGGCCGTGAAAAAGCCCCAGACTGTCGGACAATTGCGACGTTGGTCGCCTGCGAGGCCTTGCTCATTTGGGTCAGACTAGCGGGTACGGCTGCGGATCAGCCCGGTCAAAATAAGGAACATTTGGTGAAACTCAGCGATATCGCCCGTCTGGCTGGAGTGTCGGTGACCACTGCCAGCTATGTGATCAACGGCAAGGCCGAGCAGCAGCGCATCAGCAGCGCCACGGTGGACCGGGTGCGCGCGGTGGTCGAGGCCCATGGCTTCATGCCCAACCCGCAAGCGGCCGGTTTGCGCAGCCGTCATACGCGCACCCTTGGCTTTATCCTCCCCGATCTGGAGAACCCCAGCTACGCGCGTATCGCCAAACAGCTGGAGGCCGGCGCACGGGCTCGTGGCTACCAGTTGCTGATCGCCAGCAGTGACGATCAGCCCGACAGCGAGCGGCAGTTGCAGCAGCTGTTCCGCGCCCGCCGCTGTGATGCGCTGTTCGTCGCCAGTTGCCTGCCGCCGGACGATCACAGCTACCGCGAGGTGCTCGACAACGGCCTGCCGGTGATCGGCATCGACCGCAGCCTCGACCCTGCGCAGTTCTGCTCGGTGGTCAGCGATGACCACCAGGCCAGCCTGCAACTGACCCGCAGCCTGCTCGACAGCGCCCCGCAGCGCATCGCGCTGATCGGCGCACGCCCGGAACTGTCGGTCAGCCAGGCCCGTGCGGCCGGCTTCGACAGCGCCTTGCAAGGGTTTGGTGGAGAGGTGCGGCGTTATGCGGGCGAAGCGTTCAGCCGCGCCTGTGGTCAGCGCCTGATGAACCAGTTGATCGATGAACTGGGCGGCCTGCCCGATGCCCTGGTGACCACCTCCTACGTGCTGCTGCAGGGGGTGTTCGATGCCCTGCAATGCCCTGCCGGCAGCGCACCCCCTGTGCAACTGGGCACCTTCGGCGACAACCAGTTGCTCGACTTCCTGCCGCTGCCGGTCAATGCCATGGCCCAGCAGCATGGCCTGATCGCCGCTGCTGCGCTGGAACTGGCCTTGGCCGCCATCGAACAAAAGCGCTACGAGCCGGGCGTGCACGCGGTGCCGCGAACCTTCAAGCAACGTATCCGCAGCGCCTGAACATGCGCCTGGTCGACACCCACACCCACCTCGACTTTCCCGACTTCGACAGCGATCGCGAATCGCTGTTGAACGCAGCGAAGGCTGCGGGGGTCGAGCGGGTGATCGTGCTGGGGGTCGAACAAGCCAACTGGCAACGGGTATGGGACACCGTCTGTGCGCACCCTGGGCTGCATGCGGCGCTGGGCCTGCATCCGGTGTACCTGCAGGCGCATGAGGATCAGCACCTCGAGCAACTGCGCGACTGGTTGCAGCGCCACCGGGGCGACCCACGGCTGTGCGCGGTCGGTGAGTTCGGCCTGGACTTCTACCTGCCCGAGCTGGATCGCCAGCGCCAGCAGTACTGGTTCGAAGCCCAGCTGCACCTGGCGCTGGAATTCGAGCTGCCCGCGCTGCTGCATGTGCGCCGCAGCCATGCCGAGGTGATCGCCACGCTCAAGCGCCATCGGCTGCCGCGCGGCGGTATCGTGCACGCCTTCGCCGGCAGCTTTGAAGAGGCACGCGAGTACATCAAGCTGGGGTTCAAACTGGGCCTGGGCGGCGCCGCGACCTGGCCGCAGGCGCTGCGCCTGCGGCGAACCCTGCCGCGCCTGCCACTGGACAGCATCGTGCTGGAAACCGACGCCCCGGACATGGCCCCGGCGATGTTCCCGGCGCAGCGCAACAGCCCGCTGCACTTGCCCGATATCGCCACCGCGCTGGCCGAGGTGATGGGCATCGGGCGCGAGCGCCTGGCCGAGGCCAGCAGCGCCAACGCCCGAGCGCTGTTTGGCTGGGCCGATTGACAGGCGTCAGGCAAATACCGTGAACAGCGCGAACACCACGTACCACAACACCGCGCTGCGCAGCAGCAGATCCCACAGGCTGTCCAGGCGCTGGTTGGCCTGCTCGGCACCGTCGTCTTCGGGAATATCGTCTGCGACCCGGCCCAACTGCACCACCCAAGGCTCGGCGCGCAGCTGGCCGTTGAGCAGATCATGCAGCATCACGCGGCCTACCGCGACGAAGTTGCCGACCAGGGCGAAACTGATGCCCAGCGCCCGCACTGGCAGCCAATCGAGCCAGTGCCGCAGGCGTCCGGTCAGGGCCTGCACGCTCGCCTGCCGGCTGTGCTCCAGGGTCAGCGCCAGCAACCGATAGGCCAGCGCCGCAGCAGGGCCCAGCAGGAAGTACCAGAAGATCACCGCGAAGAAGCTCTGGTAGGCCTGCCACAGCAGGTGCCCCTGGACCTGGCGCGACAGCTCGCCAGGCTGCTCGGCGCGCAGGTCAAGGTCGCGTTCGGCGACATGCAGGGCGCCCTGCTCATCGCCGCGCCGCCAGGCATCACGCAGCGGGCCCAGCGCGGCCTTGGCATCGCCACGGCCCAGGCTGTACAGCAGCACCAGCAGGTGCACCGGCAAGGCCAGCAGTCCGTAGGCGACTGGCTGCAACACGTGCAGCAGCAGTGCCAGCAACAGCACTGGCGCCAGCACCATGATCGCCAGCGTCAGCCACGGCCGAGGCTGGCGCCCGCGCTCGACACGCAGCAACTCGCCGACGAAGAAACCATCGCGCTGCACACGCCGGCGCAAGGCCGAGAACTTCTCGATCCACAGCACCAGCACCAACACCAGAAAACTCATGCTCTGTCCTCCTCGTGCGCCAGGCCGGCGCGATAGCGCGACCAGTCGAATGCCGGACCTGGATCGGTCTTGCGCTGGGGCGCAATGTCGCTGTGGCCGCAGATGCGCGAGGCATCGATGGCCGGCCAGCAGGCCTGGATCTGCCGCGTCAGCTGCAAGAGCGCCTGATACTGCGCATCGCTATAGGGCAGCGAATCGGTGCCTTCCAGCTCGATGCCGATGGAAAAGTCATTGCACCCCTCGCGCTCGGCAAAGCGCGATACCCCGGCATGCCAGGCGCGCTCGCGCAACGACACGAACTGCGTCACGCCGCCGTCGCGCTCGATGAACAGATGCGCCGAAACGGTCAGGTGCCCGATGGTCTGGAAGAAGGGATGCTCGCTGGGTTCGAGGCGGTTCTGGAAGAACTGCTGGACTTTGCCGGTGCCGAAGCAGCCGGGCGGCAGGCTGATATTGTGGATCACCAGCAAAGACACCGCTTCGCCTGGGGGACGAGCATTGCAGTTGGGTGACGGGCAATGGCTGACACCGGAAAACCAGCCGCTGTCATGGTCCAGTTGCATGGGGCATATCCTGAAAGACGCCATGGGGCGCCCAGTATGCCGCTATGCTTCTACCCTGGGAATCACTGCTGCCGGCGATGCGGGCAGCCGCGTCAACTCAATGCAGGGGACCTGCGCGCAGTTGCTTCAAGGCCAGTTGCAGGGCACGTTCGAACACTTGGCCGGCCTCCAGCAAGCGGACTTCGCCCCGTTGCAATGCCTCGACCAGCTCCACTCGACGCCACTCGCGCACCTTCACCCCCGCCTGATTGGCGAAGACATAACGGTCACTGCCTTCGACGCGGGCCAGCAACCGGCAGCGCATGGGCGTGGCGCGCTGGCGCACTTCGATCCAGCTGCCGATGCGCAGCCGATGCAGGCTTTTGAGCGCCGGATCGTCCGCAGCCAAGCTCAGCGCAGCGGGCTGCGAGGTCGGCTCGGCCAGGCGGATGGGGCGGCGTACGGTGATCAGCCGCAGCGGGCCATGGCTGGCGGCGGGTTGTCCGGGTGAACGGTAAGCCTGCACATGCAGGCGTTCGAGCTGAACGAAGAAATCGCGCAGGCTCGACGAGTTGAGGGCAACGCTGTTCAAGCCTTCGCGCAAGGCCTTGAGCAATGCCGGCACCTGCCTGACCAGCCGTCCTCTGGCAGGGGCATGGGGCACCACACTGGCCAGCAGATCATCGACGGTGCGCAGCGCGTTGTGCCAGGCCGGCGACGACTCGCCCTGTTTGAGCCAGGCCATCAGCAACACCTGGCTCCACGCATCGGCGAGCATATCCAGCACGACCCTGGGCACGGCGCGGCCTTGCACGCGCAGATTGAGCGCATGTTCCACCGCCTGACGGGCATGCAGCATGCGCAGGCGGCCTTGCTCGGCATCGCGGGCACGCTGTTCGAGCAGGTCATTACGCCGCCGCTCTTCAAGGCTCAGGGTGAGAAATGCCTCGAGGTGGCTCTGGATATCCGCGCCATTGTCGGCGCAATCGTCGAGCAGGCGCTGAACCACGCCTTCCAGGCGCAGGTACAGTTCATCGGAAGCGTCGTCGTCGGCCTGCCAACCGATCGCGGCCGCCGCCAGCTCATCCAGAAGACGTCGAGCCGGGTGACTGCTGCGGGTCAGCAGGCTCTTGTCGAACAGCGCCACCTTGAGCAATGGCAACTGCAAGCGAGTCAGCAATGCGCGCATGCGCGGATGAAGATCGGTGTCGCATTCGATGGCGGCGAACAGATGCCCGAGCAGATTGATGGCGTCTTCGTCATCATGGCTCAGGCACAGGCGCTGACCGCTGCGAGCGGAAATCTTCAGCATCAGCGCCTGCAATTCTTCACCCAGTTCGCGCGAGCCTGCGCAAGCGTGCCGTTGCAGATGCGAGAGCATGCGCGACAGGTCCTCCGGGGCCACGGCTGAAGCATGCTCTGGCCCGCTCAGCCGCGGCGTCAGTTGGCCGCGCAACGGCGCCAGCAAGGATTGCAGATCAGCGAAGAAGGCTTCACCGACAGCCCGCAGCGAGGCGTAGCGTGGGTCGACCACGGTCGAGGCCGGCATGGCCCGTGGTCGCGATTCGGTCGCAGGCTGGCTGACGGCAGCAGCGGGTAGCGTCGGCAGGACGCCGGCACCGACCAGCAGGCGATTGGCTTCGCCGTAACACTGGCCCAGCCGGTGCAGCACGTGCTGCTCGAACAGTGTCAGCAGCACCTGGATACTGGCCGGATCGATCGCGTGCTCGGCACCCACCTCGAGCACACTGCGGCACAGCCAGGCAGGGCTCAGCGGATTGCGTTGGCTGACTTCCAGGGAAAACTCCAGCAGCGCTTCGAAGCGGGCGTTGAGCTGCTCCAGGGCGATGCCATCACGCGCCATGGCGCGCTCGACCATAGCAGTTTCCGGCAACGGGTCGACCACCGGTTGCGCAAGGTCGCGGGCGCGCAGCAAGGCCTCGTCGAGCAAGCCGATGCCCGGCCCTTGAGCCATGCGCGAAAAGGCTTCGTGGAAACTGTCGAGCACGCCCAGCTCGATGTGCTTGCGCTTGAAGCGCACTTCGCGCACGGCCTGCAGGCGACGCTTGCGCTCAGCACCCTCGGCCTTGTCAGCGCGCTCCAGCAAGGTTTCGTCAGCCGCATCGAACAGCGCCTGCAGGCCGTTGCCCACTTGCACCGCAGCCTTGTCGCGCACCCTCAACAACAACAGCGGCAGACCTGGCGCGAGCAGCGCTGTGCGTCGGTCGATGGCCGAAGTCAGAGGAATCACGTTGCCTTCATGGCGCATTTCAAGCTCCTTGCTGTTCATGGGCGGGGGTCATTCCGTGACGGCGCGCCGGCGCAGGTGTGGCTGATTTTCAAAGACATAGAGCGACCGCTGCGGGGTTCGATACTCATTGACCGGAAAACGTTCCCGCTGCTCCCCTGACCAGACCAAAGGTTGCCAGTCCAGCGCGTGTACACACCCGTCCCCTGCCCTATAATCGCCGCCACCTTGCCTGTGGAGCCGACCATGCCGAACCTACGCCTCGCCGACCTGACCGCCGAAATCGAAGCCAACGTGCGCCGCGCGCTGCTCGAAGACCTCGGCAGCGGCGACATCACCGCTCAGCTGATTCCCGCCGAGCGCCTGGCCAAGGCCACCATCATCACCCGTGAGGCCTGCGTGATTGCCGGCAGCGCCTGGGTCGACGCCGTGTTCCGTCAGCTCGACCCGCGCGTCGCAGTGCACTGGCAGGTGGTCGACGGTCAGCGCGCCGAGGCCAATCAGGCATTGTTCCACCTCGAAGGTCCGGCCCGCTCACTGCTCAGCGGCGAGCGCACGGCGCTGAACTTCCTGCAGATGCTCTCGGGCGTCGCCACCCGGGCGGCCGCCCTGGCACGCTTGGTAGAAGGGACGGGGGTACGCCTGCTGGACACCCGCAAGACCTTGCCGGGCCTGCGCCTGGCACAAAAGTATGCGGTGACCTGCGGCGGCTGCGACAACCACCGCATCGGCCTGTACGACGCCTTCCTGATCAAGGAAAACCACATCGCCGCCAGCGGCGGGGTTGCCGCTGCGGTCAAGGCCGCACACGGCATCGCTCCGGGCAAGCCGGTGGAAATCGAAGTGGAAAACCTGCAAGAGTTGCGTGAAGCGCTAGAGGCGGGGGCCGATATCGTCATGCTCGACGAGTTGAGCCTGGATGACATGCGCGAAGCGGTGCGCATCACTGCCGGCCAGGCCAAGCTGGAAGCCAGTGGCGGGGTCAATGAGCAGACCTTGCGGGTGATTGCAGAAACCGGAGTGGACTACATTTCCATCGGCGCCATGACCAAGGACGTCAAGGCGGTCGACCTGTCGATGCGCCTGAGCCTGTGATGTGAGCCTGTAACTGCGCGCAAACGCGCGACGGCGGGAATCACCCCGCCGTCAGCGTTCGATCAGAACGAAGCGTTGGCCAGGCCGTCGAGGTAGCGCTCGACATCCAGCGCGGCCATGCAGCCGGCACCGGCCGAGGTGATCGCCTGGCGGTAGACGTGGTCGGCCACGTCGCCGGCGGCGAACACGCCTTCGACATTGGTGGCGGTGGCATTGCCTTCGCGGCCGCCGGCGACGACCAGGTAGCCGTCCTTCAAGGTCAGTTGGCCTTCGAACAACGAGGTGTTCGGCGTATGACCGATGGCGATGAACACGCCATCGACGGTGATTTCGTCGAAGCTGCCATCGTTGTTTTTCAGGCGCGCACCGGTCACGCCCATGTTGTCACCCAGCACTTCGTCGAGGGTGGCGTTGAGCTTGAGCTCGATCTTGCCTTCGGCCACGCGGGCGTTGAGCTTGTCGATCAGGATCTTCTCGGCGCGGAAGGTATCGCGGCGGTGTACCAGGGTCACCTTGCTGGCGATGTTGGCCAGGTACAGCGCCTCTTCCACAGCCGTGTTGCCGCCACCGACCACAGCCACTGGCTTGTTGCGGTAGAAGAAACCGTCGCACGTGGCGCAGGCGGAAACACCCTTGCCCATGAACGCTTCTTCCGACGGCAGGCCCAGGTAACGGGCGCTGGCGCCGGTGGCGATGATCAGCGCGTCGCAGCTGTAGGTACCGCTGTCACCAGTGAGGGTGTAGGGCTTGCTGGCCAGATCGACGGCGTTGATGTGGTCGAAGACGATCTCGGTCTCGAAGCGCTCGGCGTGTTCCTGCATACGCTGCATCAGCGCCGGGCCGGTCAGGCCATGGGGGTCGCCCGGCCAGTTGTCGACTTCGGTGGTGGTGGTCAGCTGGCCGCCCGCCTGCAGACCGGTGATCAGCAGCGGCTTGAGGTTGGCACGGGCGGCGTACACCGCAGCGCTGTAGCCGGCAGGGCCGGAACCCAGAATGATGACCCGCGAGTGACGAACTTCAGACATGGCGAACTCCTGTGGAACCTGCCATCGGCCGGCAAGTGCGCCGGGCAGGCAGGGCTGGAATTGAAAGGGGCCTGTACGGCATGGAAGGAGCACCTTCATCCACAGGCCCGCAAGAATGCATTGGGCGGACTGTATCGAGGTGGCAGAGATTAAGGAAATATCCTTAGACAATCCACCTTATAGACAAGCTCTATGTGCTGCTGTAGTCATTCGAAACCCGGCCAATGCTGCCTGGCCGGCCGGTTAAGCCAGGGGAAACGCCTTCCCCGGCCCGGCCAAACTCGGTAAGGTCAGCGCGTTTTTATTTTCGATGGAGCCTGTCCATGCCCGCCCCCGTTCTGTCCGGCCCGCAATACCTGCGCGAAGGCCTGAGGCTGGTGCTCAGCCCCGGCCTGCGCTTGTTCGTGCTACTGCCGCTGGCCGTCAACCTGCTGCTGTTCGGCGCGCTGGTCTACTTCGCCGGCCATCAGTTCAGCCTGTGGGTCGACACGCTGATGCCCGCCTTGCCGCAGTGGCTGGGCTTTCTCACCTACATCCTCTGGCCGCTGTTCGTGGTGCTGGTGGTACTGATGGTGTTCTTCACCTTCACCCTGGTGGCCAACATCGTCGCCGCACCGTTCAACGGCTTTCTGGCGGAAAAGGTCGAGGTGGTCGCCCGTGGCGAAGACACCTTCCCACCGTTCAGCTGGGGCGAACTGGTGGCGATGGTGCCCCGCACCTTCAGCCGCGAGATGCGCAAACTCGGTTATTTCCTGCCACGTGCCCTGGGGCTGTTCGTCCTGTCGTTCATTCCCGTGGTGAACGTCATCGCCGCGCCGCTGTGGCTGATCTTCGGTATCTGGATGATGGCTATCCAGTACATCGACTACCCGGCCGACAACAACAAGATGAGCTGGCAGGACATGCTCGCCTGGCTGCGCAGCAAGCGCTGGCAGTCGATGAGTTTTGGCGGCGTGACCTACCTGGCACTGCTGATTCCGGGTGTGAACGTGCTGATGATGCCGGCGGCGGTGGCCGGGGCGACGTTGTTCTGGGTGCGGGAGAAAGGCGATGGCCGCGTTGTCAAAACGGGCGATCAGCGCGCCTGACCCTGGCGCGCCCGCAGGAGCTTCCCATGAATCGCTTCAACCCCGCGAAACTCAAACTGTCGAAATGGACCGCGACGCAGCCGGTGAACCGTGAAAAGCACTTTCTGGTCACCGATCTGGAGCACGACGAAGCGGGCGTTCTGCTGCGCATTGAACTGCAGGCCGTGCACAGCGGGCGCAGCGAGTGGCTCGACTGGCGGGTGCTGCGCGACGCGCAGGTGTGGGCGATGGGCTGGCGTTAGTCATGGGGAAACGCGGCTGAGACACATCTACCGCGCGGCATGCAGCCGTGAGGTTTTCAATGCGCACCTGCGGCACTTGCGCCGTCAGGCACTCATATAGGAAACCACCATGACTGACGATCCACGCGACTACCTCGACCTCAGCGACATCCCTGAACATCAGCAAGACCTGCGCCTGCTGCAACACAAAGCGAGCTGGCGGCTTGACGAAAAGCTCAACGAAGTCGGCGTCACCACTCCGGCAGCGCAGATTTTCCTCAACAGCCATGACGGCAATGGCCTGGTCATCGACTCGGCCTCGCTGATCGACCTGGTGGTCAATGCCGTGCAGCACGGTGATTTGCCCAGCCCGAGCGAAGACTATTCGGGACTGTTCTACGTTCAGTCGTCATTCGACGACGCCCATCGGGTCGGTGACGAACTGCTGCTCGATCAGGCCATGGACGTGGTCGGTCAGGTCCACGCCCAGTTGCAAGGCTGAACGCTGTCACATCAGGCCCGCGCTCAGCGGGCCTGATGCCAATCAGCCGTTGAGCTGGCTGGAGAACTGCCCCACCGCTTCCACTACCCGCTTGGCCCCGTCCTGAATTTCCCCGATCACCCCACCGGTTTCATCGGCCAGGGTCAGCCCCTGCTCGGCCTGGCGCTTGCTGGTGTCGATGATATCCACCGCCGTTTGCGCAAGCTGCTCGTTCTGCTTGACCACGCGGGCGATTTCTTCGGTGGCGCTGCTGGTGCGCGAGGCCAGTTGCCGGACCTCATCGGCGACCACCGCAAAACCACGCCCCTGCTCGCCGGCACGGGCCGCTTCGATAGCCGCGTTGAGCGCCAGCAGGTTGGTCTGGCTGGCAATGTCGCTGATGGTCTTGATGATCGCGCCGATCACGCGTGACTGGGTGTCGAGCGCCTGGATACCTTCGGCCGCGCGTTGCATCGACGCCTCCAGACCACGCATGACCTCGACGCTCTGGGTCACCACGTCATTGGCCTTGTTCGCGCTGGCATCGGTGTCGAGCGAGGTTGAGTAGGCGATGTCCGCGGCCTGCGCCACAGCTTGCTCGCGATTGACCTGGTCAGTGATGACAGTGGCGAACTTGACCACTTTGTAGAGCACGTCGTGGGCGTCGAAGATCGGGTTATACGAGGCTTCCAGCCAGACGGTGTGACCATTGGCATCGACACGCTTGAAGCGGTCGGCGATGTACTCGCCGCGGCGCAGTTTCTCCCAGAACGCCTGATAGGCACTGGAGCCATACTCCTGAGGTTCGCAGAACATCTTGTGATGGCGGCCTTTGACCTGGTCGAGGCGATAGCCCATGGCATGCAGGAAGCGGTCGTTGGCGTGCAGCACCTCGCCCTCGAGGTTGAACTCGATCACCGCGGTGGAGCGCATCAGCGCCTTGATCAGGCTTTCGTGCTCGCGGGAGGTCTTGATGGTGCGGGTCAGGTCACTGGAATGCAGGCTGAAGTGCTTGAGCCGGCCATCGGCGCAGCGCACCGGTTGCAGAATCGAGCGCAGCCAGGCCTCATCGCCATCACCGCGCAGCAGGCGGAATGCGCCATGCAAATGCTCGCCACGGGTCAGAGCGGTGTGCATGCGCTGGTAGAAGTCGAGCTTCTTGACGTGTGCGGGCACGAACTCCTCCAGCGAGCGGCCGATCATCTGCTCGGGACGGTAGTGCATTTCCTTGGCGAAGTTGTCGTTGACCTTCTCGATTTTCCCTTGCGGGTCGAGTTGCAACACCAGCATTTCGCTGTCAAGGCTGTCCATGACCTGCTGGACCGTGAGCAGATCCTCACGCAGCTGCTGAACCCTCTGCTTCAGTTTCGTATTGAACATCACCACACCCGCCCGAGCACCTGTCATTCGATGCCTGTTTCATCGGCAGCGCGCGCCCAGTTCTTGAGTGCCTGGGAATGAAATTTTCGCCATCCACCGCACCGTTCCGACATCCGGCGCCTGGGCATGCGTTGTCATGCAACCGCAACGCTCGAAGCGGACACTTTGCCCATGAACACACCGCCTCTACATATCGTCCTGGTCAGCGAAACCTTTCCGCCGGAAATCAACGGTGTGGCCAATACCCTTGGCCGCCTGAGCGAGGGCTTGCGCCAGCGTGGGCACCGGGTCGAAGTGGTGCGGCCGCGTCAACGCGACGACAGCCCCGGCCAGCCCGGCCCCGACCTGCTGCTGATCCGCGGCTGGCCGCTGCCAGGCTATCCGGGATTGCAGTGGGGCGAGGTGTCCATGCACAGACTGTTGCGACGTTGGCGACGCCAGCCTCCGGATGTGCTGTACATCGCCACGCAAGGCCCGCTGGGGCTCAGCGCGCTGCGCGCAGCACGGCGCCTGGGCATCGCCATGGTCAGCGGTTTTCACACCAACTTCCCGCAGTATTCGGGTCAGTACGGCCTCGGTTTGCTGGCTCGGTTGCTGACCTTCTACCTGCGCGCCTTCCATCGACGCACCGCCATTACCCTGGTGCCCAGTCTCAGCCAGCGCCTGGATCTGCAACGCCGCGGTTTCGAGCGCCTGGCGCTGATGGCCCGTGGCGTCGATGCCGAGCTGTTCAACCCTGCCAGGCGCAGCCAGGCTCTGCGTGAGCGTTGGGGGCTGGCAGCTGATGACATCGCGGTCCTGCAAGTCGGGCGACTGGCGGCTGAGAAGAACCTGGGTCTGCTCGAACCGTGCATGGCGGCGTTGCAACGCGCGCATCCGCAGCGTCGGCTACGCCTGATCGTCATCGGCGATGGCCCACAGCGGACACACCTTGAACAACGGTTGCCCGATGCGCTGTTCTGCGGCGTACAGCGCGGGGAGTCTCTGGCCGAACACTATGCCAGTGGCGATCTGTTCCTGTTTCCCAGCCTGACCGAGACCTTCGGTAATGTCGTGCTCGAAGCGATGGCCTCGGGACTGGCCGTGGTGGCCTTCGACGAGGCGGCAGCGGCGCAGCACATCCACCACGGCCACAGCGGCGCGCTGGCGATGCCGGGCGACAGCGCAGGGTTTCTGGAGGCCGCCTGCTGGCTGCTGGAGGAGGATGAAACCTTGCGCCGTGTGCGCCTGAACGCGCGTCAGCATGCGCGCCAGCAAGGCTGGGCCAGCATCGTCGAGCAGTTCGAGGGCTACTTGCTGGCAGCCCGCAGCCAGAGCGCCGCGCAGGCGATACCGGTCAAAACCATTGAAATGAGCAAACCCTCGGTCTGAGCTCAGAGCAGGGCTTTGTCGATGGCCTGGATCAGTGCCCGGTCATTGGGCAAAGTACGCGGAGCGAAACGGCCGAGCACACGGCCGTCGCGGCCCACCAGAAACTTTTCGAAATTCCAGCTGATATCACCCGGAAACTCGGCCCCCTCGCCTGCCAGCAGACGGTAGAGCGCATGTCGCTGCGGACCGTTGACGTCGAGCTTGCTACTCATTGGAAAGCTCACGGCATACTCGCTGCTGCAGAACGCCTCGATGGTTCGCTCATCGTCGGGCTCCTGCCCGGCGAACTGATTGCACGGCAGCCCAAGCACACTGAAACCTTGGGCCTGATAGCGCTCGTGCAACATCTGCAAGGCGGCGTACTGCGGCGTGAGCCCGCATCTGGAAGCCACGTTGACGACCAGCAACACTTTTCCCTTGAGGGTGGTGAGCGGCAAGTCGCCGCCCTTCAATGCCTGCACCTTGACCTGATGAAACGCGCTCATGCTCGACCCCTTTGCGGCTGTCTTCTGGTCGCAGTCGACGCCGAACGGCGCCCACGAAAAAGGCGCTGAACAAGCCGGTCGGCGTTCCTCGAAGGAAGGCCCGGCTCGTCCGAGCGCCTGGCGACGTTCTGAGCGTAGCGCAGAATATCAGTGGTGGTGGCCACCTTCGCCGTGAACATGGCCGTGGGCCAGTTCTTCCTCGGTGGCGTCGCGCACGTGAACGACCTTGACCTTGAAGGTCAGGCGCTGACCGGCCAGCGGGTGGTTGCCATCGACGGTCACGTCGTCGCCATCGACGTCGCGGATGGTGACGATCTGCATCTGGCCATCCGGCGCGGAAGCATGGAACTGCATGCCTACTTCCAGCACGTCGACGCCTTCGAACAGGCTGCGGTTGAGGGTGCTGACCAGTTCGGCCGAGTATTCGCCGTAGGCCTCTTCAGGCTCGATGGTGACGTTCAGCTCATCGCCGGCCTGCTTGCCTTCCAGGGCTTTTTCCAGGCCTGGGATGATGTTCGAGGCACCGTGCAGATACGCCAGCGGCGCACCGCCGGTGGAGCTGTCGATGACCTCACCAGCGTCGTTGGTCAGGGTATAGTCGATAGAGACAGCCTTGTTGGCGGCGATCAGCATGGGGCGAGACCTTTGCAAAAGAATGTAGAACCTGGAAGTGTAACCAAGGCATCGCCTGATTGCGAACCTGCCATGGCCTCGGCACGACCCAACGGTAGCCACGGGCGACCCGTCAGTCGGATCGAGGCTTTTCGTCGTGACGAGGAAGGTCACTGGGTCGCCGAGCTGAGCTGTGGCCATACCCAGCACCTGCGCCATCAGCCGCCCTGGCAATCGCGTGCCTGGGTCATGGACGGCGCCGAGCGGCAACGACGTATCGGCGCAGTATTCAACTGCGGCTGGTGCGCCCAGGCTGTGGATGGCGCTACCCTTGTCGACTGATTCCACGCAGGTCCAACCCGAGAGCCTTGCATGCAGACATTCTTCATCGCGCCGACCGACTTTGGCGTCGGCCTGACCTCGATCAGCCTGGGCCTGGTTCGCACCCTCGAGCGTGCCGGGCTCAAGGTCGGCTTCTTCAAGCCCATCGCCCAGCCGCATCCAGGCGATACCGGTCCGGAGCGCTCAACCGAACTGGTGGCCCGCACCCATGGCATTCGTCCGCCCACGCCGCTGAGCCTGGGTGAAGTCGAACGCATGCTCGGCGATGGCCAACTGGACGAACTGCTCGAGCTGATCGTCAACCTCTATCAGCAAGCCTGCCACGGCAAGGATGTGGTGGTGGTCGAAGGGATGGTGCCGACGCGCAACGCCAGCTACGCCGCGCGGGTCAACCTGCACCTGGCCAAGAGCCTGGATGCCGAGGTGATTCTGGTTTCGGCGGCCGAGCACGAGGTGCTCAGCGAACTGTCCGGGCGGGTCGAGTTGCAGGCGCAACTGTTCGGCGGGCCACGCGATCCGAAGGTGCTGGGGGTGATCCTCAACAAGGTACGCACCGACGAGAGCATGGCCGATTTCGCCCGGCGCCTGCGCGAGCATTCGCCGTTGCTGCGCGGTGACGACTTCCGCCTGCTGGGCTGCATCCCGTTCCAGGCCGAGTTGAATGCCCCGCGCACCCGCGACGTCGCTGAATTACTCGGCGCCCAGGTGCTCAATGCCGGCGATTATGAGCAACGCCGCATGAACACCATCATCATTTGTGCCCGCACCGTGGCCAACACCGTGCCGCTGCTCAAGCCCGGCACCCTGGTGGTGACCCCGGGCGATCGCGACGACATCATCCTGGCCGTGAGCTTGGCGGCGATCAATGGTGTGCCCCTGGCCGGTCTGCTGCTGACCAGCGACAGCAAGCCCGATCCGCGCATCCTCGGCCTTTGCCACGGCGCGCTGCAGGCCGGCCTGCCGATTCTGTCGGTGAGCACCGGCTCGTACGACACCGCGACCCAGCTCAATTCGCTCAACCGCGAAATTCCGGTGGACGACCGCGAGCGCGCCGAATTCATCACCGATTTCGTCGCCAGCCACCTCGATGCGGTCTGGCTGCACCAGCGCTGCGGCACGCCGCGCGAGCTGCGCCTGTCGCCTGCGGTGTTCCGCTATCAGCTGATCCAGCGCGCCCAGCAGGCCGACAAGCGCATCGTGCTGCCCGAAGGCGCCGAGCCGCTGCTGGTGCAAGCCGCCGCGTTATGCCAGGCGCGTGGTATCGCCCGCTGCGTACTGCTGGCCAGGCCCGATGAAGTCCATGCGGTGGCCCGCGCTCAAGGCATCAGCCTGCCGGCCGATCTTGAAATTCTCGACCCCGAGCAGATTCGCAGCCGCTATGTCGAACCGATGGTCGAGCTGCGCAAGAGCAAGAACCTCAACGCGCCGATGGCCGAGCAGCAGCTTGAAGACCCGGTGGTGCTGGCGACCATGATGCTGGCCCTGGGCGAGGTCGATGGCCTGGTGTCGGGCCTGGTGCACTCCACCGCCAATACCATTCGCCCGGCGCTGCAACTGATCAAGACCGCACCCGGCTGCAGCCTGGTGTCGTCGGTGTTCTTCATGCTGTTTCCCGACCAGGTGCTGGTCTACGGCGACTGCGTGATGAACCCCCACCCCAGCGCACCGGAGCTGGCCGAGATCGCCCGGCAGAGCGCGGTGTCGGCCGACGCCTTCGGCATTGCCCCGCGGGTGGCGATGATCAGCTATTCCACCGACTCAGCCAGCGACGAGGAAGTCGGCAAGGTGCGCGAGGCCACCCACCTGGCGCAACAGGCGGTACCGGAGCTGTTGATCGACGGCCCATTGCAGTACGACGCCGCGGCCAACCCGGATATCGCCCGCCAGTTGGCACCTGATAGCCAGGTCGCCGGGCGTGCCACGGTGTTCGTGTTCCCTGACCTCAACACCGGCAACACCACGCACAAGGCCGTGCAGCGCAGCGCCGATGGCGTCAGCCTCGGGCCGATGCTGCAAGGCCTGCGCAAGCCAGTGAACGACCTGCCACGTGGCGCCCAGGTCGACGACATCGTGCACACCATCGCCCTCACCGCCATCCAGGCCAGTCAGGTGCAATGAACGTAAAACGGGGCAGCCGGTTACCCGTGCTGCCCCGTTTGCGTCAGACGCGATGAATCAGGGGTACTGCTGAACCTGACCCTGCTGTTGACCCTGTTGCTGGTATTGCTGGCCTGGAATCGGCTTGAGGTTGACTTCCACGCGACGGTTTTGCGCACGGCCATTGGCATCGGCGTTGCTGGCGACCGGCTGGTCCGGGCCCAGGCCACGCACGGAAATCCGCGAGCCATCGACACCTTGCGAGCTCAGGTAGGTGCCCACGGCCTGGGCGCGGCGCTGCGACAGGTCCATGTTGTGCTGACGGCTGCCGGTGCTGTCGGTGAAACCGACGACTTCGATGGTGTTCTGGTTGAACTGCTTGAACGAGCTGGCCAGGTTGTTCAGCGGCGAGTAGAAGCTCGGCGCGATGTTCGACGAGTCGGTGGCGAAGGTGATGTTGCCTGGCATGATCAGCTTGATCTGATCGCCTTCACGCTGCACTTCGACACCGGTGTTGGCCATGCTTTCACGCAGGGCCTTTTCCTGGCGGTCGGCGTAGTAGCCATAGCCGGCCGCGGCGGCACCGACGGCAGCGGCGCCGATCATCGCGCCCTTGCCACGGTGGTTGTGGTCGATGGCCGCGCCGGCAACGGCACCGGCCAGAGCGCCGAGACCGCCGTACTTGGCGGTCTTGCTCATGCCCGACGAGCCTTGTGCCTGACCTTGGTTTTCATAGGGGTTCTGGCTGGCACAGCCGGTCATCAGCGCAGCAGCGGTGGCGAGAACGATCAAAGGACGCAGGGAGAACATGGGCAAGCTCCTGGGGCAGGATGAAGAATGCAGCGGTCTGTGAGGCGACCCGTACGGGGTTTTGAGTGTACGCAGCGGGGAAAATTCCGTGGTGAGGTGAGCCGCTACACTTCAATCAAATAATGTTTGAACTCGAGCCAACGCGTCCACTACCACCCCATCCGCCACCGCCTCGACTCTCATGGCACCGTGCTTCGAGATCAACGCTGCGCAGTTGATTGCACAGAACGACACCCTGCGTTTCAGTTCCTGCCCCACTTAGAGTCACTGCAAAACCGCGGTGGCGCGCAAAATCACCGCCTTGGGTGATGGGGGCGACAACTGCCAGCCCCAACCTGTTGAAAGTAGCGGCTGTCAATACAAGAGCAGGTCTGGCAACACCTTGCTGCTCCCTGCCTGCAACCGGTTGCAGATTTAGCCGCACAATGTCGCCTCTGGAAAAGTTGCCGCGTTTCATTCTTCGCGCCCAACAGGATGCAGGTTGTTCCAGGCAGCCATGTCTTCGGGCTCGGGCGCATCTGGATCACATTCAGATATGAGCCCTTCGAGGGTGTAACAGGGTGCTGACCCGATGGGTTTGAGGACCAGCGATTGTCCTTCCCTGTCCAGGCTCAATGTCGAGCCTATATCCAAGTGCAGTTGTCTGAGCAACGCTGCCGGCAAGCGGATGACTGCGCTGTTGCCCCATTGCTGAATCTTGATCTGCATGAGCACCTCCCAGGATTGATGCATGGTAAGGCCCCTCCTGTCATTGGCAAAGTGATGTGTCGACACAGGGTCGCTACTCTGTCACCCCCTGGACTCAGGTTGAAGGCCCTGTGCGACCCTGCAGAAAGGGCCTACCCATGGCACCGAAACCACCCACCCCGGGCAAAAACTCGACACAACCTACGCGCTGAAACTACGGCAGATACAACCTGAACAACCCCCCACCCAACTCCCCGCCATTGGCAATCTCGATACGCCCACGCTGCCCGCCCTGCTCATGCAATGCCGCGATGCGCGCCGCGAAGTACAGGCCAAGGCCGGTGCTGCCGCTGCTCTGGTCGATGCCCGGCACATAGTCCAGCTGCTGCTCGATGAGCCGCTGCGGGTAGCCCGGGCCGTCGTCGTTGATGCAGATCACCAGCTCATTGCCCGACTCTTCGATGCTCAGCAGCAAGGCCTTGTCGGCATGGCGGATGGCATTGGTGAGCATGTTCGACACCACCGAAGCCACCAGCTCGCGGTCGAAGAAAGCCAGCGGCGCCATCGTGTCCAGGCGACAGGTGGCGACGATGTCGCGGTGCCGGATGACTTCTTCATGGGCCGCCAGCTGGGCCTCGAGGAAGTCGTCCAGCTCGTGGTAGTCGGGGCACACCGGCAACTGGTTGACGCCCAGTTTGTACAGCCCGAGCAGTTGCACCAGCATGCCGTTGAGGTGGCTCAGCTCATGCTCCACCACCCCCGGTTCACTGCCGCTGCGCAGGTCTTCAGGCAGCCGCTCCAGCCATTGGTGATGGGCCTGGATCAGCGCCGACAGCGAGTTCTTCATGTCATGCACGGTGGAGGCGATCACCGTGGAAAAATCCAGCCCCTGGTCGTTCTGATTCATGCGCCGAACACTCGGATATGCAACTTGCGGTAACGGTCATAACGGCTGTCACTGGCAGGAATGCCGGCCACGCTGCCAAGGCAGTCGCGGCATTCCTGAATGACCTCCGGGGTCAGTTTTTCACCGGCCACGCGCAGCAGCGCCTGGGCGGTGTTGAGCGCGATGCTGATGTTCTTGGCCTGCAAGGCCAGGGCCCTGCGGAACATGCTCAGGGCCAGTTCCAGGTGGCCTGCCTGGTAGGCGCGCACGCCCTGGCGGTTGAGGTCGACGGCATCGGCCACGGCGTTGAGCACGTCCGGGTCTTCGGTCAGCTGGCCGACCCGCTCCATCACCTTGGGATCGTCGCCATACGATTCCACGCAGGCCTTGAGCACCGATTTGGCTGCCGCGCCCTGGCCCATGGCCTTCATTTGCGCGGCCACGGTGAGCGCCGAGTCGACCGAGAAGAACTGGTTCATCTTGCCCAGACGCTGCATGGCCTGCTCGGTCAGCTTGCCGGCCGACTCGGCGTCGCCGGCCTGCACCAGGCTCGAGGCTTTCATCATCCGCGCGCGCACTTGCAGGCCCTGGTCTTCCGGGTAGTCCTTGGCCACTTCGCCCAGGGCATTGTTGATCTCCACCCGGGTCCGCGCATCCAGCCCGCCGCTGCTGCGGCTCATCAGCGCCTGGGCCAGGCCCAGGTTGCTTTCCGGGTCCTTGTAGCGCGAGCTCTGACCCTGGTTGACCGCATGCCGGAAGGCCTTGGCGGCGCTGTCGAAGTCTTCGTTCTCGTAGGCCAGCTTGCCCAGCGTGGCCTGGCGCTTGACCGACAGCGGCGAGAGGCGCACGGCCTCTTCGAGAATGTTCTGTGCGCGCTGGCTGTCGCCCTGGGCGATCAGCACATCGGCCATGCCATCGTACAGGTTAGGCATGATCGGGAAGGCCTTGAGCGCCTGCTCGTAGATACCCTGGGCCTGAACGTTGCGTCCGCGCTTGTGCAGCAGCTTGCCCATGGCCGCGTAGACCCACGGCTGCGGACGGCTGGCAAGAATCGCACCGAGGTACTTTTCCAGCTCATCGAAGCGCCCCAGGTCACGCAGGGCATCGGCGCGGTAGCGCAGGCACAGCGGCGCGAAGCGCGGGTCTTGCTTGCAGATGTCGGTGCACGCCGCCAGCACTTCGGCGGGCCGGCCGCGGTCGAGCGCCTGCAGGATCGGCTTGAGCAGCGTCTTGCGCTGCACCAGCTTTTCCAGACGCTGGGCCAGGCCCATGCGGTTGAAGGGCTTGGTGATGTAGGCGTCAGGCTCGTGTTCCAGCGCGCAGAGCACGATCGACTGACTGCTCTCAGCAGTGACCATGACGAACACGCATTCATGGCTGATCAGCTTGTCGAGGATCAGGTCCTCGAGCACCTGCTGGCCGTTCTTCTTGCCGTCACCGAGGTGGAAATCCTGGAGGATGAAGTCGTAGCGCTTCTGCGCACACATGCGCAGCGCCTGCTCGCCACTGTCGGCGGTATCGACCTGAGTTGCGCCAAGCTCGCGGAGCATGGAGCGGGTCGCCGTGCGGAAATCGGTGAAGTCGTCGACGATCAGAAAGCTTTTTTGCCCGTACTGCAGCATCAACACGACCTGTTGTAGTGAAAAGTTGAAGACATGGCGCGCGGGGACGCGTACCGCCGACCGCTGTATCGGCCGATAGGCAGAAAAACTGAAAGGGAAAACCCGTGGCCGACTAGTAGCTTAAGGCCATCAGTGTATCGACAGGCGCCGCCCCAGGCCAGCCGGCGGCGCACTGGCCTGGCTATCGAGCGCCCGTTGCGCACGCTCGGCCAGGCCTCGAACGGCAACCCCTCAGCGCACCCCTTCCTGGCGCAACGCAGCGGGCTGGAAATCGCTCTTGCTGGCGCTGAAGCCAAAATCGTAGGCGCGGCGCTCTTCGTTCTTCATGCCCAGTGCCAGGTAGCGGCCCGACTGCAGGTCGTAGATGGCTTCAAGGGTGTACCACGGCACCTGGACGTTGTAGTACGACTGCGCATGGGCTTCGGAAACCCGCCACAGCTGCCCGCGACCGTCGTACTGATCGATCACCGCCGCCTGCCAGGTGTCTTCGTCGATGTAGAAATCACGCTTGGCATAGATGTGCCGCTGACCCGGCTTGAGGGTCGCGACCACATGCCAGACCCGGCGCAATTCATAGCGGGTAAGGTCCTGGTTGATGTGCCCGGCCTTGACGATCTCGGCGTACTTGAGGCTCGGCGAGTCGAGCTTGAAGGCGTTGGAGGCGATGTACAGCTCCTTCTTGCCCTCCAGCTTCCAGTCATAGCGGTCCGGTGCGCCGTTGAACATGTCGAGGTTGTCGGAGGTGCGCAGGCCGTCGGCCGCCGTACCCGGGCCGTCATAGGACACTTGCGGGGCCTGGCGCACGCGGCGCTGGCCGGCGTTGTAGATCCACGCCTTGCGCGGCTCCTTGACCTGGTCGAGGGTCTCGTGCACCAACAGCACGGTGCCGGCCAGGCGCGCCGGAGCGGTGACTTTCTGCTTGAAGTAGAACAGCACGTTACCCGGATTGGCCGGGTCGTAGTCCTTCATGCGGTCGCGGAAGACGAACTGATCCTGGAACGACACCGGGCTATAGGAGCCATTCTGCTGCGGCGTCACCTGGACCACCTGACGGTTGACGCTGCCACCACGGTAGCGGGTGATGTGGTTCCAGATCACCTCCAGCCCGTCTTGCGGAATCGGGAACGGGATGGCCGTGCGGAAATCGTTCAGGCCGTTACCGCCCTGCACCAAGGTGGTCTTGGTGGCGTTTTCCTTGATGGCGGCGAACACCTCATCCGGCACGGTGGCGCTGCGGTGGGTCTTGTACACCGGAATGCGGTAGGTGTCAGGGTAGCGCTTGAACATCGCCAGTTGGCCCGGTGCGAGCTTGTTCTGGTACTGCTGCACGTTCTGCGCGGTGATGGTGAACAGCGGTTTCTCGCTGCCGTAGGGGTCAGACAAAAAGCCCTTGGCATCGACACTGCCGGCGGTCTTGGCCAAGGGTTCCCACGGGCCGATCGAGCCATCGGCATTGCCGGCCTTCTCAGCGCCCATCGGCGTCAGACTTGCGCCAAGCTTGGCCGCTTCGCCGGCCGACACCGCGGCCATGACTTCGCTGCTCAGCAAAGACAGTCCCAATACACCGATTTTCAGCAGACTTGAGGTGCTCTTCATACGCGTGTCGTCCTGATCGAATGCTTAGAAGTTGACGCCGAAGCTGAGGGCGACGAAGTCGCGGTCGTCCACGGTGCTGTACTTGCCGTCGAAGAAGTTGGTGTACGAAAGGCTCGCCGTGTAGGTGTTCTGGTACTCGGCGTCCACGCCCAGGCTGACGGCCTTGCGGCCTTCCTCGAAGTTGCCGCCCGGGCCTGGCGAATAACCGGACACATCGTGGGACCAGGCCACGCTGGGCTTGAGGTTGACCCCAGCGAAGACGTCGGGGTAGTCCCAGATCACCCGGGTGCGGTAGCCCCACGAGGTGCTGGTGGTGTAGCCGTCGTTCTCGCACTTGCGGCTGAGGTTGCTGGTCGAGGCGCCCGCGCCGGCGCCGCCGATGGTGCTGGCGTTGAGCGCCTGGCAGGTGTTCTGCCCGCCGGTGTCGGGCAACGGGCCTGGGCCGAACACCGGGTCGCGGCCGTAGCGGGTGTCGTGGGCACTTTCCAGACCGCCGACATGGGTGATGCCCAGCTCGCCGACCAGGGTCATGCGGCTGGCGCCCATCACCTGGTCGAAGAAGTGCGTCAGGGTGGTCTGGAACTGCGTCACTTCCTTGCGCCGGTAGCCGTGCAGGTCCTGGCCGGGCACGCCGTTGAGCAAGGAGGCGTTGCTCAGGGCGCCGCCCAGCGGCTTGACCCCGGAGAACAGAATGTCGGTGGTGTTGAGCTGCACCGGGGCGTTGGGCCGGTAGCTGATCTCGCCGCTCCAGGCCGTGCCGGTAGGCAAGGTGGTGGAGAAACTCAGGCCGTACAGGCGGATGTCTTCCGGGTACTCGACGAAGTACTGCGAGTTGCCGGCGACGATCAGCGGCGCCAGCGCCCGCAGCGCCGGCGGCAGGCCAGCCACGCCCTGGAACACCGAGGCCGGGGCGCCGGTGGCGCTGAAGATCGGCGCACGGCTGTGGTAGTTCATGAAGTAGGCGCCGAACTCGGTGTCCAGCGGGTCGAACATGTAGCGCAGGGCGACCCCGAACTGGCCACTGTCGCGGGCGTCGCGGTCACCGCCACGGGCCACGCGCACGCCCTCTTCGTTGACGTCCACACCTTGGCTGGCCAGGAAGCCTTGCGCCGCCAGGGGCAGGCTGCGGCTGCTGTTGAGCACGCGCAGGTTGTTGTTGCAGCCGTCGGCGATGATGTCGGGCTGGGAGAAGAACGTGCCGCAGTTGTCGACCACCGTCTGGTCCCATTCCAGCTGGTAGAACGCCTCGGCGGAGAGGTTGTCGGTCAGGCTCTGGGACACGTAGAACATGTTGACCGGAATCAGGCCTTCCTTGATTTCCGCGCCCGGTCGGCGAAACGCTGCCACGTCGATCGGGTTGATGGCGTTGATGCCATTGCCGATGAAGGTGCTCTCGCCCCAGCTCACCACCTGTTTGCCGAAGCGTACCGAGCCGGGTTGATCGGCGATGGAGTAGTTGTGGTACACGAAGGCGTCGAGCAGCTCAGCGCCGGAAGACTTGGCGCCTTCCTTGCGGTTCGAGTCGCTGATGTCCTTGAACTGGCGGTGTTCGTCCTTGAGCTCGAAGTCGTACCAGTACTTGCCGCGCACGAAGATGCCGGTATCGCCGTACTTGAGTTCGAGGTCGTGGATGCCTTTGAAGATTTTCGAGAAAGTCTCGCCGCGCTTGAAGTTCAGGTGGCCATCATCGGAGGTTTGCGACAGCCCCTTGCCGCCGTTGTTGACGCCGATCAGGTTGCGGTTCGGGCTGGCGGTCGACCAGCTCGCGCCTACGGAGAGGGACGAGTCGAACTGGCCCTCGATTTCACCGATGTTGAAGCTCACGCCTAGCGCTGGACCGGCCAGTGATGCAAGGCTTGCCGCCAGGGGCAACCTGGCCCGGCGCCACAGGGTGTTGGCAGATTTCATCGACCCTACTCCATGTCATTTATTGTTATGGCAGGGAGTGCCTGCGCAACGGCCCGGCGCACGCAGCGCGTGGCGCCGCCCCATCCGTTCGCGAAGATTTCCTGCCGGGCCTGCAGCCCGCCACCATGACGGGACACATCCCTCGAAGGTGTGATTGGTATGCGACGCCAGCAAGCATGGCTGATTTGTCAGCAATGGCAAGTTGCCACCCGCTATGCGCCACGGCTTGCCTCAGACCGGGCGCAGCGCGGGATGTTCACAGCGTCGATAAAAACCCGCTGTCGCTAGCCTGCCACTGGGCCACGTCCAGGCGAATACGTTTCTTGTCCAGCTTGCCGACGCTGGTCTTGGGGATTTCTGCCACCACTGCGATCTGCCGTGGAATCGCCCAGCTGTTGATCTGCCCCTGCTCGACGAACGGCTGCAGATGCGCCTCGAGCGCCTGGGCATCCAGGTGCTGTCCCTCGTGCAGCACCAGCAGGGCGAAGGGCCGCTCCCCCCACTGCGCATCGGCAATACCGACCACCGCCACCTCACGCACCGCCGGGTGACGGCTGATCAAGTCTTCCAGGGCCAGTGACGACAGCCATTCGCCGCCACTTTTGATCACATCCTTGATGCGGTCGCGGATGTCGATGAAGCCCATGGCATCGAGGGTGGCAACATCACCAGTGTGCAGCCAGCCGCCCTCCCACAGCTCGCGGCTTTGCTCCGGCTGGCGGTAGTAGCCAGCGCTCAGCCAGGGTGCGCGCAACACCAGCTCGCCCTGGGTCTGGCCATCAGCGGCGAGGAAGCGGCCTTGGCCGTCGACGATGGCCGCCTCGACCAACGGCACCGCCACACCGGCCTTGAGACGGGCGCTGATCTGCTCGTCTTCGCCGCTGGCGAGCAGCTCTTCGTTGAGGTGCGCGCAGGCGATCAATGGGCAGGTCTCGGACATGCCGTAGGCGGCCGTGAGCTGAATGCCGCGCGCGCGGGCCGCGTCATACAGGGCGCGGTTCAGCGCGCTGCCGCCGATGATGATCTTCCAGCCGTTGAAATCCTCGCCCTGCGCCGCAAGGCAGTTGAGCAGCATCTGCAGGATGGTCGGCACGCAATGCGAGAACGTCACGCCCTCGTCACGCCACAGCCGCAGCAGCATCTGCGGCTCGTAGCGCCCCGGATACACCTGCTTGAGGCCGAGCAAGGTCGCCACGTAGGGAATGCCCCAGGCGTGTACATGGAACATCGGCGTGATGGGCATGTACACGTCGTCGCTGCCCATCAGTCGCACGCTGTCCAGGCCGCCCAGCACCGCCGCCTCGGCCAGGGTGTGCAACACCAGTTGGCGGTGACTGAAATACACGCCCTTGGGGCTGCCGGTGGTGCCAGTGGTGTAGAAGGTGGTAGCCACCGAGTTCTCGTCGAAGTCGGGGAAATCATAGTGCGGGCTGGCCGCCGCCAGCAGTTGCTCGTACTCGCCGAGCAGGCCTGGCAGCTCAGCCGCAGGTGCGGGTTCATCGCTGAGCAGGATGGTCTTGTCGACCGTGGTCAGTTGCCCGGCAAGTGCCTGGTACAGCCCGACGAACTCGCTGTTGACCAGTACCAGGCGGTCTTCGGCATGGTTCATGGTGTAGAGGATCTGCTCGGGCGACAGGCGCACGTTGATGGTGTGCACCACGGCGCCGATCATCGGGATGGCGAACATGCATTCGAGATACCGATGGCTGTCCCAGTCCATCACCGCCACCGTGTCACCGGCCTTGACCCCGGCCTGGCTGAGCACATTGGCCAGACGGGCGATGCGTTCGATCAGTTGTGGGTAGTTCAGCCGGACCTGATCGCGATAGACGATTTCCCGCGTACGCTCGTAACGCCCGCCCGACAGCAACAGGCGCTTGATCAGCAGCGGGTAGGCGTGGGCGCCTGGGGTGGCTTCGAGGAGGCGTGTCTGCAACATGACAATCCCTTTTATGGCAGGCGATGGGGCGAAGGCTGCCCCTCACTGTAGACGCTGAGCGCCTCGCCGTGCCCGCCCCTGCCTTGACACTGCCACACACCTTCAGGTTGATTGACAGCCCTTGCCATTGCCTGCACCGGAGCCTTCATGTCCAGCCTGCGCCGCGTTGTCTTTCTCGACCATGCCTCCCTCGACCTGGGCGACCTCGATCTGAGCCCGTTGCACGAGGCGTTCGATGAGGTGCAATTGCATGATGCGACAGAGCCCGCGCAGGTCGCGCAGCGGCTGCAAGGCGCGGTAGCGGTGATCAGCAACAAGGTGCAGATCGACGCCGAGATTCTTGCCGCCAACCCGCAATTGAAACTGGTGCTGATCGCCGCCACCGGCACCAACAACGTCGACCTTGCCGCAGCCCGCGCCCAAGGGGTGACAGTGTGCAACTGCCAGGGCTACGGCACCGCGTCGGTCGCGCAGCACACCCTGGCGTTGCTGTTGGCCCTGACCACGCGCCTGTGCGATTACCAGCGCGCGGTCAGCGAAGGCCGCTGGGCTGCGGCCAAACAGTTCTGCCTGCTGGATTTCCCCATCAGCGAACTCTCTGGCAAGACCCTCGGCGTGCTCGGTCATGGCGAGCTGGGCGGCGCCGTGGCGCGGCTGGCCGAAGCCTTTGGCATGCGCGTGCTGAGCGGACAGATTCCTGGGCGACCAGCACGGGCCGAGCGCATCCCGCTGGCCGAGCTGCTGCCCCAGGTCGATGCGCTGACCCTGCACTGCCCGCTCAACGAGCACACCCGGCACCTGCTCGGCGCCGCAGAGTTGGCCCAGCTCAAGCCGGGTGCGCTGGTGGTCAATACCGCGCGCGGTGGACTGATCGATGAGCAGGCCCTGGCCGATGCGCTGCGCAGCGGGCACCTGGGCGGTGCGGCGACCGACGTGCTCAGCGTCGAGCCGCCGGTCGACGGCAACCCGCTGCTGGCGGCGGACATCCCGCGCTTGATCATCACCCCGCATTCGGCCTGGGGCGCAGTGGAGGCGCGCCAGCGCATTGTCGGCCAGCTGGCAGAAAACGCTCGCGGTTTCTTCGCCGGGCAAGCGTTGCGGGTTGTCAGCTGATACAGGCGCCTCTGGTACACTTCGCCCCCTTTTTTTCAGGAGGCGTCGTCCATGGACCCGCGCAGTGAAGTGTTGCTCCGCCAGGCCGAGCTGTTCCGCGGCCCGTTGCTGATCGCAGGGCCGGCCCCGGACGGTCTGCTCGGGCAGTTGCCAGAGGCCCATGGCTGGAGCTGGCACGCCGGCGACCAGGCGCTGCTCGACAGCCGCTTCCCCGGCCGCTGCCACTACGGCACCGAGGTGCCGGAGGTTGCCTTCGATGCCGCGGTGATCTTCCTGCCCAAGTCCCGCGAGCTGGCCAACTACCTGCTGACCGCCCTGGCCTCGCGCCTGGCTGGAAAGGCGTTGTTTCTGGTCGGGGAAAAACGCGGCGGTATCGAAGGCGCGGCCAAGCAACTGAAGGCCTTGGGCCACGCACGCAAACTGGACAGCGCCAGGCACTGCCAACTGTGGCAGGTGAGCATCGAGCAGGCGCCGCCCGCGCCCGTGCTGACTGACCTGGCGCAGCGCTTCGAGCTGGCGCTGGAGGAAGGCCCATTGCAGGTGGTGAGCTTGCCCGGCGTGTTCAGCCACGGTCGGCTCGACCGCGGCACTGCGCTGCTGTTGCAGCATCTGGATCAGCTACCCACCGGCAAGGTGCTGGACTTTGGCTGCGGCGCCGGGGTGCTCGGCGCCATCGTCAAGCGTCGTTATCCGCAGAGCGAGGTGACCCTGCTCGATGTCGATGCCTTCGCCGTGGCCAGCAGCCGCCTGACCCTGGCCGCCAACGGGCTGCAAGGCGTGGTGCTGAGCGGCGACGGCATCGATGCTGCGCCGGTTGAGCTGGACGTGATTCTGAGCAATCCGCCGTTTCACACCGGCGTCCATACCGATTACCGTGCAGTGGAAAACCTGCTGGCAAAGTCCCGCGAACACCTGCGAAACGGCGGCGAAATGCGCCTGGTGGCGAATACCTTTCTACGCTACAAGCCGCTCATCGAGGCGGCGCTGGGCAACTGTGAAATGCGCGTGGAAGATCAGGGCTTCCGGATTTACCAGGCCCGGCGCCAGTGAAAAACAGGGCTTGCCGAAAGCCCAAGGGCTAGGCAGAATCCGCTCCGTCCTAGGGGAGTAGTCTCCCGCGAGCGCCACGCTCGCCCGGTACGCGTCAACATGCTTGGTCCACCGACCATGGCGCGTGCGACCCGAGGACCCGCGCAGACGGGTCCGGGGTTTGACAAGACCTATGACACGCACACCTTACCCGGGGCGGGGAGGTCGTTCGTGTCATAGCCGTGTCGACCCGCCCCTTAGGAACCCTGATGCTGGAATCCCTGCTGGTCCCCACCGCCATCGTTGCCCTCGCCGAAATCGGCGACAAGACACAATTGCTCGCGCTCATTCTCGCTGCCCGCTTCCGCAAGCCGTGGCCGATCATCGCCGGTATCGTCGCCGCCACCCTGGCCAACCACGCCGCAGCCGGTGCGGTCGGTGCGTGGGTGAGCGGCTTCTTCACCGAGTCGGTGCTGCACTGGATTCTCGCCGCAAGCTTCACCGCCACAGCTCTGTGGACCCTGGTGCCGGACAAGATGGACGATGACGAGGCCAGCAATGCGCGGCGTTTCGGACCGTTCCTGACCACCCTGATCGCCTTCTTCCTCGCGGAAATCGGCGACAAGACCCAAGTGGCGACGGTGATGCTGGCAGCGCAGTACCCGCACCTGATCATGGTGATCATCGGCACCACGCTGGGCATGCTGATCGCCAACGTGCCGGTGGTGCTGGCCGGCAACTTCGCCGCCGACAAACTGCCATTGGCGCTGATTCGTCGCCTGGCTGCCGCAGCATTCTTCGTGCTGGCGGTGGTGGCGGTGTATTCGGCGATGAAAACCAGTGGGTGGATCGGCTGATAACGCCGATCTAGAGGAGGTTCGCAAGCCTGCCAGGCAGGCTTGCGGGCAACGCTTACTTCTTCGCAGCCTGATACAGCGGCATGACCTTCGGAATCGCCGCTTCCAGCGCCGCGATACGGCTTTGCGAGGCCGGGTGAGTGCTCATCCACTCAGGCGGCGCGCCCTCGGAGGCCTTGCTCATCTTGTTCCACAAGGTGATTGCGGCATTCGGGTCGTAACCGGCACGGGCCGACAGCTCGAGGCCTAAAAGGTCGGCTTCGTTCTCGTTGGCGCGGCTGTTGGGCAGGGTCATGGCGTAGTTGACCACGGTGTCGGCCAGGGCCAGACCGCCCTCACCCAGGCCCAGCAGCGCACCGGCGCCGTTGCGCGCCATCTGCACGCCATAGGCCTTGGACATTGCCTCGCGACCATGCTCGCGCAGCGCGTGGGCGATTTCATGGCCCATCACCGCCGCGATTTCGGCATCGGTGAGCTTGAGTTTGTCGATCAGCCCGGTGTAGACGATGATCTTGCCGCCGGGGCCGCAGTTGGCATTGAGCTCATCGCTCTTGATGACGTTGACTTCCCATTTCCACTGCGCCGAATCAGGCCGCAGCTTGGGCGCCTGGGCGATCAGGCGGTCGGCGATGGCCTGCACGCGACGAGCATCGGCACCACTCTTCTCCAGCGCACCCTTGCTAGACGCCTCGCTCAGCGTCTTCTGGTACGACTGGGCGTACATCTGGTTGACCTCGTCGGTCGACAGCATGCTGAACATGTACTGCTTACGGTGCACGCCAACCGAATCACCACTGGTGGTGTTGACGGCCTGGCAGCCGCCGAGCAGCACGCTCGCGCTGAGCAGGCTGACGATAAATTGCTTACGCATGGAAACGCTCCTTTTTACACGCCGCGTATCCTAGGCGCACAGGCCGGCCCGGCGCTAGAGGCAGGTGAAGATGTATGTGACACGCTACTCAGGCTGGCGTGAGGCACTCCGGCGCATCCAGCTTGGGATCATTGACCAGGTTGGCGAGCACTCGTTCGCGCAGGGTCGCAGGCGGGCTGGCCAATAATTCCTGCAGACGTGCCAGCGGCGTTTGCGGGTCGAGCCAGGCCTCTTGGCCGGCGGCGTCGAGTATCAGCGGCCGGCGTTGGCTCATCGCTGCCTGGGTCACCATCGCGCAACTGAGCCACACCTGTTCCTGCACCGGATACTCCTCCCACAGCGCTGCGAAGAACAGCGTCGCGCCCTCCCCCTGGGTCAGCCAGTACGGCCGCTTGCGCGTGGTGCCGCGCCATTCGTAAAAGCCGTTGGCCGGCAGCAGGCAACGCCGCTTGCGCAGTGGCTCACGGAACATTGGCTGCTCGGCCAGGGTTTCACTGCGGGCATGGGCGGGCGTACGCGAGAGGTCGGTGAGCCAGGCCGGGGTCAGCCCCCAGCGCGCCCGGGCCAGCTGCGTGACGCCGTCCAGGCGGCGCTGGATCAGCACCGAGGCGCCGGGCGAGATGTTCCATTGCGCGCGCTGGTCGGCCGGAAAGCCGGGCAAGGCGGCGAATGCTGGCGTCCAGCGAAATAGGGCGTAGCGTCCAGACATGGGAAAATTGGCGACCTAACAAATGAGTGTGCCGGGATAGCTGTCCGGCTCGTCGCCCAAGACGGGCTGGGCGGCATTGTACGCATCGATCAGCTGGCGTGCGTAGCCGGCCTGCTCATCGGCCACTGCCAAGCCCAGCAGACCCTGAATCGGCAGCTCGCCAGCCGCGCCGACCAGATCGCGCCCGATCAGGAACACCTCGATGCCCTCATTGGCCAGCATGCCGACCAGCATCTGCGCTTCCATGAGGTTTTCCGGCTCGTAGATACGCTGCATCAGGCATCGTCCTCGCGCCTGACGTCGAGCATCCACTCCTGCCCATGCACCTGGAGAATGAACACGATCGGCTGACAGCAGACCTGGCAGTCTTCGGTATAGACCTGATCGCCCGCAGACAGGTCGACCAGCGTCTGTACATGCTCGCCACAGTAAGGACAATCGTACGACTCCTCTTCCAGCATCGCGGTCTCCCCTTGGAGTTGTGCGTATAATCGCCGTTCTGTTCGCAGGAACCGCCGGTGGCCGAACCGTTTCTCGGCACCCACCCTGCCTTTATCACCTTAGCCGTTTCCAACAAGAGAGCATGATGGGCGAATTCGATGCCATCCGACCCTACGACGACGCTGAAGTACCCGCCGTTCTCGCGCGCCTGCTCAGCGACCCGGCGTTTCTGGATATCCTCACCCACTACCGTTTCCCGCGCGCCGCGAGCCTGTTCGGCTGGCTGCTCAAGCCGCTGATCGCGCGCAAGCTGCGCCAGCAGTTCGCCGGCGTCAGCTGTGTGTCGACCTTGCAGGACAAGGTCGAGTACTACGTCGACCGCACCATCGACAAGGCCACCGACGGCGTCACCTACACCGGTGTCGAACAGCTCAAGTCCGGCACGCCGTACCTGTTCTTCGCCAACCACCGCGACATCGTCATGGACCCGGCCTTCGTCAACTATGCGGTGTACCACGCCGGCCTGCCGACACCACGTATTGCCATCGGCGACAACCTGCTGCAAAAGCCCTTCGTCAGCGACATGATGCGCCTGAACAAAAGCTTCATCGTGCACCGCTCACTGACCGGTCGGCGGGAAAAACTCGCTGCCTACCAGCAGCTGTCAGCCTACATCAACCACTCGATCCGCGAAGATGGCGCCTCTATCTGGATCGCCCAGGCCGAAGGCCGTGCCAAGGACGGTGACGACCGCACCGAATCGGCGATCCTCAAGATGTTCCACATGAGCCGCAAGGACGAGCCATTCGGTGCAGTGATCCAGAGTCTGAACCTGATTCCGGTGACCATCAGCTACGAATACGACCCGTGCGACCTGGCCAAGGCTCGCGAGCTGTACATTCGCGCCACCACCGGCAGCTACACCAAGGCGCCGGGCGAAGACGACAAGAGTATCGCCTTGGGCATTACCGGCTACAAAGGCCGCGTGCACATCCACTTCGCCCCGCCGGTCACCACCTACCACGACGACACCAAGCAACTGGCCCAGGCCATCGATCAGCAGATTCTGGCCGGCTATCGCTTGTTCCCCGTGCATTACCTCGCCTATGCCATGTGGGCGGACAAGGACGACTCGCTGCAGGTGCCCAGTGCCGAGCAGGTGTTCCCGCGCGATGAGCTGGACAAGGCCAAGGCGCAGTGGCAGAGCCGTCTGGATGCCTGTCCGGCCGAGCAACGGCCGTACCTGGTGCTGCAATATGCAACACCGGTGCGCAACCAGTATCAGGTCAAGCGTCAGAGTGACGTGCTGGGCTGAGGCGGGCGAACGCCCCGGTCGTTGCGACCGGGGTGGGTAAATTTCTGCTGTCACACGCTCGTCATTGTCAGGGGGCACGCTAGCGGCCCTTCCTCACAACGGAGTGTGACCATGCTGCATGCCCAGAATCAGGACTGTCTGTACCTGATTGCCCCAAGCGATGAACAACAGGCGCTGATCGACGGTTTCGCCATCAACGTGCAGGACCGTCAGTGGCTGGTGTATTGCGCCCTGGGCGGGCACAGCCACCGCGATTTGCCGGAAGTCGACCTGCTGACCGGCATCAGTGTGCTCGACCTGCATACCGAAGCTGCATGAAGTCGCCGCGAACCGGTGTGGTTCGCGGCTGCGCATCGGCGTTCGACGGACCGATTACTGGCCCAGCACCTGGCCGATGCTCTGGTCCTTGAACAGTCGAGTCAGCGCATCGCTCAACACATCGCTGACCAGCTTGTTGTTGGTTTCCTGATTGGGCGCCATGCCGAAGCGCTGGTCGAGGGACGCGCCGTAGCGGCCACTGTAGGTACGACCGCCATTGGCCACGTCAGCACGGAAGGTGGCGCCGATGGTCGCCTCGGTGACGTACATTTTGTCCTTGGGCGACTGATACTTCAGCTCAGCCAGGGTCACGGTCAGCTTCGGGGCATTGTAGGCGTTGCCGGTCGGGGTAAAGCCGAGCAGGCGCACCGCGGCCTCGGCCTGGGCTTGCAGCTTGGGCACCACCTCGTTGCCACTGACGCTGATGGTGCTGGTTTCCGGATACATGCCGCCACGGGTACCGAGCGAAGGCGATGGACGACCGTCGACCACGCGCACCACCACCGGCTGGCCGTGCCCGACCGGCGCCAGTTGCGCATTGATCTTGGGCTGCGGGGTTAGCTGCTGCGGACTGTGGGCACACCCGGCAAGGCCCAGGCCCGCCACCGCGATCAAACCGAACACCAGACGTTGCAACATGCGCATTTCTCCAGAAAAAGCCGCAAAGGCGTCGAGTATACCCAGCCCTTGAAGCGCCAGCCATCGGCCCGACGCGCTTGTCACATTGGTTTAACCGGGTGGGGCTAGCCTTGCTCGCAGTCGCCTCCCTCTAGGAACTCTGCCATGGCCTCGTTCTGGACCCTGCTGCTGCAACGCCCGCGCCACCGCACCTACGCCCGCCTGGATGGTCAAGGTCGCTGCCTGGCGTTCAAGACCTGCGCCGGCCGACCGGAACACGGCATCTGGGTCGAGGTCAGCGAGCAACGTCTGGCCTGGCTGGGCCAGCCACTGCCGCAAAGCGCACGCCTTCGTCGCAGCGCGGGCAACCGCTGGCAGGGACGCAGCGTTCCGGCCTGACCAAGGGCAGAAGAAATTCCCGCCAAGGGGGACTTTTCTCCCCGCGACCTGGCTATAATCTGGCCCCGATTATAAGGACGTCTCCTGATCGGGCCCCCGCATCCGCCGCCTCACCCCGGCACGTTCACCGCCTCGCCCACAGAGAGCCTTCCACTCAGGTCTTGCCCCGGCAGTCGCCCACCCTCACTGGCGCCTGGCTGGCATGAACCTGCGGGTTGTCTGCGCACAGCCTGCTTTTGAGGTTCACGTCTCCAAAAGAGCGTGAAAAACGGGTTATTACAACTTCACAAGAGTGTGGCGAGCAATGAACAGTCTGGCATGTGTAAATGCGACGCAAGTGTCTCCAACAGCGCCGAACGCACGGCGATCCTACCGCTCTAAGGCCGGTATGAACGCCGCTGCATAGCTCAATCCTGACACCTTGACCATAAGTCGAATTGCCGCAGGCAGGGCAAACAGCGTTCAATAGGCGAACGTGAAGGCTTAATGGCGGTGTCCGCGAGCGATGCACGAACTGCAAAACGTCGGACATGGCGTACCTGGGCTTCGTTGAACACAACACCCGGGGAATCCTGTGCTGTCAATTAGGTTGCTGTAGATTGTGGAGACGCGGTAATGGCGCAGAACGAATCGGTTGATGTAGTACTGGTAGGCGCGGGCATCATGAGTGCCACCCTGGCCGTACTGCTCAAGGAGCTCGACCCCAGCCTCAAGCTGGAGGTGGTCGAAGCGATGGACTCCGGAGCTGCGGAAAGCTCCAACCCCTGGAACAACGCAGGCACCGGCCACGCCGGCCTGTGCGAGCTGAACTACACACCGCAGGCCGCCGATGGCAGCATCGACATCAAGAAAGCCGTGCACATCAATACCCAGTTCGAGGTGTCTCGCCAGTTCTGGTCGTACCTGATCCGCAAGGGCAGCCTCGGCTCGCCGCGCGCCTTCATCAACCCTGTACCGCACCTGAGCTATGTCGAAGGTGACAAGGGCGTCGCCTTCCTCAAGAAGCGCTTCGAGTTGCTCAAGCAACACCACGCCTTCGCCGAGATGCAATACACCGAAGACAAGGCCGTGATGCAGCAGTGGATGCCGCTGATGATGCCCGGCCGCCCAGCCGACCAGCACATCGCCGCCACCCGCGTGATGAAGGGCACCGACGTCAACTTCGGCGCACTGACCAATCAACTGTTGGCACTGCTCGGCAAGGTGCCGGACGCGCAGGTCAAGTACAGCAAGAAGGTCACCGGCCTGCGCCGTAACGGCAGCGGCTGGAGCGTGACCATCAAGGACGTCAACAGCGGCAACAGCCGCGACGTCGACGCACGCTTCGTCTTCCTCGGCGCCGGTGGCGCGGCACTGCCGCTGCTGCAAGCCTCGGGCATCCCGGAAAGCAAGGGCTTCGGCGGCTTCCCGGTCAGCGGCCAGTGGCTGCGTTGCGACAACCCGGAAATCGTTCGCCAGCACCAGGCCAAGGTCTACAGCCAGGCCGCGGTCGGCGCGCCGCCGATGTCGGTGCCGCACCTCGACACCCGCGTGGTCGACGGCAAGACGTCGCTGTTGTTCGGCCCCTACGCCGGCTTCACCACCAAATTCCTCAAGCACGGCTCGTTCACCGATCTGCCATTCTCGGTGCGCCTGGGCAATATCGGCCCGATGCTCGCGGTGGCCCGCGACAACATGGACCTGACCAAGTACCTGGTCAGTGAAGTGATGCAGTCGATGGAACAGCGCCTGCAGTCGCTGCGCCGCTTCTACCCCGAGGCCAAAGCCGAGGACTGGCGTCTGGAAGTGGCCGGTCAACGGGTGCAGATCATCAAGAAAGACCCGAAGAAAGGCGGTGTGCTGCAATTTGGCACTGAGCTGGTCGCCGCCCAGGACGGCAGCCTGGCGGCACTGCTGGGCGCCTCCCCTGGCGCCTCGGTGACCGTGTCGATCATGCTCGACCTGATCGAGCGCTGCTTCCCCGAGCAGGCCAAAGGCGTCTGGGCCAGTAAACTGGCGGAGATTTTCCCCGCCCGTGAAAAGACCCTGGCCACCGATGCCGCGCTGTACCAGAAGATCAGCGCCGAGTGCGACGCTGCCCTGCAGATGGTCGAAACCACGCCGGCGCAGCAGTTCGCCTGAGTCGTGCGACCACAAAAAAACGCCCTTCGGGGCGTTTTTTCATTTCAGCGAAGCGACTCAGCCACGGGCGTTGTCGATGATCTCGATGTACTCGGGCGCGGTGCGCTGATCGGCAATCTGCTCGACGAAAGTCTTGCCCTCGGCATCCTTGCCATCGAGGTCGTAGCCGGCCTCGACGAAGAAACCGACGAAGCGCTGGAAGTCGTCGACACGCAATCCGCGATAGGCCTTGACCAGCTTGTGCAGCGAGGGCGAGGTCACCCCATCGGCCGGCTCGAACAGCAGGAAGGCCTTGATGTAGTCGTCGCTGATTTCGTCACCAATGATCTGCTTCTTGTCTTTGCGCATTGAAGGCTCCAGCCGCCTGATTCGGGTAATTCGAAAGGCCGGCAGTGTACCGTCCCTGCCCCGCGCGCCTCAACGCGTACGCACGGTGCCGGTGTGCAGGTCGGCCCAGATATGGCCGTTGGCATAGGTGAGGAACTGCACGTACAGGGTTTCATTGCGCAGCAGGTCCATGATCACTCGGTAGTCACTCACCGGGTAGGTCAGGGTCAGGCGGCGGTTGGCCTCGTCGTACACGGGCTTCTTCAGGCTCTTGCCGCCTTCGGCATCGAAGCTGAGCAGCACCTGGGCGATGCTCGCACCCTTGCTCAGCGGCTTGCCCTTGAGCTTGATCTGCAGGCTCGAGGTGATGGGGATCGGTTGCTGGTCGGACTGGCGCTGGGCGCCCACCACGACGGCATAGTCGGTGACCTGCAGCAATTGCTGGGCGGTCGGCGCTTGCTGACGCAGGCCTTGATCGTCAGGAGGAAGGAACTGGCTGTGAAACGGGGCCGCGGACAACGGCAGGCTGACAGCCAGCAGCAGTGGGGCAAGTGCGCGCATGTGAGGCTCCTGGGCATGAAGCGGCACTCTAGCATGCCGCTACGGCCCCGCACGCCAACCCTCTGCGGCGGATCACGCCAGCCTCACATGCCCTTGACGGCGAAAATGCCATTGGCGTTGCGCCAGTAGCCTTTGTAGTCCATGCCGTAGCCGAATATGTAGCGGTCGACGCAGGGCAGGCCCACGTAGTTGGCCTTCAGCTCAGGGCTGGCCTTGCGGTCGTGGTCCTTGTCGATCAGCACCGCGGTGTGCACGGCGCGGGCGCCGGAATGCGTGCAGAAATCGATGATGGCGCTGAGGGTGTGGCCTTCGTCGAGGATGTCGTCGACGATCAGCACGTCGCGGTCGATGAACGACACTTCCGGCTTGGCTTTCCAGAACAGCTCACCGCCGCTGGTCTGATTGCGGTAGCGGGTGGCGTGCAGGTACGAGGCTTCCAGCGGGAACTGCAGATGGGTGAGCAGCTTGCCGGCGAAGATCAGGCCACCGTTCATGACGCAGAACACCACGGGGTTCTTGTCGTGCAGGTCCTGGCAGATCTGCTGGCCGACCTTGGCGATGGCGGCTTCGACGTCTGCTTCGCTGTACAGACAATCTGCCTCGTGCATGACTTGACGGATATGCTCGAGATCGGCGGGCATGGCGCGCTCCAGGGGCTGGGAAATGGAAAAGCGGGCAAAGGTACGCATCCGTTCACCGCAGATCAAGCGAATATGCACTAACGTGCTGAATGACCGCACGACATGCCGAACCGAATCGATTAATCTAGCGCGGTTTTTTTGCCCGCCTTCCGGAGCCCTCTTTATATGCCCACGCGTGAGATCCGCCATCCGCTGATCCGTCACAAGCTCGGCCTGATGCGCCGTGCCGATATCAGCACCAAGAATTTTCGCGAACTGGCCCAGGAAATCGGCGCGCTGCTGACCTACGAAGCCACCCAGGACCTGGCCCTGGAAACCTATGAAATCGACGGCTGGTGCGGCAAGGTGCCGGTCGAGAAGATCGCCGGCAAGAAGATCACCGTGGTGCCGATCCTGCGCGCCGGTATTGGCATGCTCGACGGCGTGCTCAGCCTGATTCCGGGCGCCAAGGTCAGCGCCGTTGGCGTTGCGCGCAACGAGGAAACCCTCGAGGCGCACACCTACCTGGAAAAGCTCGCGCCGGAAATCAACCAGCGCCTGGCGCTGATCATCGATCCGATGCTGGCCACTGGCAACTCCATGGTCGCCACCATCGACCTGCTGAAGAAGGCCGGTTGCCGCGACATTCGCGCCATGGTGCTGGTGGCTGCGCCCGAAGGTATCGCCGTGGTCGAGAAGGCTCACCCGGACGTGCGCATCTTCACCGCGTCCATCGACCAGGGTCTGAACGAAGACAGCTACATCGTGCCTGGCCTGGGCGATGCGGGCGACAAGATCTTTGGCACCAAGCAGAAGGACGCCTGAGCATGCAGGACGGCTTCAACGACCCGCTTTGGCGCCAGGTCGTGTCCGGTGCGCAGATGCTTTTCGTGGCCTTCGGCGCCCTGGTGCTGATGCCACTGATCACCGGCCTCGATCCTAACGTGGCGCTGTTCACCGCTGGCCTTGGCACCTTGCTGTTCCAGCTGGTCACCGGCCGTCAGGTGCCCGTCTTCCTGGCCTCGAGCTTCGCCTTCATCACTCCGATCATTCTGGCGAAGGGTCAGTTCGGTCTGGCCGAAACCATGGGCGGCGTCATGGCCGCAGGTTTCGTCTACACCTTCATGGGCCTGATGGTGAAGATCAAAGGCACCGGCTTCATCGACCGCCTGCTGCCGCCGGTGGTGATCGGTCCGGTGATCATTTCCATCGGCCTGGCCATGGCCCCGATCGCCGCCAACATGGCGATGGGCAAGGCAGGTGACGGTTCGGCACTGATGCCGTACCAGACCGCCATGCTGATCTCCATGCCGGCCCTGCTCACCACGCTGCTGGTCGCCGTGTTCGGCAAGGGCATGTTCCGCCTCGTGCCGATCATCTCAGGAGTACTGGTCGGCTTTGCCCTGTCGTTCGCCTTCGGCGTGGTCGACACCGCGAAGATTGCCGCCGCTCCCTGGCTGGAGCTGCCCAACTTCACCGCCCCGGCATTCAACTGGCAGGCCATTCTTTTCATCGTGCCGGTCGCCCTGGCGCCGGCCATCGAACACATCGGCGGCGTCATCGCCGTCGGCAGCGTGACCGGTCGCGACTACCTGAAAAAGCCCGGCCTGCACCGCACCCTGCTCGGCGACGGCCTGGCGACCACGGCTGCCGGCCTGTTCGGCGGCCCGCCCAACACCACCTATGCCGAAGTCACCGGCGCGGTGATGCTGACCAAGAACTACAACCCGAAGATCATGACCTGGGCGGCGGTATTCGCCATCACCCTGGCCTTCATCGGCAAGTTCGGCGCCTTGCTGCAAAGCATTCCAGTGCCGGTGATGGGCGGGATTCTCTGCCTGCTGTTCGGCTCGATCGCGGCGGTGGGCATGAACACCCTGATTCGCCACCGCATCGACCTGGCCGAGGCACGCAACCTGGTGATCGTCTCGGTGACCCTGGTGTTCGGCATCGGCGGCGTGCTGATCGGCAGCGGTGACGGCCCGGACGACTGGGGCCTGAAGGGCATTGCGCTGTGCGCCGTGGTGGCGATTGCCTTGAACCTGATCCTGCCCGGCAACGACGGCTGGAAAAACAACAAGCTCGACGATCAGTTGCCGTAAGTACGCTTCGCTCAGCTAAAAACGACGAACCGGCCAATGGCCGGTTCGTCGTTTTCAGGGTTCAAGCGCGTTCGCAGAGCGTTGCCAGCACCTCGGCCCACTGCGGATCATCGTTCAGGCATGGCACCAGCACCAGTTCCTCACCCCCCGCCTCGGTGAATTGCTCGCTGCCGCGCATGCCGATCTCTTCGAGCGTCTCGATGCAGTCGGCGACGAACGCCGGGCACATGACCAGCAGCTTCTTCACCCCCGCCTTGGCCAATTCCTCAAGACGGTTTTCGGTGTAGGGCTCGATCCACTTGTCTCGGCCCAGGCGCGACTGGAACGACACCGACCATTTCCCGTCGGCAATGCCCAGGCGCTGGGCGAAGGCCTTGGCCGTGGCCTGGCACTGACCGCGATAGCACACCGCACGAACCTCGGCACTGGCTCCTGCGCAGCACTGCGCCGCACGCAGGTCATGGCCGCTACCCTTGGGCAACAGCTTTTTGATATGCCGCTCCGGTAGTCCGTGGAAGCTCAGCAACAGGTGATCGTAGCCCTGCTCGAGGTAGGGCCGCGCGCTGTTGGCGAGGGCATCGATGTAGCGTGAGTCATCGTAGAACGGTGCCAGCACGCGCATCTGCAGCGCCAGTCGCTGTTCGGCGATGGTCTGCCGCGCCTGTTCGACCACGGTGGTCACGGTGCTGTCGGCAAACTGCGGATACAGCGGCGCCAGCGTCACCTGACGCACGCCCTGGGTGGCCAGGCGCGCCAGCACTTCAGGCAAGGCAGGCTGGCCATAGCGCATGGCGATTTCCACTGGGCCATGGGGCCAGTAGGGGGTAATCGCCGCTTGCAGGCGACGGGTCAGCACGATCAGCGGCGAGCCGTCGTCCCACCAGATCGATGAATAGGCATGGGCCGACTGCTCAGGACGCTTGATCAGAATAAGCGACACCAGCAGCCGCCGCAGTGGCCACGGTAGGTCGACCACGTAGGGGTCCATCAGGAACTGGTTGAGGTAACTGCGCACATCGTCCACCGAAGTGGAGGCTGGCGACCCCAGGTTGACCAGCAGCAGGGCGTGATCGGTCATGCAGCATCCTATGTCAGAGAGCGCTGGACAGATCGTCCAGTGCCGATTGCAGATCGTTGAAGCGGAAAGTGAAACCAGCCTCCAGCAACCGTGCCGGGCGTGCCCGCTGGCCGCCCAACAGCAGCCCGGAAAGCTCGCCGAGCAGCGCCTTGAGCACGACTGCCGGCAGCGGCATGAACGCCGGGCGGTGCAGCGTTCGGCCCAGGCGCTGGCTGAACTCGCGGTTGCGTACCGGCTCCGGGGCGCAGGCATTATACGGACCGCGAGCATCGGGGTTTTGCAGCAGAAAATCGATCAGTGCCACCTGATCGGCGATATGAACCCACGGCATCCACTGCCGCCCATTACCGATCGGCCCGCCCAGGCCCAGCTTGAACGGCACGCGCAGGCGCGTCAGCAGCCCACCTTCGGCAGACAGCACCAGACCGGTGCGCACCAGCACCACGCGCAGCCCCAGCGATTCTGCGCGAAGCGCCGTTTCTTCCCAGGCGATGCACAACTGGCTGGCGAAATCCTCCTTGACCGGGGGTGACGCTTCGCTCAGCTCGCGCTCGCCGCCATCGCCGTACCAGCCCACGGCCGATCCTGAAACCAGCACGCCGGGGCGCTGCTGGCGTCGCTCCAGCCAGCCCAGCAGCTGTTCGGTGAGGGTAATGCGGCTGGCCCACAACAACGCCCGCCGAGCGCCAGTCCAGGGTCGATCGGCAATGGGCGCTCCTGCCAGGTTCACCACCGCGTCGACCCCTTCATCGGCGGCCAGTTCGTCGAGCCGGGCGATGCCGCGCACGCCAGGGCCGCAGCGTTGCGCGACCGTTTCAGGAGCGCGGCTCCAGACCGTCACACGGTATCCGTGGTCGCTCCATAGGCGACAAAGCTGCCGTCCTATCAAACCTGTACCACCGGTCAGCAATATATGCATGGCTGTGTCCTCGCGGGCTTGAGGTGTGGTCTATTTTTACGACCATGGCACTTTTTCGACGCAAACGCTCTCGGATAAACATAGGCCAAGCCATGGACCGAGCGGTATAACCTTATACACAAGTTTTGCATTGTACAGGTTTGTCCAGCGGCGTAGGCTGCCTGAAAGCATGCTGCGAAGAGGCCCACATGACAGTTCCTATTGCCATCATCGGCGCCGGTATCGCCGGCCTGTCAGCCGCTCAGGCCCTGCAGGCCGCTGGCCAGACGGTGCACATTTTCGACAAGGGCCGAGGCAGCGGCGGGCGCATGGCCAGCAAGCCAAGCGACGCCGGCGCCCTGGATCTTGGCGCGCAATACTTCACTGCTCGCGACCGACATTTCGTCGAACAGGTGCGCCAGTGGTTCGATCAAAAAACGGTCGAAGCCTGGAAGCCCCAGTTATACAACTATCGCGACGGCGTGCTCACTCCTTCGCCGGATGAACAAATCCGCTGGGTCGGCGTGCCGCGCATGAGCGCGATTACCCGCGGCATGCTTGGCGACCTCGATGTCAGCTTCGGCTGCCGTATCACCGAAGTCTTCCGCGGCCAGGAATACTGGCATCTACAGGACGCTGAAGGCTGCAGCCACGGCCCGTTCAGTCGCGTCGTGATCGCCGTTCCTGCACCGCAGGCCACGCCGCTGCTGGCCGCCGCGCCGAAACTTGCAGGCATCGCAGCCGGCGTGCAGATGGAGCCCACCTGGGCAGTCGCACTGGGTTTCGCGGAGCCCTTGAACACGCAGATGCAAGGTTGTTTCGTGCAGAACAGCCCCCTCGACTGGCTGGCCCAGAACCGTAGCAAGCCGGGCCGAGACAAGCGCCTGGACACCTGGGTGCTTCATGCCACCTCCCACTGGAGTCGACAACACATCGACCTTCCCAAAGACCAAGTGATCGACCAACTCTGGGGTGAGTTCGCCGAACTGATCGGCTGCGTGGTACCTGCCCCGACGTTTTCGGTGGCTCATCGCTGGCTGTATGCGCGTCCGGCCGGGAATCACGAATGGGGTTCGCTGGCCGATCCCGACCAAGGCGTTTACGCCTGTGGCGACTGGTGTCTGTCGGGACGCGTGGAAGGGGCATGGCTGAGCGGCCTGCACGCGGCCAAACGACTGCTGAGCCACTTCGACTGATCGGCAAACGGCAAAAATTATTGAACGAGTTCGCCGCTTTGCCGGTATTACTTGTATAAGATTTCAACCTTGTACAAGATTTGGAGGCTGCAATGACTGGGTCATTTTCCACCGGCAAGTTCCGCATTGGCATCAGTGCCTGCCTGATCGGTGAGAACGTGCGCTTCAATGCCGGTCACAAACAGTCGTCGCTGTGCCACGAACTGTTCGACGAGCACTTCGATTGGGTATCCGTGTGCCCCGAGGTTGCGATTGGCCTGGGTATCCCGCGCGAGCCCATTCGCCTGGTAGGCGATCCGGACCATCCCCGAGTGGTGGGCACCCGTGATGCAGAACAGGATTTCTCTATTCCCTTGCGCGACTACGGCGCATTCATGGCCGAGCAGTTGCACGATATCTGCGGCTATGTGTTCATGCAAAAGTCGCCTTCCTGCGGCCTGGAACGAGTGAAGGTCTACCAGAGCGGCGGCCGGCCTGCGGTCAAGGGAGGACGCGGCGCCTTTGCCGAAGCGTTCACCGCCCGGCGCCCGGATCTGCCGGTCGAGGAAGAAGGCCGCCTGCATGACCCGGTGCTTCGGGAGAACTTCATTAGCCGCGTATACGCCTATGTCGACTGGCAGCAAGTGCTTGCACAAGGTCTGACCCGTGGCGCGCTGATCGCTTTCCACTCGCGCTACAAATACCTGCTGATGGCCAACAATCCCCAGGCATATCGGGATATTGGCCGCCTGCTGGGCACACTCAAGCGTGACGATGATCCCAACGAGATCGGCGCGCGCTACTTCAGCCGCCTGATGCAGGCCCTGCGCCGTTGTGCCAGCCGTGGCACCCACAGCAATGTGCTGCAGCACCTTTCCGGGTATCTGCGCGAGTCATTGGATGCCGACGATCGCCAGGAACTGCAACAGCTGATCGAGCAGTACCACCGCGGCAGTGTACCGCTGGTGGTGCCGATGACCTTGTTCAAGCACCATCTGCGCAACCATCCGGACCCCTACCTCATGCAACAGGCCTACCTGCACCCTCACCCCGCCAAGCTTGGGCTGCGCAATGCAATCTGAACAACTGCTGCCCATTCGTGAAGTGGCGCGTCTGACCGGGGTCAATCCGGTCACCCTGCGCGCCTGGGAACGTCGCCACGGCCTGTTGTCACCGCACAGAACCGCGAAGGGTCACCGGCTCTATGCGCTCGATCAGGTCGAACGAGTGCGGGATATCCTGCACTGGTTGGCTCGCGGTGCTTCCGTGGGACAGGTGCGTGAACTGCTGGAACGCAAACCGTCGGTTGCCCCACAGGGCGACTGGGAAATGCGTTGCCAGCAGCTGACCGATGCCATCACCCAGTTATCGTCTCGAGCGCTGGACCAGCATTTCAATCAGGTCATGGCGCTGTATCCGGCGATCACCCTGTGCGAGCACCTGCTGGTGCCGCTGCTGGCGCAGCTCACCGAACGTTGGCGCCATCAGTTCAATGCACGGCTGGAACAGGTGTTCTTTTTCACTTGGCTGCGCAGCAAGCTGGGCACGAGGGTCTATCACGACAATCAATCGCTCGAAGGTGCGCCAGTGCTGATCGTGCAAGAAGAAACTGCCTCGTTCTGCGCCGACGCCTGGCTGTGCGCCTGGCTGTTGAGCAGTAGCGGACAGCCCGTGGTAGTGCTTGATCAGCCCATCGGACTGGGGCAGTTGCGTCCTGCCATTGTCCAATTGCGCCCAACGGCGGTGGTGCTGTGCGTGGGTGCGCAATTCGAACGGGCCACGCTGCTAAAGGCCCTGCACGAATCACCGATACCGATCTTGCTAGGTGGCCTGGCGGCAAGCATTCACGAGTCTGAGCTGCTGGCGCTCGACCTGCCTGCCTTGCACCTGTTCAGCAGTGCCCATGAGGCTCTGCGCCAGTTTCAGCGCTTGCGCGCCGCCTGACCTTCTACCTGCCTTTGGGACCGACTTCCATGCAATTGATCTGGCTGCGCAATGATCTGCGTATCAACGACAATACCGCCCTCACTGCCACCTGCCAGCGCGGACCGACGCTCGCGGTGTGGATCGCCAGCCCCGAGCAATGGCAGGCGCACGATGAGGCGCCTTGCAAGGTCGATTTCTGGCTGCGCAACTTGCGCGAGCTGCGCAAATCCCTCGAAGCGTTGAACATTCCCCTGCTGGTGCGCACCACGCGCACCTGGCAAGACGTGCCGCAGACCGTGCTTGAGCTATGCCAGAAGCACCAGGTCGAAGCGGTGCACTGGAACGACGACTACGGCGTCAATGAAATGCGCCGCGACCAGGCCACCCGCGAGGCGCTGCAGACCGCCGGGATTGGGGTACACAGCTACCTCGACCAGTTGCTATTCAGCCCCGGCACCATCCTCACCCGCAGCGGTGGCTATTTCCAGGTGTTCAGCCAGTTCAAGAAAGTCTGTCTCGAGCGCCTTCACGTCGGTGTGCCAAAACTGGCCGACAAGGTCACTAAACAGAAACCGCTGAAGATCAGCAGTGACGCCATACCGCGACATATCGAAGGCTTCGAGACGCCCCCGGACGCGCTACGCAAGCTCTGGCCTGCTGGCGAGCAAGAGGCGCAGACTCGTCTGCAACGTTTCGCCGATGAGTCAATCGACGACTATCACGTGGCGCGCGACCTCCCGGCACGCCCTGGCACTAGCCAGATCTCCGCCTACCTCGCTGCGGGCGTAGTGTCGCCCAGGCAATGCCTGCACGCCGCGCTGTCGAGTAACCGGGGCGAATTCGACAGCGGCAGTACCGGCGCGCAAACATGGATCGGCGAGTTGATCTGGCGCGAGTTCTACAAACACATTCTGGTCGGCTACCCCCAGGTGTCGATGCACCATGCATTTCGGGCTCACACCGAAAAACTGCAATGGCGCAAAGCGCCTAAGGAGCTTCAGGCTTGGCAGGAAGGCCGTACCGGTTTTCCGCTGATCGATGCCGCTATGCGACAACTGCTCGCCACCGGTTGGATGCACAATCGGCTGCGCATGGTGGTAGCGATGTTCCTCAGCAAGAACCTGCTGATCGACTGGCGTGAAGGCGAGCGCTTCTTCATGCGCCATCTGATCGACGGCGATCTGGCTGCAAACAACGGCGGCTGGCAGTGGAGTGCATCGACCGGCACTGATTCTGTGCCCTACTTCCGAATTTTTAATCCAGTCACGCAGTCTAAACGGTTTGATCCCGAAGGTCGGTTCATCGCCCACTGGCTTCCAGAACTTGAACGACTGGACAAGAAATCGATCCACATGCCAGTGAAATCCGCAGGTGACTTTGCTACAACTAACTACGTAAAACCGATGGTCAGTCTCGACAGTAGTCGTAAGCGCGCGCTGGAGGCGTTCAAAAGCCTCCCCCGCTGACAGAATGAGAGGGGCGGCATCTTGAATGACTCACGGCGGTTCTGGGTAACCGGAAGCACCAACGGGCTGGGCATGGCCCTGGTCGAACAACTGGTGGCGCACCAAGTGCGCGTCGCCGCAAGCGGACGCAACAATCTGCAATTCCACGCCATGGCCAGGCGCCATGGCAGCCGTCTGCTGGCGCTGCCCGGTGCACCCCATACCGGAGGGGAGTACTTGCAACAAACCTGGGGCGCGCTCGATACCCTGGTCGTCAATGCGGGCACCTGCGATTACTTGCCCGTGAACATCACCGAAAGCCAGCTGGTACACGCGGTGATAAAAACCAACATGCAAGCCTTCGAGCAGTTTCTCGAGGCCGCGCTGCCGTTGCTCGAGCAGGGTGAGCGTCCGCAGCTGGTGGTCATTCTCAACCTCTATACGGTGTCGCAGCTGTCTGATCCCAGTCTTCCGCCCTTGCCTGCCAATAGCCTGCCGTATCGACTTGAACAGCTTCGACCTCAACTGCGCCAGGTTGGCGTCGATCTAACCGTGATTACGCCTCATGGGCAGGATACGCCATGGGCAATCGACCACATCCCCGAACGCTGGACGGCGCAAACGGCAGCCAAGGAAATCCTTGGCAGATTGCCCGAACGCGAACCGGAAATAGTGCTTGAGGCGCTGGGCCTGAGGACATTGTGGCCGCTGATGTCGATCTAGTCAGCCTGCCACGGATTCGACTACAAGGCTTGCGCTGCTCGGCAAGCCTTGCAGGTACGGGGGGTGATTACAGCGCCATACGGTAGTGCAGGGAATAAGCTTCGACGCCGTCGTTGGGCTGCTTTATACCGGCGTTGGAGTAGTGAATGGCGCGCACGCCCACCTCATGCCCACCGGCGAAGCGCAGGCCGAAACCGATGCGGTCTTCGAACTGGAACGACCCACCCAGATCGTTGCTCTCCAGCTTGCTGCGTGCAAATGCCGCGACACCGATGCCTGCTTCGACGTAAGGCTTGACCGATTCGCCGGCAAATTCGTAGACGAACACCGGTGCGAACGAAAGGCTGTGGTTGCTGGCGCGATCATCGCCATCCCAGAAGGTATAGGCCCCATCCCAGTACCCGGTAACGCGACCGACGCTGGTCTGCCACCAACTGGCATCCCAGTTCGACTGGACCCCCAAGCGGTAGACCATGGTGGAGTCACCGGTCTGCCCCACCGACAACGAGACGTCCGCCGCCTGCGCCGTCACCGCTTGCCCCAATGTCAAAGCAGCAATCGCCGCCAAGCCGAGCAGTTTCTTCATGAGAAACATCCTTCTTTCGATGCTGTTATTGGTGTGTGCCTCAACAGGCCGTTGTGTAGAAAACGCCACTAGTACGATAGTTCAGCTTTCAGCACGGCTTTTCACATTTTTTTTACAAGCGAAAGCTTTGCACACTGTCAGCTTTATTCCACAACAAAGGAAGGATTTTTCTCAGATTCTGCGGATCGGCACTGGTCCAGAAACAGGTGCTGCGCGCTGGCCCCTCGGCCAGCAATCCGCGCTCGTCCAGCAGGCGCTGCAGCTGCCGCGCTACCGCTGCACCGGTGTCGATGATCGTGACATCCTGCGGCACCATCGTCGCCAACAGGGGACGCAGGAAGGGGTAATGCGTGCAGCCGAGGATCAACGTGTCGCAGCCGGCTTCCAGCAATGGTTGCAGGTAATCGGCGAGCAGGCGACGTAGCGCCGGGCTGTGCAGATCACCGGCTTCGATGCACTCGACCAGGCCCGGACACGGCTGGGTGATCACCCGCACATCGCTGGCGAAGCGATCGAGCAACGCGGCGAACTTGGCGCTTTGCAAGGTGCCGGTAGTCGCCAACACCCCGACCACGCCAGAGCGGGTCGCCGCCGCAGCCGGCTTGACCGCAGGCTCCATGCCTACCAACGGCCAGTCCGGATACAGCGCACGCAGATCGGCGACTGCCGCCACCGTGGCGGTGTTGCAAGCCAGCACCATGGCCTTGGCGCCTCGCGCTTGAAAAAATGCCGCAATGTGCCGGCAACGCTGACGGATGTATTCGGGGGATTTTTCGCCATAGGGCACATGCCCACAGTCGGCTACGTAGAGCAGCGACTCGTTGGGCAATAGCTGCTGGATCTCGGCGAGGACCGACAAACCGCCCACACCGGAATCCATCACGCCGACCGGCGCTGCACGGTCACTCATGGCGGCTGGCGCATACCACACAGGCCGGGTCGCGCTTGACCCGCAATTCGCGCATGCGGCTGCTGCTGGCGTCGATCAACAGCAGTCGACCGACCAGCGGCTCGCCGAAACCTGCCAGCAGCTTGAGTGTTTCCAACGCTTGCAGACTTCCGACCATGCCGACCAACGGGCCGAGCACGCCCGCTTCGCTGCAGCTCAACTCCGCCTCGCTGCCATGACCGTACAGGCAGTGGTAGCACGGGCTAGCCGCAAGCCGTGGGTCGAACACCGACAACTGCCCCTCGAGGCGGATCGCCGCGCCGCTGACCAACGGCTTGAGCGCTGCCACGCAGGCCGCGTTGACCGCTTCGCGGGTGGCGAAGTTATCGGAACAATCGAGCACTACATCGACGGCCGCCACTGCTGCGGTCAGGGTCTGCCCTTCGAGCGCCTCGCGGTGGGCGTGCAGCGCTACATCAGGATTGATCGCCCGCAGGCGATCGATGGCCGAATCGACCTTGCTCATGCCCACGCTGGCGCTGTCATGCAGCACCTGACGCTGCAGGTTGGTCAGGTCGACGTCGTCGAAGTCGGCCAGGTGCAACTCGCCAACCCCAGCGGCGGCCAGATACAGGGCCGCCGGCGAACCTAGCCCACCCAGGCCGACCAGCAGTACCCGGCTGTTCTTGAGCCGCAACTGGCCTTCGATGTCCACCTGCGCCAGAAGAATCTGGCGGCTGTAGCGCAGCAGTTCAGCATCGCTCAACATGGCAGCCGACCCAGCGAGACGCGGGCATGACCGCCCAGATCAAGACGGCTCTCGACCTCGACGAAGCCTTGCCGGGCGAGCAGTTCGCGCACGGCCGGCGCCTGGTCATAACCATGCTCGAGCAGCAGCCAGCCTCCGGCCTGCAAGTGCTGCGGGGCCTGGGCGATGATCTGGCGCAGATCGTCGAGCCCGTCGGCGCCGGCCACCAGCGCACTGCTGGGCTCGAAGCGCACGTCGCCGCGCAGCAGGTGCGGATCGTGCTCGGGAATGTAAGGTGGATTGCTCAGGATGAGTTCGAAACGCTGACCAGCCAGGCCAGCGAACCAGTTGCTGGCCAGCACGCGGACATTGCTCAGGTCCAGCCGCTGTCGATTACGCTCGGCCAGGGCCACGGCAGCCTCGACGCGATCCACCGCAGTGACCTGCCAGGCGGGACGCTCGCTTGCCAGCGACAGGGCAATGGCCCCGGTGCCGGTGCCCAGGTCGAGCACCTGTGCCGGCGTCGCTGGCAACAGGGCAAGCGCGGTTTCCACCAGCACTTCGGTGTCCGGGCGGGGAATCAAGGTGTCGGGCGCTACTTCCAGCTCCAGGGTCCAGAACCCTTGATGGCCGAGAATGTAGGCCACCGGCTCGCCGCTGCGGCGCCGCGCCAGATACCCCTGGAAGCACTGCGCCGCTTCGCTGCTGACGATCCGCTCAGGCCAGGTGCGCAGGTAACTGCGCGACTTTCCCAGGGCCGCTGCAAGCAGCAGTTCGGCATCCAGGCGGGCACTGTCCGAAGCAGGCAACTGCGCGTCCCGCAGCAGGCTGGCGATGATGGTCATTCAGTCCCCCAGCGCGGCGAGTTGATCGGCCTGATACTCGCTGAGCAGCGGCTCGATCACCGCTTCCACGCCGCCTGCAAGCACCTCGTCGAGCGAATACAAGGTCAGGTTGATACGGTGATCGGTGACCCGGCCCTGGGGGTAGTTATAGGTGCGAATGCGCTCGGAACGGTCGCCCGAACCGACCAGCAGCTTACGCTCGCTGGCGATGGCGTTCTGCGAGGCGCTGGTCTGCATGTCATTGAGCTTGGCCGACAGCCACGACAGCGCGCGAGCACGGTTCTTGTGCTGCGAGCGTTCTTCCTGGCACTCGACCACGATGCCGGTGGGCAAGTGGGTGATGCGAATCGCCGAGTCGGTCTTGTTGATGTGCTGACCGCCGGCACCGGAGGCGCGATAGGTGTCCACGCGCAGGTCGGCCGGGTTGATTTCGATCGCCACCTGCTCGTCGGGTTCGGGCAGCACCGCCACGGTACACGCCGAGGTATGGATACGGCCCTGGCTTTCGGTTTCCGGCACGCGCTGCACGCGATGGGCGCCGGATTCGAACTTGAGTTTGGCGTAGACGCTGTCGCCCTCGACCCGGGCGATGATTTCCTTGTAGCCGCCGTGTTCCCCTTCGTTCTCCGAGAGCACTTCCAGCCGCCAGCCGCGTTTTTCCGCATAGCGCGAATACATGCGGAACAGGTCGCCGGAGAAGATCGCCGCCTCGTCGCCGCCGGTACCGGCGCGGATCTCGAGGAACACGTTGCGGTTGTCGTTGGGATCCTTGGGCAACAGCATGCGCTGCAACTGCGACTCCAGCTCGACCAGCCGCGCCTTGGCCTCACGCACCTCTTCCTGGGCCATTTCGCGCAGATCGGGGTCGGCATCCTTGAGCAGCGCCTGGGCGCCTTCGAGGTCATCCTGCACCTTGCGCCAGGCCTGATAGGCGGCGATCACCGGCTCCACCTCGGCATATTCGCGCGAATAGGTGCGGAAACGGGTCTGATCGGCGATCACTTCGCCGTCACCGAGCAAGGCGGTGAGTTCTTCGAAGCGGTCCTGGAGCGTGTCCAGTTTGTTCAGCAGCGACGCTTTCATTGCGGGGTCTTGTCCGTCGAGCCCTCAGAGAGGGCGAAGAGTTCCTGAGCCATCGCCAGCGCATCGACGCGGCCTTCGGCAGAGAGCTTTTTCAATTGCACGCTGGGCGCGTGCAGCAGTTTGTTGGTCAAGCCCCGGGCCAGCTGCGCCAGCACCTCTTCCGGGTTGGCGCCATTGGCCAGCAGGCGCTGCGCCTTGTGCAGCTCTTCGTCGCGCAGACGCTCGCTCTGCTGACGGTAGGCACGCAGCACATCGACCGCGGCCAGCTCGCGCAGGCGCGCCATGAAATCATCGGCGCCGACCGCGACCAGTTCCTCGGCAGCCTGGGCAGCCCCCTGGCGGCTCTTGAGGTTTTCCGCGACCACGTCGTGCAGGTCATCGACGGTGTACAGGTAGACATCGTCGAGCTCACCGACCTCGGGCTCGATGTCGCGCGGCACGGCGATGTCGACCATAAAGATCGGCTTGTGCCGACGCGCCTTCAGGGCACTTTCCACCGCGCCCTTGCCCAGAATCGGCAGTTGGCTGGCGGTGGAGCTGATGACGATGTCGCTGTTGGCCAACTCCTGGGGGATATCGGCCAGCAACACGGCGTGGGCGCCGAACTGCTCGGCAAGAAGGCTGGCTCGCTCCAGGGTGCGGTTGGCGACGACGATGCGCCGCACGCCTTGCTCGTGCAAGTGCCGGGCGACCAGGGTGATGGTTTCGCCGGCGCCGATCAGCAGCGCCTGGCTGCGCCCCAGGTCACTGAAGATCTGCCGCGCCAGGCTGACTGCGGCGAAGGCCACGGACACCGGGTTCTCGCCGATGGCGGTGTCGGTGCGCACCTGCTTGGCGGCGCTGAAGGTGGCCTGGAACAGCCGACCCAGCAACGGGCCGACCGTGCCGGCCTCGCGGGCCACGGCATAGGCCGATTTCATCTGGCCAAGAATCTGCGGCTCGCCGAGCACCAGCGAGTCGAGCCCGGAGGCGACGCGCATCATGTGCTTTACTGCAGCATGCTCTTCGTGCACATAGGCACTGGCGCGCAGCTCATCGAGGCTCAGACGGTGGTAGTCGGCCAGCCACAGCAGTACGTCGTCGGCCGAGAGGGTGTCCTGTTCCAGGTACAGTTCACTGCGGTTGCAGGTCGAAAGAATCGCCGCCTCGCGGCTGGCAGTGAGGCGACACAACTGCTGCAGGGCATCGACCAGCTGCTCGGGCGTGAACGCCACGCGCTCGCGTACGTCGACCGAGGCAGTCTTGTGATTGATCCCGAGTGCGAGAAAGGCCATGCGCGGTCGCTGATTGTGACGTGAAGCCGATAATTGTCCTACTTCGCAGGATTCAGAACAACCACCGTTCGCTATTGTCGCCGTGCGCAGCGGCTCAGACGGCCGACGCCGCCCCCCGAGCTACGGGGTTTATAGCAATTGCTCTCGGTGAGTGCGGTCTGAAGCCGCAGGGGGCGACCCTCGGAGCACTCATCCCCGACGCCCACACCGTGCGGCGTTTTGCGTGCAGGACCGCCGGCTCGCCCATGGGCCGTGATGCCCATCGGTGCCCGCCAAGCACATTAGGCTCTGTATGAAAAGTCCTGATACTTGGTGATCCTGCGTTGAAAACAGCCTCGGAATGCTCATTTACAGACCGTAAACTCCGCTTCCTCGGCTGTTTTTGCGGGGCCACCATCGGCCTTGTCTCCCCGGCGTCTCAGAACTTTTCACACAGAACCTACAAGCCCCTGCCTGTTGTGGATATCTTTCGAAACAACTACGCAGCAACAATTCATATTCTTGTAGTCCATTTCCCAAATGCACCTTGAGCCATTGCCGAAACTTGATCGCCCCGTATAAGTTCAAGCCCTTGACGCGAGCTGATCTCTCAGCACAGCCACATCACAGCATGAAGAAATACGCCTGCACTTCGCCCGGCCTTTGAGCAACTCGAAAACTCGACTCTATTACTGCCCTCAAGCTTTGAGTTCAGCACACGTCATCCGTGATTGGCGCACTGTGCATCTCCAAGGAAGACCATGACGCAAGCCCGTGCATTCATTAATCCGACACTGAGAAACTACCAAGCCCTCAAGTCTGAACTTGCGCTAAGCGGATACTCGATCGGAAAGTTCGACAGCGTCAACCCACATATTTACAACAGCGTCGTGCGCAGCGGTGAACTGGTCGTTCTCGGCGACGCATCGACACCCGCCTGCACGCGCGAGGAAGCCTACCTCATGGCAAAAGCTGCAGCGGTGCATGCCGAGCTGCTGCGTAGCGGAGAAGGGTTCGATGCGTTTTTCCTGAACAATTTCGAATTGCTCAAGAATCTGCTGGGCCACGCTTCGCTGGGCGCAGGTGTGGTCAGCGACGGATGGAGCCGACACCTGGATACCATCAAGCGTACCCTTCAGGAAATTCAGCACCTGCATGACGCCCATCTGAGTTCAGGCACCTTCCGAGCTCGCGACGAGTTCTACAGCAAGCGCGCCGCGCTGTTCAGGCAACTGGACTCCCAACTTGGCAGGCTGGCGGCGTTCGGCTCGGGGTTGCGTAATGGCGGCTCGATCAAACGGACCCTGGGCCTTTCCACCAAACGGTTCTTGAGCAAGGGCGAAATCGCAGGTTATGCCGACAAAGTGGCGGGCGTTAGCCGGGCGGCCAGCCTTATCAAGCGAGGCACTTATATTGGCGTTGCGCTGGAGGTGGCGAGTGCGGGCTTGTCGATTAGACAAGCGTGCCTAGAGGGTCGCGAAGAGGCGTGCAGGCGAGCACGTATCGTGGAGGGGAGCGCGCTGGTGGGCAGCCTCTCATTAGGCTCAGCGTTGGCGAAAGTTGGCGCCCTGGCCGGAACGACGATTTGTGCGGTCGTATTAGGCATTCCATCAGGCGGAACAGGCGGACTCGCCTGCGCTGTCATGGGCGGCGCTGTTGGGGGTATGGTAGGTGGAGAAGCTGGTGGCTCCGCTGGGGCGTCCATTGGTGAATTAATCTATGAACGGACCAACATGTGATGTTACTTCAAGACCTATTCATAGCTGCCTACGTTGTAATCATTGCCTCCCTCTGTATCAACTTGGCAATTACTGTTTACCTGGCTCACCGCCTTACCGAAGAGATCGAGTCACAGCTCACAAACTCCAAATTAATCATGGACAACCTGAAAATATATGCATCAAAAGGCATCGCAGGGAAAATTCATCGACTTGGGGTCATCTCGTTGGTATTTATGGCACCCCAAGTCTTCGCTCGCAAACACCTCGTAGACCTCCAAGAAATCAACCGAATTCCTATTCATACGAGAAAGCGCCTAAGCAGACTTACAATCACGTGCGCAGCACTCTGTGTTGCATTCCTTTCGTTATGGGCCTGCGTGTATTTCGCCAAGCCTTATCTGGGCATTTCACCTCCCTGACCATCACGATCGCCACGCCTTCTTCACCCAGCCCTTACGAACCCTCCCATTTACCCGCTGTCAGACCCTAGGTCGCTGCCAAGCGACAGGCCACGACCATCGTCGGTGGGTTTGCCACCGCGCTTGTGTCATCATGCCCCACACCGCCGGTCAGCCCCCTCAAGCCTTCTTTATGAATAGACGCTACGCATTGCTGCTCGCCCTCGCCCTGCTTCAGGGCTGCCAGAATCTGCCGCCGCATCACGCGGCATCCGAGCCCCAGGCGTCCGAGGCTAGCGAGCAAGAGGCACCGGCCGAACCTGTGGTGTACGGCTCGTTCAAGCCCGATACGCTCTACAGCCTGCTGGTGGCCGAGCTGGCCGGTCAGCGCAACCGTTTCGACATTGCCTTGGCCAACTACGTCGACCAGGCGCAAAAGACCCAGGATTCCGGGGTTTCCGAACGCGCCTATCGCATCGCCGAGTACCTCGGCGCCGATGAGCCGGCACTGGACACCGCACTGCTGTGGGCGCGTAACGATGGCGCAAACCTGGACGCCCAGCGCGCTGCCGCCATCCAGTTGGCACGCGCCGGGCGCTACGATGAATCCATGTCCTACATGGAAAAGGTCTTGCAGGCCAAAGGCGATACTCATTTCGACTTCCTTGCCCTATCGGCAGCCGAAACCGACCAGAGCACCCGCGATGGTCTGCTGCAGAGCTTCGACCGCCTGCTGGTCAAGCACCCGGCCAACAGCCAACTACTGTTTGGCAAGGCGCTGCTGCTGAACCAGGACGGCAAGAGCGAGCAAGCGCTGGAGCTGCTCGAATCGCACCCGGTGCAGGATGGCGAGATCGCGCCGATTCTGCTGCGTGCCCGCCTGCTGCAGACCCTCGACCGTGGCGACGAAGCCCTGCCGCTGTTGCGTGGCGCCATTCGCGACAACCCCGACGACAAGCGCCTGCGCCTGAACTACGCGCGCACCCTGGTCGAGCTCGACCGCATTCCCGAGGCCAAGAGCGAGTTCGTCAGCCTGGTCCAGCAGTACCCCGAAGACGACGAACTGCGCTATTCCCTGGCGCTGGTCAGCCTGGAAAACAAGGACTGGGACGAGGCCGAAGGCTACCTGCAAGAGCTGGTCGAACGCGACGCCAATGCCGATGCCGCGCACCTGAACCTGGGGCGTATCCGCGAAGAGCGCAACGATCCTCAGGCCGCGCTGCGCGAGTATGCGCTGGTCGGGCCAGGCCCCGATTACCTCGCCGCGCAGCTGCGCCAGGCCGATATCCTCATTGCCAATGGCCGCGCCAGCGAAGCCTCGCGCCTGCTCGCCGAGGCCCGCGAAACGCAGCCGGACTACGCCATCCAGCTGTATCTGATCGAATCGGAAAGCTACAGCAACAATGGCAAGGACGCCGAAGCCGACCAGGTGCTGCGTCAGGCCACCCAGCGCTTCCCCGACGACCTCAACCTGCTCTATAGCCGGGCCATGCTGGCTGAGAAGCGCGGCGATCTGTCGCAGATGGAAAAAGACCTGCGCGCCATTCTCGACCGCGAGCCGGAAAACGCCATGGCCCTGAACGCTCTGGGCTACACCCTGGCCGATCGCACCACGCGCTTCGAAGAAGCCAAGCGGCTGATTGAAAAAGCGCTGTCCTTGACTCCGGACGACCCGGCGGTGCTCGACAGCCTGGGCTGGGTCAACTATCGCCAGGGCAACCTCGACGAAGCCGAGCACCACCTGCGTGCAGCATACGAGCGCCTGTCCGATCCGGAAGTGGCAGCGCACCTGGGCGAAGTGCTGTGGGCCAATGGCAAGCGCCGCGAAGCACGCCAGATCTGGAGCAAGGCCCTGGCCAATCAACCCGACAGCGAGGTCCTGCGCAAAACCATTCTGCGCATGACCGGATCCGAGGTTCTCTAAGACATGTTCATGCGTCAACTCATTACCTTCTCCCTGATCGCCCTGCTCGCCGGCTGTGCCGGCACCGGCTCTCGCGAAGCCTTGCAAGGCCAGGGCAATTCCCAGCAATGGCGTGAGCACAAGGCGCAGCTCAGCAGCCTCGATGGCTGGCAGATCAACGGCAAAGTCGGCATCCGCGCCCCGCAGGATTCGGGCAGCGGCACGCTGTTCTGGCTGCAGCGGCAGGATTACTACGACATCCGCCTGGCCGGCCCGCTGGGCCGTGGCGCCGCACGCCTGACCGGGCGTCCTGGCGCAGTCGTGCTGGAAGTTGCCAACCAGGGCCGCTATGAAGCGGCCGACCCTGAAGCACTGCTGCAAGAACAACTGGGCTGGCGCCTGCCGGTGTCGCACCTGGTCTGGTGGGTGCGAGGCCTGCCGGCGCCCGACAGCAAGAGCCAGCTGACCCTCGACGGCGACAGCCGCCTGGCCAGCCTGAAGCAGGATGGCTGGCAGGTCCAATACCTCAGCTATGCCGAGCAGAACGGCTACTGGCTGCCCGAGCGCCTCAAGCTGCACGGCGAAAACATCGACGTGACCCTGGTGGTCAAGGACTGGCAGCCGCGCCAGCTGGGGCACTGATTCGTGCTAACCCTGCCTGCCCCTGCCAAGCTCAACTTGTGGTTGCACATCCTCGGTCGCCGCGACGATGGCTACCACCTGCTGGAAACCGTGTTCCAGTTCCTCGACCACGGCGACACCCTGCGCTTCGCGCTGCGTGAAGATGGCGAAATCCGCCTGCACGACGCGCTTGAATCAGTGCCGCACGACAGCAACCTGATCGTTCGCGCTGCGCGTCAATTGCAACAGCTCGCCGGCTGCCCACTGGGTGCCGACATCTGGCTCGACAAGGTGCTGCCCATGGGTGGCGGCATCGGCGGCGGCAGCTCCGACGCCGCCACCACGCTGCTCGGTCTCAATCATCTGTGGCAACTGGGTTGGGATTTCGACCGTCTGGCACAGCTGGGTCTGGGCCTGGGCGCCGATGTGCCGGTGTTCGTGCGCGGGCATGCGGCGTTCGCCGAAGGGGTCGGCGAACAGCTCACACCGGTCGATCCCCAGGAGCCCTGGTATGTCGTGCTGGTGCCGCAAGTGTCTGTCAGCACAGCGGAAATTTTTTCGCATCCGCAGTTGACACGTGATTCCCTCCCCCTTAAGATGCGCCCCGTTCCCGAGGGAAACAGTCGTAATGACTGCCAACCGGTGGTAGAGCAACGTTATCCAGAAGTTCGCAACGCGCTGATTTCATTGGGTAAATATACGGAAGCTCGATTGACCGGCACTGGAAGTTGCGTGTTTGGGGCCTTCCCAAGCAAAGCCGAAGCTGATAGAGTTCTGGCCCTTCTTTCAGAGACCCAAACAGGGTTTGTCGCTAAAGGTTGCAATGTCTCGATATTGCACCGCACGCTTCAAGACCTGCTCTAGAAGTCGAATACACAGTATTCGCAGCAACAGATACAGGGGCGTCGCCAAGCGGTAAGGCAGCAGGTTTTGATCCTGCCATGCGTTGGTTCGAATCCAGCCGCCCCTGCCATTTTCCTATTTTCATCCAGGTTACCCTCAGCCTTCAGGTACTGCGCGTGTCCAAGATGATGGTCTTCACGGGGAATGCCAACCCCGATCTGGCTCGGCGTGTCGTACGTCAGCTGCATATCCCACTGGGTGATGTTTCTGTCGGTAAGTTCTCCGACGGCGAAATCAGCACTGAGATCAATGAAAACGTTCGCGGCAAAGACGTCTTCATCATTCAGCCGACGTGTGCCCCGACCAACGATAATCTGATGGAACTGGTAGTGATGGCCGACGCCTTCCGCCGCTCCTCAGCCTCCCGAATCACCGCCGTGATTCCCTACTTCGGATACGCCCGCCAGGATCGCCGTCCGCGTTCGGCCCGTGTAGCCATCAGCGCCAAAGTCGTCGCTGACATGCTCACCGTCGTCGGCATCGACCGTGTACTCACCGTCGACCTGCACGCAGACCAGATCCAGGGCTTCTTCGATATCCCCGTCGACAACATCTACGGCTCGCCCGTACTGGTCGACGACATCGAAGACCAGCGTTTCGACAACCTGATGATCGTCTCCCCGGACATCGGTGGCGTGGTGCGTGCTCGCGCCGTCGCCAAGTCCTTGGGCGTCGATCTCGGGATCATCGACAAACGCCGTGAAAAGGCCAATCACTCCGAAGTGATGCACATCATCGGCGACGTCGAAGGTCGCACCTGCATCCTGGTAGACGACATGGTCGACACCGCCGGCACCCTGTGCCACGCGGCCAAGGCGCTGAAGGAACACGGCGCTGCCAAGGTTTACGCCTACTGCACGCACCCTGTCCTTTCCGGCCGGGCGATCGAGAACATCGAGAAGTCGGTACTCGACGAGCTGGTGGTGACCAACACCATTCCGCTGTCTGCCGCTGCTCAAGCCTGTGACCGTATCCGCCAGCTGGATATCGCACCGGTAGTTGCCGAAGCGGTTCGCCGTATCAGCAACGAAGAATCGATCAGCGCGATGTTCCGTTAAGGGCTTTGCCCTGCTGCGAAACGTCCGTTGATGAAAGCGCCCCGCCCCAACACCTTCGTTGGGGCGGGGCTTTTTTGCCCACCCCGCCTTGGCACTGGTCGCAAGTGTCACCCGGGGCTGGCTACATTGGAGAAGTAAAATGAACGAATTCACCCTGAACGCCCAAGCGCGTACTGACCTGGGGAAAGGTGCGAGCCGCCGCCTGCGTCACTCCGCCAACATCCCGGCCGTCGTTTACGGCGGTAACCAGGAAGCGCAATCCCTGACCATCGTGGCCAAGGAAATCGCCAAACTGTTCGAAAACGAAGCTGCCTACAGCCACGTTCTGGAACTGAACGTCGACGGCGCCAAGCAGAACGTCATCGTCAAGGCCATGCAGCGTCACCCGTCCAAGGGTTTCATCATGCACGCCGACTTCGTTCGCGTTGTCGCTGGCCAGAAGCTGACCGCCAAGGTTCCGGTTCACTTCATCAACGAAGAGACCACCCTGAAGAACGGCGGCGAAATCTCGCACACCGAGACCGAGCTGGAAGTGTCCTGCGAAGCTAAAGACCTGCCTGAGTTCATCGAAGTCGACCTCAATGGCGCCGAAATCGGCACCATCATCCACCTGTCGGACCTCAAGGCTCCGAAAGGCGTCGAGTTCGTGGCCCTGGCCCACGGTGACGACAAAGCCGTCGCCAACGTTCACGCCCCGCGTATCGTTGCCGAAGAAGGCGAAGAAGGCGCTGCCGAGTAATCACTCGCACGCCGGTGTTGCTCAGGGTACAGTGCCGCGCACCGTACCCTGACTACCCCAAGGAAGAGCCCCTGACGTGACCGCCATCCAGTTGATCGTCGGCCTGGGAAACCCAGGCCCCGAATACGAACAGACCCGGCATAACGCAGGGGCTCTTTTCGTTGAACGCATCGCCAGCGCCCAGCGTGTTTCACTCAACGCTGACCGCAAGTATTTTGGCCTGACGGCGAAATTCAGCCATCAGGGCCGTGATGTTCGTCTGTTGATCCCCACCACCTACATGAACCGCAGCGGCCAGTCCGTGGCGGCATTGGCCAATTTCTTCCGCATCGCGCCGGAAGCGATTCTGGTGGCCCACGACGAACTCGACCTGCCTCCAGGGGTCGCCAAGCTCAAGAAGGGCGGCGGCCACGGTGGCCACAACGGGCTGCGCGACATCATCGCGCAACTCGGCAACCAGAACGATTTCCATCGCCTGAGGCTTGGCATCGGCCACCCAGGTGACGCCAAGCTGGTGTCCAACTTCGTCCTTGGCCGCGCCCCGCGCGCCGAGCAGGACAAACTCGACACCAGCATCGATTACGCCCTCGGCGTGCTGCCGGATGTCCTCGCTGGCGACTTCGCCAAGGCGATGCGCGAGCTGCACGGCCAAAAGGCCTGACTTCCTAGAGAGGGGAATTCCCATGGGTTTCAATTGCGGCATCGTCGGCCTGCCCAACGTTGGCAAGTCCACCCTGTTCAACGCGCTGACCAAGTCCGGCATCGCCGCTGAGAACTTCCCCTTCTGCACCATCGAGCCCAACAGCGGTATCGTTCCCATGCCCGATGCGCGCCTTGCGGCACTGGCAGAAATCGTCAAGCCCAACCGCATCCTGCCCACCACCATGGAATTCGTCGACATCGCAGGGCTAGTCGCGGGCGCCTCGAAAGGTGAAGGCCTGGGCAACAAGTTCCTCGCCAACATCCGCGAGACCGACGCCATCGCCCACGTGGTGCGCTGCTTCGAAGACGAGAACGTGATTCACGTCTCCAACAGCGTCGACCCCAAGCGCGACATCGAGATCATCGACCTGGAACTGATCTTCGCCGACCTCGACAGCTGCGAGAAGCAACTGCAGAAGGTTGCGCGCAACGCCAAGGGCGGCGACAAGGAAGCCCTGGCGCAGAAGGCCATTCTCGAACAACTCATTCCGCACTTCACCGAGGGCAAGCCGGCACGCAGCCTGATGAAGCGCATGAGCGCCGACGAGAAAGCCGTGATCCGCGGCTTCCACCTGCTGACCAGCAAGCCGGTGATGTACATCGCCAACGTCGCCGAAGACGGCTTCGACAACAACCCGCACCTGGACGTGGTCAAGGCCATCGCTGAAGAAGAAGGCGCGGTGGTGGTGCCGGTGTGCAACAAGATCGAAGCGGAAATCGCCGAGCTGGACGACGGCGAAGAGAAAGACATGTTCCTCGAAGCCTTGGGCCTCGAAGAGCCTGGCCTGAACCGCGTGATCCGCGCCGGGTACGAACTGCTCAACCTGCAGACCTACTTCACTGCCGGCGTGCAGGAAGTACGTGCCTGGACCGTGCGTGTCGGTGCCACTGCCCCACAGGCCGCTGGCGTGATCCATACCGACTTCGAGAAAGGCTTCATCCGCGCCGAAGTGGTGGCCTACGACGACTTCATCCAGTTCAAGGGTGAAAGCGGCGCCAAGGAAGCCGGCAAATGGCGTCTGGAAGGCAAGGAATACATCGTCAAGGACGGTGACGTGATGCACTTCCGCTTCAACGTCTGACGTCCCCTTCAGCGTTCGGCAATGTTCGCTGGAATCGGCAGGCCCTTTGCCCAAGGGCCTGCCGCACCCGCCGCTCCGCCGACCCCGTCGTACTGCCAGCAATACGGCCGATGCTATCTGGCTCTGCTGCCCCCTCCCCGCTACGCCCCTTCCCCCTGATGCACCCTGCCAGCGCTTTTCAAGCCGGCACTCTCTCCTGCTGAAACCACTTACAGCCCGCTTTTCCAGGCACGCCTCGAGCCTTACAGCGAGAAAAGGACGCTTCCTGCACGTTCCTCAGACCGTTCTCAATTCCCAACCTCGGATGATGCTTCTAAAAAGAGTGACCGCCACTTGACGCCAGAGACGGCCATTCAAGTTCGTCCTCACCGGGAGCTCACCATGACGATTTCATCTTTCATCATCCGCTGGATAGCTGACGCTTGCCACAGCATTGCTGCCTGCAGGGGAGCTGCCTGATGAGCGCAACGTCCGAGTTTCCCGACTATTCGCGCCAAGTGGTGAAGGCATCTCCCATACCGGACTGGGCCACACTGCAACAAAGCGCTCGGGCATGGGTCTGGCTGAACGGCGCACTGAGCCAAACCCTCCAGGATGAACTCAAGCAGCTCGACCGATTCTTCAACGGTCGCTGGCTGTGGTACGGCACACCGTGGGCGTTCACCCCACCGGGCTATCGTTCAGGGCCGCTGCTGGTGACGCTCGATGAGTCGATCTTCAACCACGCACTCGCTCACTGGCTGCCCCAGCAGATCGGCTTGATTGTGCTGGCGCCGGACGATGAAGACAGCCTCGTGGCCCACCTCGAGCATCTGCAACAGCTGACAGGTGCCAACGGTCAAGCGCTGTCGTTCGGCCTCGGTGCCTTTCGCGCCCTCGAAGAACTCTGCGAAGCCTTGCCAGCCGAGCGGCTGGCGCAACTGCTCGGCCCTATTCAACGTCTTGTCTGGTACGCCGGCGACCAACACTCGGGCGAGTGGGTATCGGTCGATGCGCCCGTGACCGGCGCGGCGCCGACCATCGCGCAACGGCCCTTCGAGCTGAGCACATACGAAGAGGCGGCGCTGAACCCGGCCACCCAGGCATGGTTCATGCGCGATTGCGCCCGTGAGTTTCGCAGGCGCTTCCCGGTCTACGACGCTGCAGACGCTCAGGCCGAGCTCTGGCGCCGACTGAACGCCTTCGCCCTTGAAGCCAGCGCGCTGACGCTACGCACAGAGCGCGACGTACGCCACTTCATGGAGCTGCGCTTGCGGTATCCACAGCGCTTCTTCGACCACGACCGGGTGCTTCGCGAAATCATGCTGCGGCGCGCGGTCGAGGGAAAACAGCGGCTGATCGACGCAGAAGCACGGCTCGCGCAATTGGCAGCGCAGGATGTGACCGGAGAAACGCCATGACCCGCACGTACAAGATCGCCCTCGGCACCAACCGGCCTAATCAGAAGGAAGTCGGCGTCGGTATCATGCACCCGCCGTGCGAACCCAGTATCCCGCTCTATCCGTTGCGCTACGGGATCGTCGACACGCCGCTCGAACCCAGCATCTTCCCCACCCTCTGCACCGACGGCTATCCCGCCCTTGGCTCAGGCAAAGCCTATGGCCTGCGCTTATTGCGCCCTGGCAGCTACGTCTACCTGTGCTACTTCAAAGACGGGCGCATGTGGACCCAGCACTATCAGGTCACCGAGGACATCCGCTTCGCCCGCATCTGGTGGGACCGCTGCGACGAAACCAATGCCACCCCAGGTCGCCAATGCGTGCCTGAAACCCATCAAGCCAGGCCCTACCTGCAAGCCCCGCAAAGCCATATCGCCGAGCAGGTGTACGTGATGATCAGCGACACGCTGCTCAGCCACCGTGCGCTGTGGGCCATCGAAACCAATCAGGATGGCCTGCGCGACACCCTCGCCGTCAGGCTCGACCCCGCGGCCGGGCCTGAGCAGCCCCATGCCTTCAATGCCGCGCTGGTCGGCAATGCCACCCCGGAACTGGTGCCCAGAGGCTACAGCACGCCCAGGCACTTCGAGTGGAGCGAAACCCAGTTTCCCAACACCGCACCTGACTACAACGCCATCATCCAGGGCCTCCATGCCGGACTCTACGGACGCCGCGATATCACGCCGCTGGCCGTTGCCCTGCCCGATCCCATCGGCATTGCCAGCGAGCTGCATTACCTGGTCAGCAGCGCGGTGGAGCGCAAGACGAAGTATGCCGGCCAGAATGCCCACGCCCTGCAGAGCGCGACGCTCATCAGCAACTACTTCGAGGCCATGCACAAGCAGGCTGCTTATTCCGAAGAGGGAGCCAATGCGCTGATCCGGCAGAAAAAGCTCGTCAAATACACTGACGCCATGGCATTTCCGGCCGAGTACGCCGAGCGCATCAACGCCTTCGATCAAACCATCGCCCTGGCGGTGAACGACGCCATCGCCTGGGTGGCGCTAATGAATCCGGTCAAGCTGCTGGGCAAGGCGCTGCGCTGCTTCGATACCCGCGTGATCCCCACGGCCCGTGCCTACGAACAGGCGGTTTTCCAGTGTATCGGCGCCCTGGTGCACACCCAGCGCGGCACGCAGATGCTGGCCCAGCTGATCGACATGCCCGTGGACAGCAGCCCCTATTGGCTGGCGCTGGCCAATGGCAGTGAGACCCTCCTCGATCGCTTGCGCGACAGTGCCGGGGGGCTGGCCAAGAATGTCTTCCAGGTGCTGGACGCCTTCATGGAAGAACATGCCATCACCCCGGCCACCAACGCCCTGATCGGTCTGCTGCAAGCGATACCCGCGGCCAAACGCGCGGACGTGCTGATACCCCGCTTGCGGCATGTGATGGAGATCAGGGCCAACGTCACTCTGGTCCGGTACGAAATGAACCTGGCAGACCTGCAACGGGCCGCTTATGAGTTCCAGGGCCACCAAAGCCTGGAAACCGCTAGAGCGCAAGGCTGGAAAGTACCGACGCCGAAGATCACCCAGTTCGACTTGACTGTCCGAATCCCCCTCTATGAATGGGTCAAGGTCGGCGAGACCAGCTACCACGAAATCGACAGTCCGCCCAAGGATCGACCGGCGCTACCGCCGCCACGGGCGATGGAACTGGAGGGGAATCCGTTCATGAATGCGGTGAAACGAATGCGGGAGCCGGCGGGGCATTTGTTTGTGGGATTGGGGGGGTATTTGGCTGTTGTGGGGATGAGGAATGCGTTGAAAGATGCGAATACAGCCAGCGATAGGTTAGGTGCTGGGTTCGCTTTGCTGGGTGCCATCACCGCGCTAATTGCCTCATCGATAGAAGTCAGTGCGAGCATCGCAGCTGTCAAATTACGTATCCAAGGAATTAAGCCGCCGAACGACGGAGCCAAGATCATCGCTTCGAAAAGAAGCGTAGCTACTTTAGGTGCTATTGGAGCTGGACTTGTAGCAATAGGCGACCTATCGAAAGCCATTAGCGCATTTAGCGTCAGCAACAGAGAACAAGGATTATTTCTGCTGGAATCGGCATTGGCAGGTGGTGTTCTTGCTGTGGCAACGCGGGCAGGTGCTATGGCTTCAGCCGCAACAATGGCGAGCACTGCGGGTCGAGTGCTAGTTCTTGGCCTAAGTGCGGGCGCATGGGCAATTGTGGCTTTCGCTGCGGTGGTAGCTATCGTGCTATTCGCAGTGGGTGCTGACTTGGTTAAACACGGACCTGTAGAGATTTGGCTCAAGCACAGCGCTTGGGGAATAAACTACAGCCGCTATACCAATGCACAAGAATTGGAAGCGGTCTACTGCTTATACCACCGGCCACGCCTCGCAGTGGCATGGGAGCAAAGATCTGGAGATTCAGTAGGCACATTACGCATTCATTGCCGACTCCCGGGGATAGATGGCCTGCCGGGAGAGCGATTTCAGACACGATTATCTTTTTATTATCACGACAAGACAATCCGTGCTATCAAAGGACCTATCATCTATTCCGGTTTCAATCCTATTAATTATCGTCAGGAATGCCTAGTCACCTCTTTGGGATCCACGAGTGAAGAGTGTGGCTGGTCGATTCAAATGCATCAGTTTGCGAAAGTCAAACTTGAGTATGCCTACTTTCCTGACTCCGTGCGACAACCTGGCCTGATGTTGACTCAACCTGGAGCTCCTGAGCCCCTGGTGTTTAAAGCGGGCACTTGGTTTTGGGACCCAACCGACATAACCAAGCTGCAACCTCTAGAGGACTTTTAACAATGTCAACCATCAAGCGACTGCCCAAAAGTATTCGATTTGGCGGCACGCGCCTGCATACACCATCTCCTACAGGCGAACCCGCGAGGCCAGATGGCGTGCGTAGAATCAACGACACCGCTATTGAACTCGAAACGTATACGAACTGGGATCGCCGCGGAGCCGCAGGAAGCTTTGGGCTTTCATTCATAGTCGCACTCGCGGCATTTCCAATTATATTGATCGCACTCAGCAGAGAGGCAATTACACTAACGATTGTTTTAGAAACAATTCTGGTCACCTCCATGCTCCCTGCACTGGCGGCGATTTCATACTTCAGCGACGGAACAAGTCGTTGTCGCGGGGCTTATATCCGCCTTCATCGAGGCACTCGCAAGCTCTACTTCGTGTATCCCCATCAACAGCGTTTGCACATCGCAGATTGGGATAGACTCGAAGTTTTGGCCGGGTATATTCCTATCTGGACTGCGACTGGTTTTACTAGCCGACACCCCCTGTACCTGATCGGCGTCGACTACAACATGGATCCGCCCACCGAAATCTGCGCCGCATGCGGAAATCTCGGTGTATTCGACGGCGACCGCTCAGCCAAGTCTCTATTTTCCTATCTCCAGGCCTTCATGGAAAACGGTCCCGAAGGATTGCCTAAACCCCCACCCATCCCCCCACGACTAAGCCGTCGAGAGGAAGCACTGCAACCTTACCGTGACTGGTACGCCGGCCTGCGGCGCACATTGGCAAAACCCTACGGCCTGCTCAAGGCGCCGATAACGATTCCGCTCTGGCTCGGTTGGCTGCTGATCAACGCCTACCCCGAAAGCTTCGAAAACTTCATCCAGTACAACGTACCCTATTCGAAGTTTCCGAAAGAAATCGACAAACTGTGCGGCTTCCAGGATAAGCGCAAACCGGTAATACGGGTGAACGGGACGCGTATCGACTCATAAACATACCCACGCCCGCCGTAGCCCCTGGCACCTTCGCACTCAGCCGGCAATACGCACGGCCCCGCGCGGCGCTTGAGGGAGCGACACGTGATTACCCGGTCGATACACCAGCCATCGGTAGCACAGCACGCAAATCATCCAGTCGATCAGCAGTGTCCACAGGTTGTGCGAGAGGAAATGCGCGCCCTGGGCCATGCGCCCGAGGGACAGCACCGACCCCAGAATGAGGGCCAGTGCCAGCGCAACGCGGGCGGTTTTGGGGCGGCGGTCACGCAGGGCGAAGAACAGCGCCAGCAGTGAGAACCCGGTAGAGGCGTGGCCACCCGGCCAGCACAGGCCGGGCTTGATGGCCTCGGCACGATGGGCCAGCAAGGGTGTGTAGGTCTCGATGCCGCCGAACTCGCTGAGGCTCCAGGGGCAATGCACGCCGGTGGCGATCTTCAACGGGGTCACCACCGAGGTGGTCAGGCTCAAGGCCAGCACGACGTAACCCAGCGGCCTGCGCAAGTGCCGTAGCGGCGCATACAGGCAACTGACCACAAAGGCGACGAGCATCAGCACCGCCAGCACGATCACCGCCTGTTTGACGCGGTCATGCAGGATGTTTTCCAGCCAGTAGCTGTTACGGCCGATGAAGCCCTCGCCGGGCTGGTAGAACAGATGCGCCAGCTGGAAATCGATGGAGGTCATGTCGAACAGCAGCATCAGCCCCATCAATAACAAAGGAACGCCCAGCGCCCAACGAAAATCGAACGGCCGCGAGGGATTGGAAAAAGGCGCGATGGCCATGTCGGAAACTCCGCAAACAAGGGGTAGAGGGTACAGCGCACGGTTGTGCGACCGCTGAAATGGCCGCGCGACAGTAGTGGGCAAACCATTATCAAACAGTGAAAGACCTGTAAAAAAATCGTTAAACAGCGGCGCGCACGCCAAACTAAATAAACATTCATCCAGGCTTCACAGACTTTAATAATTTCCCTACAAATAATTACATTTGGCGCGAAACCCTTTCACGAAAACTTGATGAATGACGGCCTAGAGTCTGCGCATCCAAGAACGGCTTATGCCCCTGCCTTTCCACTTTTCGTCAAAGATCATCATGCTGACCTTGAAACCTGTGCGTCCCGAAGTTGTGGCGGTCGCCGCCAGTGCGTTTCTGCTGGCCGCCTACAACGTGCCCCTTTGGCAACACCTTGATCGCATCGCCAGCTGGCAACCTGCCCTGGCGTTCATCCTCATGCTGTTCGGCGCGTTCAGCGCCATTCTCACCTGGCTGGCGGTGCCCAGAGTGTTCAAGCCGGTGCTGATCACGCTGTTCATGATCAGCGCGGGCGTGGCGTATTTCATGAACCGTTACGGCATCCTGATCGACACGGGCATGCTGCGTAACACCGCCGAAACCAATGCCACCGAAGTGCGTGACCTGCTCTCTTGGAAACTCGTTCTCTATATCGCATTGTTAGGATTATTGCCATCGCTGTTGTTATGGCGAACGCCCATCGACTATCGCCCGGTATTGCCCAACCTGTTTGCCAAACTGTTGATGACGGTGGGCTGCGCTGTGCTGATCGTCGGCGCCGGGCTGATCAACTATCAAGGATTGTCGTCGATGCTGCGCAATCATCACGAACTTCGTTTGATGATTGTCCCGAGCAACTATATCGGCGCCTCGATCAATTACCTGCGCGAACAATGGGCCAGTGCACAAGCGCCGTTCACGCCGATTGCCGAAGATGCCCTACGGGTAAAGCCCGCCAGTGCACAGGTCCGCAAATCGCTGACCGTACTCGTGGTCGGCGAAAGTGCGCGTGCCGACAACTTCAGCCTGCTGGGCTACCCGCGCGACACCAACCCTGAGCTGAGCAAACAGCAGGGCCTGGTGGCGTTCACCGACATGCACTCCTGCGGCACTGAAACCGCCGTCTCGGTACCGTGCATGTTCTCCAACCTGGGCCGCGCCGGCTACAGCGCGGCGGCGGCGAGCAACCGCGAAGGCTTGCTCGATGTGCTCAAGCGCGCTGGGCTGGATGTCATCTGGCGCGACAACCAGTCCGGCTGCAAGGGCACCTGCGCCCGCGTGACGGTCGAGAACCTCAGCAATGCCAGCGACAGCAAACTGTGCGCCGACCACGAATGCCGTGACGAAATCCTGCTGCAAGGGCTGCAAACGATGATCGATAACCTCGACCAGGACACGGTGCTGGTGCTGCACCAGATGGGCAGTCATGGTCCGGAATACTACAAACGCTACCCCGCCGCCTTCGAACGCTTCACCCCGGTGTGCAAGAGCAATGCCCTGGACCAGTGCAGCCGCGACAGCATCGTCAATGCCTACGACAACACCCTGCTGTACACCGACCATGTGCTGGCGCAGTTGATCGAGACCTTGCGCAGCAATCAGGACCGTGTCGACACGGCGATGATCTACCTCTCCGACCACGGTGAATCGCTGGGCGAGTACAACCTGTTCCTGCACGGCACGCCGTACATGCTCGCGCCCGAGCAGCAGAAACATGTGCCGCTGCTGGTATGGCTATCGACCTCGTATCAGCGCTCGACCGGCATCGACAGCACGTGCCTGCAAGGGCAGCGCGACGCAGCGCTGAGCCAGGACAACCTGTTCCACTCGATGCTCGGCCTGCTCGGCGTGCAGACCCACGCCTACAAAGCCAACCTCGACCTGTTCGCCAGTTGCCGGCGCAGTCAGGTCGCCGGCAGCCCGGCAGGCAATACAGTGGCGGTCAGCGCCGATGCGGCTCAGCGCTCGGCGCCAGGCGGGTGACCGAAATGCGCCTTGTAGGCGTGGTTGAAGTTGGCCGGGTTGGCGTAGCCCAGGCGGAAGGCCACCTGCGCCACCTGCCAGCGGCCCTGGCGCAGCAGCGTGCGTGCCAGTTCCATGCGCTGCTGTCGCAGGTACTGCAACATCGATTGACCGTAAATGCTGCTGAAGGCCCGGCGCAGGGTGGTTTCGCCTACCTCCAGCTGACGGGCCAGGGCGACGCTGCCGGGTGGGTCGATGAGGTTGGCGTCGAGCACTCGACGCGCCTCGTGGGCGATATCGCGCTGTCCACGCGGCGCGGCGGCCACCTGCGCCGGCTCACCGCTGAGGTGGCTGGCCAGCTCCACCAGCACGGCCAGGCTCAGGCTCTCTTGGTTGAGCCGCTCCAGCGCGCCGACGTAGGGTGAGTGGTAGAGCCGCTCGAGCAGGCTGCCCAGGGCGCGGCAGCGGTTGAAGGCTGAAAACTGCATGCCATCGTCGAGCAGGCCGAGCAGCGGTTGCAGCGCCGGGTCTTCCTCGGCCAGCTCGCGCAGGAAATCCCCGGCAATGCGTAGCCCGGCCATGCGCACATGGCTGCCGCCGGGCAACTGATCTACCGCCTCCATGCTCTCGCTCAAGCCAAGACCATGGGTGCCGCCCAGGGTGTACTGGTTGAGATGGCCATCGACGCGGTGCTGCCACTGGCCGTCGAGCACGTGCACGATGCACAGGCTGCCCGGCAGGACCTTGTCGATGCGCAGCGGTTCGGGGAATTGCAGGTTGCAGTCGAAATACTGCAGGTGCGGGCGCACGGTCCGGGCGCGGTAGTGACCGATGGCGCTGCCCATCACCTGCTGCGCGCTGTCATCGAGGACACCGGCCTCGGCAATGGCGGCAGCGTGGTCGAACACGAAATGCGTGTCCAGGTAGGGGTTCCAGCGTTTCATCGGCAAGCGTATCCACGGCGGCTGAGCGGCGAAGCGGTGTTAACGCCGTCACAGCGGGTTCATCGGTGATTGTGAGGCATGGTCTGTTTGTTGTGGGCAGCGGCCCCGGCGCTTGGCAGATCGCCTGGGGTTGCCTTCAATGGCAGCCTTGGACTCACAAGGAACATCAACATGCAGCTGCAGCACGAACGGGTGGCCGCACCGCAGAGGCCACCGGCTGTGGCAGGTATCGCTGTACGCCACGGCCATCGGCCGCGTGTGCGGCCGAAGCCAGTAGACCGCGCTGACCGTGCGAAATTTCACCTACTCGCTCCGGAAAACCCCATTACGCCTGCGCTGTGTCGTGTACGCCCGGCGTCGACGCGGAGGGCTTGCCCATGCAACGTCTGCGTCGCCTGATCTGGCCGCTGACGGTCGTGCTGCTGCCCTTGGCGCTGATGGCCTGGACCAGCCTGCAAGGCTGGCGCGCCAGCAGCGTGCTGGATGAGGCGCAGGTGATGCGGCAATGGCTGGCCAACCCCAGCGATGGGTTGCTTGAGCAGCTGTCGTACCAGGAGCGCGTCCAGGCCAGCAGCGTCGGCCGGGCTGACCGCTTTCAGTTTCAGGTCGAGCAGGCCGATGCCGACCGCGGCTGGTTGCGCCTGCGTCAGGCCCTGGCCGGGCTGGGCTTCTGGTTGGCCCTGGCCGCGCTGCTGGCCGGGCCTGCCGGCTGGCTCAAGCTGCGCCTGGACGCCTGGCGCGCACTGAAATCCCAGACCTTCCTGTACCAGCATCTGAGTCGCAGCTGGCACGCGCTCGGGCGATGGCTGGTGGCCTACACCTGCCTGCTGGTCGCTGCGCTGACGATGGTGCTGCTGTATGAACTGAGCTGGGGCTGGAGCCACCTCAAGGCCGGCGGCTGGACCCTGCTGCTGCTGGCGCTGCCGCTGGCGGGTGTGATTTACCTGGGTTTGCTGCTGATCGAGCGACTGCGCAGTCAGTGGCACGCCATGCAGGCGCCCTCTTCGGCCTTTCTCGGCCGCGCCCTTGGCCGCAGCGAGGCGCCGCAGCTGTGGGCGTGGATCGAGCAACTGGCGCAAGCCCTGAACGCCCCGGCGCCCGATCACATTGTGGTCGGCGTCGATCAATCGTTCTTCGTCACCAGCGTGCCGGTGGCCTTGCAACCGTCGCAGCATGAACTCAGCGGACGCACGCTCTACCTGCCGCTGACCTACCTGTCGAGCCTCAGCCAGGCGGAAAGCGCGGCGATCATCGGCCACGAACTGGGCCACTTCAGCAACCGCGACACCGAGCGCGGCAGCGAAGTCAGCGCGCGCTTCAGCCTGATGTGCGCGCACTTCGCGCTGATCAGCGGCGCGGATGCAGACCCTGCGTGGATCGAGCGGCCGGCGATCTGGATGGCCGCGCACTTCCTCCACCACTTTCAGCTCGCGGTGCATCACTGGGGCCGCCAGCAGGAATTGCTCGCCGACCGCAGTGGCGCTGCAGTGGCCGGTGAGCGGCTGTTCTGCCAGGCCCTGCTGCGGGTGATCGCCCTCGACCGTGAAATCGACCAGGTGCTGCGTGAGCGCCCTGCCGGCAACCTGATCCAGGCCCTGTCGCAGCGCCTGCAAAACAGCGTTCTGCAGTTGGGTGGCGAGCAACTCGAGCATGCCATCGGCCATCCTTTCGATACTCATCCGTCCACCGCACTGCGCCTGCAACAGCTGGGCATCGCCCTCGACGCGCCGTTACTGGCGGCTGCCACCCGGCGCCCCAGCGACGACGACCGGCAATGGTTCGCCCAGCTCACCCAGGCCACGCCGACAACCGCCGCGACTACCTCCAAGGAAACCTTCATATGAGCAACCCACAAAACCCAGACCCGTTAGCCCATCTCGCCGACGACCTCAGCGCCGAATATGGCCAGGCGCGCCAGGCCGACCAACAGCGTGCGATCGACGAGCTCAAAGCCGTGATCGAGCGCGTGCCTGAGCAGAGCGAGTTCACCGAGAGCAAGCGCTTCAAGATCCTCGCGCCGTTGTTCGCGGTGGTTTCAGTGGCGCTGCTGGGCGTGGCGATCAACTCGGGCAAGACCGGGGCGATCATCTTCACGGCATTGATGGTGCTGCTGTTCATCGTCACCGCCTGGCAGCACCGTAATGCTGGCAGCCATGTGTTCATGCGTCTGACTCGCCGGCAGTTGATCGTCGATACCCTGGATGCACCGGTCGACTTGCTGGACGTCACCGAGGTGCTGGTCAAGGACGAAGGCATCGTCACCCTGCAGCGCTTCACCCTGCGCCCCGGCGCGCCGCTGCCCAAGCACCGCCACTGCGGCAAGCTGATGGGCGCCCAGGGCATGGCGCTGGCCAAGCCGTTTGCACAGGTGCGCATTCACTCGCCAGGCCTGATGCTCAATGGCCGCAAGCTGACCATCGATGAAATCGCCGAAATCATCGACGGCTACCGCATGGCGGCGCATGCCCAGCAACAGCTCGACGCCCTGCAGCGAGGCTAGACTGGCCGATTACACCCGGCGCCGCCGCACACCTCGCGCAGCGGCGCCTCTTGCCTTCCAGCCTCAGGGCAACGCGCGGTCCACCAGCACCTGCAAGCGTTGCCGCGAGCAGCGCTCCACGCGCGCTTCGACGCCATACACCTCAGCCAGCAGCTCAGGCTGCAACACCTCATGCGGGGTGCCACAGGCAACGATGCGGCCCTGGCTGAGCATCACCAGAATATCGGCGTGGCTGGCGGCCAGGTTGATGTCGTGCAGCACGGCAATGGCCAGCAGACGCTGCCCATGCACGCGCTCGCGCACAGCGTCCATCACCCGCAACTGGTAATGCAGGTCGAGGGCACTGGTGGGTTCGTCGAGCAGCAGCACCTGCGGGTTGCGCGCCAGCAACTGGGCCAACGCCACCAACTGTTTCTGCCCGCCCGAGAGGCTGTTGAGCATCTGCTCGGCCAGGTGCTCGATGCCCAGCTGGCGCAGCGCCTCGAAGGCCAGCGCCGCAGGCTGTTCAGCGCCACTGACGCGCAGGCCGGCGATGATGCTTTCCAGCACACCCAGAGCAATGCCCGGCGGCAGTTGCTGGGGCATGTAGCTCAGGCGCCGGGCGCGCTCGGCGAAGGCCAGACGGGCGACATCCTGGCCCTCGAGGCTGAGGCGGCCCTGCATCGGCTCCAGGCCCGCCAGCGCCCGCAGCAAGGTGGACTTGCCAGCGCCATTGGGGCCGACCAGGGCCACCAGGCTGCCGCTGGGCAGGGCCGGCAGGCTCAGGTTATGCAGGACCTTGCGCGCGCCATAGGCCACCGACAGTTGCTCGACCAACAGACTCACAGGCTTCTCCCACGGCGGAACACCAAGGCGACGAACACCGGCACCCCGACCAGCGCGGTGACGATGCCGACCGGCACGATCACCCCTGGCATGATCAGCTTGCTGGCGATCGATGACAGCGCCAGCAACAGCGCGCCGACCAGGGCGCTGGCCGGCAGCAGGAAGCGTTGATCCTCGCCCACCAGCATGCGCGCGATGTGCGGCCCGACCAGGCCAATGAAGCCGATGGTGCCGACGAACGCCACCGCCGTTGCCGACAGCAGGCTGATGCGCAGCAGCGAGGCATGGCGCAGGCGCCGAGTGTCGACGCCAAAGCTGCGCGCGCGGTCCTCGCCCATGCGCAGCAAGGTCATCGCCGGGGCCGCGCGCAGGGAAAACGGCGTCACCAGCAGCAGCACCACAGCCAGCATGCCGAGCTTGTTCCAGTCGGCCCGGGCCAGGCTGCCCATGGTCCAGAACACCAGTTGCTGCAGCACATCTTCGGTGGCCAGCAGTTGCAGCAACGACACCAGCGCGTTGCAGCTGAATACCAGGGCGATGCCGAACAGCACCAGGCTCTGCACTCCGGCGCCGCGCAAACGCGCCATGAACTGCAACAGCAGCACCGACAAGCAGGCGAAGGTGAACGCCATCAACGTTACCTGAAGGCTTGGTGCCAGCCAGGCCACGCCCAGTGGATAGGCAATCGCCAGCGAAGCGCCCAGCGCTGCCGAGGACGACACGCCGAGGGTGAACGGGCTGGCCAGGGGGTTGTCGAGAATCGCCTGCATCTCGGCCCCGGCCAGCGACAGTGCGGCGCCTACCAGCACCGCCATCAGCGCATAGGGCAGGCGCACGTTCCAGATGATCACCCGCTCGGTAGCGCTCAGGCTGCCGGGGTCGAACACGCCGTGCAGCAATTGCCCCAGGCCCATGCCCGAGGCGCCGCTGGCCAGATCGCCAAGCACCGCCAGCACCAGCAACACTGCCAGGCCCAGCACCAGCCAGGTGCGCCGCCACAACAGACGGCGATAGCGGCTGGCCGCCTGGGCGGCATCGGCAGACAACGCCTGGGTCATTTCGCGTCGATCCAGTACTGGCCGTCGAGGTCGACGTTGAGCAGTTGGTTGATCTCGCGCTGAGTCGCCTTGGGATCGATGTCCTCGAACAACTCAGGGTGAATCCAGCCGGCCATGGCTTCGATGGCCAGGATGTTGAACGGCGAATTGTAGAAGTCGTGCCACAGGGCATGGGCCTGGCCTTGCTGGATTGGCCGCAGCGGCGCGAATTCCGGGCGTGCAGTGATGCGCGCCAAGCTGTCGCGGGCGGTCTGTTCGCTGACCCCGGCGCCGAGCAATACGCCTGGGGCGCGGTTGCCAGTGGCGATGTACACATCCGGGTCGCGCTCGAGCACGTACTCGACGCTGACATCGCCCAGCGCGCCGGGTACCACGTCGGCGGCGATGTTATGCCCACCCACGGCGGTCACCACACTGCCCAGGCCGCTCTTGCCGGTGGTGTGCCCCGGCGCCTGCCAGACCCCCGGCAGCAGTTCGAGGAAGACCTTCGGCCGCTCGCTGTCCTTGATGCCGACGACGCGGTCGGTGACCTGCTTGAGGTGGCGGTCGTAGAGGCTGAGGAATTCATCGGCCTGGGGTTTGCGCTCGAGCAGGCTGCCCAGTGCTTCCAGGCTGACCCGGGTGTTGCGAATCGGGTGCACACGAAAATCGATGAACAGCACCGGCACCCCGGCCTTGGCCAGCAGGTCGGCGACCGGGCTGTGCTGAGTCGGGCCTTCGCCCGAGATGCTGAAGATCGCCAGATCAGGCTTGAGGGCGAGGATCTGCTCGGCGCTGACGCTCTGCTCCGAGGCCTGGCCGATCAGCGGCAGCTTGGCGATCTGTGGGTACTGTTTGGCGTACACCTCATAGGTGTGCGGGTCGAGCAGGCGCATGTCGTTCTGCCAGCCGACCACGCGCTGGAACGGGTTGTCACGGTCGAGCAGGGCCAGGGCGAAGAACAGCCGACCTTCGCCGAGCACGATACGTTGCGGTGCTTTGTCGAGGCTTACGGTGCGGCCGAGCACATCGGTGACCTGCACCGCACTGGCGGGCAGTGCCAGGCCGAGCCAGCAGCAGACGATAGCGAACAACGGCAGCAGACGCCGCCAGGCGGGATAGAGGTTCATCAGCGCAGCTCCAGACGGGTCGGTGAGCGCCGTTCGGAAAGGACGGCGCTGTAGCGAATGAATCGCATTCGAGCGGCGCAATTGTAATGACCTGACGGCCTCGACCGCAGCGCGCAAATGTAATGGTCTGCCATAGGCGGCAGAACCGTTACATGTTGTTACATCGACCCCGGTGCAGGCCTATTGGCTCAGCAGCGCCTGCAAGGCGCGGCAATCGGCGGCATGCCAGTCGGTCAGCTGCGGCCAGGGATTGTCTGGCAGGTTGACCAGTACCGTGCGCGCACCCGCTGCCCGGCCACAGTCGAGGTCGTTGAGGTAATCACCGACCATGACCATCTCGTGCGGTGCCACCGCCCAGGCCTGGGCGATCTTCAGCAGGCCTTCGGGGCTGGGCTTGGGCTCGGCGTCGTCGCGCCCCAGCACGTGCTCGTGCTCGAAGCAGTCAGCGATGCCGATCGCCTGCAAGGTGACGTGGGCCAGTTCACGCGCATTGCGGGTGAGGATCGCCAGCCGGCAACCGCGCCCGGCCAATTCACGCACCAGCGCCACGGCACCCGGCGCAGGCCGCGAGCCGAGCGCCAGGTCGCGCTCGTGCTCGAGCAGCCAGGCATGCTTGGCCGCAGCTTCCTCAGCGGGCAGCGCGGCCAAATGGCTGAGGATGTCGTCCTGTGCCGGAATGTCGAGGGCCACCCGGATAGCGGCGAAATCGTGCACTGCCACGGTCAGGGTGCCGTCCATGTCGAACACCCAATGACGAATCTGCGAGAGCGTCATGCCCAGTCCTTGCGGTGGCGGATGAGTCCTTCCTGGCTGGACGAGGCGACCAGCTGGCCTGCGCGGTTATAGATGCTGCCGCGGTTGAAACCACGGGCGTTGCCCGCCCACGGGCTGTCGGTGGCGTACAGCAGCCACTCGTCGGCGCGCAGGTTGGCGTGGAACCACAGCGAGTGGTCGAGGCTGGCGATCTGCATATCGTTCTGCCACACCGACTTGCCGTGGGGCAGCAGCGAGGTGGTCAGCAGGCCGAAGTCCGAGGCGTAGGCCAGCAGGTATTTATGCAGCGCAGGCAGGTCAGGCAGCATGCCGTCGGCGCGGAACCACACGTACTTGATCGGATCGCCCGGCTTGGGGTTGAACGGGTCGCGCTCGGTCACCGGGCGGATTTCGATGGGCTTGGGGCGCAGCACCTTTTCCCGCAGGCGCTCGGGCAGATGCGCAGCCAGGGCACTGGCCAGCTCCACTTCGCTGGCGAGGTTTTCCGGGCCGATTACCTCAGGCATCGGCGCTTGGTGCAGGAAACCTTCTTCGTCGTACTGGAACGATGCGCTGCAGGTGAAGATCGGCTGGCCTTTCTGGATCGCCGTCACCCGCCGCGTGCTGAAACTACCGCCGTCACGCACCCGGTCGACCGAGTACACCACCGGCATGCTGGCATCGCCCGGGCGCAGGAAGTAGCCATGCAGCGAGTGCACGTGGCGGGCGTCCTCGACCGTCTGGCTGGCCGCCGAGAGCGACTGGCCGAGCACCTGGCCGCCATACAACTGGCGAAAACCCAGGTCCTGGCTGCGCCCGCGGAACAGGTTTTCTTCGATCGCTTCGAGGCTCAACAGGTCGACCAGGTCGTCCAGCACTTCACTCATCAGGGTTCTCCTAGCACGGCTTTGGCGCACTGCGGTGGTTCAGGCCGCGGCGTTTTAATGGGGAAAGATCATACAGGGTTTGTCGCCAAATCCCTCAGCCGTGCCAGGTCTGCTGCCACTGCGCCCGGTCGATGCGGTACAGCACGTGAGGGCGCAGGGGATGCTCGGCAGGCAGGCGCGGGTGATCGAAACTGCCGTCCGGATCGTGCTGCATGCCGATGGCCTGCATGACCTTCTGCGACGCCAGGTTGCCCTCGGTGGTGAACGCGACCACCTCATCCAGATGCAACTGGCTGAAGGCGCAGCGCAGGCAGGCCCAGGCCGCTTCGCTGGCAAAGCCCAGGCCCCAGTGCCGACGCGCCAGACGCCAGCCGATTTCCACCGCGGGGGTGAATGGCGCATCGAAGCTCACGTTGAGCAGCCCGGTCATGCCGATGAAGGCGCCGGTGTCCTTGCGCTCCAGCGCCCACAGGCCGAAACCGTATTCATTGAAGTGGCCACGCAAGCGCCCCATCAATGCCGCCGTCTCCAGCCGCGTCAGCGCTGCTGGAAAATGCCGCATCACCTGCGGGTCGGCGCACAGCGCAGCGAACTCGGCAAGGTCATCGTCGTGCCACTGGCGCAGGATCAGGCGCGGGCTTTCGAGGGTGGCGATCAGGGTCATGGCAGGCTCCGGCACGGCTGACAGGCGAGCAGTCTAACGGGTAAGACCTGCGCTCGGCGCTGGCGTGCGACTGGTCGTGGTCGGGCGTGGCTGGCAAGATCAGCGCTGACCGCCACTCGAGCCAACCATGCCGCTGCCGCTGATCTACCACGACGACTACAGCCCGCCGTTCCCCGCCGACCACCGTTTCCCGATGGACAAGTTTCGCCTGCTGCGCGATCACCTCGTCGACAGCGGCCTGACCTGCGACCAGGCCTTGCTGCGCCCTGAACTGTGCCCTGTGGATATCCTCGCCCTGGCCCACGACCGCAGCTACATCGAGCGCTACATTCACGGCGAGCTGTCACGCGAGGATCAACGCCGTCTCGGCCTGCCGTGGAGCGAAGCCCTGGCGCGGCGCACGGTGCGCGCCGTCGGCGGCTCGCTGCTGACCGCCGAGCAGGCCTTGCAGCACGGCGTTGCCTGCCACCTGGCCGGCGGCACCCACCATGCGCACTACGACTACCCGGCAGGTTTCTGCATCTTCAATGACCTGGCCGTCATCAGCCATTACCTGCTGGCCGCCGGGCGGGTGCAGCGGGTGTTGATCTTCGACTGTGACGTGCACCAGGGCGACGGCACGGCCCGTATCCTCGAGAACACCCCGGATGCGATCACCGTGTCGCTGCATTGCCAGCAGAACTTCCCGGCACGCAAGGCCGACAGCGACTGGGACATCGCCCTGCCCCGCGGCATGGGCGATAGCGACTACCTGCAAGTGGTCGACCAAGCGCTGAACTACCTGTTGCCGCTGTATCAGCCAGATCTTGTGCTGTACGACGCCGGCGTCGACGTGCACCGCGACGATGCGCTGGGCTACCTGCAACTGAGCGATGCCGGGCTGGCAGCACGGGATGAAGCGGTGCTGCGCCACTGCCTGGGCCGCGACATCCCGGTGATGGCGGTGATCGGCGGTGGCTACAGCAAGGACCGGCAGGCCCTGGCCAAGCGTCACGGGATTCTTCACCACAGCGCAGCGCGGGTGCTCGGTTACCCACAATGACTGTGGAACCGACTGTGGATAACCTGCGCGAAACCCCGTCCAGCCCACGCTGCACAAGGCCTGCGCACACCTGTACGTTTTTTGTACAGTGTCGTCGAAGGCATGCCTGGGGTAGAATGCGCGCCCTCTTTTCCACAGCCCGCCGCCCGTCATGACCGATTCCTTGCCCGCTGCCCTCCCCGTTGTCGTGATCGGCGCTGGCCCCGCCGGGCTGATGGCTGCCGAAGTGCTGGCGAACGCCGGGGTGCCCGTGCAGGTGTTCGATGGCATGCCTTCGGTGGGGCGCAAGTTCCTTCTGGCCGGTGTCGGCGGCATGAACATCACCCATTCCGAGGCCTATACGGCGTTCGTTGCGCGCTATGCCGAGCGCAGTACGGCCATCGATGCGTTGCTGCGCGACTTCGATGCCGATGCCCTGCGTCAGTGGATCCATGGCCTGGGTATCGATACGTTCGTGGGCAGCTCCGGGCGGGTGTTCCCCCGCGACATGAAAGCCGCCCCGCTGCTGCGCGCCTGGCTCAAGCGCCTGCGCGAGGCCGGGGTGGTTATCCACACCCGCCAGCGCTGGCTGGGCTGGGCGGGCGATGGCCGCTTGCGATTGAGTGGTGCACAGGGCGAGCAGCAGATAGCGGCGCGCGCGGTGGTGCTAGCCCTGGGCGGCGCCAGCTGGGCGCGGCTGGGCTCGGATGGCGCCTGGGTGCCGCTGCTGCAAGCGCGGGCTGTGGATATCTCACCGCTCAGGCCAAGCAACTGCGGCTTCGAGGTGGCCGGCTGGAGTGACGTGCTGAGCGCCAAACACGCGGGTGCACCGGTGAAGAACATCGCCCTCAGCGTGCCCGGCGCAGCGCCGCGCAAGGGTGAGTTCATCCTCACCGCGCAGGGTGTGGAAGGCAGTCTGGTGTACGCCTGGTCGGCGCCACTGCGCCAGGCCATCGAGCGCGACGGCAGCGCCGTGCTGCGTCTCGACCTGCTGCCGGACAAATCCGTGGAAAGCACTGCTAAGGCCCTGGCCCGCCCGCGCGGCTCGCGTTCGATGGCCAAGCACTTGCAGGCGCAGTTGGGGCTCGAAGGGGTCAAGGCGGGGCTGCTGCGCGAGCTGACCGAACCTGCGCTGTTCAACGACCTGCCGCGCCTGGCCGAAGCGATCAAGGCGCTGGACATTCGCCTGCTACGCACCCGTCCGCTGGACGAGGCGATCAGCACGGCAGGCGGCGTGCGCTTCGAAGCGCTCGACCCCGGCCTGATGCTCAAGGCCGTGCCCGGCGTGTTCTGCGCGGGCGAGATGCTTGACTGGGAGGCGCCGACCGGCGGCTACCTGCTGACCGCCTGCTTTGCCAGCGGCGTGCGCGCCGGACGGGCCGCAGCACACTGGCTCGCGCAACAGGATTGAGCCGCCGCCCGGCTCTGCGCGGTCGCCGTTCATCCGATCAGGCCAGCTGGCAACCGGACAAATACCTGGGATGGCATTGCCCCGTGGCAATCGGCCCGCATAGAATTGAGAACGATTAACAATCATTCCTCCATTCCAGCGCAGGCCGCCATCACCATGCAGGTCAATCACCCACTGCCACCCGCCGAGGTCGATCTGCTCTACCAGGCGCATAACGCCTGGCTGCGCGGTTGGTTGAGGGCCCGGGTCGGTTGCCGCGAGCATGCGGCCGATCTTGCCCAGGACACCTTCGTGCGCCTGCTGCGGGCCCGCCAGAGCGCCCCGCTGAAACAGCCCCGGGCCTACCTGAGCAGCATCGCCCGGGGCCTGATGATCGACCAGTTGCGCCGCCGCGCCCTGGAGCGGGCGTACGCCGACAGCCTGGCCCATCTGCCCGAGCTTCAAGCACCGAGCGAAGAGCAACGGCTACTGATTCTCGACACCCTGGAACGCCTCGATCGCGCCCTGCATCAGCTCAAGCCACGGGCGCGGCAGGCGTTCTTGCTGGCGCAGCTGGAGGGCCTGAGCATCGTTCAGGTTGCCGAACGCCTGGAGGTTTCGCGCGCCACGGTCGAGCGCGACCTGGCCCGGGCGCTGGGCGCCTGCTACCGGATTCGCTACGCCGATGCCTGAGCGCGACGCCACCAGCAGCCTCGCCCAGGAACAGGTCGACCAGGCCATCGAGTGGCTGGTGCGGCTGCGCTACGACCGCCCCAGCCCCGGCACCGAACGACAGTTCCAGCACTGGCTCAGCAGCCATCCGCACAATGCCCTGGCCTGGCAGCGGGTCAGCAACCTGGGCGATGAACTGGCCAGCCTGCCCAGCGAGCTGAGCCGCAACACCCTCGAAGGCAGCCATCGCCAGCGCATCAACCGGCGCGATCAGCTCAAGCTGCTCGGCGTGCTGGCCATGGCCGGCGGCCTGGGCTGGATCAACCGCGAGCCGCTGGGCCTGGAGCGCTGGCTGGCCGACAGCCGCACCGCCACCGGCGAGCGGCGCGACGTGCGCGGCCGCGACGGCAGCCGTATCCAGCTCAACACCGCCAGCGCCATCGACCTGCGCTTCAGCCACGACCTGCGCCGGCTGACCCTGCTGCAGGGCGAGGTCAGCCTCGACAGCAACGGTGACGATCGGCGCCCCTTCCTCATCGACACCCGTGTGGCGCAGCTCACCACCCAGGGCGGCCAGCTGCTGCTGCGCGAACAGGGCGCCGGCCTGCTGCTGGCGGTCAAGCGCGGCGAGGTGACACTGAACGGCGCTGCCGGCCAATCGCGGCGCATCGCCCCCGGCGAGGTGCTGCAACTGGACGCTGCCGGGCAGTTGCGGGCCGCCCACCTGCAGGTCGATCCCTGGGGCTGGACCGATGGCGTACTCAGCGTGCAGCAGATGCCTTTGGCGGCCTTCTGCGCCGAGCTGTCGCGCTACCGGCCGGGCTTTCTGCGCTGCGCCGAGCAGGTCGCCGAGCTGAAGGTGTCCGGTACCTTCCAGTTGGCCGACACCGAGCAGATCCTGCGCCTGCTCGCCCGCAACCTGCCGGTGCAGGTGCATTACCGCACGCGCTATTGGGTCAATCTCGAAGCGGTGTGAAAAAAACGTGAAAATAAATGAGGTGGAATCTCATTCTCGTGCGGCCTGAAGGAACAAAGCCCGAAAAGTGGTCTTAACCTTCAGGAGCGTTTCATGGTTCACCTTGCCCCTTCCGATCGCCTGCGCAGTGCCGTGCGTACGGCGCTGTTCGGCCTCAGCCTGGCCGGCGCCTGTGGCGTGTCCAGCCTGGCCCAGGCCGCCGAAGCCAGCCAGACGCAACAACGCGACTGGCGTATCACCAGCGGCCCACTGGCCCCGGCGTTGGATCAACTGGCGCGGCAAGGCGGGCTGAACCTCTCGTTCGACGCCGCCAGCCTGCAAGGCAAAAGCACTCAGGGCGTTCAGGGCCGCTACAGCAGCGCTCAGGCGCTGTCGATTCTGCTGCAAGGCAGCGACATGCAGGCCCAGCAGCAGGGCGACAACAGCTTCATGCTGATGCCGACGCTGGATCTGGGCGGGGCCATGGAACTGGGCGCCACCAGCATTTCCAGTAATCACCTGGGCATCACCACCGAAAACAGCGGCTCGTACACCACCGGCGCGGTGACCATCGGCAAGATGCCGCAGAGCCTGCGCCGCACCCCGCAATCGGTGACCGTGGTCACCAGTCAGCGTCTGGCCGACCAGAACATCACCAACCTCACCTCGCTGCTCGAACAGACCCCAGGGGTGGTGGTCAACCTGGTCGACAGCGAGCGGGTGCAGTACTACTCGCGCGGCTACGCCATCGATGCCATCCAGTACGACGGCGCCACCGTGGCCCAAGGCAGTGGCGGCGGCTCGTTCGTGCAGAGCGACGCAGCGCTGATCGACCGCGCCGAAGTGTTGCGCGGCGCCACCGGCATGCTGCGCGGCGCCGGCAACCCGTCCGGCACCGTCAACCTGGTGCGCAAGCGGCCGACGGCCGAATTCCACGGCCAGGGCAGCGTGACCCTCGGCTCGTGGGATTCACAGCGCTATGTGGCGGACATTTCCGGGCCGCTGACCGAAACCGGCAACGTGCGTGGGCGGATGATCGCCGTGCACGACGACAAGGAACACTTCCAGGAATCGCGCAAGGAACGCAAAGAAGTGCTGTACGGCGTGCTGGCCTTCGACCTGAGCGAGGCCACCACCCTCACCACCGGCCTTGAGTGGACCAAGCTCGACGCCACCGGTGCCTGGGGCAACCTGCCGGCCGACTTCGATGGCTCGCCGCTGCCGTTTGGCCGCAGCACCTACCTGGGCGCCGACTGGAACCGCTGGAACCGCAGCAACCTGCAAACCTTCGCCGAGTTGGAGCACCGCTTCGACAACGACTGGTCGCTCAAGCTGATGGCCCAGCGCACCCATTTCGAGCTGGCCGACGATGGTTTCAAGCAGACTTACATGAGCCGTGCGCGCAGCGAGGACAACCCCACCAACAACCCCTATCTGATGAGCTACCAAGTGGTCGAGGGCGATGGCGGCGAGAGCCTGCAGAACAACCTCAGCGCCACCCTCAACGGCCCGTTCGAGCTGCTCGGTCGCAGCCATGAGCTGATGCTCGGGGTCGAGCGCATCCGCAACGACTCCTACGCCTCGGCGACCGCCAACGTGCAGTCGGGGCTGTTCGACATCCGTGACTGGGACCCGAAGACCAGCCTCGGCAACCCGAAGATCGACATCACCGCGCATCCGGTGCGTACCCGCACCACTCAGCAAGGCGCCCATGCCACCTGGCGTATTTCCCTGGCCGACCCGCTGACCGCGATCATCGGCGCGCGCACCAACTGGTACGACTACGAGCAGGAAAACAACACCCGCAGCAATGGCAAATTCAGTGTCGACAACGAGGTAGTGCCCTATGCCGCGCTGATTTACGACCTCAACGACAACTTCAGCACCTACGCCAGCTATACGGAAATCTTCAACCCGCAAACTGCCACCGACAGCAGCGGCGCGGTGCTCGCACCGGTCACCGGCGAAGCCTATGAAACGGGCATCAAGGGCGAGTTCTACGAGGGCCGGCTGAACACCTCGCTGGCGTTCTTCCGCATCTATCAGGTCGGCAACGCGCTGGACGACATCAGTGGGCCGAACCCGTGCCTGCCCAACTACACCAACGGCTATTGCAAGATCGCTGCCGGCAAGAACCGCAGCCAGGGCTTCGAGCTGGAGGTGTCCGGTGAGGTGCTGCCGGACTGGAACGTCGGTGGTGGCTTCACCTACAACACCACCCAGTACTTGAAGGACACCACCAGCAACACCGGCAATGCCATCCGCACCACCGACCCCAAGCGCATGCTGCGGCTGTTCACCAGCTACCGCCTGCCGGGCGAATTGCAGGCCTGGACGGTTGGCGGCGGCGTGCAGGCGCAGAGCAGCATCTACAACCGCGCAGGCGCGGCCGAGGCGTCGCAATCGGGTTATGCGGTGTACAACGCCCTGCTCAGCTACCGCTTCGACGACCATTATTCGGTGCAGCTCAACGCCAACAACATCTTCGATCGCAAGTACTACCGCCAGGTCGCACCGACCGCCACCGGCTACTACTGGGGTGATCCGCGCAACGTCTCGCTGACCCTGCGCGGCACATTCTGACACGCGCCGTCAGCCCTGCTCGGGCAGCGGCGCTCGCTCGGCGTTGCGCCGGTACGCCGCCCAGGCGAAGCAGACGAACAGCCCGGCCATCAACGCCAGCGCCACGGGCAGGCCATGGGGCGCAACCTCCATGGCCGCGCCACTGAGCAGTGGCCCGACCAGGCTGCCGACGCCCCACAACAGGCCCACGCTGGCGTTGGCGGTGACCAGGTCGCGGCCGCTGAACTGCTGGCCGATCAGCACCAGCGCCAGGGTGTAGATGCCGCCGGCCACGGCGCCCAGCAACACCAGCAGCGGCCACAGCAGCCAACTGACCTGCAGCAGCCATGGCAGGCTGATGCCGATCAGCATCGCCAGCACGCCGCAGGCCAGGTGCAGGCCGGTGCGCTCGACCCGGTCGGCCAGCCAACCCAGCGGCAGCTGGAACAGCATGTCGCCGGCGAACACCACCGTCACCATCAACGCGGCGACCGCCACGGCAAAGCCGTGGCTGCTGGCATACACCGGCAGCAACGACAGCACCACGGCATCGAAGAACGAGAAGAACAGCACGCCCATGCACAGCGCCGGCGCCACATGGAAGAACCCGGCCAGGCCGAAGGTCGCCTCGTCGCCGTGATGCACCGCGCGGTCGTTGGGCACCGTCAACACGATGCACAGCAGTGCCAGCCCATAACAGGCCGTGACCAGGCCGATCAGCCATGGGCTCTGCGCCCCCAGCAGCGACAACAGCGCCGGGCCGAGCACCTGAAAGCCGGTGAAACAGGTGGCGTACAACGCCATGACCTTGCCGCGGTTGTCTTCCCGACACAGCTCATTGACCCACGATTCGCCCAGAATGATCGCCACCCCCATGCCCAGGCCCAAGGCCAGACGCAGCAGGGCCAATTGCCACAGCGCGGCGAAACCCCAGGGCAGCAAGGCGATGCTCACCGTGCACAGGCTGAAGCTCAGCAGATAGATGCTGCGCCGGGTCAGGTGTCGGCAGCAGGCGTCGACCAGAAACGCCGACAGCATCATCCCCGCCGCCGGAATCGCCGAGACCACGCCGATCTCCAGGGTGCTCGCCCCCTCGGCATGCAGCCGCAAGGCCACCAGCGGCAACGTCGCGCCCAGACTGAAACCGACCACCGACACCGCGAACAACAGACCCACCAACAGACGCATGTTCATGACTACTCCACACCCGCCAGGCAAGGACTGGCAGGCATTCTTCACGCAGGTAAAGGACGAATGCAGGCGCCGACCGCGCAAGGCCGAACGGCGCAGATCAGTGGCGGGTGGGGTGTGGCGAGAAGGTGAAGGCGAACAGCACGCTGCGCCGGCGCTTGAGCACCGTGTCGCTGGGCCAGGTAGGGCGCAGGGCCTCGGGCTCAGGCTGACGAGAAGCGGCGATGATCGGCAGGCGCTGCATGACGGCGGGTTACGTGAGAAGACAGGAGGCGGACTCTAGGCCAGCCACCCTGTCCTCGTCAATTGAGCGAAAGTCGAGCCACTCAGCGCTTGCTGGTCGAGGGCAACAACACCGTCAACAACCCGAATAACGGCAGGAACGAGCACAGCCCGTAGACGTATTCGATGCCGCGCAGGTCGGCGACGTAGCCGAGCAGTGCGGCGCCGATGCCGCCGAAACCGAACATCAGGCCGAAGAAGATCCCGGCGATCATGCCCACGCTGTTGGGCACCAGCTCCTGGGCGTAGACGACGATGGCCGAGAACGCCGAGGCGAGGATGAAGCCGATGATGACGCTGAGCACGGTGGTCCAGAACAGGTCGGCGTAGGGCAGCGCCAGGGTGAACGGCGCCACGCCGAGGATCGAGAACCAGATCACCGCCTTGCGCCCGATACGGTCGCCGATCGGCCCGCCGAAGAAGGTGCCGGCGGCCACCGCACCGAGGAACAGGAACAGGTGCAACTGCGAGCTGGCCACCGACACGCCGAACTTCTCGATCAGGTAGAAGGTGAAGTAGCTGGTGAAGCTGGCCATGTAGAAGTACTTGGAGAACACCAGCAGGCCGAGAATCACCAGGGCGGCGATGACCCGCCCGCGGGAAATGCCATGGCCGGCCTGCACCGCCTTGCGCGCCTTGAACTGGTTCAGGTGCTGGCTGTACCAACTGCGCAAAATCAGCGTCACGCCGAAGAAGAACAGCGCCGCCAGGCCGAACCAGGCCACGTGGGTCTGGCCGAAGGGAATGATGATCGCCGCCGCCAGCAACGGGCCGAGCGCCGAGCCGGCATTGCCACCGACCTGGAAGCTCGACTGCGCCAGACCAAAGCGCCCGCCCGAGGCCAGGCGGGCGATGCGCGAGGTTTCCGGGTGGAAGGTCGACGAGCCGATGCCGACCAGCGCCGAGGCCAGCAGAATCATCGGGAAGCTGCCGACGAAGGCCAGCATGACGATGCCGACCAAGGTGCACAGCGTGCCCATGGGCAACAGATTGGGGTTGGGCCGGCGGTCGGTGAAGAAACCCACCCAGGGCTGCAGCAGCGAGGCGGTAACCTGGAAGGTCAGGGTGATCAGGCCGATCTGGGTGAAGCTCAGGTCGTAGTTGGCCTTGAGCATCGGGTAGATGGCCGGCAGCACCGACTGGATCAGGTCGTTGATCAGGTGCGCCAGCGCGCAGAAGCCGATGATGCGCATCACCAGCGGCGTGCTGCTGGCAGTGGAGGTCTGCGTACTGCTGGTGGCCATAGCCTGAATCATCCGTCCGCGAAATGAACGGCGATTATCCGGAAACAACTAGTTACTTAGCTACCTTTTTTACCACCCATCTACTGCACACTTGTAAATGGTTCTCACTCTAATTAGCATCCTTGGCACACCTACCCACCCTCTTCCACATGGTTCACGAGCGCTCGAACGATGCAGCCGATGCCCGCCCTGCAGCCTGAAGTCGATGCCGATGGCGATGTCCATCAGCACGCCACCCAATGGTTCATCCGTTTGCAGCAACCCAACTGCGACCGGCGTCTGCGCGAGGCGTTTGCCCAGTGGTATGCCGAGCCGCGCAACGCCGAGGCCTATGCCGCAGTGCAGGCTCGCTGGCTGCGCAGCGCGGTGCCGCCCGAGCGTCCCCGCCCCAACCCTGTGCAATTGCGCCGCAGCAAGGCCGGGGCGTACCTGGGCGTGCTGTTCCTGCTGCTGCTCGCTGCGCTGGCCTACCTCTACTGGCCATGGGCCCAGCGCCAGACCAGCGACCTGCACAGCGCACCCGGCGAGCGGCGCATAGTCAAGCTCAACGAAGGTTCAAGCGTGCAACTGAATGGCGCCAGTGCGCTGAACCTCGACCTGCGCGGCCGCGTCCGTCAACTGCACCTGCTGCAAGGCCAGATGTACCTGGAAGTGCGCCTGGACGGGCGCGCCATGGAAGTGCAGGTGGACGATGCGCGCATTCAGGTGTTCGGCACCCGCTTGCTGATCGGCCGCCGCGCTGACGGCGGCGAGCTGGTGGTACTCGATGGCAAGGCGATGGTCACTCAAGGCGGCGACCAGCGCCTGGTGTCGGCCGGCGAACGGGTGAGCTTCGGCGCGCACGGCATCGCCACCGTGCAGAAGGCAGACATCCAGGCCGCGCAAGCCTGGCGCAAGGGCGAACTGATCGCCCAGGACATGCCCCTTGGCGAACTGCTGCAACGCCTGACCAGCCCCCAGGGCCAGCGCGTATGGCTGCTCGACGAGCAAACCGCGCATCGGCGAATCAGCGGTCACTTCGATCTGGACCACGCTGAGCAGACCCTGCAACGCCTGGCCGCCGAGCAGCAGGTAGCGCTGCATGACCTGTTCGGCCACGGCTGGCTGCTGCGCTGAGCGCAGTGGCGGGCTAAGTTTCTGAAAGCGTGTGGATTTTTTTTGCAGGGAGTGTTGACAGAGGGGCGAGTGAAGAGAATAATGCGCGCCAGTTGGCTACATAGCTCAGTTGGTTAGAGCATAGCATTCATAATGCTGGGGTCCGGGGTTCAAGTCCCTGTGTAGCCACCAAACTCCGAAAAGGGCTTACCGCAAGGTAGGCCCTTTTCTTTTGCGTCCAGAAAAGCCCAGCCGGCGCTAGGACCGGGTCATGGGCAAAGCCTGAACTCAGCATTGAGAATAAGTACCATTCACGCTAGCATGCCGCACCTTTGGCCGCCGTCAGGATGTGGGCAATGTCGCAAGATCGCGAGCACCTGCTGGCGGCGTTTCTGGAAAACCGTGAAGCCTTGCAGGCGTACCTGGCTCGCCAGTTCGGCAACGTCGGCGTGGCCGAAGACCTGACCCAGGAAACCTGGCTGCGGGTCGCCAGCCGTACCCTTGGCGCGCACATCGGCAATCCCCGCGCGTACATCTTCCGCATCGCCCGCAACCTGGGCATGGACCTCTACCGCCGGCAGTCGCTGGGCATCGAGTTGCAGCTCGATCCACTGGCCGTCGAGCAGATCGCCGATGCGCGGATCGATCCGGCGCACTCCCTCGAACAACGCCGTGAACTCGAACGCCTGGTGCAGGTGCTCGACGAACTGCCACCGCGCTGCCGGGAAGTGTTCATCCTGTGCCGCGTCGAGGGTCTCGACCATCAGCAGATCGCCGAGCGCCTGAACATCTCCAAGAGCACCGTGGTGTCGCAGATGGTCAAGGCCATGCAACGGCTCGAGCGAGCAATGCGGTGAAAGGCCGATTACACTCCCCGCCCCGTCCCCAGCCTGACTTGGCCGCTTGCCTATGACCGATCCGCAGACTGCCACCCCGCTCGACCAGGCGCTGGAGTGGTGCGTGCGCCTCGCTGATCCGGGCGTAACGGTCGCGCAGCGCCGGGCGTTCGAACGGTGGCTGGCCGCCGACGAGCTGCACGCGCAGGCCTGGCAACGGGCGCAGCAGGTCTGGCAGGCCGCTGGCCCCGCCGCCGAGCGCAGCGCCGCGCGACGGCCGCTGGCGCCACGTCGGCGCGCACGCTTGGCCGGCTTTGCCAGCGCTGCACTGGTACTGCTCGGCCTGCTGCTATGGAATCTCGACCCGGCGCGCCACGCCGACTACCGCACCGACGTGGCCCAGGTACGCAGTTGGACCCTGGACGACGGCTCGACCGTGCAACTGGCGCCGCACACCGCCCTGGATGTGCGCTACAGCGAAGGCGAACGGCGCATCCGCCTGTACCGCGGTGAAGCCTGGTTCCAGGTCGCTGGCAACCCGCAGCGGCCGTTCATCGTCGAAAGCGCAGGGGGCACCACCCACGCCCTGGGCACCGCTTTCGATGTGCGGGTGCTGGACGATGGCGCGCAGGTCAGCGTCACCGAGCATGTGGTGCGCATCAACCAAGGCCAGCAACAGCTCGACCTTGCCAGCGGCCAGGCAGTGCGCTATGGCGCCGACGGCATTGGCTCGCCCATTGCCTTCGATGTCGAGCAACTGAGCTGGCGCGAGCAGCGCCTGAGCTTTCGCAATCAGCCGTTGCAGGACGTCATCGCACGCTTGCAGCCCTACAGCCGCGCCCACCTGATGCTGTTCGACGAGGGTCTCAAGCACCTGCCGGTGACCGCCTCGGTGCGCACCTCCGAGGCCGACGCTGCCCTGCGCAGTCTGCAAGTGGTGCTGCCGGTGCAGGTGACTGAAGTAGGTCCGTGGCTGACCCTCATACGCCCCGCAAAAACGCCTGCGGAAAAAAGATAGCGAAGTGGCATCGTTGTCTTCGGCGAGTCGTCCGTCATAAGTCCTGATCGCAAACGAGAAACACTCGCGAGCACGACTGACCCTTACGGATAACCCGCCCATGCGCACCCCTGCCCGCCGAACCCTTCCTTGCCACGGCCTGTCCACCTGCCTGACGCCGCTGCTGCTGAGCACTGTCCTGGGCTGCCCGCTGGCCCTGCTGCCACTTGCCAGCAGCGTGGCCGCCGCCACTGTGCAAAGCGCCGAGCACAGCTATGCCATCGCCGCCCAGCCACTGGATGCGGCCATCCTGCAATGGTCGGCGACCAGCGGCGTGCAGCTGTTCGCCGACGGCGAACTGACCCGTGGCAAGCGCAGCAGCGCGGTGCAGGGCCGCTACAGCGCCGAGGCCGCCTTGCAGCAGTTGCTGGCCGGCTCCGGCCTGACCTTCAGCCTCGCCAGCGGTCAGCGCGCCTACCTGCAAGCGCTGCCCGAACAGGGCGCGGCCATGCAACTGGGCGCCATCACCATCGACAGCCAGATGCTCGGCGCCACCACCGAAGACACCGGTTCGTACACCACCGGACAAGTGTCGATCGCCAAGACCGGGCAAACGCTCAAGGAAACTCCGCAGACAGTCAGCGTCATGACCCGCCAGCGCATCGAGGATCAGCACCTGACCTCGATCCACGACGTGCTCAACCAGACCAGCGGCGTGTCGGTGTACCAGGGCTCGCTGACCAGTTCGCGCTACCTCGCGCGCGGCTTCGAGATCACCAGCTACCGCATCGACGGCGGCTCGCCGCTGGGCAGCGCGGCCTATGCGCGCAAGGACCATGACATGGCCATGTACGACCATGTCGAAGTGCTGCGCGGCTCCGATGGGCTGTTCTCCGGTAACGGCGAGCCGGGCGGCAGCATCAACCTGGTACGCAAACGGCCCACCGCCGCGCCGCGGGTCGAGTTGGAAAACTCGGTCGGCAGTTGGAACAACTACCGCTCGATGCTCGACGTCAGCGGCCCGCTGGCCTTCGACGGCAAGCTCAAGGGCCGCTCGGTGCTGGTCTACAACGACCGCGACATGTTTTACGACAAGGCCGACGCCCAGCGCTCGTTCTTCTACGGCGTGCTGGAAGCCGACCTGAGCGACGACACCACCGTGCTGGCCGGCATGACCTACGACCACAACCGCACCTCCGACCAGGCCTACGGCTGGCCGCGGGCGCTGGACGGTACTTCCCTGGGCCTGCCGCGCAGCCATTTCCTGGCTGGTGCCGATGACTTCATCAAGACCAAAGGCGAGTCGTTCTTCCTGCGCGTCGACCAGCGCCTGTCCGACACCTGGACCGCCACCCTCGACACCCTTTACGCCCAGGCCGACCAGGGGCGTGGCTACTACAACTTCTACGGCGTCATCGATCCGGCCGACGGCTCGGGTTCCGGGGCCAACTGGCAGGGCCAGGCGCAGGACCTGTCGAGCAAATCAGTGGACTTCAACCTCAAGGGCGACAGCACCGTGTTGGGTCTGGAAACCACCACCCTGGTGGGCTGGAACTGGACCGACGTGGTGTTCGACAACGATCACTGGGAAGGCGAGGAATTTCGTCAGATCGACGACATCTTCGCCTTCGACCCCGACGACTACCGCAAGCCCGGCAGCACCGTGCCGACCTACAAGGAATACCAGCGCATGAAGCAGAACGGCCTGTACGGCTCGTTGCGCGTGCGCCTGTTCGACCCGCTGCACGTGATTGTCGGTGGCCGCTACAGCAACTACAGCTACACCTACGACACCGACTACGTCAGCGGGCGCAGCACCACCAACCCCTACAGCGACCGACGGGTGTTCACCCCTTTCTTCGGTGCCACCTACGACCTCACGCCGCAGTGGAGCCTGTACGCCAGCGTCGCCGACATCTACAAATCCCAGGCCGATCTGCGCAAGGCCTCGGGTGGGCCGCTCAAACCGATCACCGGCACCAGCCATGAACTGGGCATCAAGGGTGAGTTGCTGGACGGGCGGGTGAACACCTACGCCGCGCTGTACTACGTCAAGCGCGAAGGCCAGGGTGTGCGCGAGTTCCGCAACGGTGTCGACAACTGTTGCTACAACGACGATGGCCTGGTGACCAGCAAGGGCCTGGACCTTGAAATCAGCGGCGAGCTGTTCGAGCGCTTCCAGGCCAGCCTGGGCTACACCTACAACCATGTGCGCAACAACGTGGCCGGATCGGCGACCAACTCGCTGACGCCCAAGCATCTGCTCAAACTGTTCGGCGCCTATCAGATGCCGGGTGCATGGTCGGCGCTGAAAGTCGGCGGTGGGGTAACGGCGCAATCACCGTCCTACGTCAGCGGCAGCCTTTACGTGCGCAGCAGCGACGGTGAGTTCGAGGAAACGTCCGACAGCTACGCCTTCTCCCAGGCCGGTTACGCCATCTGGAGCGGCTTTGCCGAGTATCAGCTGGATAAACACTGGAGCCTAGCGCTCAATGCCAACAACCTGCTGGACAAGAAGTACTACGCCACCGTCGGCCAGGCCGAGTACGGCAACTTCTACGGCGATCCGCGCAACTACACGCTGACCTTGAGGGGGGTGTTCTGAGGTTCAGGATGCGGCGCCAGGCTTCCCAGCGCCGCACTGAGGCAGCTGATCAGCGCCCGAGCATGACCGCTTGCATGCGCGACTGCGCCTGCTGCACGGCCTGGCCCTGTTCGTTCAGGCTTTTCAGGCGGGTGTTGAGCTCTTCGAGCACTTTCGGATCCTGCACGGAAATCTGCGTGCCCTTGATCTCGATCTGCGCTTTGTGCGCCTCGACGTAGTTGCCGACGTCCTCGATACCGGCCATGGCCGTGTCGATCTGCGGCAGCAAAGCCAGGAAGGTGTCGGCCGGCTTGCTCACGGTGCGCTCGTAGGCCTGGTCATACACCGGCTTGAGGTCTTCAGGCTGCTTGAGCTGGGCCTTGGCGGCGTCGGCCTCTTCCTTGTACTGCTTGAGGTTCTGGCCCATCTCCGACAGACCGGTTTGCGCCGCCTTGAAGTCGTCGCGGTGCTCGATGACATCGTTCAGCGAGCGCACGGAAATCTTCTTGGTCAGCTCGCCCAAGGGTTTGACGCTGGCGTCCATCTTGCCGTTGAAGTCGGTGATCACCGAATAGTGCGAAGCGTAGTCGCCGAACGCCTTGGTTTCTTCGGCCGAAGGTTTGGGCACATGCACGCCTGGCTTGTCGAGGATGCGCGTTTGCAGGAACTGCTTGAAGGCGGCGCGCTGGTCCGGCTCGCTGTCACCGCAGGCGGTGAGCATGAAAGGGATGACGGCAGCGAGCAGCCATTGCGGACGGAAAGAGACGTTCATGTCGGTGACATTCCTTGCAGACAGGGAGGTGTTACCGGGATTAGTCCGACGAAACGTGGAGAAGTTTTGTCCATCCGTGTGACAGGCCGCACAGGCCTGCCTGCTAGCTGAACAAGCGGCGCTACTCGAACAACGTACAGGCCATCACCAGGGCGTCTTCCCGGCCACCGGCCATGGGGTAGTAGTCGCGGCGCCGGCCAATCTCGTTGAAGCCAAAGCGCTCGTACAGACGATAGGCCGACTGATTGCTGGCGCGCACCTCGAGGAAGCACTCGCGGCCGTTGAGCTGCCAGGCCCGGGCCATGAGGTGTTCGAGCAGGCGCAGGCCCAGGCCGCGACCCTGGTTCTCGGGCTTGACGGTGATGTTGAGCAGGTGCGCTTCATCGATGATGACGTTGATCACCCCATGGCCGACCTGCTGCTGGCCGTCGAACATCAGCCACACCTCGTAGGACTTGAGCGCATCGAGGAAGATGCCGCGGGTCCAGGGATGGCTGAAGGCGGCATATTCGATTTTCAGTACGGCATCGAGGTCCGCCTCGGTCATGGGGCGGAAACTGAGGGTGTCGGTCATTGCGCAGGCTTCCAGCGCGCCATCAGCTGGCGCATGGCTTTCCAGACGTCAGCCTTGCGCTGCGGCTCGTCCATCAACAGTTCAAGTCCCGGCAGCGCCCAGGCGGCGCCCAGGCTGTCGACCTGGAGCAGTTGGTAATAGCTGTGCTCATCGCCCTGGCCGGCGAAGCGTATCGCCGGCAGGCCAACCAGCCACAGGCAGACACTGGGCGAGTCTTCCAGGCGGGCCTGGACGAAGGCCTGGAGAAACTCCCGCGCAGCGTCCGGGCCCTGATCCATGTTGCCGCGGGTGAACATCGGCCAGCGCACCGGCTCACCGACGATCTGCGGCGCGTCGGGCAGACCGGCGGCGCGCAGCATGTCCTTGAGCAGCAGGTAGGACGGGTCGCGGCTCTGGAACGGCTGCCCGGTGGCCAGTTCGACCAGCAGCAGGCAGTTGCCGGCGCGCAGCAGTTGCAGGGCGAAGCGCGGTGGCGCGACGCGCTGAGCACGCGGCTCGCTGGGTTTTTCCGGGCTGTCGAGCACTGCTGGCGCCGGTTTGGCCAGGCTGGCCGGACGCGGAATGTCGATTTTCGCCCGCGGCGCAGGACGCACCGTCGGCGCCTCGGGCCGCGCTGCTGGAGCGATCGCGGCAGCATCCTCGACTACCGGCAACGGCGCTTCGGGCGGCGTCTGCGGCAACAGCAGCTCGGCACGCGAGGGCGCCGCGAACGGCAGCTCGGCACGCGGCAGCCAGTGCACCACTTGCATGGCGGAAAGGTAGGCGCGGCGGCGGGGTTCGGTGAGCACGGCGAATCGTCCGGGAAAAACAGGCGGGCATTCTACCGCTGTTGCCGCTGATTTACCGCAACAGACCGGCGGAAAAGCCGCCCTGCCAATGCCGCCACACCAGCGAGTGATCAGGGGGTGAAATCCTCCCGGTGCTATGCAGTACAATCGCCCCCCTTTGTGTGGCAACGAGTCGACCCGCCAATGATCGAACCCAAGCGTGTACTGCGCGCCCTCGCCGAGCACTGGGCGCTGATCGAACCGCTCTGCGAGCGTTTCGACCAAGGCACCCTGAGCCTGATCGAGTTGCGCCAGCACCTGGCCCGCCATCAGCTCGACAGCACCCCGCAGGACATCACGCAACTGCTCGACCTGTGGATTCGCCTGGACATCCTGGTACCGGTGGCCAAGAGCCCCAACCGTTTCGAGCTGAACGCGCAGATTCACGACTTCCTCGCCTACCTGCGTCGCGAGCACCGGCTGGGCCTGTGTCTTGAGATCGAAGCCTACCTGCGCCACCTCGAACGCCTGGCCGGACACATTCAGGACGCCTTCGACACCCGCGACAGCGACGACCTGGCGCGCCAGCTGCGCCTGCTCGACATGCGCGTGCGCGATGTGCTGAAGAAACTCGACAACGACGAGCAGGCGCTGGTGGCGGTGGCCGAGCGCGCCAAGACCAGCAACCGGCAGATTCCCCTGCGCCAGCGCTACGCCGAAGTGCTGGCGACCTGGGACGAGTACGTCGAGCCGATGATCCAGCTGGTCAACGCCGATGGCGCCTTCGAGCAGGGCGTGCGCAAGGTCGAGAGCGTGCTGCTGCACCTGCTGGGCGAACAGGCGCGGTTGGGGCATCTGGTCGACGACGACATGCTGCTGCGCACCCACGCGCGCATTCTGGAAATGCAGACCAGCGCCCAGCTGACCCTGCGCCATGCCCGCGAGCTGCTGCTGCCGCTGCGCGAGGAGGCGCGTCGACACAACGCCGTGACCCGTGGCGCGGCGCTGGCGCTGTCGGTGATCCGCCGCAAGGGCCTCGACGCCCTGCCCCACGCCGCCATGCCGCTGTTCACCCGCCCGCAAAGCACCTTCCTCGGCAGCGCCAGCCAGGTCGAGGCCTACGTGTATGCTCTGGCCCGTTTCGAGCCCAAGCCTGCACGCTTCCCCAAGGCGCACAAGACCGACAAAGACCCGGCAACCCAGGCGCCGCGCACGGTCAAGGAAATGCTCCAGCGCTGCGAAGACGCCCTGCCCATGCCTGACCTGATGCTCTGGCTGCTCGAGCAGGAGCCCAATGGCGCCACCGATGAGCTGCTGTACTGGTTCTCGCGCCTGTCACGGGACAAACGCTTCGCCCGACAGCGCCTGGCCCGACGCGACTACCTCACCTGCGAGCACAGCGTCAGCCTGCACTCCTTCGCCCTGACCTCCAGCCGCGACGCCACGCCCGAATCCACCGCGAGTTCCGCCCATGCATCTTGATCTCTCCGAACTGTCCCAGCTGGCGCCGATCTTCCGCGAGCTGTTCAAAGGCTTCCACGTCAGCCGCCGCGACCCCGAGCTGTACGCGCAACTGTCGAACTTCCAGGACCAGTACCGCACATTGTTCAAGGCCCTGGGCTTCGAGCTGGTGTGCGATACCCGCGGCTTCTACTACTTCGTCCCCGAACAGGCCGCAGCCCAGGTCAACAAGACCGCCCAGCGCCTGTCGCTGTTCACCTTCATCCTGGTCGAGCACCTGGCTGACCAGGGCCGCGACCCGATGGCGGTGCTCGACGGCGGCAGTCTGGGCCGCGACGAGCTGCCTTCGCTGCTCGACAAGTACCGTGACCTGTTCCTGCAAGCCGAAGTGCAGAGCGTCGAAGAGCTGGAAGAAAAGATCCTGCGGCGCATGACGCAACTGGGCTTCGCCCACGAGGAAGGTGGCGTGTACCGCTTCCTGCCGCCCATGCACCGCTTCCTCGATGTGTGCCTGTCGGTGCAGCAGGATCGCGACCTGGCCGCCACGCTGCACAGCGCACTGCCCTTACCGACTCCGGTGCTGGCAGAAGAAGCGCCGGATGACGACGCCGCCTCGGTGGATGAAGAAGAAGACGAAGCAGCCGCCTTGGCCCGCGCCATTCGTGACGAGCAACAGGAGATCGACGCATGAGCCAGGAACGCTACGGCATCCGCCGTTTCGCGCTGCTCAACACGGCCGGCTACAGCCTCGGCCTGTTCCCCCTCGAACACCCGCTGTCGGTGTACGGTGCCAACAACCTGGGCAAGTCGGCGTCGATCAACGCACTGCAGTTCCCGATCCTGGCGCGCATGTCGGACATGAGCTTCGGCAAGTACAGCCTGGAGCAGTCGCGGCGCTTCTACTTCGCCAGCGACACCAGCTACATCCTCTGCGAACTCAAGCTGCCCCACGGCAGCCATGTGGTGGGGGTGGTCGGGCGTGGCCCGGGCGGTGGCTTCGGCCATCAGTTCTTCGCCTACAAAGGCGAGCTGGACCTGGCCCACTATCAGCAGGACGACACCTGCCTGCGGCAGAAAGAGCTGTTCGCCAACCTCGAGCGCCACGGCCTCAAGGCCTATGAACTCAAACCCGACGAACTGCGCCGACTGCTGGTCGGCGGCCACACCTCGGTGCCGCTCGACCTGACCCTGATCCCGCTGCGCTCGACCAGCGAGCACAGCCTCAAGACCTTCCGCGCGCTGTTCATCAACTTGCTGCACATGCGCGAAATCACCGCGGCCAAGCTCAAGCAGCTGTTCCTCGATGCGTTCGAGCACAGCCTGCGCTCGGGCAGCGTCGACTACATCGCTGCCTGCGAGGAAGCCTTCCGCGACGTGCGGCGCATGGAGCAGGACTACAACGCGCTGGTCACCGCCGGCCCGCTGATCGAGGCCCTGGCCGGCGGCGTGGCCCAGCGCGATGTGCTGCGCGGCAAGCTGCACCGCATCTCGCCCCTGCTCGATAACCTGCTCGGCACCTGGCAGGAATACGCCATGGCGCGCAAGGAAGAACTGGTGATCCAGGCCGAGCACTACCGCAGCGAACAGGACAACCTGCAGACCACCCAGCGCAGCGGCACTCAGGAGCTGATGCGCCTGGAGCGGGAAATCACCGGTTGCCAGCGCTGGCTTGGCGAACTGGCGGTGCTGAAGAATCGCTTCGCCCTGATCGACGACGTGAAAGTGCTCGAGCAGCAACTGCTGGCGGCCAAGGACGCCCATGACGAACTGGCCGGCGCCCTGGCGCAATCGCGTCAGTTCAGCGCCGAAGACCTCGACGAGCGCCTGCGCGACCTCGAACAGCGCCTCAAAAGCGTCCGTCAGCAGCTCGACCACGCCGACAACAACAGCTACGCCAAGCTGCGCGAGGAGTTCTCCCAAGCCGACGTCGAGCGCCTGATGCGCCTGTTCAACGGCGCGCTGTTCAGCCTGCCGCTGGGCGAGCGCGGCATCGCCCTGGACGACGACGGGCTGTGGGTCAAATCCCTCGAAGCCCTGCTTGACGGCTTCAACGGCGAGCGCTTCGAAGTGCCGGGCCTGGCCATCGACCTCTCGCACATCGACCCACCGGCGTTGCAGGCGCTGGCCGATCGCGCCGCGCTGCGCGAGCAGAAGGATCGCCTCGACAAAGAACTCAAGCAGCTCAAGGCCCAGCAGTCGGTGGCTGTCGACCGCAACGCCAGCAAGGCCCAGACCGAGGCGCTGTACCAACAGGTGCTCGACGCGCAGAAGGCGCTGGAAGACTATCGCCGCAGCCAGACCCTGAGCGTTGAAGAAGCCGAGAAGCTCGAACAGCTGGCGCAACTGGAAGCGGCCCAGGATGAGCTCAAGCGCTCCAGCGATGCCTTCACCGAACGTGTCCAGCAGTTGTCGGCCAAGCTGCAACTGGTCGGCCGGCAGTTGTCCGATATCGAGTCCAAGCAACGCACCCTCGACGACGCCCTGCGCCGCCGCCAACTGCTGCCCAGTGACCTGCCGGCCGGCACGCCGTTCATGGAAGTGGTCGATGACTCGATGGACAACCTGCTGCCGCTGCTCAATGACTACCAGGACAGCTGGCAGGCCTTGCAGCGGGTCGATAACCAGATCGAGGCGCTGTACGCCCAGGTGCGCCTCAAGGGCGTGGCCAAGTTCGATAACGAAGACGACATCGAGCGCCGCCTGCACCTGCTGATCAACGCCTATTCGCACCGCAGCGAAGAGGCCCTGACCCTGGCCAAGGCGCGCCGCGCCGCGGTCACCGACATCGCCCGCACCCTGCGCAACATCCGCAGCGACTACGACAGCCTCGAACACCAGTTGGCGCTGTTCAACCGCGAAATCAACAAGCGTCAGGTGTCGAACCTGGAAAGCTTCCGCGTGGTGCTGGCGCCGAACAAGGAAGCGCTGCGGCACATCGACCAGATCATCCACAGCGCCGGCAAGTACGAAGAAGGGGAAACGCTGTCGGTGTTCGACCTGACCCACAGCGTCGAGCAGGACCAGAAGAACGAAGAGGCCAAGGAATACCTGGCACGGCTGGTGGCGGCCAACCACAACCAGTTGGGCTTGAAAGAGCTGTTCGAACTGGCCTTCGAGATCACCAAGATCAACGGCCAGCCGGTGATCCACGCCGACATCGACGGCGCTGCGTCCAACGGCACCACCATGACCATCAAAGCGCTGACCAACATGTACCTGTTGCTGCACCTGATGGACCGCGACCTGGCCGGACGCATTCGCCTGCCCTACTACCTCGACGAAGCCGCCGACATCGACGAACGCAACCAGACCGCCTTGCTGGAAACCAGCCAGCAACTGGGCTTCGTGCCGATTCTGGCGAGCGTCAAGCCACAGGTTTCGGCCCACGTGGCCATCGACCTGGAAGGCGGCAGCGGGCCGAACGGGATCTATATCGATGAGTCGGACTGGAAGTTCATCAGCCGGCTGGAAGAGGGAGAGGCTGGCGCGGCGTGATCGGTCACTGCTTGTGGGGCAGCTCAGAGTTGAGCTGCCCCACAATGACGGACATCACTGCACCCAAGGCAGAATCGGAATCGCCGTCACAGCGTTCTGTGGGCTGCCTTCGATGACGCGGTCGCTGTAAACCAGGTAGACCAGGGTGTTGCGTTTCTTGTCGAAGAAGCGCACCACCTGCATGGTCTTGAACACCAGCGAGGTGCGTTCCTTGAACACGCTTTCGCCGTCCTTGAGGTCGCCCTTGAAATTGATCGCACCGACCTGGCGGCAGGCGATCGAGGCTTCGGCGCGGTCTTCGGCCAGGCCCAGGCCACCTTTCAAGCCGCCGGTCTTGGCCCGCGACAGGTAGCAGGTCACGCCTTCGACCTTGGGATCGTCGAAGGCCTCGACGACGATACGGTCATTCGGGCCGACGAACTTGAACACCGTCGACACATTGCCGATTTCCTCGGCGCCGGCCAGCAGCGGTGTAGCCAGGGCAACAACAGCGAGCATCCGTTTCAGCACGGCAAATTCCTCAGACCAGAACCAGGTTGTCGCGATGGACCAGCTCGGGCTCGGCGCTGTAACCGAGGATGGCCTCGATGGCGTCGGACGGCTGGCCGATGATTTTCTGCGCTTCCAGCGCACTGTAGTTGGCAAGCCCCCGGGCCACTTCACGGCCATCGAGGTCGACGCAGATGACCATCTCGCCGCGGCGGAAACTGCCCTGCACGGTCTTCACGCCCACCGGCAGCAGGCTCTTGTGCGCCGCCTTGAGCGCCTGCACGGCGCCGGCGTCGAGCACCAGCGTGCCGCGGGTCTGCAAATGCCCGGCCAGCCATTGCTTGCGCGCCGCGAGCATGCCGCGCTCGGGCGAGAGCAAGGTGCCGAGGCGCTCACCGGCCTTGAGCCGATCGAGCACGCGCTCGATGCGCCCGCCGATGATGATGGTGTGGGCGCCGGAGCGGGCTGCCAGGCGTGCGGCGCGCAGCTTGGTCTGCATGCCGCCACGGCCCAGGGCGCCGCCAGTGCCGCCGGCGACGGCATCCAGGCTCGGATCATCGGCACGGGCTTCGTAGATCAGCGAGGCTTCGGGGTTGTTGCGTGGGTCGGCATCGAACATGCCGTCGCGATCGGTAAGAATCACCAGCAGGTCGGCTTCCACCAGGTTGGCCACCAGTGCGGCCAGGGTGTCGTTGTCGCCAAAGCGAATCTCGTCGGTGACCACTGTGTCGTTTTCGTTGATCACCGGCACCACGCCGAGGTCGACCAAAGTGCGCAAGGTGCTGCGTGCGTTGAGGTAGCGCTTGCGGTCGGACAAGTCATCGTGGGTCAGCAGAATCTGCGCGGTGTGCTTGCCGTGCTCACCGAAGCTCGACTCCCAGGCCTGCACCAGGCGCATCTGGCCCAGGGCGGCGGCGGCCTGCAGTTCGTTCATCGCGCTCGGTCGGGTGCTCCAGCCCAGTTGGCTCATGCCGGCAGCGACCGCCCCGGACGAGACCAGTACCAGCTCCACGCCCGCTTCACGCAACGCCACCATCTGCTCGACCCAGACCGCCATGGCACCGCGGTCCAGCCCTTTGCCGTCGGCTGTCAGCAGGGCACTGCCGATCTTCACGACCCAGCGCCGCGCACCTGTCACCTTGCTTCGCATCTTCTTTCCAACCTATGTCGAATCTGTAGATAGCGTTGATATGTGGATACTAAAACGCCGCTCGATTGAGCGGCGTCCAGTGTACTGCAACTTGCTGCAACCAATCAGTCGCGCACGTAAATGATTTCCGGGCCGTCTTCGTCGTCTTCGAAGTCGTCCCAGTCATCGTCGTCGCCGATGTCGTGCACGCTCTTGACGCCGGTGCGGCGCAAGGTGCGAGCGTCGTCCAGGGCTTGCAACTGGGCGCGCGCCTCGTCTTCGATGCGCTGGTCGAGCTCGGCGAGTTCGGCGGCGAACGCCGGGTCGTTGGCCAGGCGATCAGCGCGGTCTTCGAGGTAGCGCATCAGGTCGTGGCTGAGCTTCTCGGTGCCCTGCTTGGAGATCGCCGAAATCACATAGACCGGGCCTTCCCACTGCAGGCGCTCGACCACTTCCTTGACGCGTTCATCGCGCTCGTCGTCCATGACCATGTCGGCCTTGTTCAGCACCAGCCAGCGCTCACGCTCGGCCAGCGATGGGCTGAAGCGGGTCAGCTCGTTGACGATCACTTCGGCGGCATCGGCCGGGCTGCTTTCGTCCAGCGGCGCCATGTCCACCAGGTGCAGCAGCACGCGGGTACGCGCCAGGTGCTTGAGGAAGCGAATACCCAGACCGGCACCCTCGGAAGCGCCTTCGATCAGGCCGGGGATGTCGGCGATGACGAAGCTCTTCCAGCGGTCGACGCTGACCACACCCAGGTTCGGTACCAGGGTGGTGAACGGGTAATCGGCAACTTTCGGCTTGGCAGCCGAGACCGAGCGGATGAAGGTGCTCTTGCCGGCGTTGGGCAGGCCGAGCAGGCCGACGTCGGCCAGCACTTTCATTTCCATCTTCAGGTCGCGCTGATCGCCGGGCTTGCCAGGCGTGGTCTGGCGCGGCGCACGGTTGGTGCTGGACTTGAAGCGGGTGTTGCCCAGGCCATGCCAGCCGCCCTGGGCGACCATCAGTTTCTGACCGGGCTTGATCAGGTCACCGATGACTTCCTGGGTGGTGGCATCGATCACCGTGGTGCCAACCGGCACGCGCAGGAACAGGTCTTCGCCTTTCTTGCCGGTGCAGTCGGTGCTGCCGCCGTTGGCGCCGCGTTGGGCCTCGTGGTGGCGGGTGTAACGGTAGTCGACCAGGGTGTTGAGGTTTTCGTCGGCGACCATGTACACCGAACCACCGTCACCGCCGTCGCCGCCGTTGGGGCCGCCGTTCTCGATGAATTTCTCGCGACGGAAGCTCATGCAACCGTTGCCGCCGTCACCGGCCTTGACCCGAATGGATACTTCGTCAACAAACTTCATAAAAACCGCCTCTCGCCTCTCGACGAGTTGAATACTGAATAACCTTGAGGCTCTTGCGAAGATGGCGCGGCGGCCCCGTACAGCAGTAGAAACCCACGCCGGCAGCCCATACAAACAGCTTTGCAAGAGGCTCACTACAAACGAAAAAGCCCCGTCGCATGACGGGGCTTCTGGAGCGACGTCGCGATTAAGCGGCGACGATGCTCACGTAACGGCGGTTGAACTCGCCTTTCTTCTCGAACTTGATCACGCCTTCGATCTTGGCGAACAGGGTGTGATCCTTGCCGATGCCCACGCCGTAGCCCGGGTGGAATTCGGTGCCGCGCTGGCGGACGATGATGTTGCCTGGCTTGATAACCTGGCCGCCATACATCTTCACGCCAAGGCGTTTCGATTCTGAGTCGCGACCGTTACGAGTACTACCACCAGCCTTCTTGTGAGCCATGGTTCAATTCTCCAAATAAATTCAGGGGACCGAGGCGATTAAGCCTGGATACCGGTGATTTTGATCTCGGTGAACCACTGGCGGTGGCCCATACGCTTCATGTGGTGCTTACGACGACGGAACTTGATGATGCGCACTTTATCGTGACGGCCTTGCGACACGACTTCGGCAACGACGGTAGCGCCGGCGACGACTGGAGCACCGATGGTGACGGCGTCACCGTTGGCAACCAGCAGAACGCGGTCGAAGGTTACGGATTCGCCAGTGGCGACTTCCAGTTTCTCGACCTTGAGGTATTCACCTTCAGCGACTTTGTACTGCTTGCCGCCGGTAACGATTACTGCGTAAGACATGGGTATTTCTCCGATAATCCTGCTCACCCAGCGCTTTATAAGAAGAGTATTGGCTGGCATGGCTGCACGAGGCTGGAAAGGCCCGGTGCAATTGCGTAAGGCAGGTGCTGCCCAGGAAAGTAGGGTGCGCGATTGTACGCAACCGCCCTGCCCCTTGCAAGTACCGCCCCCGCGCCCGCCGCCACGCGCCTTGACACACCCGTACCCGCGACCTAGCATGCCGCGCAACCTCAATGGAGCAGCCGATGCAACCCCAATCCTTCTACCGCGCGGTGGCTGAAGACTTCAGTGCCGTCGACGAGATCATCAAGAAGCAGCTGACCTCGCGCGTGCCGCTGGTATCGAAGATCGGCGACTACATCACCTCGGCCGGCGGCAAGCGCTTGCGCCCCCTGCTGGTGCTGCTCTGCGGCAAGGCCCTGGGCCGCGAAAGCGACGACCTGCGCCTGCTCGCCGCGACCATCGAGTTCCTCCACACCGCCACCTTGCTGCATGACGATGTCGTCGACATGTCCGGCATGCGCCGTGGCCGCTCCACCGCCAACGCCCTGTGGGGCAATGCGCCGAGCGTGCTGGTGGGCGACTTCCTTTATTCGCGCTCGTTCGAAATGATGGTCGAGCTGGGCTCGATGCCGGTCATGCAGATTCTGTCGCGCGCGACGCGAGTCATCGCCGAAGGGGAAGTGCTGCAACTGTCGCGGGTACGCGACGCCAGCACCAGCGAAGAGGTGTACATGGAGGTCATCCGTGGCAAGACCGCCATGCTCTTCGAAGCCTCGACCCACAGCGCCGCCGCCCTGGCCGGTGCCGATCAAAGCCAGTGCGAAGCACTGCGCACCTTCGGTGACCACCTGGGTGTGGCCTTCCAGCTGGTCGACGACCTGCTCGACTATAAAGGCGACTCGCAAACCCTGGGCAAGAACGTCGGCGACGATCTGGCCGAAGGCAAACCGACCCTGCCGCTGATCTACACCATGCGCGAAGGCACGCCCGAGCAGGCCGCGCTGGTACGCCAGGCCATCCAGAAAGGCGGCCTGGAAGACCTCGAGCAGATTCGCCTGGCGGTCGAGCAATCCGGCGCATTGAAGTACACCGCCGAGCTGGCACGCGACTACGTCAAGCGCGCCATCGAATGCCTGGAAGTGCTGCCGGCCAGCGAGTACCGCACGGCCCTGATTGAACTGAGCGAGTTCGCCGTCGCACGTACGCACTGATTCCCCAGCGCTCCATCCTCGCGGGTGAACCCCCTGCTGCATAACTCGCAACGGGAGGTTCACCCGCGCTGCATTTGTCCGGACATAAACACTTCGCCACCAATACCTTATACAATGTGGGCCTTTCCGCCCCCTGCTTAAGGAACCGAAGTGAGCACGCTGCCCCCCTGCCCCAAATGCAATTCCGAATACACCTACGAAGACGGCACCCAGCTGATCTGCCCTGAATGCGCCCACGAGTGGTCGGCCAGCGGCGACGCCGAGGCGGCCAGCGATGAAGTGGTGAAGAAGGATTCGGTCGGCAACGTGTTGCAGGACGGCGACACCGTGACCGTCATTAAAGACCTCAAGGTCAAAGGCTCGTCGCTGGTGGTCAAGGTCGGCACCAAGGTGAAGAACATTCGCCTGTGCGACGGCGATCACGACATCGATTGCAAGATCGACGGCATCGGCGCCATGAAGCTGAAGTCGGAATTCGTGCGCAAGGTCTGATCGCGCTGTGCACGGGGCTGCCTGAAGGTGGCCCTGGCAGATCCTGCAAAGGGATCACGCACAGAATCATGAAATCCGCCAATAGGCGCTTGCTATTCTGATAATAAGAATTATTCTCATTGGAAACGCTTTCCAAGGAGAAACCCCATGACCTACCTCATCGACGCCTGGCTCGACCGCCCTCAACCTTACCTGCGCATCCTCCATCGCGAGACCGGCGAAGTCTGCGCGGTGCTTGGCGAAGACGCCATCGACGAACTGCGCGATCAGGGCGACCTCGACCTCGACGGGCTGAATTCCAGCGAACCGATCGTGCTCAAGGAACTGGTGCGTAACCTGTTTCTATTCTGCTATGCCAGAGCGTTGCGCCCGGGTGGCGCGCAATGGGGGCACTGAAAAGCGCGTTGCGGGGCCAGATGCAGCGCCCCGCGCGCAGTGAGGCGGGGAATTACAGGACGTCGAGCAGCTCGATGTCGAAGATCAGAACGCTGTGCGGGGCGATGCTGCCAACGCCCTGGGCGCCGTAGGCCAGCTCGCTCGGCACGTACAGGCGCCATTTGCTGCCGGCGTTCATCAGTTGCAGGGCTTCGGTCCAGCCGGCGATCACGCCGCCCACCGGGAATTCGGCAGGCTGGCCACGCTGGTACGAGCTGTCGAACACCGAACCGTCGATCAGGGTGCCGTGGTAGTGGGTACGCACGGTGTCGTCACGGCCAGGCTTGGCGCCTTCGCCAGTGGTGACCACTTCGTACTGCAGGCCCGAGGCCAGGGTGATCACGCCTTCGCGCTGAGCGTTTTCGGCGAGGAATGCCTTGCCAGCGCCCGCTGCCGCTTCGGCCTTGGCCGCAGCTTCAGCCTGCATCACTTCACGGATCACCTGGAAGCTGGCCGACAGGTCGGCTTCGTTGACGCGGCTTTCGGCACCGTTGAAGGCGTCGGTCAGGCCAGCGACGATGGCTTCGAGGCTGACACCCGGTGGCGGATTGTCACGCAGCTGACCGCCCAGCTGGCGGCCGATGCCGTAGCTGACGCGGGTTTCGTCGGTGGACAGATTGAGTTCGGACATTGGCTTGCTCCGCTGCCGGGCGCACGAACGCTGCGCCCTGAATGATAAAGGGCGAGCAGCCTAGCACACCCGCGCGCGGGTAATCAGCTACCAGGTCGGATGGGGCGAGATGGCGACTTTGATGTCTTCTTCGGGGTGCACGCCCATGCCGCACATCTCGTCCTGCACCGACCAGTGCACCAGATTCATCGACTCGATGGGCAGGGCCTGCAGCAGCTCGCGGGCCTCGGTTACCGAGCGCACCCGCAGGCGCTGGCCCTGGGCGTCGGCAAGTGGATGGGGTTTGCCATCAAGGCAGGCTTCGAGCAGGTAATCACCGCCCTCGATGCCGATCAGGTTGAGTTCTTCCACACGGCCAGCGATGGCCTCGAGATGAAGCTGATGCAGGTTCATGGACACACCTCTGGGCACACGGCCATGGAGGCTCATTTTTCGTACAGATCGAGGTAAAGCACAACCCGCAGCGAGCGCCGCTGGTCTGGCGGGCATGGGCCCGCCGCGGATCGATGGTCAGTGTTTGGTGAGCTTGTCCAGATAACCCATGACGAACGCCGAAACCACGAAGGTCATGTGGATGATCACGTACCACATCAGGTACTCGGTAGAGATGTTCTGCGCATCCATGAACACCCGCAGCAGGTGAATCGAAGAAATCGCCACGATGGACGCCGCGACTTTCATCTTCAGCGAGGTGGAGTCCATCTTGCCCAGCCAGCTGAGCTTTTCCTTGCCCTCGTCGATGTCCATCTGTGACACGAAGTTCTCGTAGCCGGAGAACATCACCATCACCAGCAGACCACCGACCAGCGACATGTCGATCAGCGACAGGATCACCAGCACCAGGTCGGCCTCGGCCATGCTGAATACGTTGGGCAGAACGTGAATGATTTCCTGGAAGAATTTCAGCGCCAGGGCCAGCAGGCCCAGCGACAGGCCAAAGTAGATCGGAGCGAGCAGCCAGCGGGAGGCGTACATCGCGTTTTCAAGAAAGCGTTCCATGGGGAGAGGACTCATCAGGTGGCGGGACAGCGCGGGCGAGTATATCCAGCAGGCTGTGACAGAAAAAGCCCGTGGCAGATACCCATCACTGCCCGCTGCGCGCTTACTGCTCAGGGTGGAATTGATAATCCCCAAGGTTGCGACAGCGTTCGCCGTTGATGCGGCGCAGTTGCCCCTGCAGATGCACGCACCAGATCTGCGGGTCGTCGGCGACCTGGTACCCGTGCAAGGTCAGGCTGTCGACGATGGCATTCATGACCGACTCGGCCACCAATGGCCCATGAAACGGCCCTTGGGCCTTGATCGCCGTAGGTTGCTCGCCCTGCATGCCAGCGGCGAACAGCAGCGTCCACAGGCCGTTGTCGCCGGCCAGCGGGCGGATCGAGCATTCGATACGGGTCACCAGGCCCAGGCACTGGCGGGTGAGGCTGAGGTTGCGCATGGCGGCCGCCCCTCTGATCGAGCACCTTCAGCCCCCTACCGGCAGGGCTGTTTTCGTCGTGAACCCTGAAACCGTCCTTGCTTGAGCGTAGTAGAGAGTGACTGACAGTTGGAAAACCGGCGCCGAACGGTAGCCATTCGCCTTCAGCGCCGGTTTATTGACTAGTCAGGTTTTGCCTGCGCCACCATGCTTTCAAGGCGTTCTTTTTCTGCCTCCTTGATGTCTTCCTCGCTGACCATCTCGGCAATGAAACGCAGCCGCTCGACCACCCGCGCATTGACGCTGCCTTCGGGGAATTCACCCTGCGCATCCGGGGTGCCGGCATCCTCGCCAACCAGCAGGCTCAGGGCCTCATCGGCCTGGCTGACCGCATAGACGTGGAACTGGCCGTTTTCCACCGCTTGCAGCACGCGCTGGTCGAGCATCAGCGTGGCGACGTTGGCCTTGGGAATGATCACCCCCTGCTCACCTGTCAACCCACGGGCCTGGCACAGGCGGAAGAAGCCTTCGATCTTCTCGTTGACGCCACCTACCGCCTGCACCTCACCGAACTGGTTGATCGAGCCGGTGATGGCGAAGCACTGTTTGAGCGGGGTACGCGACAGTGCCGAAATCAGCGTGCAGGCCTCACCGAGCGAAGCGCTGTCGCCGTCGACATAACCGTACGACTGCTCCAGCGCGATGCTTGCGGAAATCGCCAGGGGGAATTCCTGGGCGTAGCGACTGCCCAGATAGCCGGTGAGGATCATCACCCCCTTGGAGTGAATCGGCTGGCCGAGGTTGACCTCGCGCTCGATGTCGACGATGCCGCTGCCCCCGGGGTAGACGGTCGCGGAAATACGCGCCGGCATGCCGAAGGCCGAATCCCCCACTTCCAGCACGGTCAGGCCGTTGCACTTGCCGATGGCGGCGCCGTGGGTGTCGATGAGGATGATGCCGGCGAGCATGTCGTCCAGCACCCGTTGCGATACCCGCCCGGTGCGTGTGGCCTTGGCCCGCAGCGCGCGTTCGATGTGGCCGGCGTCGGTCATCTCGTCGCTGGCCAGTTGGCGAATGAAATCGGCTTCGCTGACCAGCTGGAACAGGTCACCGATGCGCGCCGAGAGCCGCGACTGGTTTTCTGCCAGGCGCGCGCTGTAGGTGGCCAGGCGCGCCACGGCATCGCTGGTCAGCGGCGCCATGCCCTCTTCGTTGGTACGGGTGCGCAGCAACTGGGCGAACTGCTCGAGGTTCTCGTCGACCATCGGCATGTCTTCGTCGAAGTCCACCAGCACGCGGAACATCTCCTGGAAGTCCGAATCGTGGTCCTGCAGGGCGTAGTACAGCTGGCGCGAGCCGATGATCACCAGCTTGACGCTGAGCGGAATCACTTGCGGGGTCAGGCTGATGGTCGCGACCCGGCCGAGTTCGCCCAGCGGCGATTCCATCTTCAACTGGCGCGACTGCAGGGCGCGCTTGAGGCCGTCCCAGACGAACGGCTCGCCGAGCATTTTCTCGGCTTCAAGAATCAGGAAACCGCCATTGGCGCGGTGCAGTGCGCCGGGGCGCAGTTGCCGGTAGGAGGTGTACAGCGCGCCCTGGTCGGTGCTGTATTCGATGCGCCCGAACAGGTTGTCGTAGGTCGGGTGTGGCTCGAACACCACCGGCGCCCCGCTGTTGCCGGCGTGACCGGCGACCAGGCTCGGCACGTACTGGTCTTCGAGCAGCTTGCGCGCGGCGGCGTCGGTCTTGCTGTCTTCGACCAGTTGCTCGATCACCGTACGCAGCAGGTTGAGCTGCACCGATTGCAGGTAGGCGCAGACCCCGGCGTTTTCCGCATACTTTTGCGACAGCGGCGCCAACAGCGGCTGCAGGGCCAGGGTGATGGTTTCTTCGTTGAGCTGACGCAGCTGATTGTTCGACTCGCGCTTCCACTGCGGCAGGCTGGCCAGTTCTTCGTTGAGGCGCTCTTCCAGGGCGGCGATATCGCTGTGGAAACGCTCGCGCACTTCATCAGGCAACTGGGCGAACTCGGCTTCATCCAGCGCCTTGCCATCGGCCATCGGGGTGAAGGCGACATTGCTGCTGTCGCGGTACAGCGCCACATCACGCTCCAGCGAGGCGCGCTCGATGACGTCGAGGGCGCGGTCGTAGCGCTGGTTGAAGGTGCGGTCGATGGCGCCCTTCTTCTGCTGGAACGAGGGGTGTTCGAACACCGCCGGGAAAGTCGCCAGCAGGTTGTCGATCAGGCCATGCATGTCGGCGACGAAGTCACCGGCGCTGCCCGATGGCAGCTCCAGCGCGCGCGGCTCGCGGGGGTCGTCGAAGTGGTTGACGTAAACCCAGTCGGCCGGGGTCTTCTGACGCTTGCCTTCGGCTTTCAGGTAGCGTTTGACGAACGAGAAGCGGCCGGTGCCGGGCTCGCCCATGACGAAGACGTTATACCCGGGACGCGGCATCGCCACGCCGAACTGCAAGGCCTCGACGGCGCGCTCCTGGCCCAGTACGCCACGGAACGGCTCCAGATCATCGGTGGTGGAAAAGTCGAACTGTTCAGCGGAGAAACGCCGGGTCAGGGCTTCAGGCGCGAGACGCAGGCGCGAGGCGACAGGATCGGGCATTGGGTTTCCTTAGTTCGGCGGGCAGTGCTGGCATTCTGGCGCTGCCTGCGCACGACTGGCAAGGCTCGCTCGGACTTTATGTCGCAGTCGCACACGCGCAAATTTTTAGCGATAAGCCACGCAACCTTTGCAACCGGCCTAGACTCCAAATTGCGCGGGAGGAGTAGAAAGACTTCCCGAACTGGCATCTCGCTGCCAGACCCTGACCATTGGAACGTCTACGAAAAAGAGAACAATGCTATGAAACGGATTCTTCTGGGTACCCTGTTCGCCGCAGTTTCGATCAACGCCATGGCCGAAGCGCCAGGCGGCCCGAACTGCGGTTGGGGCAACATGCTGTTCGAGGGCCAGCGCGGTACTCCGGCCCATTTCCTGGCTTCAACCACCAACGGCACTTCGGGTAACGCCACCTTCGGCATGACCTCGGGCACCAATGGTTGCTCGACCAAGGCTTCGCTGACCTACGGCGGCAAATCCTGGCTTGCCATGAATGGCATGATGAACGAGCTGTCCGAAGACATGGCGCAAGGCCAGGGCGAAGCCCTGACCACCTACGCCGTGGTCATGGGTGTGGCGCCTGAAGATCGTGCGCGCTTCGCCTCCGTCACTCACGAGCACTTCCAGCAGATCTTCAACAGCGCGGACGTCAACGCCGAGACCGTGCACACCAACACCCTCGCGGTCCTCAAGACCGACCCGCAACTGGCCAAGTACGCCACCGAGGCTTGAGTCCTGCCAACCCGCCCTGCACAACAGGGCGGGTTCGGTGCATCCTATCGGCCTCCTCCTGACCTAGTTGCCCGACATGCTCAAACGCCTTTCCCTGCTGGCGCTCAGCGTCAGCGCACCGCTGCATGCCGCACCCCACCTCGATTCGGCCCGCGCGCAGCAGCTGGCTGACCTGCCGTACTGGATCGCCCTGGGGCATTACGAAAAAGGCAAGCTGGGCGGTTGGCGCAGCTATGTCGACGACCGCAAATTCTTCCTCGCTGACGACGGCGCGCATCATCCCGCGCAAGAGCTGCAAGCGACCGTCGCGGCGCTGTATGCCCCCTCCAGCCTGGGCAACCAACATGCGCAGTGTGTATTCCCAGCGCGTACGCGCTGGCTGCGCGAGCAACTGACCCTGACCGATCTGCCGCGCCCGGACTGCAGCGAATACCGCGAATGGTATGCCGATGTCGCACCGCACAGCGCAGCGCTGATCTTCCCGGCGGCCTACCTGAACAGCCCGTCGTCGATGTTCGGCCACACCTTGCTGCGTATCGACAAAGCCGATACCCACAGCAACGAAACCTCGCTGCTGAGCTACGCGATCAACTTCGGCGCGTACATCGAAGGCAGTGACAACAGCATTCTGTACGCCTGGAAAGGCCTGGCCGGCGGCTACCCCGGCCTGTTCGCGCTGATGCCTTACCAGGACAAGCTCTCTGAATACCGCAGCCTGGAGAACCGCGACCTGTGGGAATACCAGCTGAACCTGACGCCGGAAGAAACCGGGCGCATGGTCGAGCACGTCTGGGAACTCAAGCAGGTGCAGTTCGACTACTTCTTCTTCGACGAAAACTGCTCGTATCGCCTGCTCGAACTGCTGCAGGTGGCACGTCCGTCCCTCGACCTGACCTCACAATTCCCCCTGACCGCGATTCCCACCGATACGGTCAAGGCGGTCAAGCAGTCGGGCCTGGTCGCCGACACCCGCTACCGTCCGTCCCGCGAGCGCGAACTGTTGGCCCGGGCAGAACCGCTGGATGCCGAGGAACAGCAGCAGGTGCTGGCGCTCAGTGCCGACACCGCGCAATTGCACAGTCCAGGCTTCACCGCCCTGCCGCGCGAGCGCCAGGCGCTGGTGCAGGACGCCGCCTACCGGCTGGAGCGCTACCGCGCCAATGGCCAGGAGCGTGATCCGGCGCAAGCCACTCGCAGTTTCGAACTGTTGCGGGCGATCAACCGTAATCCGCCGCCGCCCTTGCAGATCGAAAAACCCGGCCTGCCGGAAGAAGGCCATGAGTCGCGTACCTGGCAACTGGGCGTCGGCACCCGTGATGACCGCGCCTACGCCGAATATGGCCTGCGCATGGCCTACCACGACCTCAACGACAACGCCTATGGCTTCCCGCTGGGCGCGCAGATCGAAATCCTCCAGCTCAAGCTGCGCCAGTACGAAGGTAATGACTGGCAGGTGCAGCGCCTCGACCTGGCCACCATCCGCTCACTGACCCCGCGCAACGCCCTGCTGCAACCGTGGTCGTGGCAAGTGGCCGGTGGCCTCGAGCGGGTGCCGGGCAAGCATGGCGATGAGGTGCTGGTCAGCCACGTCAATGGCGGTGCCGGTGGTACCTGGCAACTGGCCGACGAGGTGCTGGGTTTTGCCCTGGGAACGGCGCGGGTCGAACACCACAATGACTTCGCCGAGTTCATCTCCCCCGCTGCCGGTTTCAACACCGGCGTGCTGTGGCGCAACGGGCTGGGCAACCTGAGCCTTGAGGCCAAGGGTGATTTCTTCACCAATGGCGAGGTACGGCGCAGCCTGAGCCTCAACCAGCAGTGGGAGCTGTCGCGCAACCTGGGCCTGCGCCTGAGCGCCAAGCGTGAGTTCAGTCACCTGACCTCGGCGCAGAACGAGGTCATGCTGGAAATGAAGTGGTATCACTACTGAAAGGCCGTGTCCGCGTCGCTTACGGACATTCGGCGAAACCCTCGCTCTGCGAGCATGGTCTTCTCTCTACAGGAGGCCATCGATGAGCCGAGCATTCGTCAACGAAGACCACGCCGCCGCCCAGGCCAGCCAGCCGGTCGAGCGGCGTGTCAGCGACCAGCCCAACTACGTCACCGCCAATGGCCTGGCACAGTTGCAGGCGCGGGTCGCGACCTTGAACAGCGAACACGCTCAATTGCAGGCGCAGGGCGAGCGCGCTGACAAACAGCGCCTGGCCGACAACGAGCGGGATTTGCGCTATTTCAATGCGCGAGTGTTGAGCGCCCAGGTGGTGCCTGCCGCGACCTCCGGTGACACGGTGCAGATCGGCAGCCAGGTGACTTTCGTCGATGAGCATGACCAGCAGCAGGTGGTGCGACTGGTCGGCGAAGATGAAGCCGATGCCGGCCGCGGGCTGATCAACTGGGGCTCACCCCTGGGCCGCGCCCTGCTTGGCGCGGCGCCAGGAGATGAAGTGATCTGGAAGCGACCGGCGGGTGATCTGTCGATCGAAGTGCTCGAGATCGGCAGGTAGTGCGGCTTACACCACCCCTTGCGCCAGCATGGCATCGGCCACTTTGACGAAGCCTGCGATGTTCGCGCCTTTCACGTAGTTGACGCTGCCGTCGGCCTCTTCGCCGTAGTGCACGCAGGCATGGTGGATCGACTGCATGATGTTGTGCAGTTTGTTGTCCACCTCACCTGCGGTCCACAGCAGGCGCATGGCGTTCTGCGACATTTCCAGCCCCGACACGGCAACGCCACCGGCGTTGGAGGCCTTACCCGGGGCGAACAGCGTGCCGGCCTCGATGAACAGATCGACCGCATCGAGGGTGGTCGGCATGTTCGCGCCCTCGGCGACGCAGAAGCAGCCATTGCCGAGCAGGGTGCGGGCATCCTCCAGGTTCAGCTCGTTCTGCGTGGCGCAAGGCAGGGCGATGTCGCAGGGCAGCGACCACGGCGTCTGGCCTTTGCGGAACTCCAGGCCCAGCTCACTGGCCAGCGCACTGAGGCGCCCGCGCTTGACGTTCTTTAGCTCCATCAAGGCATCCCACTGGGCATCGTTGAGGCCAGCTTCGCAGTACAGCGTGCCTTCCGAATCGGACAGCGAGATCACCTTGCCGCCCAGATCCATGACCTTGCGCGCAGCATACTGAGCCACGTTGCCGGACCCGGAAATCGCCACGCGGTGACCGTCGATGCGCAGCTGTTTACGCTTGAGCATTTCCTCGGCGAAATACACACAACCATAGCCGGTGGCCTCGGGGCGAATCAGGCTGCCGCCATAGTTCATGCCCTTGCCGGTGAGCACCGAGGTGAACTGGTTGGCCAGACGCTTGTACTGGCCGAACAGGTAACCGATTTCACGGCCGCCGACCCCGATATCACCGGCCGGTACGTCCACATCGGCGCCGATGTGGCGATACAGCTCGCTCATGAAGGCCTGGCAGAAGCGCATGACTTCGCCATCGCTCTTGCCCTTCGGGTCGAAGTCCGAGCCACCTTTGCCACCGCCCATGGGCAGCGAGGTCAGCGAGTTCTTCAGTACCTGCTCGAAGGCCAGGAACTTGAGCACGCTGAGATTCACCGACGGGTGGAAGCGCAGGCCGCCCTTGTACGGGCCGATGGCGCTGCTCATCTGAATGCGGAAGCCGCGGTTGACCTGCACCTTGCCCTGGTCATCGACCCAGGACACACGGAACAGCACCGCACGCTCGGGTTCGCACATACGTTCGAGAATGCCCGACTGCAGGTAGTGAGGGTTGGCTTCGAGGAAGGGCCAGAGGCTGCGCAGCACCTCTTCGACGGCTTGGTGGAATTCGGGTTGGGCAGGGTCGCGCTGGTGCAGGCGGGCCAGGAAACTGTCGACGGATTCGATCATGCTAGACATCTCACCAAGAGGAGGAACTTGTTGATTTTTTCCCGACTCTAGCAAGAGCAACCGCACTGCAAAAGTGCACAATGTCGTTTTAATGAAAGTTTTTTGGTGCGTTTATATAAATGTATACAAAATTCGATCTGCTCTGAGCCCCTGATTCCCCGCCGGATCGGATTATGGTCCAATAAGCCAAGCACAAAAATGGGGCCGATCATGGCCCCATTTTCGTGCAACCGCCGGCTAATTACTGGGCCAGCTTCTTGTGACGCACGCGATGCGGCTGGGCTGCCGCGTCGCCCAGGCGTTTCTTGCGATCGGCTTCGTACTCGGTGTAGTTGCCTTCGAAGAACACCACGTTGGAATCGTCTTCGTAGGCCAGGATGTGCGTGGCCACACGGTCAAGGAACCACCGATCGTGGGAAATCACGATGGCAGCGCCAGGGAAGTCGAGCAACGCTTCTTCCAGCGAACGCAGGGTTTCCACGTCGAGGTCGTTGGACGGTTCGTCGAGCAGCAGCACGTTGCCGCCCTCTTTCAAGGTCAGCGCCAGGTGCAGACGGCCGCGCTCACCACCGGACAGGTCCTTGACGAACTTTTGCTGGTCGCCGCCCTTGAAGTTGAAGCGCCCGACGTAGGTGCGCGACGGAATTTCATAGTTGCCGATGCGGATCTGGTCGGAACCGTCGGACACCTGCTGGAACACCGTCTTGCTGCCGTCGAGGTCTTCACGGCTCTGGTCGACACACGCCAGTTGCACGGTTTCACCAATCTCGATGCTGCCCGAGTCCGGCTGTTCCTTGCCCATGAGCATGCGGAACAGCGTGGATTTACCGGCGCCGTTACCACCGATCACGCCGACGATGGCGCCCTTGGGCATGCTGAACGACAGGTTGTCGATCAGTACGCGGTCGCCATAGCCCTTGCTGACGTTCTTGAACTCGATGACCTTGTCGCCCAGGCGCTGGCCAGCAGGGATGTAGATCTCGTTGGTTTCGCTGCGCTTCTGGAATTCCTGCGACTGCATTTCCTCGAAGCGTTGCAGACGTGCCTTGGACTTGGACTGACGAGCCTTGGCACCTTTGCGCACCCACTCCAGTTCTTCCTTCATGGCCTTTTCATGGGCGCTTTGCTGCTTGGATTCCTGGGCCAGACGGTCGGACTTGGCTTCCAGCCAACCCGAGTAGTTGCCCTCGTAGGGAATGCCGGCGCCACGGTCGAGCTCGAGAATCCAGCCGGCGACGTTGTCGAGGAAGTAACGGTCGTGGGTAATCGCCACCACGGTGCCGGGGAAGTCGTGCAGGAAGCGCTCGAGCCAGGCCACCGAGTCGGCGTCCAGGTGGTTGGTCGGTTCGTCGAGCAGCAGCATGTCGGGGGCCGACAGCAGCAGACGGCACAGCGCCACACGGCGCTTCTCGCCACCGGAGAGGTGTTCGATTTTCGCCTCCCAGGCCGGCAGGCGCAGGGCGTCGGCGGCGACGTCCAGCTGGCGTTCGAGGTTGTGGCCGTCGGCCGCCTGCAGAATGGCTTCGAGCTTGGCCTGTTCGGCGGCCAGTTTGTCGAAGTCGGCGTCCGGCTCGGCGTAGGCTGCGTAGACTTCGTCCAGACGCGCCTGGGCGTCCTTGATCACGCTGACCGCCTCTTCGACCACTTCACGCACGGTCTTGCTCGGGTCGAGCTGCGGCTCCTGGGGCAGGTAGCCAACATTGATGTCGGGCATCGGACGGGCTTCGCCGTCGAACTCCTTGTCGACCCCGGCCATGATCCGCAGCAGGGTCGATTTACCGGCGCCGTTCAGGCCCAGCACGCCGATCTTGGCGCCGGGGAAGAACGACAACGAAATGTTCTTGAGGATTTCGCGCTTCGGCGGCACGACTTTGCTCAGCCGATGCATGGTGTAGACGTATTGAGCCAAGACCAAGCCCTCTCTCTGATAGGTAAGGACATCGACGGGCGCGCAGGCAGGGCCTGGTCCCGGAATGAAATAGATGTCGTGGAACGAAGCGGGCCATTCTACGCCAAGTCGTGACCTTGCACAGATGGCCCGACGAAGCCGGACAGCGCCGGCGGCGCGGTTCAGCCCCGGCTTTTGCGCCGGGTGCCACGCGGGGCCCGGTTGCCGCCGCCTTGCTCGGCCAGTTGCGCGGCCCAGGCCGCCTTGACGCTGAAGGCCGGAGCCACGCTGGCGCTGGCGGGCTGCACGGCAGCACGCGGTGCGTGGCTGGCCGGCGCGTCGGAACGCGCAACCGCGAGCGGGGCGGTAATGGCCTTGGCCGCTCTGGCCTGCTGGCGCAGCTCGGCCAGCGAGGGCGTCCTGGCCACGGTGGTGGCAGCCGGCTTGAGCAGCGAGCGCTGGCACGACTTGCACGACACCTCGTCGCTCACGGCAGTGCTGACCAGCGTCTGGGCGCGCCGCCCGCAGGCGGCCTCCAGGCCATTGGGGGAATAGTGGGTAACCAAAACAGGCTTCTCCAGGAACACATGCATTGAGACGGCCGGCATTCTCGCACACCCCATCGTTCACTGCCGACCCGACGGGCCGGACAGGACAGAACTCTGGCACTTTGCCATAATGCGTCGCCCTGTTTTGCAGCAGGCTAGTCTAGGCTTAGTGCGCAGTCTTATAGTGCGCCAGCTTTTGTCGAGCCTGCGGCCCAGCCCAACAGGCGTTTCCCTGCCATCGCCAGCCCTTTCGCAGGATGAGCGCGTGACCGACTTCACCTCACCTTCAGTTCAGCTCCCAGTGGCCCCGGCCAAGGCGCTGGGTGGTTCGCTCAAGGCCGCGCTGGCGCTGCTCGTGCTGGTGCTGCTGGGCCTGCTCGTCTGGCAATTGTTCGCGCAGTTTCGCGCCACCCAGCTGGAGCAGCGCGAGCAAAGCCTGGGCGCCAGTGCCGAACTGGCCGATCACCTGGAACTGAACCTGGCGTTGCGTGCCCAGCAAGCCCTGACCCTGTTGCAGCCCTATATCGACGTCCCTGTCGGCAGCGCCGTCGACAGCGCGTTCCTGCAGCTTCAGGGGCGCCTGCCGGCACTGCAGGACGTGGCCTGGCTGGACGCCGCGGGCCAACTCCAGGCCGACAGTCAAGGCATGGGCCCAGCGCGCAGCGTGATAGACGAACTGCTCGGTCTGGGCGGGCACCGGGCGTTTTTCTACAGTAACGCCGGCGATGGCTCAGGCGTCTACCTGCTGCTGCCACGCGGCGCGCAGGGCGAGTACGGCGCCAGCGCAGGGCACTGGCTGCTGCGCCTGTCCAGCGAGTACCTGTACAGCCTCACTCAGCGCCTGGACGGCCCCAGCCATCCACTGTGGCTGCTGGAGAACAGCCGCAGCGCCGAGGTGCTGGCCCAGCATGCGGCGATCGAAGACAGCACGCAGCTCGACAGCGTGCTGCTGAGTTTTCTCGACAACAGCAACTGGCAGCTGCGTGGGCTGTTCGACGCTGCGCAGGCGCGCAACCAACTGCTACCGGCACTGATCGGCAAATGCCTGCTGGTGCTGTTGTGCGCCTCGCTGCCGGTGCTGGCGCTGTTCAACCTGCGGCGTCGCCAGCGCACCCTCCAGGAAGAACGCCGACGCTACCACGACATCTTCGAAGGCACTGGGGTGGCGCTGTGCGTGCTCGACCTGTCGAGCCTGCCGGGTCAACTGGAGCGCCATCACTTGAGCAACCGCGCCGGCCTGCGCCACAGCCTGGCACTGGACCCGAACCTGCGCCGCGCACTGCTCCAGCAACTGAAGATCACCGAGACGAACCAGGTGGCACGCCAGCTACTGGAGGTCGAATGCAACGAGCACGCCTGGCAGCGGCTGATCGAAGGCAGCGGCGATGGCCGCGACAGCGTCGGCATGCAGCTCATCGATGCCGTGCTCGGGCGCCGCCAGCAACTGGAACTCGAGGTGCGCCTGCCGACGTCCCAAGGCGGCGACCTGCATTTGTGGCTGATGGTGCGCCTGCCCGAGCCGCGCGACTATCGCGCGGTGATCCTCAGCATCAGCGACATCACCAGCCGCAAGCAGGTCGAGCTGTCGGCGCTGGAGCGCGAGAGCTTCTGGTCGGATGTGGTGCGCACGGTGCCGGATCAGCTCTACGTGCAAGACGTGCTCAGCCAGCAGATGATCTTCAGCAACCGCCACCTTGGCCAGACGTTGGGCTATAGCCGCGCCGAGCTGGCGCAGATGGGCGATCGCTTCTGGGAGATGCTCATGCACCCGGACGACGCCCAACGCTACCGCGCCCAGCGCTGGCACCTGCGCCGCCATGACGATCAGCCGCTGCACTACCACGCACGCTTCCGTCATCAGGACGACTCGTGGCGTTGCTACGACATCCGCGAGCAGGTGCTGGCCCGCGACACAGCGGGCCAGGTGACACGCATCATCGGCGTCGGCAAGGATGTCACGGTGCAGATCGAAGCCAGCGAGTCGCTGCGTGATAGCGAACAGCGCTACCGCATGCTCGCCGAAAGCATCAGCGACGTGATCTTCTCCACCGACAGCCAACTCAAGCTCAACTACGTCAGCCCATCGGTCAAAGTGGTGCTGGGCTATGAGGTGGAGTGGATCTTCAGCAACGGCTGGCAATCGACCATCGCCAACCCGGCGCAGCTCAGCGGAGTGCTCAAGCTGGTCGAACAGGTGACCAGCGCCCTGGGCGACCCAGAGCGCCTGGCGCGCCTGCACAGTGACCTGCCGACCCAGTTGTTCGTGTTCGACTGCCTGCGCGCCGATGGCCGCAAGATTCCCATCGAGCTGCGCGTGGTGCTGGTCTGGGACGAGCATGGCGGCTTCGAAGGCATTCTCGGCGTGGGCCGTGACATCAGCCAGCAACGCCGGGCCGAGAAAGACCTGCGCATGGCTGCGACCGTCTTCGAGCACTCAACCTCGGCCATTCTCATCACCGACCCGGCCGGCTACATCGTCCAGGCCAACGAAGCCTTCAGCCGGGTCAGTGGTCACGCGGTCAGTGACGTGCTCGACCAGTTGCCAGGCATGCTGGTGGTCGACAATCAGCAAGAGGCCCACCTGCGCTACGTGCTCAAGCAACTGCACCAGCGCGGCAGCTGGGAAGGCGAAGTCTGGCTCAAGCGCCGCAGCGGCGAGCACTACCCGGCCTGGGTCGGCATCACCGCGGTGGTCGACGACGAAGGCGATCTGGCCAGCTACGTGTGCTTCTTCACCGATATCAGTGAGCGCAAGGCCAGCGAGCAGCGCATCCATCGCCTGGCTTACTACGACGCCCTGACCCACCTGCCCAACCGCACGCTGTTCCAGGATCGCCTCTACACCGCCTTGCAACAGGCGCAGCGCAACACCTCGTGGGTGGTGCTGATGTTCCTCGATCTCGACCGTTTCAAGCCGATCAACGACTCGCTCGGCCACGCTGCGGGCGATCGCATGCTCAAGGACATGGCCGAGCGGCTGCTGGCCTGTGTCCACGACGACGACACCGTGGCGCGCATGGGCGGCGACGAGTTCACCCTGCTGCTGCAACCCCGGCCCAGCCGCGAGGCTTCGTTGACCCGCGCGATCCATGTGGCCGAGAACATCCTCGCCAGCCTGGTGCGACCGTTCGTGCTGGAAAACCGTGAGTTCTTCGTCACCGCCAGCATCGGCATCGCCCTCAGTCCACAGGACGGCAGCGAGCTGAGCCAACTGATGAAGAACGCCGATACCGCGATGTACCACGCCAAGGAGCGCGGCAAGAACAACTTCCAGTTCTACCAGGCCGACATGAACGCCAGCGCCCTGGAGCGCCTTGAGCTGGAAAGCGACCTGCGCCACGCCCTGGAGCAGAAGGAGTTCGTGCTGTATTACCAGCCGCAGTTCAGCGGCGATGGCAAACGCCTGACCGGTGCCGAGGCGCTGCTGCGCTGGCGTCACCCGCGCCGCGGCCTGGTGCCGCCAGGCGAGTTCATTCCCGTGCTGGAAGAACTGGGTTTGGTGGTGGAGGTCGGCGACTGGGTCTTGCGCGAGGCCTGTCGGCAGTTGCAGATCTGGCGCGAAGCCCGCGTGCGTGTGCCCAAGGTAGCCGTCAACCTCTCGGCCCGGCAGTTCTCCGACGGCCAGCTGGGCACGCGTATCGCCGGCATTCTGCAAGAGACCGGCCTGTCGCCGGGTTGCCTGGAGCTGGAACTGACCGAAAGCATCCTCATGCGCGAGGTCGATGAAGCCATGCAGATGCTCGCCAGCCTCAAGCAATTGGGCCTGAGCATCGCGGTGGATGATTTCGGCACCGGCTACTCGTCGCTCAACTACCTCAAGCAGTTCCCCATCGACGTACTGAAGATCGACCGCACCTTCGTCGACGGCCTGCCCTGCGGTGAGCAGGACGCGCAGATCGCCCGCGCGATCATCGCCATGGCCCACAGCCTGAACCTGACGGTGATCGCCGAAGGCGTGGAGACCCACGAGCAACTGGAGTTTCTCCGCGAACACGACTGCGACGAAGTGCAGGGCTACCTGTTCGGCCGCCCGATGTCGGCCCACCAGTTCGAAGCGCAGTTCAGTAATGAGGCGCTGTTCATGCTGGAGTGAGGCAGCGGCAAGCTGCTAGCGGCAAGCGACAAGAAAAAAGCTGTGCTGCTTCAACTTGCCGCTTGCCGCTTGAAGCTTGCCGCTGCCCAATGCTGTAGAATGTTGCCCCTTTCCCGCCCGATCCTTGAGGACCGCCATGTTCAGCCGTGATTTGACCATTGCCAAGTACGACGCAGAGCTCTTCGACGCCATGCAGCAGGAAGCGCTGCGCCAGGAAGAGCACATCGAGCTGATCGCTTCGGAAAACTACACCAGCCCTGCCGTCATGGAAGCCCAGGGTTCGGTGCTGACCAACAAGTACGCCGAAGGCTACCCAGGCAAGCGCTACTACGGCGGTTGCGAGTATGTCGACGTGGTCGAGCAACTGGCCATCGACCGTGCCAAGGAACTGTTCGGCGCCGATTACGCCAACGTTCAGCCCCACGCCGGTTCCCAGGCCAACGCTGCGGTCTACCTGGCGCTGCTGTCGGCCGGTGACACCATCCTGGGCATGAGCCTGGCCCACGGGGGTCACCTGACCCACGGCGCCAGCGTCAGCTCTTCGGGCAAGCTGTACAACGCCGTGCAGTACGGCATCGACGGCAACGGCCTGATCGACTACGACGAAGTTGAGCGCCTGGCCGTCGAGCACAAGCCGAAGATGATCGTCGCTGGTTTCTCGGCCTACTCGCAGGTGCTGGACTTCCCGCGCTTCCGCGCCATTGCCGACAAGGTCGGTGCCTACCTGTTCGTCGACATGGCCCACGTCGCAGGCCTGGTCGCTGCTGGCGTCTACCCCAACCCGGTCCCGTTCGCCGATGTGGTCACCACCACCACCCACAAGACCCTGCGCGGTCCACGTGGCGGCCTGATCCTGGCCCGCAGCAACCCCGAGATCGAGAAGAAGCTCAACGGCGCCGTCTTCCCAGGCGCCCAGGGCGGCCCGCTGGAGCACGTCATCGCGGCCAAGGCGATCTGCTTCAAGGAAGCGCTGCAGCCTGAGTTCAAGGCCTACCAGCAACAAGTGGTGAAGAACGCCCAGGCCATGGCCAGCGTGTTCATCGAGCGCGGCTTCGACGTGGTCTCCGGCGGTACCGAAAACCACCTGTTCCTGCTCTCGCTGATCAAGCAGGACATCTCTGGCAAAGACGCTGACGCAGCGCTCGGCAAAGCCTTCATCACCGTCAACAAGAACTCGGTACCCAACGACCCACGCTCGCCGTTCGTAACCTCCGGCCTGCGCTTCGGCACCCCAGCCGTCACCACCCGCGGCTTCAAGGAAACCGAATGCCGCGAACTGGCCGGCTGGATCTGCGACATCCTCGCTGACCTGAACGACGAAGCGGTGATCGACGCCGTGCGTGAGAAGGTCAAGGCGATCTGCAAGAAGCTGCCGGTTTACGGGCAGTAAGTGCAGGCATTGGGTAGCCGGGTGCTATTCATTCAAGCTTGATGCAACACGAATTGGGGCTGTTTCGCAGTCCATCGCGGCTAAAGCCGCTCCCTGTAGGAGTGGCTTTAGCCGCGATGGGCCGCCAAGCGGCCCAATCCGCCGGGCCTTTTATTCATATCAAACGCACAGACCAACACCTGCTGCCTGTACCAACTCCCCCCACCAGAAAACGCCGCCCTCGCGCCGGAAGCGTCTGATTAGCCCGCTCCCGTTTCGTCGTCATGCTGTCGCCCTTCCTTCGGCGAGGTTCACCCATGAACGGCAACCACAATCAGCATGGCAACTACAAACGGGTCATCGACACGGCCGAGACGAGCTGGGACTGCTCGCAGCGCAGCCGGCTGTCGGGGCTGAATGTCACGGTGCTGGCGCCGAACCACCTGGCCGATCAGTTCGGCAGGCGTTTGCATCACTTCTGCACCAGTTCCTACCTGGGCTTGGACTATCACCCGCGCCTGCTCAATGGCGCGGTGGATGCGATTCGCCAGAACGGCACGCTGCGTATCGCCAATTCACGCAACCGCTGCAAGCTGGGGGTGCTGGACGATTACGAGTGGCGGCTCTCGGAGCTGTTCCAGAGCCACTGCCTGGCGACCTTGTCGTGCAGCGCAGCCAGCGCAGGCGTGCTGCCATTACTGGCCGCCGGAATTTTCTCCGACAAGCAGCCGCCGACACTGGTTTTCGACCGTTTCGCCAATGCCTCGATGAGCCATGCCAAATCTGCCTGCGCCGACGAAACCCAGGTACTGACCCTGCCGCACAACGACATGGATCAGCTCGAACAGCTGTGTCGCGATCATCCGCGCGTGGCTTACGTCGCCGACGGGCTCTACAGCATGGGCGGGATGTGCGACCTCGAAGGCTTGCTGTTCCTGCAGGATCGCTACGGCCTGCTGCTGTACCTGGATGACTCCCACGCCCTCTCCACCTTGGGCGAGCAAGGCGCCGGGCTGGTGCGCCCGGAGATCGACCAGGACAACGAACAGACCATCATCGTCGCCTCCCTGGACAAGTCGTTCGGCGCCGGCGGCGGGCTGGTGATGCTGGGCAGCGAACGGCACAAGCGCCTGATTCACCGCTACGGTGGGCCGACCAACTGGTCACAGAGTCTCAATACCGCGATGATCGGTGCAGGGCTTGCGTCGATCGAGCTGCACAGAACCCAGACCTTGAAGGCCGCGCAGGACAAACTGCAGAAAAACCTCAAGCTGTTCGACTCGCTGGTGCCGAGCGAACAGGCCGGCAGCCGCTCACCGATCCGACTGGTGCGCACCGGTGACGCGCAAAGCGCCAACCAGCTGTCGGCGCGCCTGGCCGACTTGGGCTACCTGACCTCGGCAGTGTTCTTTCCCATCGTGCCCAATGGCAGCGCTGCGGTGCGCATCACCTTGCGCGCCGACATGGAGGCGTCGGTGATCATTCATTTTTGCACTGCGCTGCTGGAGCTGGCCGGCGCGCACCTGCACCGGCGTGTGTCGCAGCGCTGAGGCCTATGAGCTGCTGAGGGCGGCGAAGCCTATGCGGATTTTTTCTTCGG